>PKWM01000021.1 GCA_003133245.1 Rhodoferax sp. | reverse complement strand
GAGAATTTCCCCTATGTGGGCGTAGTCAATTAGCTCAAGCAATGGGGGTGCGCTGGGTACCACCGTGTCCCGCAGCAGCCCAATCGGATCAGCATCAGAGGAGTAGATTTGATCGGCAAAAATGTCTGAAAGCAAGTTCAATTTGCCACCCAAGGTCGAAGTCCCACAACGCTCAACCGAGAGCAGTCCAGACTTGGCCAAAAGTCCTTGAGGGCTCAGTGATGCGCGGACATCCTGGTCTGGCAGATCCAACAGAACCGAGACGGCGTGAATCATCCTTAGCGAAGTGAACTGCCCAAGCCACTCAGCGGTGCTGTCCAGCACGCGCTCGGCATGAATCAACACGGCAAATCCAAGAATGCGGCAATCCGTGTCGGATAGCCCAACCAAACGCGACAAACGCGCGATATTGGTTCCGAGACAGGACGGTACAGTGGCCACGCAACTCGATCGCTCACTTGCAGCGTGGAGTTGGCGCAGCTTTGTGCGAGCGAACTTTAGATTGAAGTCACCTGAGGTGGGCTCAATCATTTCTCCTAAACCGAGCAACTCGGCCACAGGTTCGTCCCGAAAGCCATCTGAAGACATGAATTCTCGATGCCCGCCTAACGGCACCAGCAATCTAAGGAGCCACAAGTGAACTATTGGAGGCGTGTCAGGCGATGTTGAGCGCGAACGCGCGAGAGAACGGTGACGTGAATACATGCTGATCTCCTTTGAATTGGGTGAGATCATTGTCTTCACAAGTGCGACAACATGTGTCGTATGGTTACGGTTAGCCGTGCGGGGCTTTGCGCCCTCAAAGATTACTATTCACTCTGCCAATTCGTCGGCTTCTGACAAGATGAGGGCCGGTGTTGAGTCAATCCGAAGGCTTGCGCGATAACGCCCCGCTGATTTGGGGTCCGGGTTATTGGGGTCAGAGCCCAAATTCGCCCAGCCTTCGGCTGTCCCTGCGGGTGCGGTGCTACGCGCCACAGCGTGGACTTGGGGTTTTGCCAAATTGCGATCTGACCCCAAAAACCCTTGTCGTCAAGTTCGAAGGAACTGCCCCGATTTGGAATCCGACCCCAATTCAGCTCTTGCCAGTGGAGCCATAACCGCCCTCCCCGCGCGCGCTGGTGGGGAACTCGGTTACTACATTGAACTGCGCCTGAACCACCGGAACAATGACGAGCTGCGCGATGCGCTCCATCGGTTCGATCGTGAATGCGACAGCACTGCGGTTCCAGGCGCTCACCATCAGTTGGCCCTGGTAGTCGCTGTCAATCAGCCCGACCAAATTGCCCAGCACGATGCCGTGCTTGTGGCCCAGCCCGGAGCGCGGCAGAATCAGCGCGGCAAAGTTCGGGTCGTGCAAATAAATCGCGATGCCGGTCGGCACCAGTTGCCAGGCGTTGGGCTGCAAGGTCAACGGCGCATCGATGCAGGCGCGCAAATCCAGCCCGGCACTGCCCGGCGTGGAATAACTTGGCAATTGGTCGACTATCCGCGAGTCGATGATCTTCAGATCAATTTTCATCATGCTCGAACTCCGGCTTTGATTCTGATTGCGATTTCAACGATCAGCTTACGCGCCAGCACAAGCTTGGAAGCACGCGCCAATTCTTTGGCGCCCGACTCATCGATCAATAAGAGCGCGTTGTCATCCTGGCCAAACGTGGCCGGGCCGATATTGCCCACCAGCAGCGGCACGCCTTTGCGCGCTCGCTTGGCTTTCGCGTTGGCCAGCAAGTCATGACTCTCCGCCGCAAAACCGACGCAATACAGCGCCCGGCTCTGGCCGCGCGCGGATTGCGCCAGTGTGGCCAGGATGTCCGGGTTCTCGACAAAATTCAAACTTGGCGTTGCGCCCGACCCATCTTTTTTTATTTTGTGATCCGCCGCATGGGCTGGTCGCCAATCCGCCACTGCTGCCGTCGCAATGAAAACCGTTGCCGTTGCTGCTTTGTCTTGCACGGCTTGCAGCATGTCCTGCGCAGATATGACATCCACCCGAGCGACACCCCGTGGTGTTGCCAGACTGACAGGACCCGCCACCAGCGTCACTTCAGCGCCAGCCTCGCGGGCGGCGCGGGCAATGGCAAAACCCATTTTTCCGCTGGACAAATTGGTAATGCCGCGTACCGGGTCAATTGCCTCGTAGGTCGGCCCGGCCGTCACCAGCACGTGCTGTCCGAGCAGACTCTTGGGCTGAAAAAATGCAATCACATCTTCCAGTAACTCTGATGGTTCCAGCATGCGACCGTCGCCAGTTTCTCCACAGGCCTGGTCGCCGCTGCCCACATCAAACACCGTGGTGCCGTCAGCCATTAATTGCGCTACATTGCGCTGGGTAGCAGGATGCGCCCACATCTCGCGGTTCATGGCTGGAGCCAGCAGCAACGCCACCTGGGCTATCGGTCGCGCCAGGCACATGAGGCTGAGCAGCTCATCGGCGCGCCCGTGCAGCAGCTTGGCCATAAAGTCAGCGCTGCAAGGCGCAATCAGGATGGCGTCGGCTTCTCGGCTCAGCTTGATGTGCGGCATGTTGCTGGGCTCACGCGCATCCCACTGCGAGCTATAAACCGTGCGTCCACTCAATGCCTGTAACGTGACCGGTGTGATGAACTGCTCGGCTGCCGCCGTCATTACCACTTGCACGCTGGCACCTTCCTTGATCAAGGCGCGGCACAACTCGGCAGCCTTGTAGCAGGCAATGCCACCGGTGAGCCCCAAAACAATATGTTTTCCAGCAAGGTCGTTCATAGCCCACAATGTAGCACCTCTATAATTACAATTTCCACCCCAGGGGGCTTCATAAGCTCACTCTGACATGACCAAATTTGTCTTCGTCACCGGCGGTGTGGTGTCTTCCCTTGGCAAGGGAATCGCCTCAGCCTCCTTAGCCGCGATTCTGGAGTCGCGAGGCCTCAAAGTCACTTTAATCAAACTTGACCCCTACCTGAACGTCGATCCCGGTACCATGTCGCCGTTTCAGCATGGCGAAGTTTTTGTCACCGAGGATGGTGCCGAGACCGATCTTGACCTGGGCCACTATGAGCGTTTTGTGGAAACACGAATGCGCAAAACCAACAACTTCACCACCGGCCAGATCTACAAAAGCGTGCTCGAAAAAGAACGCAGAGGCGACTACCTGGGCAAAACGGTGCAGGTTATTCCACACGTCACCAACGAAATTCAGGAGTTCATCAAACGCGGCGCGCGCTTTGGCACACCCGACGCCGTCGATGTAGCCATTGTCGAAATTGGCGGCACCGTGGGCGATATTGAGTCGCTGCCGTTTCTGGAGGCGGTGCGCCAGATGAGCCTCAAGCTCGGCCACAACAAAAGCGCCTTTGTGCATTTGAGCTACGTGCCCTGGATTGCTGCCGCCGGTGAGCTCAAAACTAAACCGACGCAGCACACTGCCAAACAATTGCGCGAAATCGGTATTCAGGCGGACGCCCTGATCTGCCGTGCAGATCGCCCGATTCCGACCGAAGAGCGCGAAAAAATTTCGCTTTTCTCCAATGTGCCCGATTGGGCCGTGATCTCGATGTGGGATGTGGACACGATCTACAAAGTACCGCGGATGTTGCACGAGCAAGGGCTGGACGGACTGATTTGCGACAAGCTGCACCTGAATACGCACCCGGCCAATCTGAAGCGCTGGGACGAACTGGTGTATGAAACCGAGCACCCACAAGGCGACGTCAACATCGTGATGGTTGGCAAATATGTCGATTTGAGCGACAGCTACAAGTCGCTCAATGAAGCGCTGCGCCACGCCGGTATGAAAAACCATGTGCGGATCAAAATTGGCTACATCGACTCGGAAACCATTACCCCCGAGAACGTCACGCAGCTCGCCAGGTTTGACGCCATCCTGGTGCCCGGCGGTTTTGGCGTGCGTGGCGTCGAGGGCAAAATTTGTGCCGCCCGGTTTGCCCGCGAAAACAAAGTGCCTTACCTTGGTATCTGTTTGGGTATGCAGGTGGCCACGATCGAGTTTGCCCGCCACGTCGCAGGCTTGAAAAATGCCAACAGCACCGAGTTTGACCCCGCCACGCCCAACCCGGTTATCGCCTTGATCACCGAATGGAAAGATAAGGACGGCAGCATCAAAACCCGTGACGCGAACTCCGACCTGGGCGGCACCATGCGCCTGGGCGCGCAAAGCTCGGATGTGGTCAAAGGCACGCTGGCGCACCAGATTTACGGCGACGTGGTAACCGAGCGGCATCGCCACCGGTACGAGGCCAATCTGAATTTTCTTGATCAGTTGCGTCAGTCAGGTCTGGTGGTTTCAGCCCTGACGCAACGGGAAAAACTGACCGAAATTGTCGAGTTGCCGCAAAGCGTTCACCCCTGGTTCATGGGCGTGCAATTTCACCCCGAGTTCAAGTCGACCCCCTGGGACGCTCACCCGCTGTTCATTTCTTTTATCAAAGCGGCGTTGGCGCACCAAGCGGCTGGCCAGCATTTGAAGGCGGTGGCCTGATGAATTTGTGCGGCTTTGAGGTCGGCTTGCAGCAGCGCTTTTTTTTGATCGCCGGACCCTGCGTGATCGAGTCAGAGCAGTTGCAGATGGAAACCGCTGGCACCCTGAAGGAAATCACCACCAACCTGGGTATCTCCTTCATTTTCAAGAGCAGTTTTGACAAGGCCAACCGTTCCAGTGGCGACACCTTTCGCGGCCCCGGCATCGAGCGCGGGCTGGAAATTCTGGCCAAAGTCAAACGCGAATTGCAGGTGCCGGTGCTGACCGACATTCATTCAATTGAGCAGATCGCCCAGGTGGCAGCGGTGGTTGACGTCTTGCAAACCCCGGCTTTTTTGTGTCGGCAAACCGACTTCATACGTGCCGTGGCGCAGTCGGGCCTGCCGGTCAACATCAAAAAGGGGCAGTTTCTGGCACCCGGCGACATGAAAAACGTAATCAAGAAGGCGCGCGCCGCCGCACGAGAACAAGGTTTGAATGAAGACAATTTCATGGCTTGTGAGCGCGGCGTCTGTTTTGGCTATAACAACCTGGTCAGCGACATGCGCTCGCTGGCTATCATGCGCGACACCGGTGCCCCGGTGGTGTTTGATGCCACTCACTCGGTGCAATTGCCGGGCGGTCAGGGCACCAGCAGCGGCGGTCAGCGCGAAATGGTGCCGGTGCTGGCGCGTGCGGCGATCGCCGTCGGCGTGGCTGGCTTGTTCATGGAAACCCATCCCAACCCAGCCAAGGCTTTGAGTGACGGCCCCAACGCGGTGCCGCTCAAGCATATGCGGGCCTTGCTGGAAACGCTGGTAGCACTGGATGCCGTCACCAAGAAGAACGGGTTTCTGGAAAACCACTTCGAATAATTCTCAATGTTTATTTTCTGAAAGAAGAATATGAGTGCAATTGTTGACATCGTCGGTCGTGAAATTCTGGATTCGCGCGGCAACCCTACCGTTGAATGTGATGTCTTGTTGGAGTCGGGCACCATGGGCCGTGCCGCCGTGCCTTCGGGTGCCTCCACCGGCAGTCGTGAAGCGATTGAGCTGCGTGACGGCGACCCCAAACGTTATCTGGGTAAAGGTGTGCTCAAGGCGGTGGAGCACATCAACACTGAAATCTCCGAAGCGGTGCTCGGTCTCGATGCCTCTGAGCAAGCCTATCTGGACAAAACCCTGATTGACCTCGATGGCACCGAAAACAAGTCGCGCCTGGGAGCCAACGCCATGCTGGCGGTCTCGATGGCGGTCGCGCGTGCGGCCGCTGAAGAATCGGGTTTGCCGCTGTACCGCTATTTTGGCGGCATGGGCGCTGTGCAGATGCCAGTGCCGATGATGAATGTGGTCAACGGCGGCGCGCACGCCAACAATCACCTCGATCTGCAGGAATTCATGATCATTCCGCTGGGCGCACCGAGCTTTCGTGAAGCGCTGCGTTACGGGGCCGAGGTGTTCCATGCGCTGAAAAAAATCATCCACGACAAGGGCATGAGCACCTCTGTCGGCGACGAGGGCGGCTTCACCCCCAGTGTGGCGAATCATGAAGCTGCAATTGAGTTGATTCTGCAGGCCATTGACAAAGCGGGCTACACGGCGGGTGAGCAAATTGCCATTGGCCTTGATTGCGCCGCCAGTGAATTTTACAAAAACGGCAAGTACTATTTAACGGCCGAAGGCCTGCTCCTGAGCTCGCAGGAATGGACCGACATGCTTGCCACCTGGGTCGATAAGTATCCGATCATCAGCATCGAAGACGGCATGGCCGAGGACGACTGGGAGGGCTGGAAGATATTGACCGATCGATTGGGCAAGAAGGTACAGATTGTGGGTGATGACTTGTTTGTCACCAACACCAAAATCTTCAAGGAAGGCATCGCCAAAGGTGTTGCCAACTCGATCCTGATCAAAGTCAACCAGATCGGTACCTTGACTGAAACCTTTGCGGCAATAGAAATGGCCAAGCGCGCCGGCTACACCGCCGTCATCAGCCACCGCTCGGGTGAAACCGAGGATTCGACCATTGCAGACATCGCGGTGGGCACCAACGCGGGCCAGATCAAGACCGGATCCTTGAGCCGCTCAGACCGCATGGCCAAGTACAACCAGCTGCTGCGCATCGAGGAAGATTTGGGTGACATCGCCAGCTACCCGGGTCGCGCGGCTTTTTATAACTTGCGCTAAAGCTCCCCATGGGCAAGCGAGTCGTCTCAATCACTTTGATCGCACTGCTGGTGATCGTTCACGTGCAGTTGTGGTTTGGCCGTGGTAGCGTCGGCTCCGTGGCTCACTTGAGCAAACAACTCGCCGAACAAACCCGGAAAAACCAACTGGCACAACTGGCCAATGAGCAAATGGCGGCAGAAGTTCGAGATCTGTCCGAGGGCTTGGAGATGGTCGAAGAAAAGGCACGACTGGATCTGGGCATGGTCAAGCCCAACGAGATTTACGTGCAAATCCTCACTTCTCCCAAACTGCCAAACAGCCGTTAAACCCTGTTTGAACAAATCAGGCTATTTTTTTCAACCCGGTGCGAAAGCGGCAGGCATTGCTCACGTAGTGCCGGGCCATCAGTTGCAAGCCGTCCAATTGCTCGGCACCAAGCTGGCGCACCACCTTGGCTGGACTGCCCAGAATCATGGAGCCCGGCGGGAATTCCTTGCCCTCGGTCACCAAAGAGCCAGCCCCCACAAGACAATTCTTGCCAATTTTCGCGCCGTTGAGCACAATCGCTCCGATGCCAATCAAGGAACCATCGCCAATGGTGCAACCATGCAGCATGGCTTTATGCCCCACCGTCACATCTTCACCCAAGGTCAGCGGGAAACCCGGATCAGAGTGCAGGACGCAGGCGTCCTGAATGTTGGTGCGTCGGCCCACTCGAATAGGCTCATTGTCGCCCCGTATCACCACGCCAAACCAGACGTTGGCGTCATCACCCAGCTCGACATCACCGATGACCTGGGAACTCTCTGCGACCCAGGCTGACTCTGAAATAGTGGGTGCAATGCCGTCAAGCTCATAAATTGCCATGACAATTCTCTTTCTTCAATTTGGTTTAAGCGCGAGGATGATGTTGTGCGTGCAAGCGTTTGAGACGCTCACGTGCCACGTGAGTGTAAATGGTGGTGGTTGAGATATCGACATGGCCCAGCAATAGTTGCACCGTGCGCAAATCTGCACCGTGGTTGAGCAAATGCGTCGCAAAGGCATGACGCAAGGTATGCGGCGACATCGGCACAGTGACACCCGCTCGAGTCGCATATTTTTTAACGATCAACCAGAACATGACCCGGCTCATGGCGCGGCCAGCCGTGGCACCTCGATGGGTAACAAACAGATCTTCAGTCTGCTTGCCGGCGAGCAGGTCTTGGCGGGCACCGCTCAGATACTGCCTGATCCACAAACTGGCCACCTCGCCAAAGGGCAGCAGCCTCTCCTTGTTGCCTTTGCCAAATACACGCAGCACATTTTCCGACAGGCTCAGGTTCAATACTTTGAGGTTGACCAATTCGCTCACGCGCAAGCCACTGGCATACATCAGCTCCAGCATGGTGCGGTCGCGTACACCCTGGGCCGTTTGCACGTCGGGTGCGTCTAACAACGCCTCAACCTGAGACTCGGTCAAGGTCTTGGGAACGCGCAGAGACTGGCGCGCAGCTTGCAGTTTTAGCGTCGGATCCATGGTGATCAAATGCTCACGCAGTGCCCAGCGAAAATAGCGTTTAAAAACCGTCAGACGACGGTTGGCGGTAGTCGCCTTGGTGCTACTGTGTTGTGCCGCAAAATAACCATTCAGATCGCCCTCAGTCGCTTGCGTCAATACCTTGTTGCGCACCTTGAGCCAGGTACCATACAGGCTAAGGTCACGCCGATAAGCGCTCAGCGTGTTTTTCGACAAGCCTTGTTCCAGCCATAATGCGTCGATGAAGGCATCAACAAGTGCTTCACCCACCATTGCAATAGTTTGACCTTGGCTCATAGTTCTACTCTGAGGGTTCGTTACGCTGGTATTCTTGGCATGTGAATTACGTTCAACTTTTATTTCCCGACTTCTCCCTGATTCTTTGTGGCTACCTAGTGTGTCGTTATACCGCACTCAACCGCACGGTATGGGCACAGGTCGAGTCGCTCGTCTATTATTTTTTATTTCCGGTCCTGCTCTTTCATTCCATTGTAAAAAGCCCGCTCGACATCGGAGCAACAGCAAGACTGGTCAGTGCCGGCTGGGCCATGGGACTCAGCGGCATCGCACTGGTTTATTCAGTTCCGCACTGGTACTGGCTTAAGCGCTACGTTCCCAAAATTGAGTATGTGGCCAGTGCCCAGGTAGCGTTTCGTTTCAACTCCTTCATTGGCCTGGCCTTGGCAAATCGACTCGCCGGACCGGCGGGTTTACTGTTATTGGCCGTGCTGATAGGCGTGTGTGTGCCGCTATTCAATATAGCTGCCGTCTGGCCGATGGCGCGCCACGGCGAACGCGGTTTTCTGCGCGAGTTGGTGCGCAACCCACTCATCATTGGCACAGTCACTGGACTGGCGGCAAATCTGCTGGGTTTGACGCTGCCCCTGTGGCTCGAACCCACAGTGACACGCATCGGAGCGGCCTCGCTGGCGCTCGGACTGATGGCCGCCGGTGCAGGCATGCAGCTCGGTGCACTCGGTCGCGCCAAAGTGCTGGCCGTGGTACTGCTGACCATCCGTCATTTCTTACTACCGCTGGTGGCGTTCGCTCTCGCGCGCTTGTTTCACCTCAACCCGATTCAAAGCACGATGTTGCTGGCTTTTTCAGCTTTGCCAACGTCCCCAAGCTGCTACGTATTAGCGGTCCGCATGGGTTACGATGGTACTTACGTAGCCGCTCTGGTGACCATCTCTACCCTGCTGGGCCTGCTGAGTTTGCCGTTTGCGCTGGGGCTTGCAGGCACTTAAGTAACTCACCTTTTGTCGCCTAGAGAATAACCGCGTCGATTTGCCCGGGATCGAGGAACTGCTCAGCGTAGCGTTGGTAAACGCCGCTTCGCAGAAAAATATCGAACAGATCAGGGTCAATATGGCCGTCATTTTTAAAGTTATTCATGATGCCCATGGCTTGCGATAACTTCATACCGGGCTTGTAAGGTCGATCACGTGCCGTCAACGCTTCAAAGATATCGGCAATGCCCATGATCCGGGCCTGGACGGACATCTGGTCTTGCGTCAGACCCTTGGGATAGCCTTTGCCGTCCATTCGCTCGTGGTGTCCACCGGCAAATTCCGACACATTTTTCAGATGCTTGGGCCAGTGTAGATGCTCAAGCATCTTGATGGTCGCAACGATGTGATAGTTGATCGTTTCGCGCTCGGCCAAGGTCAACGTGCCTACTCGAATGCTCAAGTTTTCAATCTCATTGGCGGTCAGAAATCCGGCCACATTACCGTCCGAATTGCGCCAAACCCGCTGTTGACCAATCGCCTGCACCCGTTGCAAGGCGCTGTCAGACATCGCTTCACCCCCAACATTTGTCTTTCGAACAAATTCACGATCAGACTCAATTGACTTGATCTGCTCCTGACAAGTCGCATTCACTTCAGCTTCTGCCTGCGGATTAACGCAGGGCCGCAAGGTCAGTTGCTGGCGCAAGGCGTCGAGCTCAGCATCGCGTTTGAGCACTTCAAAGCGGGTGTCAATCAAGTCAATGCGATCAAACAAGGTATGCAGCTTGGTGGCTTTGTCCACCACATGAACCGGTGTTGTGATCTTGCCGCAATCGTGCAATAAGCCAGCGATCTTGAGCTCATAGCGGTCGTGCTCGTCCATTGTGAACGACGCCAGTGGACCTTCGGTGATTTCAGCCACAGCATCTGCCAGCATCATGGTCAGTACGGGCACGCGCTGGCAATGGCCACCGGTGTAGGGCGATTTTTCGTCAATCGCCAGGTTAATGAGGCTGATCAAGGACTCAAACAACTCCTCAAGCTGCATCATCAGCAAACGATTGCTCAAGGCAATGGCGGCTTGCGAAGCGAGTGACTCAGCCAGGCTTTGATCGGCCAGTGAAAACGGCAGCACAGTTTGACTGCCGGGCTTGTGCGCGTTGATGAGCTGCAACACGCCAATGACATCACCCTCATGGTTTTTCATCGGCACCGTCAAAAACGACTGCGAACGATAGCCAGTGCGCCCATCAAAGCGGCGGGTACCGGAAAAATCAAAATTGGGTTCGGTGTAGGCGTCCGCAATGTTAACTGTTTGATTGTGAATAGCCGCGTAGGCCGCCACCATCGAATCGTTGGGTGCACCGGCTGAGTCGTACAAAGGCAAGTTGGGGAAACTGATGGGCTTGCCCGAGCTGCCGCCCATCGCGATCTGCAACGAATCAGTTCTAAGAATTTCGAAGCGCAAGCTTTGGCCATCCTCCGTCATGCGGTACAGCGTGCCACCATCGGCATTGGTGATTGCTTTGGCCGCCAGCAGGATGTGTTCGAGCAAACGCGCGGTGTCGCGCTCCCTGGAGAGCGAGGCCCCAATGTCATTAAGTTGCTCAAGCCGTTTGAGCAACTCTTCAACAGAATCCATCTTTGATCCCATCAAATTAGGGTTTAAACAAGACCTTCAGTACATTTTGCAGTCGGCGCGCCTGCCCTGCATCAAAACCACTGGTCAACACGATGGCAACGTCCTGCGCCCAGGTTTGAATGGGCGGCGGATCATTGCGCCGGGTCAATAGTTGCAACTGTAGCGCTCGGCGGTCATTGATGTGCTCGGCCGGCGTAGGCATCTCAGCGGCCATCTCCAACCGCAACAAGGCAACACTGGCATCGCCCAGGGGCGTTTGCGCCAATGCTTTAACCCAGGCGTTGCGGGTGACAGTCGTCACGCGACTACCCAGTTCCTGCACGTTTGGCACCTGAGCGCAATCACGCTGATCCCAGGCACCCAGTAGTTGGGTTAGTGCCTCGCCGTGCGCCTGTGACGCCAATTTTCGCAACGCAAACTGGGCATGCTCCAGCGCGTCGCGTTGAGCACGAAATGCGCTATCGCCCAAACGCGGCGCCTCCTGCCAGGGCACACCAGCGCCGCCACGGTAATCGCGACCACGCGACAAGCCATCATCCGAGCGACCGACAGACCGGTCATCACGCACAGCCCGACCGCCGTCTCGGGCGGCGTCCCTGCCACCCTCCTTGCGCTCGCCGAACTTGCCGCCACGGCCCAAAGGCGCAGGTTCGGTCTTTTTCATGCCAGGGCGGTCATCACCCCGCACTGCCACCACGGGGCGCAAGGCCGCCTTGGTCGGCACCACCGGCGCTGGCGACTCCGGCGCAGCCAAGGACTGCGTGATTTGAGTCACAGCGACTGATTCGTCAGGCTCTGGCGCAGCAAGGGCCTGCGCCAGAATCACAGCTTGTGTCTCAACCGATTGCGCGGGCGCAACGGCCTCATTGGACGCCGAAACCGCCTGCACTGCAGCCTGCGCCTGGGCCTGTCCGCGCAGGGCGGCCTCCAACGCGTTGACGGCATTGCGAATCGCCTGCGCGTCACCTGAGGCGTTTGCCGATTCCAGCGCTTTAGCGGCATCGAGTACCGTGCGGTCGCGTTGACCCAACGCGGCGTCCGCCTTTTCGCGCTCCGCCGTCTTGCGGTTAAAGGCATCGTCAATCGGTTTGCGAAAGGCGTCCCACAGCTTTTGCTCCTGACGTCGATCCATCGGCACTGCGTGCGCCTCGGCCTGCCAGCGTTGCTGCAAAGCCTTGACCGCGTCAATCCGCAGCATTGGCTCGGCACCGATTGCCCGGGCCTCTTCAATCATGCCCTGGCGCAATGCCAAACTGTTCTTTTGCAAGGTCTCCAGCGGTGCCGCAGCTTTATCAATCGCGGCTTTCCAAAGGGGTTGTAACTCGGCAAAAATCTTTTCACCCACGTAGCCACCTTCACGCCAACGGTCACCAAACTCATGCAGCAAGCGGTTAAATCCCTTCCAGTCATCGTCGAGTGCCACCGGGTTGGCAATGGCCCACGCATTGACCTCTTCAATCAGCGCCAACCGCTGCGAGCGGTGCTCGGCGGTCTCGGCCTTAGCCTTCTGCAGCCAGATTTCCACCACTTTGTGGGCTTCATTGCAGGCATCGTCGAAACGCTTCCATAGACCATGGTTGGGCACACCACCCTGGTCGGTCTGCTTCCACTGCTCACGCAAGAGCCGCAGGTTTTCCTGCATCTTGCGTCCGCCGATGGTCTGACCTTCAGGACGACTCAGCAAGCCTTCGGCTTTGAGCACCAATTCTTCGCGCAGTTGGTCGGCGCGCCAGCGTTGCCAGCCCTCGAGTTCCCCGGCCGCAGCCAACGCGCCGTGAGCCTGGTTTCCCAGCTTGTCATCAATGAGTTTGCCGTATTCCTTGAGCGCATTGCGCAAGGCGTTGGCGGCACCGGCACTGGCCTTACCGTGACCCTCTGCAATTTCAAGCTCTAATTTTGAAAGCGTGTCACGCACTATGGACAAGGCTTGCGCCTTGATTTCGGGTTCAACTGAAGGTTTTTTTGGACGAGCTACAGTTTCCGTCGGAATGCCTCGCCCCAGACGCAGTTCATCCGCCCACACCGGCACCGAGGGTAGCGCCAGGGCAGGATCATTGGCCGCTGCATCAGCCTGCATCAAGGCGGCCTTGAAAGCCTCCCAGACAACCAACAATTGGCCACGTGAGGTCTCCAGTAGCGGTGGAAATTTAGCTTCAACGCTGGGCCAGTCAGCATCATTTAACAGGGCAGCAGCTTGTTCTTGCCAGCGCACCACATCGGCCTGTAAAGCATCTAGCACCGCTTGCGCATCACGCCACGACTTGGTGGACAACACTTCAATGCGCTGGGCCAGCAAGACCGCAGCTTCGCGCTGCACCTGCACCCGATGCTGCAAGTCTTCAATCACCTTAACCCGATCGGTAAGCAGGCCCTTGAGGGTGGCAAGCGGCTCTTTGCTTAACGGTGCACCAGCCTTGGCTGCATCCCGTTGCCAGGCCATGGCATCGGCAATATTGAGTTTCGCCAAAGCCAGCAGTGCCTGTGCCTTGTCGGCCCATTCCTGCGCTATCGACTCCTGCGTTTTGCTGCGTTTGATCTCATCAAGCCTTTCGCGCAGCAACTTTGCTGCGCCTTTGTCTTTACCACTGAGTTCCTTGAACACGGCTTGCATTTGCTCTGCGCTGGGCGCGCAGACTAACCAGTCGCGGATACGCGCGGTGCGCTCGTTTGATGTATGGGCAGAAAATACCCCACCGGTTAGTACATCGAGTGGATGAGGTTCGGTTATCTTGATAGGAAGAAGGGCCACTTCAGTGGCCTCTGGAGGTTTATTGGGAGCAGAAAAAGGAAACATGAGTCGCACGGGAAAGGAAAAGAATCCCGGTCAGTTGACTGGGGTGAATTGCTATTTTCGCTGCTATTTGCTTGTCCGGCAATAAGTCAACCTTGCGTTTGACGTAAAAAAGCCCGACCGAGCAGCGTGAAGCCGACCGACCGGGCTCGACAGCGGACACAATATCCATGCCGTCTAGGCTTGCACATAGAGAGGGTTGAGTCCCAATGCGCTTGGGGGCAACAGATTGCCTCCAGAAAGTGCCGGGGCCGCTTCATCACCGCTACCCTGGGATAGGGACTGGCTACTGCCGACATGCCGCCTGTCGTGTGACAAGCGACTGAAGTCTAGCGGTCAAGGCGAAAAATTCAAACTTGATTTTGAAACAAATGCCGACATTCGATGCGCTTGATGCAAACGAATTTTGGTCGCGCACAGTTTTTCCCAGAAGTTTTAACGCCATGTTCACTCTTTTTATAGCATAGAAAAGTATATAAAATTCGATCGTTATTATTGACTTGATATATAAAGTCCACCTAGAATCGCCCATCCCGACTAAAGTCCAGGGACAACCCGAACCCGCTGCCGATCCCGGCATATTCAAATCTCTGCACACAGGCCAAAGGCAAAGCAGGATATTGATAGCGTACCAACCTAAACGAGGCGCCGACCGTGTTACCACTGCCTACAGTGCAACCCTGTTGCCCACGCGAACGAAGGAAGAGCTATGACAGTGTCACAAAAATTCACCCAGAGCCTGCGAATCTTCGCATCCAACCTTGCCCAGGTCTTCTTTGAAATCTCACACAACGGTTTTGCCCTGATCGGGCTGGCTGTCATGTTTGTCGTCATCGCATTGGCGGCTCGCCCCGAACTGCGCCAAGTTGGCGAAGTTCAACTTTTCAACTGGTTGCAAACCCGCCAGGTTTCAGTGGACAGCGCATCGATTGAAATTGAGCCCACTGACAGCACCGGCACCAGCAAACCGCAAGAATTGCCCAAGCAACAAGCGGCAGTTGCCTATTGGTTAGGCAAAAAATACAAAATAGCGCCCGAACCGCTGAGTGCCTTGGTTGCAGAAGCCTATGACATCGGCATTCGCATCAAGCTCGATCCAACCCTAATTCTGGCGGTCATGGCGATTGAATCAGGTTTCAACCCGTTTGCTCAAAGCCCGGTAGGTGCCCAGGGTCTGATGCAAGTGATGACCCAGATTCATAGCGACAAGTACGAGAGTTCTGGCGGCAAACTGGCGGCTTTTGACCCTTTGATCAACCTTCGCGTGGGCGTCAAAGTGTTACAGGAATCTATAGCTCGCGCCGGCTCCATAGAAGGTGGCCTGCGTTATTACGTTGGTGCCGCCAATATCGAAGATGATGGCGGCTACGCTGCCAAAGTGATGGCAGAACATGCCCGTCTGGAACTGGTCGCGAAAGGCCGCAAAGTACCGCTTTTCGCGCATCAAGCCATTCCGACACCCATCCCGTTCAAACCCGACAACAATTCTGAGAAAATTGCCGTTTTGTTCAACTCCTGATCTTCCCTCATGAACCCTGGTACTCGGGGTTCATGATCTTTCCGACCTGACATGTACAACCGAAACCTATCCATAGCACAAACCGACCCCGAGCTTTTTGCCGCCATCCAGGCTGAAAACACGCGCCAAGAACAGCATATCGAACTGATTGCCAGTGAAAACTACGCCTCGCCCGCCGTTCTGGCGGCGCAAGGCACCCAACTCACCAACAAGTACGCTGAAGGCTATCCCGGTAAGCGCTATTACGGCGGTTGCGAATTTGTCGATATCGCCGAGCAATTGGCGATTGACCGCGTCAAGCAGATTTTTGGCGCCGATTGCGCCAACGTGCAGCCACACTGCGGCGCCTCGGCCAACGAGGCGGTTTTTCTCGCTTTCTTGAATCCCGGCGACACCATCATGGGCATGAGCCTGGCCGAAGGTGGCCATTTAACGCACGGCATGGCACTCAATATGAGTGGCAAGTGGTTCAAGGTCGTCAGCTACGGTTTGAACGGCCAGGAAGAGATTGACTACGATGCCATGGAGCGCAAGGCCCATGAGTCCAAACCCAAACTCATCATCGCCGGTGCCTCGGCCTACAGCCTGCGCATTGATTTTGAACGCTTTGCCAAAGTAGCCAAAGACGTGGGCGCCATTTTCATGGTCGATATGGCGCATTACGCCGGCCTGATTGCCGCCGGGGTCTATCCCAACCCGGTACCGCATGCCGACATCGTCACCTCCACCACCCACAAGAGTCTGCGCGGTCCGCGCGGCGGCATCATCCTGATGAAGGCACAGCACGAAAAAGCCATCAACAGTGCCGTCTTCCCCGGCCTGCAAGGTGGCCCGCTGATGCACGTGATAGCGGCCAAGGCCGTGGCGTTCAAGGAAGCGCTACAACCTGAATTCAAGGTGTATCAGCAACAGGTGCTAAAAAATGCACAAATCGTAGCTGAAACACTCAACCAACGAGGCCTGCGCATCGTCAGCGGTCGCACCGAAAGCCACGTCATGCTGGTGGATTTGCGCGCCAAGGGTATTACTGGCAAGGAGGCGGAAGCCGTGCTGGGCAACGCTCACATGACAATTAACAAAAACGCCATCCCCAACGACCCCGAAAAACCGATGGTCACCAGCGGCGTGCGCATTGGCACCCCTGCCCTGACGACCCGCGGTTTCAAGGACGAGGAGGCCCGCCAAACTGCAAACTTGATTGCAGATGTACTGGACAATCCAAGAGACAACGCCAACATTCAGGCGGTTCGCGCCAAAGTTAACGCCCTCACCACGCGATTCCCGGTCTATAGTTGACTGTGGGACAGACCGCAGTTGTATGCCATCGGTTCCGGCCAATGACAGGCGAAGCGAACAAGCTCTGACCTCAACTGATTATGAAATGCCCATTCTGTAGTCACACCGATACCCAAGTGGTGGAGACCCGGATTTCCGAAGACGGCGACTCCATTCGCCGCCGCCGTCAGTGCGCTTCCTGTCAAAAGCGCTTCACCACTTACGAGCGGAGTGACGTTTCCTTCCCGGCCATCGTCAAAAAAGACGGCCGACGCATCGAGTACGAGCACACCAAAGTGCTGGCCTCAATGAAACTGGCCCTGCGCAAGCGCCCGGTCAGCATCGAAAAAATAGACGGCGCGGTCGAGCGCATCGAAGAAAAGCTGCTGGGCCTGGGCGTGCGCGAGTTACCCTCGGCTCACATCGGTGAGTTGGTCATGCGTGAACTCAAGAAACTCGACAAAGTAGCCTATGTGCGTTTTGCCAGCGTCTATCGCAGTTTTGAGGATGTCGACGAGTTCAAGACGCTGGTCGAGGAAGTGCAGCGCTAATCGCCGCACCCGTCCTATTGCACTTCCATATCATTCGTGTCGGTAGGCTTTGACCACATGAGTCTGGCGGCGCGACACCGGCAAACGTTCCGACCAGTCGCGTAGCAAGGCAAACCAGCGCTCTTCGCCGTCCTCGCGGCCAAGTTGAAAACCCTTGAGGTGCTGCCGGTTCACCAGGCAATTGCGGTGAAGGCGAACGAACGCAGGAGAGTAATCCTGCTCCAGTTGACTCAGCGTCTCAGTCAATACATATTCCCGCTCACGCGTGCGCAAGGTGACATATTTGAGCTCGGCGCGCAGATACAACACCTCCTCCACGCTGACCCGCAGCACACGGCCCCGGTCATTGACGGTCAGATGACTTTCACTCAAAACGGCAGGGGCAATCTGCCCCGCTTCACCCGCCTGAGCTGATCGCAAGACACGCCTCAAAGAAGCCTCAAGGCGGGTCAAATGCACCGGCTTTAGCAGGTAATCCAGCGCCCCCACATCAAAAGCGGCCAGGGCGTGTTGATCGTGGGCGGTGACAAAAATCACCGCCGGTGGCCTGGGGCCACAGGCCAGCTCACGTGCACAGGCCAGACCGTCCTGTCCGGGCATATCGTAATCAAGCAGGACAAGGTCGGCTTCGTGCAAAGCGAGCAGGCGCAGCGCGTCCTGGCTGCAACTCGCTTCACCGACAACAACGTTGGGCAGCGACACGCGACAGTCACCCAGCAAGCCGCGCAGCCGCGCGCGGGCCGGCGCCTCGTCATCAACAATGAAAACTTTAATGGGACCGTTCACGATGGATGGGCAAACGTACTTGTACTACGAACTCGGTGCCATCAGTGTAGGTCCGCAGCCGCGCTTCAACGTCAAAATGCAGCTCCAGCCGTTCGCGGATATTGGCCAGGGCCAAATGATTCCCCTCATGATCGCGAGCATCACCAGCGCTGGGATTGCGCACAAACAAAACCAGACTGCCATCGTCCTCATACGCCTCCACACTGATCTGGGCCCCAGCCGCAAGCGGTACGACGCCGTGCAATATTGCATTTTCCACCAGCGGTTGCAGAATCAGTGACGGCACCAGAGCATCGACTGGCGCGGCATCACAATGCCACGCAACGCGCAGGCGCGCACCGAGCCGAATGGCCTCGATCTCGACATACGCTTTGGTCAGCGCCAATTCCTGGCTAAATGGCACCAACACGCGCGGCTCGGACATCAGGGCGCGAAACAGATCAGCCAGATTTTCGAGCATCGTTTCGGCCCGTTTCGGATCTTCGCGCATCAGGCCCAACACGCTGTTGAGCGAGTTGAACAAAAAATGGGGTCGCATACGCGCCTGCAAAGCCATCAGCCGCGACTCGGCCAAAGACGGCGACAAGCGCAGGTGGCGCCAGTTGAAATAAAACAAAATGGCACCGCCTATCGCTAACGCTGGGACCCCACTCGAAACAAGGTTAGCCCCTTCCAAATCAGACAATATGACGCCCAAAGTAAGTTGGCCCACGACAGCAATGAACACGCCGAGCGTCAAAACAATAGTCACGCCCTGACGATAACTCACACGCTTGAGCCATGGTTCAATGACAGACAGCACCAACAGATTGCCGAGTAACACCGGCTCAAACAACACGCCCTGGCCAACGAACTGTGCGTATACCACGGCCAGATCAGGTGCCCAAACGCAGCTAGCCAGCAATTTCAAACCTTCGGCCAGCAGCATGATGCGCAACAAGACCCCCAAGTTTCGAAAGTCGGGTAACTTGACAGTGGAGTAGGAAGTCATATCAATCAGGTAAGGAGTCGTGTATGCCAGTCTTCAGTGTGAGCCGGTCACGCTGACAATTTTGACGCTTTCCTGTCTACAGTGCAGCGCCAGATTACTTACCCATGTGAGTGAAGACCAATCGTCGGCAGTAAATAGAACTGTCCGGTTTGAGCAACGCCGGGGCAAATGTCCTAAGAACAATTACTGGCAACCCCTTTTTTCAAGCGTACCCGGCCGGTGTTGCTCAAGATCATCTGCCGCACATCACTGCTCGATACAGGGTCCAGACACAAGGTAAAAGTGCCGACCTGGAACGCACCGGTAGTCAGCTTGGCCGACCCCGAGGCGCTGTAGGACACGTAGTTTGAAACCGGCGAATTGCCCGTCAACGTCAACCCGTCGGCAACCGGTCCGTGACGCTCGATCACTTGCTCCCCCTCGTCCAGCGCGGCGTCATTGTCGGCGTCATGAAACACGATCCAGCCCTGCTCCCAGCCCCCGCTTCGGGCGCACGACAGGCCGTCGGCGGACTTGCACAAGACGGCTCGGGCATTGCGTTTGATCGCCTCCGAGCGCGCCAGATTCATGCTTGCGAAAAGCTCGCTGCTCAAGGCGATCGATCTTTGCGAATTAACCATGCCAATCATCGACGGCGCTGCCATGCTTAGCAGAATGACACCCAATGTCATCACAACCAGGAGTTCGACCAGCGTAAAGCCCGTCTGCGGGCACGGCAGAACCAGATTGCTTCGAAAGACCCGAGGGCTCATGGTGCGCCAAATGGTGCGCCATAAAATTCAACAAGTCAACGCGAAATATTTCCCTTTCGACTAGTGTTTACCCTACCAGGTGGCGGCGCCCTGCGGACCGCATGTTGGATCACATGTTCGCCTCCCGCTCTCGCTGATGGAAATGTTTCCATCACCGACCTGGGTTCCGCCCGCCGCCGGGGTGGCGGTAAGAACAAAGGTCTGGGACGGCACGGTGATGTCCAGCGACAGGTTGTAGCGGCCATCATGGGTCTGGCTGCTGGTGCGACCGAGCCCACCGGCGGCGGTGCCGTTATAAGCAGCCGTCACACTGAAGGCATAGCTGTTGGAATTGAGAAATATCTTCTCTTGCAAACCGGCGAGTTCCAGCAATTCGGTTTGCGCTTGCACCCGGGTCGCACGAATGATGTGGTTGCGGTAGCTGGGCAAGGCCACGGCGGCCAATATGCCAACAATGACCACCACGATCATCATCTCAATCAAGGTGAAGCCTCGTAACTTTATTCGATTCACAGGTCTCCTTTATTGTTAAACCTCAACGGTATCAGCTGGTGCGCAGGCGGCTATGGTGCCACAAGTTCACGCCACGAAATTCGGCCGGTGCGCGCCGCCTGATGCGCGCGTTCATCGCCACCGGTTTTAAGCGTCCCGTCGGTATTGGCAATCGTTTCAGTTGTGACAACTTTTAACGCGTCGGTCGTGACAATCGTCACACTGCCGTCCGCATTGGCGGTTCTGACGATGGTAGCAAAGGTGCCATCAGAATAGGTGATCGTTGTCGTACTCACCGCGCCAGAAACCGTCGTAACGACCGATGTAATGGTGCCTCCGGCTCCGCCGACACTACCGGCCAAATTTCCAATTTTCGGATCGGTGGAGCCCGCCGCTTTGGACACTGGCGTGGTGGTCCCGTTATCAGCGGGAGGCGTTTTGGTCCAACCTGGACTGTTGTAGCACTTGCCGTTGGGATGATGCCAGTAAGTCGCGTACTCAGCCAGCACATAGTTACTGTATAGCCCAGATTTGATGCGCCAGCCGTATTCCGGTCGCCCGGCAACGTTTTGCTCAATCGCAGAGTTGGGTGTCGTGTCCCGGATGATCTGAATCACGAGCGCACCGTTATGCCGCGCGCCGGTCGCCGTGGTAGGCGTGGTCGAATTTGACCAGCCGGCAACGCCCGGGCCATCGACCCCGTTGGTGGGAGGAATCACCGGCTGGTACATATTTCCGTCGTGGGTACCAACGGCCTGCCAGACGCAACTGTAAACCGTCGGGTGCAAACCGGCACGCACATCGCCATTGCCCCACCAGTTCTTGGCTGACAAGGCATCGATCGGCATGTTAAAGGTGAAGCTCCCAATGGGTTTGGGCTGGGCCAACTTTTGTGCGTCGGTCGAGGCGGAACCTGGCCAGACCGCGTTGGGGTCACGTCGATAAGTCTGCAAAGTGGCCAAGTCCAAAGTGGCAGAAGTGGCGTAATCTTTCAGCGCAATGTAACCGTGGTCCACGTTGTAAAGATAAGTGGGGTCACCGATGTGCAGCTTCACCGCCGGACTGAGGTACTGGTTTTGCACCAACACCTTGAAATTTTGCAGCAGCGATGGAATGCTGTTCTTGATATCGACCGTCGTGCTGCTCGGATTGAGCAGGTTGACGCCGGTGACGTCAAACACCTTGTCGTACTGATGAAAATGGATGTCATACTTGCAACTGCTGTCAACACAGGTATCGCCCACGCTGGCGGCTTCAGCTCCGTTGTTATTGAACGCTGCGGCGGTCAGCGCCGGGGCGAAATTGGTCCAGCCGGACTGGGGCACGGCAGTCACACCAGCCACGGCGGTGACCGCGTTGACACCGCCAGCCGGGCCGGTGTTGGTCGTATCGTTGATATCCGAAGCAACGTTAAAACCGCCATTGCCAGGGCAAGCCGAAACACCGACCGGTGCCGAAATGGTGCAGGTAAGCTTTGATGTCGCACCGCTGGTTGTTGTCTTGACGCACGACGTGGCGTACCCATTGACCGTCTGATTGATGCTAGTGTAAAGAGCATCAAGCCGGGTGCTGGCTGTATTGCTACTCGATGATGTGAAACTGGCAGAACTGCCGACGAAAGTGCTGCCACATCGGATGGACACGGTCTTACTCTTGTTCACAGAGGTTATGACCAGTGTACCGGGAGTCGGCGCAACGCCGGTGACACCCGCCACCGCCGTGACACCCGCCACCGCAGGCACGAGTGCCTGAGGAGTGCCAGCCGCAATGCTGATGGCCTTGCCATTGAACTGGGTACCCATTGGCGCCTTGATCGTGATCACGTTGCCTGATTTAGTGGCAGTAAAACCACCCGTCACCTTGCTGTTGATGGTCGCAGTGTTGGCGCTGCTGGCAGTACCGTCAGTGATGTCGGTCACCGTCAGCGCGGGCACGACGGTGACACCATTGACAGTAATGGCGCCCAGCGTTGCCGGATAGCCACTGCTCTGGCCGGTGGTGCCAATTGTGATGGTGGCGCTGGCCTGAGCGCCGCCAGTCGGCGGTACGTAAAAGTAGTCAACGTCAAAGTGCCCCCCCGTTACACCGGTCTGTGTGCCCAGGGCCACCGGCGAAAAAGCGACATCTGGATTTTGATTAAACAGCGTATTGTTCAAAGTACTTAGTTGCACCAGAATCGGCTGCGACATGACACCGATGCCGATCAACTTGCCCACCGGAATGCCATCGGTGGTCATGACCGGTGCCGGTGGACTGGCCGAGTCTTTGACACGGTCGTCATCGGTCAGAACGTGATCGCCACTGAGATCGAGAAAGGGTAAATTGCTCACGCCGCCGGAGAGATAATCGAGCTCCATCAGCCAGTTTTCGCCTTTGACGGTGGACGTCTGAACCGTGGTGGAAATGGTGGGGTTGTAAGACGTAAAGTAAAAACGACCATTCTCAATATAGCTGCCGTCGCCGACGACTTTTTCACTGGCTGGCAAGTTGACTTTCCACCCTTTGTGAACGGTCCAGTCCGGCTGATTTGATGTCACCGTGCGGACTCGGCTGGCACACGGCGTTGCTGCAACGCTGGTGCCCGAGGTGTAGCAACGCTCGGTCAGGGTTTGCGCCAGCAAAGCGGTGTTGGCAACCGGCGCACCGTCCCAAATGCCGTAGGCAGCAAAGACAGACATATCGGTCTGGTCAGCTGCGGCGAGCATGGCGCCAGTGGCGAAGTTGATCATGTAGCCGCCATTGGGGTGCCGTGCCACACCAGGGGTCATGGTAATCGGCTGCGCCGGCGAGGTGGTCAACAGCGCTGTTGCCGAAGCCGCTGACAAATTGAATTTCCACATCGTTCCGTTGAGATCGCCGGCATAAACGATGTCAACGTTGCCATCATTGTTACTGTCAATGGCCACCGGCGTGGACAGCCCGTTCGGACTGCCTGAGGTGCCTGAGGTCCCTGCCTGGATGGCAGAAATCAAGGCACCGGTATTGGCATTGATGACATACAAAAAGGCTTGGTAGTTGCCGCCATTGTTGTAACCATTGCCGACGATCACGGCGTCAACGCCACTGACCTTGACGATGGTTGGGTTGGCGTAGGTATAACCCAGATTGGCATAGGTGTTGTTCGTCGCGTTATTGAGCGTGGTCGGCGTGATTTCCCAGAGAATATTGGTTGCCGCCGACGCTTCGTCGGCCGGTGCCAGGCGCGCGCTACCCGTGATGTCGAGCGCGAACAAGCCTTTACCACCGGCTCCGAGCGCACCCACCAGCACCCGCTTTGAGCCCGAAAGGATGGTCGCCACGTTGACGGAACCATCGACATAATAGTCATGTGGAAAACTTGTGCTAGGCCCCGGATTGACGGAAAGAGCACTCATCTTCGGAATCAACATGGACGGAACATAGGCCCAACGTTCCGCGCCGGTCGCTGCGTCAAAGGCATGCAACATGCCGTCATTGGCGCCGACAAAAACGGTCGGTGCCGGTGTCGCGCTGGCGCTATCGCTGAGGTAGTAGGGCCGCGAATGCACAATGTCGCCCAAGGCAGAAGCCCGCTGGCGCAAAGTACCGCCTTGTTGAACTTCACCGCTATGGTCGCCGCGAAGGTAATCGAGCACCGCACTGGAGGTCAAGTTGCCCTGCTGTACGGTGGACAAACTGGCCCAGGTGAACGGAATTTGGCTGCCATCGCTCTTCAAGGTCACGATGCGCCGGTTGGCACCCTGAATATCGAGTTGATTGGCCGCACCACCGTTCCATGGCTGCGTCGCTGTGGCAATATCACCCGCACTATTGACACCATAAGCAATCAGATTGCCACCCCAGTACTCGCGCTCGTACTGGGCCCGGTAAAGAATTTCGTGACCCGAGGTGAGGTTGTAATTGGTGATGTCATCCTGGGCAACGTATCCTACAGGCTGATTGGCCGGTGCGAAGGCAGGAATTGCCAGTGCCAGCCTGAGCGCAATGGCCCATGCACCAATCAAGACGATGGTGACGATCCAGATCGGTTTGATCGATAACTTGGACATAAAAAGCTCCTCAAGATATTGGACAGCTCAAAACGCTGTAGTAGGACTGGACCAACTTGGTTGCCCCACGGTGGGTGGTGCCACGTCCGGTAATCAGATACGTATTGACCTTGTCGCAGACCGAAATACCCTGCCTGCCAACGACCGCGCTGGAGCCCATCAAAAGATTATTGGTTGACAATTGCTGAATTAGATACCGTTGAGTGTCATCGCCCAAGCTGAGTGAGTTGCTGTTGCTCCAGGTCATATTCAAAGGGTTGTTGGTACCAATCGGCAGTAACTGGGGCGACGCAGTCGCGTTGTAGGTAGTGAAACCGGCGTTGTTGTAATTGGTACCAGTAACAAGCCAGTTCTCAGCCGTCGAGACTGCGGTCTCTGCATTATTCATTGCACCATCTTCAAACTGCAAATTGCCAGCCAGCTTGTACTGGGTATTGGACGTGCTGACCGCCGTGATTCCGATCATCATGATCAATACCAGAATCAACAGGGCTATAACCAGGGTGGCACCTTTTTGCCGATAGGGGAAACGATAAGCAGATTGATGTCGCATGGTGACCCCCCTTAGTTACGCAGTTGCACCACGGCGGTAAAAAGCTGGCGACGAAAACCATCCTGTGCGCTGCTAAAGTCATAGGTCTGGTCGCCCATCACATAGCTGTTGGTGTTGCTGTAACCCGGCTCGGCGGTCTCGTTGCGGGCCAGCAACCAGATTCGCACTGCGTTTACATTGTCCCAGTCGGTGGCAGCTGAGTTGAACGAGAAGCCGGTCAGCGTGTCGAGAAATTGGGTCGTTGCCGGTACCGTTGTGGTGAGCTTTCCATACTGGACCTGCAAGTGTTCAATGCCGCTGGCCACCAACTCGCGATCCATGGAACCATCACTTTGCAGTGAGACCCGGTACAGCGCTGGAACCAACGGGCTTTCAGTCGATGAAACAGTGAATGGACTGATGTAGTAGACATAGATTTGCACGGCGAAACTCGCCAAGGGAGCAGGTGAACCGGGAAAGGTGGGTGCCGTTGCGCCCTGAAAGATCTGGCCGCGCTCGTAGCTGGACTGAAAATAGACCGTGTTGGCGTCAAGTGTTGTCTTAGGAAGTATTGGCGAAGGAATAACAGCCAGACGCCGCACCACCAAGACATCATTACCGTTGGCATAACTTGCAGCCGGAATGCACGACGCGGAAAATGGATTAACGTTATTGGCACCCCAAATGCCCTGGCGGATATTGGCAACAAAAGAGCCAGCCGTGGCTCCCGCCTCCAGACACTCGTTGATCAAAGTCAAGGCGCCTGGCGTACTGGGCTCAGCCCAGGTGTAGGCGCGAAAGCCGGCCTGGCGCAGTTCCTGCTTCATCGAGTTGAGTGCATAGCGCCCATTGGTCATCAGTTCGGAAGTGCGATCATTGCTGCGCGAATTGCTGGAGTTGGCGGCCAGCACACCCACCAGCCCAGCCAGAATACCCAGACCGATGGTGATGGCAATCATCATCTCGATCAAGGTGAACCCGGCCTGCTGGCCTGAGCGCCGGGGTCGCGTGCGGGAGAATGTTGGCATGGACGTTGTCATGGTTCTAATTGAAAACGGTTCGGGTCGCGGTATAAGAAAATTTCTCGCCCGTGCCAGCCGCATTGCTGCCGAACTGCGAGTTGGCGTCGGTCGCAGCATGGGTGGTATCAGCGCGCCGATCGACCCAGCTGATAGTGATGGTGTAGGTGCTCTGATTGCCGGCTACCACTTGCGCCACCGACCACGAACTTTGCGGCAAAGTCGTTGCAACTGCGTTCTGCCATTGCGAGAGGTCGAAGCTGGCCAGTGCGGCCGCTGGACACGCGGCTGTTACGCAGGCCGTGCTCACTGCAGGAGCGCCGGCCAGAAAGTCGGCTCCACTGGTGCTTGGTACCACATAATACCCAGCCCCCGCGCTTGATTTGTTGGCCTCGATGCGTTCAGCCAGATCAGCTGCCAAAAACACCGCCAACGAGCGAAACTGGCCGCCCTGATTCAAGCGCATCGAATATGCTTGTAGCCCAGCCGTACCCAACAGAGCCAAAGAGATGATCAATAGGGTGACCAGCACTTCGATCATCGAAAAACCGCGTTGGGTGTTACGGGCTTGGGGTCGGATTAAGTTGGATCGGATCATCTGGACACCTGCTACTTTGCGATGTTGCCGGTAGGGGCAACCGTTATGACGTTGGCAACCGCGCCAGACCAGGTACCCCCCAACGTCAACGTGGCAGCAGTGCCATCGCTGCCCTGCGAACTGTTGGCATTGAAATGAAGGGGTGTTGCAGGCGCGGTCAAGGCCAGCACCGCATCCAGCGCCGGGCGCACGATGAAGGGGTTGGGGTTATCGGTAGTCGCTGCGTCACATTCGTCGTCGCTAGGCGGCAATCCGGTGGAAGTGGTAAAAGAATCTGTGCACACCACCCACCCGGCTTGCCAATTGGCACCACTGCCGCAGCCGGTACCGGCTGAATTACGAACACATACCAGTGTGCGGGTATTACGCTTGATTGCTTCGGCACGCGCCTGGTTCAAGTCACTCACCAGCAAGGACTGGGCTGACTTCTGACGGAAGTTGTTAAGCGTGCTCTGTAGTGAAGGCGCGGCAATCGCAGCCACGATGGCAGCGATGACGATCACAACCAAAAGCTCGATCATTGTGACGCCGCACTGACGCACAGCCTTCGCGGCACGCCCAGAAAACGCGCAGGCCATCATCGAAGCAGACGCGGAACTGGTGGCATTGAGTTTCACAGTGATGAATTGAGGCTTCATAAGTCTCAGATTACAACAAACCCACAAACTTCAGTGGCACCAGCCGACAAGTGGCGGCAACGACTGGTCAGACGGCAACAATCTCACCCGCCTGTGAACTCCAACACACTACCGGCCACCGAGTTTGCCATACAGATCGACCAACTCCGCATTAAGCGCACGTCGAGCGTAGGGCATGATTTTGGCCGCTTCGGCGCTGTCGATGCGTGATTTCAAGAACGCGTCCTTGAGCGCAGCCAGAAAAACATCTTTGCTAAATGCCTCCACACTTTCAATTTTGTGTTCGGGTTCAACGCTACACAGTTTGCCGAACAGCGCCGCAGAACTGGCAAAGTCGCTCGCAGAAGAATCTACAACATCATCAATGGGCTCCAGCGACAAAGACAAGTCAGCCGTGAAAATCTCGGTCTGGTTTGAATTCTTGATTGAAGTCATGGCGCTTTTGATAGCAACATCAAACTCACGGACCAGATCGGGTTCACTCAATTTGAGCAGCAAGGCACAATAGGACGAATTGGCCAACTGTCGGTCCTGTGCCATCTCCTCTTGCATGGCAAGCACCATGCTGCGCATCATCGACTGCGCGTTTTGCGATAGCATCCCGGGCAAAAAGTCGATGGCGTTGTTACGTGTTTCACTCATGGGTAATACTTTTAAAATGGCATCAACATCTGACTGCGGGTGGCCACTACTTTGGCAGGCAATCGGCGCAGCGAGTTTGGGAAACCTAAATCGCCTTGTGAATTGAACCTAAAAAATGAAATCCGGCAATAAAGCATCCACAATGCAAATCAACAAGTTCATGGCAAACGCTCTGCTCTTGGGCGAAAAAAATTACTGGATAACATCACCCAACCCGAGCGTCGGCTGCGTCATTGTAGACACCAGCGGCCGCACACTAGGCCAAGGCCACACGCAGCGCGTCGGCCAGGCCCATGCCGAAGTCATGGCACTGCGCGCGGCGCGTGACGCGGGCTACGACGTGCGCGGCGCCACGGCGTACGTCACCTTGGAGCCATGCTCGCATTTCGGGCGCACGCCGCCGTGCTGCGATGCACTGATCGAGGCAGGCGTGGCGCGCGTCATCGTGGCGCAGCAAGACCCCAACCCGCTGGTCGCGGGGCAAGGCATTGCACGGCTACGCGCTGTCGGCATCGAGGTTGAAGTGCTTGCCCCGGACGACCCGGTTGCGCTGGCCACGCGCGAGCTCAATATCGGTTTTTTCAGCCGCATGATTCGCAAAACGCCCTGGCTGCGCATGAAAATTGCCGCCTCGCTGGACGGCAAAACGGCACTGAACAACGGTGTCAGCCAATGGATCACGTCCGAGACGGCCCGTGCCGATGGTCACGCCTGGCGCGCCCGCGCCAGTGCCGTGCTCACCGGCATTGGCACCGTGCTGGCTGACAACCCGCTGCTTGATGTGCGTCTCGTGAGCACGCCGCGTCAACCCGCTTTGGCGATCGTGGACAGCCGCCTGCAAACACCACTGGATGCCCATCTCTTCGAAGTGGGGCGCCCCATTTTCATTTATGCGGCCGTTCCCAATGAAGCCAAAAAGGCAGCGCTGCAAGCGCGCGGCGCCAGCGTCATCTACTTGCCGGGCCAGCAAATTGGCACCCAAGGCAAAGTTGATCTGGCCGCCATGCTGCTGGATTTGGGTCAGCGCGAAATCAATGAACTGCACGTGGAGGCGGGTCACACGCTCAATGGTGCGCTGATTCGTGCCGGGCTGGTCGATGAATTGTTGCTCTATCTGGCCCCCAAGCTGCTGGGACCAGGGCGCGACATGGCCAGTTTCGGGCCGCTCACCGCGCTGACCGACGCGCTGGCACTGGAGTTCAAATCCACTGCCATGGTCGGACCCGACCTGCGCATCTTGGCGCGCGTCCCAGGTCGCGACCGGTTTTAGGCAAAAGATTTCAGCCCAACTTCTGGCATGGGCTGATTCCCTGCGAAAATACGCTCATGTTTACTGGAATCATCACCGGCGTAGGGCGCATCGCGGTCGTTCACGCTTTAGGCAGTTCTACCGCCCACGGCAAGCGCCTGACCATTACTTGCCCGCCCACTTACCTTGACGATGTCGATCCGGGCGACAGCATCGCGCTCAACGGTGCCTGCATGACCGTTACCGCCTTGGATGCGGCAGCATGCCAATTCACGGTGGACGTTTCCGCCGAGTCGCTGGACAAGACCGCTGGCTTGGCGCAGCCGGGACCGATCAACCTGGAGAAAGCCCTGCGCGCCAATGACCGACTGGGTGGCCACCTGGTATCGGGCCATGTCGATGGCATTGGCACTGTGACTCATTTTGCCCAGGTGGGTGAAAGCTGGGAGTTGCATTTGTTAACGCCCAAAACGCTCGCCAAATACCTCGCCTACAAGGGTTCCATCACCATCAATGGCGTCAGCCTGACGGTCAATCATGTCGAGGATCTTGATGCGGGTTGCGAGATGCGCATCAACCTGATACCGCACACCGTGCAAAATACGGCGCTGGGGTCGCTCAAGTCGGGTTCGAACGTCAATCTTGAAATTGACCTGATCGCGCGCTATGTCGAACGGATGCTCAGTACGGATTTTGGTGTATCGGTCATCCCTTGATTTTTAGTCAAGCCGTGGCTTTATGCCTCGGATGTCCCGGAACGAAACAACAGCCAACAGCACATTGTTTTCGTCAGTGACAGGAATCGCGCGAAAACCGTAGCGCACGAACATGGCGACTGCGTTGCGCAGGGTATCGTCCTGGTTCAAGGTAATGATCTTGTCGGTCATGATTTCTCCGAGCAACTGGCCGGTCTCAGCCGCCAGCAGTTCCCGAAAATCAACCACGCCTTTGAGGACACCCTGCTCATCGGCGACATAGACGTACATGATCACGTCCATATCACGGGCGACGACACGAAAATTGGTCATAACCTCTTCGACCGAAGTGGACTCCGGCATCTTTATGAATTGCTGGGTCGAAAATAACAGAATATTTTCATCGTGCTGGTCGATGATTTTCTGTACCTTGGTGGCGTTGTCTTTATCCATCAACAATAACAACTCGTCGGCTTCGGATGTTGGCAGCGCGGCCAGAATGTCGGCGGCTTGGCCCGGGCTCATGGCATCAATCAGCTGCGCTGCACGTTGCTTTTCAATCGCATGAATAAGTTCACGCTGAACCCGTGGTTCAACTTCTTCCAAGGTATCGGAGGCGTGTTCGGTCTCAAGTTCCTTGAAGACAGCCAGACGCTGGTCACCTTCGAGTTCTTCAAGGATGTCGGCCAAATCAACCGGGTGAATATCGCTGATGCTTTCTTTGAGCACGTTGAGCTTGACGTGACCCTTGAAGGCACCGATATGTTCGGGCAAAGGCTGAACATAAAGCCAAGACACGTTCGTTTCCTGTTGCCGCTCGGAAATCCAGTTCGCCAGCTTCTTTAAGCCCATCCGGCGCAACAAGCGTCGTCGGCTGAAATCGACCTCGCTCACATACAGCTTGCCCGCCTGAAAGTGCAAACTGATGTCATAAACAATCTCGACCTCGTGATCGTCCATGTCCAGAATCTTCTTGTCGAGAATGTGCGCCCTAAGCAAGATCGATCCTTCTGGTGGTGCTCGCTCATAGTCATGCGGCGGCGCGTTCACATCGAAAACAATCTCGGTATTTGAAATCAGCGTCAGTTTGTCCCATGGCAGCAGCAGGGACGGATAGCCAAAGGAACGCGTGACAACGAAGTAACTCACCTCTGGTAGCTTTCCGGTCTCAACGATGACCAGATCGTCCAGGCGGCCGATCTGATCGGTCTTCAGGTAGACCTTGCGGCCAATGATTTCGCTCAGAAAAAACTTGTGCTCCAGCAGAGTGATCATTGAACGGCCCCCGTACTCAAGGTGACAACAAATTTGTAAACAATCAAGCCGACGATCAGCAATAGATAAATTCGCAATGTCATCAAGGAAAATTTGACCATTGGCGTCATTTCGATATGCGGCTTGCTGTAGCGATGGTTGATTTCCCTAAGCTTCCTGACCAGGCGGTTGATGCTCGATGCCATTTTGATTTACCTTGATTAGTGAAACAGGCTGGGAAACATAACGCTGACACCATACAACGTCGACAGAATCACGATGGCAATGACGATGAAGCCGCCGATCAGATTTTCCGTCAGACTGTTGCAGTATTCGCCCATGTGCTTCTTGTCATTGAGCAGCAGAATCAGGAACACCAGGGCGGCGGGCAGCAAGGTCACGGCGACGACCTGAACGAACAGCGTGATCAGCACCAGCGGTGCGCCCGGAATCAGTACCACCAAGCCGGCCGTGATCAGCGTAAAGAAGTAGGTGATATAAAACCAGGGCGCTTCCTTGATGTTCTGATTCAGGGAGTGCGCCCAGCCGAAGATTTCGCCGAAGGCCCAGGAACTGGCCAGCGAAATGCAGATGGCGCCCAGCAGGCCGGCATCGAACAAGCCGATTGCCATGAAGGTCCCCACGTAATGGTTGGTCTTCATCAAAATCGACGCCGCCTGGGCAGCGTCGTCGATGGCGACACCCTTCAACACCGCACCGGTCAAAATGACAATGAACACTGCCACCACGACGGTGAATACCGAACCAACCAGCGTATCGAATTTGCCCCAGGGGATGTCTTTTTCCAACATGCCTTTGTCGACCACCGCGCTTTGCTGAAAGAACAGCATCCAGGGTGCAATCGTGGTGCCGATATTGGCCATCAGAATGAAGAACAGTTCACCATTGAAGCCGCCCGGGAAATTCGGGATCAGGCCTTGCTTGAAGACGTCCGAGACCGATGGATGCACCATGAATGCGGCCGGGATGTAAATCAGATTCAAGGTGCAAAACAGCAGCGCAATTTTTTCCCAGGTCCAGTAGCGTCCGTTGATCACGATGATGCCCATTAGCATGACGACACCGACAACCGTGATCCAAGGCGCGACACCGAAGATGCTCAGGGCCGAAGTCATACCAATGAATTCGGTGACCAGTGTCAACCAATCCACGATCATCAGGTCGATCAACGAGAACCAACCCCAAAAGGCACCGAATCCGTCAAAAATTGCTTCGGCATGGCCTCGTTTGGTGACAGCACCCAGGCGCACCGTCATTTCCTGTACGTAGTAGGCAACGGGGATGAGGATCAGGAGGAACCAGATTAGATTGAAACCGTACTTAGCCCCAGTTGCAGCGTAGGTGGTGATGCCACCTGCGTCGTTATCCGCCACCATCACGACCAGGCCCGGTCCGGCAATGACCAGATACAGCCGGATCGCTTTCCAGTACCGGCGCAGTTTGTAGTAGAGCTTAGAGAACAGATCCATAGTAGTGCGAGTTTAAAGGACTGCGTGACACAAATATCTGCTCCTTCTGCGCCGACCTGGCGAACCTGAACACCATCTCCATCTACTTGTGATCAGTCAATCACTGGGCGTGCGAAAATGCGCCAATGAATTTGTGCGGCATCAAACTGACTGAAAGATAAGCCTATGACTACCCCATTGCCCGTGGCAATTTCCCCGGTTGAAGACATTGTGGCCGATATGCGTGCTGGGCGCATCGTGATTCTGGTGGATGAAGAAGACCGCGAAAACGAAGGTGATCTGGTTTTAGCGGCCGACCACGTCAACGCCGCCGCGATCAACTTCATGGCGCGTTTCGGGCGCGGCCTGATTTGCCTGACCCTCACGCGCGAGCGCTGCGAGCGTCTGCGCTTGCCCCCCATGACGGCGCACAATGGCGACAAAAAAGGTACCGCTTTCACCGTTTCCATTGAGGCGGCTGAAGGTGTCACCACCGGTATCTCGGCAGCAGACCGCGCCCGTACGGTGCAGGCGGCGGTAGCCAAAGATGCCAAGCCTAACGATCTGGTGCAACCCGGTCATATTTTTCCCTTGCAAGCGGTCAAAGGCGGCGTGCTGATGCGCGCCGGTCATACCGAAGCCGGTTGCGACCTGGCCACCATGGCAGGGTGCTCCCCGGCGGCGGTGATCTGCGAGATCATGAAAGACGACGGCACCATGGCACGTCTGCCTGACCTGCAACTGTTTGCCGCCACGCATAAACTCAAAATCGGTACCATCGCCGATCTGATTGCCCACCGCAGCCGGGTCGAGTCAATGGTTGAGAAGGTCGGCGCGCACGTCATTAATACTGCTTTCGGCGAATTCACGTTGCATGCTTTCAAGGATAAGACCTCGCATGGCGTCCATCTAGCCTTGGTCAAAGGCGAATGGAGCAAAAACGACACCGTGCTGGCGCGCGTGCATGAGCCCTTGTCGGTGCTGGACGCGCTCGAAGTGGGCCGCGCCATGCACTCCTGGAGTCTGGATGCCAGCCTGGCGCGCATCGCTTCTGAAGGCAAAGGGGTGGTCGTGCTGCTGAACTGCGCTGAAACTGCCACGCAATTGCTGGCGCAGTTTGAAGGCTCCGCACGCGCCAGCCACGGCCCCGAACGCGGACGCATGGACTTGCGCAACTACGGTATCGGTGCCCAGATTCTGCGCGACTGCGGTGTCCACAAAATGAAACTGCTCGGTACCCCCCGGCGCATGCCCAGCATGACCGGCTACGGCCTCGAAATTGTCGGCTACCTACCCAGTAAACAACCATGATCCATTCAGACCAAGGCGAGCTGGACGCCAGCAGCCCCCGCATGAACGGCAAGAAATTGACCATCGGCATCGTTCAGGCCCGTTTCAACCAGCCCATTACCAATGCGCTGGCAGCGGCTTGCAAAGCCGAACTGATGGCGCTGGGCGTGAGCGAAAAGCACATTGATCTGGTGCAGGTGCCAGGCGCGCTTGAAGTGCCTGTGGCCCTGCTCGCCATGGCGGAGAAAATGAAATACGACGCGCTGGTGGCCATCGGTTGCGTCATCCGAGGCGAAACCTACCACTTCGAGCTGGTCGCCAATGAGTCAAGCGCCGGCGTCAGCCGCGTTGCACTTGATTACCAATTACCCGTTGCCAACGCCATTCTCACCACCGAAAATTTAGCGCAGGCGGTAGCAAGACAAACCGATAAAGGACGCGACAGTGCCCGTGCCGCAGTTGAAATGGCCAACCTGTTAGAAGAAATTTAATGATCCAACCCAAGCCGAAATCGACTGAAATTCGCCCGCCACGCCAGTCCCGCACCGGCTTGACCAGCACCGGTGCACGCAAGGCCGGCAGCAAATCAGATCGTTCGCGCGCACGCGAGTTCGCCCTTCAAGCGTTGTATCAAAAACTGGTTGGCAAGAACGAGGTGGCTGATATTGACGCCTTCACGCGCGATCTGGCCGGCTTTTCAAAATCGGACGCCGTGCACTTTGATGCGCTACTGCATGGCTGCACCGAGCAAGCCGACGAGCTCGACGCCCTGCTCACCCCTTTGCTGGATCGCAAGCTGGCAGAAATTTCGCCAATCGAACACGCCGTCATGTGGATCGGCGCCTACGAGTTCCAACACTGTCTGGATGTGCCCTGGCGCGTGGTACTCAATGAATGCATCGAGCTGGCCAAAGAGTTTGGCGGCACTGACGGCCACAAGTACGTCAACGCCGTGCTCAACGGGCTGGCCCCGAGCCTGCGCGCAGCCGAAGTCGCAGCCGACCGGGGCCACGCCCGGCCATGAAAATCTCGCGTCGGGCCGAGCGCATTGAACCCTTCTATGTAATGGAAGTGGCCAAAGCGGCATCTGCTTTGGCACGCGAGGTGGCGCGCACCCCCACGCCCATGATCTTTCTCAACATTGGCGAGCCCGACTTTACCGCGCCGCCCTTGGTGCAGGAAGCAGCCATTAAGGCCGTGCGCGACGGCTTGACGCATTACACGCAAGCCACCGGCCTGGTTGAGCTGCGCGAGCGCATCAGCCACTGGTACCTGACGCGCTTTAACGTCACAGTTCCGGCCGAACGCATTGTGGTGACCGCCGGCGCCTCGGCCGCACTGCAACTGGCTTGCCTGACGCTGATCGAAGCTGGCGATGAGATCCTCATGCCCGATCCGAGCTACCCTTGCAACCGGCATTTTGTCAGTGCGGCTGAAGGCACGGCAGTATTGATCCCGACCTCGGCTGCCGAGCGCTTTCAACTCAGCGCCAGCCAGGTAGCGGCCGCCTGGAACCCCAAGACCCAGGGCGTGTTGCTCGCCTCGCCCTCCAACCCCACCGGCACTTCCATCGACCCGGATGAAATGCGCCGCATCCATGAGGTGGTCGCTCACAAGGGCGGTATCACGCTGGTCGATGAAATCTACCTCGGCCTGAGTTTCGAGGCGCGCTATGGGCAGACCGCGCTGGCGCTGGGCGAGGACGTCATCAGCATCAACAGTTTCAGCAAATACTTCAACATGACCGGCTGGCGCCTGGGCTGGTTGGTTGTGCCTCTGGCGTTGGGTCCGGTGGTCGAGCGGCTGGCGCAAAACCTATTTATTTGCCCCAGCACCATTTCACAATACGCCGCATTGGCCTGTTTTGAGGCTGAGAGCCTGGCGGAATATGAAAGACGACGCGCCGAGTTCAAGGCCCGGCGCGATTACTTTATTCCGGCGCTCAAAGCGCTCGGCCTGAACGTGCCGGTGCCGCCCGACGGCGCTTTTTACGCATGGGCCGACTGCTCGGCGGTTTGTGCCAAATTGGGTATCAAAGACAGTTGGGATCTGGCGTTTGAGATCATGCACCAAGCCCATGTGGCCGTCACGCCCGGGCGCGACTTTGGCGTTGCTGATAGTCATGATTTCATCCGCTTTTCAACGGCCAATTCCATGGCGCAACTGCAAGAAGCCATTGCACGACTGAAAATTTTTCTGGAAACCACAAAATGAATCAAGACCTCTCTATCTTCCATTTGGTGCTGGGCGCCAGCGTCGTGGTGCAGCTGGTCGTGCTGCTGCTGTTGCTCATCTCAGTGGCCAGTTGGGCCGCAATTTTTCGCAAACTGTTTTCAATCGGCCAGGTGAAATCACTCAACGACGCTTTTGAGCGCGAGTTCTGGTCCGGCACCAGTCTGAACGACCTGTTTGCTGCCGCCGCCAAAAACGCCCGCGACTCCGGCCCCATGGAACGCATTTTTGCCAGCGGCATGCGCGAATTCCAGAAACTGCGCGAGAAACACATCACCGACGCCAATACCCTGATGGACGGTGCTCGCCGGGCCATGCGCGCGAGCTTTCAGCGCGAGATGGATGTGGTTGAAACCCATCTATCATTCCTGGCCTCGGTCGGTTCGGTTTCGCCTTATGTGGGTTTGTTTGGCACGGTTTGGGGCATCATGCATGCCTTCACCGGGCTGGCGGCGCTGCAAACCGTGACCCTCGCAACGGTGGCTCCAGGCATCGCCGAGGCACTGGTGACCACGGCCATTGGCCTGTTTGCCGCGATTCCGGCGGTGGTGGCCTACAACCGCTTTGCCCGCGATATTGATCGCACCGCCATCAAGCTGGAAACTTTCATCGAAGAGTTTTCCAACATCCTGCAGCGCAACGTCGGCGCGCAGTCGGCTTCTGGACACTGAAAGGAGGCTTGACCATGGCATCTGTAGTGAGCCGCGGCCGCGGGCGTCGCACCATCAACGAAATCAATATGGTGCCCTTCATCGACGTGATGCTGGTGCTGCTGATCATCTTCATGGTCACCGCCCCCTTGATTGCACCGAGCATGATCAATTTGCCCAGCGTCGGCAAGGCCGCCAAGCAACCCGACCAGGTGATCCAGATCGTTATTGGCAAAGATGAATCACTAGCGCTGAAAATCAAAGATAAATCCACCTCACTGGTGCTCAAGGATATGGCCAGCGCGGTCGCTCAGGCCCAAGCCGGTGTGACCAATAGCGCCGTGGTCATCAGCGCCGACAAAAGCATCAAATACGAGAGCGTCGTCAAAGTCATGGACAGCTTGCAACGTGCTGGCATCCAGCGTGTCGGCCTGTCGGTGCAACTGGTTAATTAATCGCAATGACCGCCTTGGTCGCCACTGACCGCCTTGAATTCGCGCCACCCACGACGCCGGGCTTCCTGCGCGCGTTGGCTCTGGCTTTGCTGGCCCACGTTTTTTTGCTGGTAGCCCTGACTTGGGGCGTGCACTGGAAGAGCGAAGCGGTGAACGTCACAGCCGAGGCCGAACTGTGGTCGGCGCTGCCGCAAGAGGCGGCACCCAAATTGGTCGAAGTTCCGCCGGAACCAGCGCCACCCGTTCAAGCGCCACCGCCTGCACCGGTGCAAGCTCAGCCCAAACTGCCCGATGTCGATATCGCCCTGGAGCGGGAGAAGCTACGCCTTAAAAAGGAAAAAGACAGGCACCTGGAGCAGGAAAAGCAGCGGGAGCTGGAGAAACAACGCCTGGATCAGCAGCGCCAGGAAAAGTTGAAACAGGAAAAATTATTGCTTGAGAAAAAGCACCTGCAAGAGCAGCACGAGCAAGACAAAAAAGTCGTCCAGAAAAAAATAATGACGGATCAAGCGGCTCAGCGCAAAGAAGCGCTGCAAAACCAGCAAGACGCCAAAAAACTCCAAGTTCAGCGTGATGCCCGCCTCAAGTACATCGCCGGACTCGCCGACGCCACCGGCGCCCCAGGCGCAACCGGCAATGCCCCGCATGCGTCCGGGCAGTCTGCCGGTTACGCCGGACGCATCCGCGCCCGCATCAAACCCAACATCGTGTTCACCGACACCATCACGGCTAACCCGGTGGCAGAGGTTGAAGTGCGGACTTCACCGGACGGCACCATCGTCAGCCGCAAACTGACCCAGACCAGCGGCGTCAAATCCTGGGACGATGCCGTTCTGAAAGCGATCGACAAAACCGAAGTGCTGCCACGCGATCTGGATGGCCGGGTGCCGCCAGTCCTGACCTTCAGTTTCCGGCCCAAGGACTAATAAACAATCTCTGCCCGGCCCTCCCTGGCCTGCGCTCGCCAGGCCGCGAGTGCCGAATTGCTGGGGAAAAATTTGACCGCGTCGCCAAGTTGCAGTTCGGCCGCAACGGTGCCGCCCTCACCCGGGCATGACAGTGCCATTCTCACGCCCAAACCGCGCAGTAATTCGCCCTGCTCGGTGACTTCACGCAGCGGTGCAAACTCCGTGACCATGCGCACCACATCGGGCACTTTGTCTCTCTCTCTATCGATCTCCACGCGCAAGAATTTGCCAAAACGGCAACGCGCTTGATTCAGGTCCCATATCTGTGTCACCGTCAACTGCATACCGCCCGAGAAACGATCCGGCTTTTGCTGCCCCATGACAATCACCAGTTCATCATCTTTGAGTAAATTTTTGTTGAAATTCAGCAGCGCCTCATCGACACGCGCTTCAATCATGCCCGATTTATCGTCCAGCTTGAACAAGGCCAGCTTGCCGCGCTGACCATTGATGATGCGAAAGTCGCTGACAATGCCCGCCAGCAATTGCGGCTCACGCGTGTCGATCAAGTCGTCAATCTGGCGTTTGGCAAAGCGGCGCACTTCTAGCGCCACCTCATCAAACAAGTGACCTGACAAGTAGAAACCTACGGCAGTTTTCTCCAGTGTGAGCCGCTCTTTCACGCCCCACGGCAGCGCTGACACCAGTTCGGGCTCCTGCGTGCTGGAGCCCAGGGCGTCATCGCCGCCGTCAAACAAGCCACCCTGGTTGGCATTGGCCAGCGCCGCCGCGCCAAACTCAAACGCCAGATCGACAGAGGCCAACAAGCTGGCACGATTGAGCGCAATCGAATCAAAACCACCGGCCTTGATCAAGGCTTCGACGCTACGCTTGTTGATGCGGCTGCGGTCCACCCGCAAACAAAAATCAAACAGGCTCTTGAACGGACCCGCCACAGCGCCCGACGGCCCGGCGCCACGACCCTCGCGCGCTGCCACCAGCGCTTCAATGGCTTGCTGACCGGTGCCTTTGAGGGCGCTCAAGCCATAGCGAATCTCGCTGTCGGAGACGGGCTCAAATCGGCTCACGCCCCGGTTCACGTCGGGCAACTCAAAGGTCAAGCCCATCTTGAGTGCGTCCTCAAACAAGACTTTGAGCTTGTCAGTGTCGCCCATTTCCACCGTCATGTTGGCGCAAAAGAATTCGGCGGCGTGATGCACCTTGAGCCAGGCCGTGTGGTAGGCCAACAGCGCATAAGCCGCCGAATGGGACTTGTTGAAACCGTAGCCCGCAAATTTCTCCATGTCATCAAACACGGCGTTGGCTTTTTCAGCGGCAATGCCCATGCGCGCCGCGCCGTCACGGAATATCTGCCGGTGCCGGGCCATCTCATCCGCATCCTTCTTGCCCATGGCGCGACGCAGCAAGTCGGCGCCACCCAGCGAGTAGCCGCCCAGAATCTGCGCCATCTGCATCACCTGCTCCTGGTAGATCATGACGCCATAGGTCTCGGACAGGATGGCTTGCGCGCGCGGGTCGGGAAACACCACTTCCTCGCGTCCGGCCTTACGTGCCAAGTAGGTCGGAATCAAATCCATCGGGCCAGGCCGGTACAGCGCATTCATCGCTATCAAATCTTCCAGCCGGGTTGGCTTGGCGTCTTTGAGCAGGCCCTGCATACCGCGCGACTCGAACTGGAAGACGGCCTCGGTCTTGCCATCCGAAAACAATTTGTACACCAGCGCATCATCGAGCGGCAGATTCTCAAAGGCGAAGTTCTCCTGGCCCACATGGCGCCTGGCAATAAGTTCGCGCGCCATCTCCAGAATAGTGAGTGTGGCCAGGCCCAAAAAGTCAAACTTCACCAAGCCAATGGCTTCCACATCGTATTTGTCAAACTGGCTCACTGCCGAGTCGCTGCCGGGTTGTTGATAGAGCGGACAAAAGTCGGTCAGCTTGCCCGGCGCAATCAAAACACCACCCGCATGCATGCCCACATTGCGCGTCAAGCCCTCTAACTTGCGCGCCAATTCCAGCAGCGTCCTGACGTCTTCCTCTTTGCGCTCGCGCTCGGCCAGCAGCGGTTCGGCCTCAACGGCATAAACGGTTTTATCGTCGGTTTTGCGTTCGCGCGGGGGCAACTGCAAACTGACACTGACACCGGGCTTGTTCGGAATGAGCTTGCTGATGCCATCACAAAAGGTGTAACTCATGTCGAGCACGCGACCCACGTCGCGCACGACCGCACGCGCAGCCATGGTACCGAAGGTCACAATCTGGCTGACCGCGTCCTTGCCGTATTTGCCTTTCACATAGTCAATCACCAGGTTGCGGTTGGTCTGACAAAAGTCGATGTCAAAGTCGGGCATTGAAACCCGCTCCGGATTCAAGAAGCGCTCAAACAACAGGTTGTAGCGCAACGGATCAAGATCGGTGATTTTGAGCGCATACGCGACCAGCGAACCGGCTCCCGAACCCCGGCCCGGACCGACCGGGCAGCCATTATTCTTGGCCCAGTTGATGAAGTCTCCGACGATTAAAAAATAGCCCGGAAAGCCCATTTTTTGAATCGTCCCAAGCTCGAATTCGAGCCGCTCCAGGTAACGCGGCAGCTCTTGTTCACGCTGCGTCGGGTCCGGGTAAAGATGCGCCATGCGCTCCTTGAGCCCTTCATGAGAGACATGGCGGAAATAATCATCTGCGCTCATGCGCTCGCCGTTGACCTCGGGCGTAGGGAAATCAGGCAACTGGGGCTTATCCAATATCAGCGTCAAATTGCAGCGCTTGGCAATTTCAAGCGTATTCGCCAGGGCCGAAGGCAGGTCGGCAAACAGCGCTTGCATTTGCGCGCCAGACTTGAAATACTGCTCGCGCGTGAATCGGCGCAGGCGCTGCGGATTGGCCAGAATTTCTCCCTCGGCGATGCACACCCGCGCCTCATGTGCTTCAAAATCATCCACTTCCATAAACTGCACCGGCTGCGTTGCTACCACCGGCAGGCCGGTGCGCGCGGCCAACTGCACGCAGGCCGCCACATGGGCCTCGTCATCCGGTCGGCCAGCGCGTTGCAATTCAAGATAGAACCGGTGCGGGAACAGCCCCGCCAATTGCAAGGCGGTATCGAGCGCACGCGCCTGGTCGCCCTGCAGCAACGCTTGCCCGACCGGCCCGGCCTGAGCCCCTGAGAGCGCGATCAGCCCGGCGCCGCGCTCTGCCAGCCAGGCCCACTTGACGCAGGCCTGCGGCTTGCCGCTTTGCTGCGTCCAGGCTCGCGCCAGCAGCTCCGACAAATTGAGGTAACCCTGCTGGCTGTGCACTAGCAGCAGCAAGCGCGAGAGCTTGGTTTCGTCGGCTCCCGCGCCTTCAAGCCAAACTTCAGCACCCAGCAGTGGTTTAACGCCTTTTTTGCGTGCCGCCTTGTAAAACTTGACGGCCCCAAACAGATTGCTCAGGTCCGTAATCGCCAACGCGCCCTGACCGTCAGCGGCAGCGCAGCGAACGACATCATCAATACGGCAGGTCGAGTCAACGACGGAAAATTCAGTGTGCAAACGCAGGTGGACAAACATAGAGGGGCATTGTAGTTTTCCTCTTCCTTGAATGATCCGCCCGCGATTAATCAAGCCCGTAACCTGGTCGCCACTTCGGCGATGCGTTGGCCAAACAGACGAGCGGTTTCCAGGTCGCCCGGGTTCATTTCTTCGGCACTGGCATCGCCCGCTGTCTGCGCCATCGGGCCGGCTGAAGAAGCCAGATAATTCACATCAGCGCGCTGTGACGCTTTGGTGTTGTTGTAGTTCAAACCGGTGCCAACCCAGATGCCGCCGTGCTGCATGGCCAGTGTCATGAAGTAATGCAAGGTGGAGTGCTTGTCACCGTTGACATTGGCACTGTTGGTGAAACCCCCAAAAATCTTGTCTTTCCAGTCCTGGCTGTACCAGGGCTTGCTGCTGGCGTCAGCGAATTTCTTGAACTGCCAGCTCACGCTGCCCATGTAGGTGGGCGAGCCCATGATGATGGCGTCGGCAGCGCCCAGCGTGGCCCAGCCAGCATCGCTGACATTGCCGTCGGCATCAATCGCCACCAACTCGCCACCAGCGCCCTGCGCTACCGATTGCGCCATGCGCAGGGTATGCCCATAACCCGAATGAAAAACAACTGCTACTTTTGTCATTTGAAAACTCCTTACGTTGATAAAAAAACTATGCATCCGTCATTGCGAGCGCAGCGCGGCAATCCATGGCCCCTGGATTGCCGCGCTGCGCTCGCAATGACACCGGGGAAGGTTCAACACTTTCAATTGCACCAACTGGCATCAAGCACTGAGGTCAAACACCAGCACTTCGGCATCTTTGCCAGCGCTCAGGCGGATATCGCTCTCGCCCTCCAGCAGCACAGCGTCACCGGCCTTGAGCGGCTCGCCGTTGACATTGAGTTCACCACGCACCAGATGAACATACGCTTTGCGCGTCGGCTCCAGCGCCAGCACAGCGGCCTCGCTGCCATCAAACAGGCCCGCATAGAGCGCGGCATCCGCATGGATCGTGACGGATCCTTGCGCGCCATCGTTGGATGCAACCAGGCGCAGCACACCGCGTTTTTCAGCATCGCTAAAGGTCTTTTGCTCGTAACTCGGCGCGATGCCGATGACGTTGGGTTCGATCCAGATTTGCAACAAATGGGTGGTTTCATTGGGCGCATGATTGAACTCGCTGTGCTGCACGCCAGTGCCGGCGCTCATGCGCTGCACATCGCCCGGCGGGATCGCCTTGACATTGCCCATGCTGTCCTGGTGCGCCAAAGAACCACTGAGCACGTAGGTGATGATCTCCATGTCACGATGAGCATGCGTGCCAAAGCCCTTGCCTGCGGCGATCCAGTCTTCATTGATGACGCGCAGATTGCCCCAGCCCATGTATTTTGGGTCGTAATAGCCGGCAAATGAAAAACTGTGGAACGACTTGAGCCAACCATGGTCGGCATAACCGCGTTCTTTGGATTGACGAACTTTCAACATGACAATGCTCCACAAATAATTTGGACACTTCTACAGGTTCATGTTTGCGTCATTGCGAGCGTAGCGCGGCAATCCATGAATCCGGACTGCTTGGATTGCCGCGTCGCTTTGCTCCTCGCAATGACGATCAAACCTCTTGTCCCAACTTTAGTCTGGCTTCGCACACTAGCGGTGCAAGGGATTTGCTGGCATCATTCAAATTATTTGAATCAACCGGAGAATCAAGTGCCAAGTGCCCGCAATGTTTTGACCCCGGATGCCCTCGCCATGCTGCAAGCCGTCGCCGCCACAGGCAGCTTTGCCGCAGCAGCCCGCGCGCTCGACCTGGTGCCGAGCGCCCTGACCTATCGTGTGCGCCAGATCGAAGATGCGCTTGATGTCTTGCTGTTTGATCGCAGTTCACGTCAGGCGCGGCTGACCGAAGCCGGTGCCGAGTTACTGCGCGAGGGAGCACGGTTATTGGAAGAAATTGACGCCGTGGCCAACCGTGTCAAGCGCGTCGCCACCGGCTGGGAGCCGCAACTGACCATCGCCGTGGACGGCATCATCTCCAAAACGACGGTGCTGGAGCTATGCGAAAGTTTTTTCGCACTGAACCCGCCAACCCGCATCAAGCTGCGCGATGAAACCCTCTCTGGCACGCTCGAAGCGTTGACCTCGGGCCAGGCCGATCTGGCCCTGGGTGTGGCCGATGCAGGCAACCAGGCTGGCATTCAAAGCAAACCGCTGGGTGATGTCAGCTTTGTGTATGCCGTGGCACCGCATCACCCGCTGGCAAGTGCGCCCGAGCCGCTCAGAGATGATGCGGTGCGGCACCACCGGGCGGTCGCGGTGGCCGATACCATCAGCCGGGGCAACGGCATGACACTGGGTTTGCTGGGCGGACAAGATGTATTTACCGTCGCTACCATGCAGGACAAGCTCGATGCCCAGTTGCGCGGCCTGGGCTGCGGCTTTGTGCCCGAATGCATGGCCCGCGCTTTCATTGAAACCGGTCGCCTGGTGGTCAAACAAATGGATCAACCGCAACGCGTTGTGCGCGTCAACTTCGCCTGGCGCAGTGTCAATGCGCTGGAGCAAGGTCGCGCCCTGCAGTGGTGGCTGGCGCAGCTTGAAAGCCCGACGACCCGAGCCGCTCTGCTCGAACGCCATTTAGGGCCTGTTCACCAATAACTTTTAAACCTTATTTCTTGACAGGCCCGAGGCGTGTAAAGTGCAAGGTGTGCAACAACCCCTGGAGACAACGTTTATGAAATCTTCGAAATCCAAACCCGACGTCAAATCCAAAGTCAAAAAGATTGCAGTCATCGGTGCTGGCATGGCAGGCGTGACATGTGCGCGAACTCTGGCACAAGCTGGCCATCAGGTGACAGTATTCGAAAAAAACCAGGCCATCGGCGGACGCATGGCCACGCGCATCAGTCCGTTTGGCGCGTTTGACACCGGCGCGCAGTATTTCACCGTGCGTGACCCGCGCTTTGAGCGCGCATTGCAAACGGTACCCGGCCTTTGCAAACCCTGGAGCGCCAACACCGTGCGCGTGCTCGACGAGCAGGGGCGGGTCGCCGCCGCCGGTTTGCCAGCGGGCCAAACGCATTGGGTGCCCACGCCCGGCATGAATGCGCTGGTAAGTCGCTGGGCATTGCCGTTGATGTCGCAACACAATGTTGAGTTGGAGACCCGCGTCAGCCACCTTGACCGCGACACCCTCAACCTGCATCAATGGCAACTCCGAACCCATGGCCCGGGTGAAGCAAACCATGTGTTTTCAGGGTTCGACGCCGTGCTGCTGGCAATTCCGGCGGAACCAGCGCGCTTGCTACTGGAGACCTCGCCCCAAGCCGACCCGCTGGGGCAGCAAATTGACAGGGTCGACGCCGCTCCTTGCTGGACGCTGATGCTGGCGTTTCCGCAGGCGATGCAACCCGATCTGTCTTCCCTGGGGCCGCAGTGGAATGCCGCTCGCAGCACGCACCACCGCATTGCGTGGCTGGCCCGCGAATCGAGCAAACCGGGGCGCGGCACGATTGAACGCTGGACCGTGCAAGCCAGTGCGGCATGGTCGCAAGAGCATCTGCAGGACGATCCAGCCCGCGTCCAGGCCAAGCTACAGAAGGCTTTTGCCGAAGTCACCGGCATTCGCGCCGAACCGACCTTTGTCGATACCAAGCGCTGGCTTTACGCCAAAACCACTGAGGTTTTGGGTCAATCACACCTATGGGATGCCAGCAGCGGTATTGGCGTTTGCGGCGACTGGTGCCTGGGTCACCGGATTGAAAATGCCTTCATCTCGGGGTTGGAACTCGCCTTGGCAGTGATCTGATTCCATTTCCATTTCAAAGCGATATGTCGTTACACCTCCTGGCCGCACCTGAAGTGCTGTCTGCGTCGGTGCGCCTAATCTCGCATTGAACTGGAAACGGAATGAGAGGCCACTCGCGCTGAACTGACCAAATCCCGGCAAACGCCCATGCCGAACTACATCGGCCGCTTCGCCCCGTCTCCTACCGGGCCACTGCATGCGGGCTCGCTGGTGGCGGCACTGGCAAGCTGGCTCGACGCTCGCGCCCACGTCGGCCAATGGCTGGTACGCATCGAAGACATAGACAAGCCACGCTGCCCAGCCGGGATGGATCAGATCATCTTGCAGCAACTTGCTGCCTGCGGTTTGTACAGCGACCAGGTACCCGTGTGGCAATCCGCGCGCAGCGAACGCTACCAGCAGGCCTTAGAGCAGCTACTGAGCCAAGGGCTGGCCTACCCCTGCGCCTGTTCGCGCCAAGACGTTGAAGCCACGCTGAGTCGCCTGGGGCAAGGCCGGAGCCGCCACGCCGAGTTGGTTTACCCCGGCACTTGCCGCCTGAGTCTGGCCGGTCGGGCACCGCGTTCGTGGCGACTGCAAATCCAGAGCCAAGACGTGATCAAATGGAGCGACCGCCGCTGCGGGCCACAACAGCAAGACGTGCAAGCCGAGGTTGGCGACTTTGTGCTCAAACGCTTTGATGGCTCCTTCACCTACCAACTCGCCGTGGTCGTCGATGACGCCGCGCAGGGTATCACGAACGTGGTGCGCGGCGAGGATCTGCTCGACAACACGGCACGGCAAATCGTGTTGCAACACGCCCTTGGTTTGCCGACACCGCGCTACCTGCACACACCGCTGGTGCTGGGCGCCAACGGTGAAAAGCTGTCCAAACAAAATGGGGCGCAACCGCTGGGTAGCGGCGACCCGCTAGCCGTGCTCAATAGCGCTGCTCAGGTGTTGGGGCTGCCGGTCTTGCGTGGCAGTGTGACGCAGGCACTGGTGGCTTGGGTTGAATATTGGTCTCGTCTCTACAATCCTGCTCTGTGAACGATACAAACCTCCCTCCCCTGGCAGCCACAGGCATCCCACGCAACGCTGGCCGCTTGCCGGGTGTGACCCACCCCAAAGCGATCAAGAGTTTTGTGCTGCGCTCGGGTCGCACAACAGCCGGTCAGGCCAAGGCGGTGGCCGCCATTGGGCCCAAATTCCTGTTGCCCTACCAGTCTGGCCTGCTTGATCTTGATGCTGCTTTCACCGATGCAACCGCGCTTGATCGTCTCACGGACGTTCAAAAGAAGCGACCGCTGATCCTGGAAATCGGTTTTGGCATGGGTGAAGCCACCGCCCACGTCGCCGCCCTGATGCCGCAGATAAATTTCCTGTGCTGCGAGGTGCACGAACCCGGCGTCGGTGCGCTGCTCAAGCGCATCGGCGAACAGGATTTGCACAACATTCGCATCTGCGCGCACGACGCGGTGGAGGTCATCGACAACATGCTGGCGCTGCAAAGTCTGGACGGCATCCACATCTTTTTTCCTGACCCGTGGCACAAGAAAAGACACAACAAACGCCGCCTGATCCAGGCAGCGCGGGTGGCCAAGCTGGCCGCGCGTTTGAAGGTCGGCGGCTACCTGCACTGCGCCACCGACTGGCAGTCTTATGCCGAGCAGATGCTCGATGTGTTAAGCCATGAACCGCTGCTGAAAAACCCTGCGACGTTGACCCACCCAGAGCTAGTCGGCTATGCGTTCAAGCCCGACTACCGGCCGCTCACCAAGTTTGAAAACCGCGGCATCAAACTCGGCCACGGCGTCTGGGATCTGGTGTTTGAACGGGTCTAGCACACCTCCCACGCGCAACGGTATCGGGCCGAGTTGCGTCGGCCTGCCCGCCGGTGACTGGCCAACGGTACTGGAGTTTTTAGCAGAGCGCTTTCCGGGCATCGCCGCTACCGTCTGGCAACAGCGCATGGCAAGCGGAAATGTGATCGATGAGCAAGGCTGTCCGGTGCCACCGGACAGCGCCTACCGCAGCCATGTCAGGCTGTACTACTACCGCGCGGTGACGAATGAACCGCACATTCCCTTTGATGAAGTGGTGTTGTTCCAGGATGCGCAACTTGTGGTGGTCGATAAGCCGCATTTCTTGCCGGTGATGCCTTCGGGCGGCTATTTGGCCGAGACCGTGCTGGTGCGGCTCAAACTCAAACTCGGACTTAATACGCTGGTGCCGATTCACCGCATCGACCGCGACACCGCTGGGTTGGTGCTGTTTTGCAAGCAGCCCGAGACCCGCGCCGCTTACCACACCCTGTTCAGCCAGCACCGGGTCGAAAAAACCTACGAGGCGATTGCGCCCTGGCGTGCGGATATAGAGTTGCCGCTGACCCGCGCGAGCCGGATCGTCGAGGCTGGCCACTTCATGCTGCAACACGAGGTGAGTGGCACGCCCAACGCAGTGACCGACATCGATGTACTGGAGGTCAGCGCTGGGCTGGCTCGCTACCAGCTCAAGCCCGTCACCGGCAAGCGCCACCAGTTGCGCGTCCATATGGCGGCGCTCGGGCTGCCGATCTTGAACGATGGCCTCTACCCGGCGCTCACCCCAGAGGGGCAAATCGACTACGCCCACCCGCTGCAACTGCTGGCCAAACAAATCGAGTTTATCGATCCGGTCACAGGGCAGCAGCGGCAGTTTGCAAGTCAACGCCAATTACACTTCCTGCGGTGCTGATTCGTCGCGCCAACAAGCTCTATGCCGACGAGCCGCTCGGACTCGATGTCAACATTGCGGGGAAGGCTATGCCCTGGATTCGAGCACCATCGACTTGTCAAGGCAATCAAACGGCGGATATAAATGTCGGGTTTGGAGCGAGCAGTTCGGAAAGCTGAATGTCGCTTTCGTGTCTCAAGCCGACCTACCAGATAGACCTGCAATGTCTTTCGTTTTAGCCTCGACAAGCTAGCGCCAGAGGTCGGCAACAACCGTCAGACGCTGCTCACCCTGTTATGACGAGGTCTGCCGCGCGCGCCGCGCCTCGTAGGCTTTCAAATGCGTGTAAGCCAGCTGCAACATCAGGTCGTCGATGCCGTGTCTGCGCGCTTTGCTCAGCATGAAGCCAACCACGTGATCGGCTTCCACCGGCATATTGTTTTCGATATCGCGCAGCATCGATGCCGTGAGCGTTGAGCCTTTGGCGCTTAACACGGCCTGGAAACGTTCAATGACGTTGGCGCGCGGCGCGAAGCCCTCTTGGGTGGCAATGGCCACACAGGAGTCGAAGCAGCGCTGGATCAAGCTGTGTCCGTGCGGCGTGGCCAAAATATCGCCCACCGATGCACGCATCAAACAGGTCATGCCGGCCAGGGTGCATAGGAACGTCACCTTTTCCCACATGTCAAGCATGATGTTGCTAGAGACTTTCCAGTCCACCACGGTGTTGGCGAAAGCGTCTGCCAGCTTGTGCGCCAGCGCCGCTTGCGCTGCGTCACGCGTTCCCCAGACGATGGATTGTGCCGCAGTCAATGATTTAACGACGCCGTCTTTGGTGAGTGTTGCGGCGATCTGGCAAGCACCGCCCATGACGCGGTTGATCCCAAACGCCGCGTCCAGCGCGTCGAGGTGAGAGATGCCGTTGAGCAGCGGCAGGACGCAGGTGGCAGAGCCCATGGCAGGGGTGATGGCGGCAATGCTGCTGTCAAGGTCAAAGGCTTTGCAGGCCAGGATAACAACGTCATAGTCGGGCTTGACCGCCTCGGCCAGCACGGTCTTGACCGGCAAGGCAACCTTGTCCTTGGTACTCTCAATCACCAGGCCCTGCGTGGCGAGCTGCTGCGCTCGTTTGGCGCGCACCAAAAACGTAACGTCTGCGCCCGCCTGATGAAGGCGACCGCCGAAATAACCGCCGGTGGCGCCGGCACCCAGTACCAAAATTTTCACGATGACTCCTCTGTTGTGTAGTGAATAGCGAACCTCAACCGTCCGCCGTGATTGTTCAGCCAAGCAGTTGCACACCCCAGGCAACCAGGCTGGCGCAAATGACGAACACCACCGCCGCAACGGCGCGCGAGCCGGCATCGTCGCGCGACGACGGTGCCGGGTGTTCAAGTTCCTTGTCGCCGTGCAGCATCGCCGCCGCCAGGTTCTGGTTCTTGCAAATGCGGTAGTACACGATGGCACCGACATGCAGCAATACCAACACAATCAGAATGCTCTTGCCAATCTCCTTGTGGTAGGTCGTGGCCAGGCTGACAGTGGCGTTGGAAACAAACTTGGTGAGCGGCCCGGAAAAGGCGATCTCGTCGCTGCTGAAACTGCCACTGAGCACCTGCCCCAACAGAAAAAACAGCAGTGCCAGCACCGAGCCCGCGCCCAGCGGGTTGTGTCCCACGGTGTGTTCCGGCAAACCACGCCCCATGATGTAGGCCAGCACTGTGGCCGGCGCATGCACAAACGAAGCAAAGCGCGACCAGCGTCCGCCAACGAAGCCCCATACGACGCGAAACAGCAGCAGGCTCAGCACCGTGTAGCCTATCCTGAAGTGCCAGGGCATGGCGTTGCCGCCGATTTCTCCGGCAATGACGGAGCCGGCAATGCACAACACCAACGCCCAGTGAAAAACACGCGTGGGCAAATCCCAAACCCTGATTTTGTGTGTCATGGAAATCCTTTAACGATAGGCTTGAGCGCCGCCAGCAAGAAATCGCTCGCGCCGATACACTCGTTCTCAATCCGATGTTTTAAACAATCTTGTTTTCACAAACCTCTCCTTCAACCCCTAAAGGATATTCGATGAAAGCAATTGCTGCATTTGTTCTGGCCGCTTCAGTTGCGGCCCTGGTCACGCCCGCCGTGGCCCAGTTCGCCAAGCCCGAAGACGCCATCAAGTACCGCCAAAGCGCAATGACGGTGATGGGGACGCATTTCGCTCGCCTGGGCGCCATGGCCAACGGCAAGACGGCGTTCGATGCCAGGCAGGCAGCGGGAAACGCGGTCATTGTGGAAAGCCTGTCTAAATTACCGTGGGCCGCTTTTGGCGAAGGCACCGACAAGGGCGGCAACACCAAGGCCCTGCCCGACGTCTGGAAAGACTCCGCCAAATTCAAGGAATCCGCCGACAAGCTGGTGGCCGAGGCCACCAAGCTCAGCGCCGCTGCCAAAGTCGGTACGCTCGACAGCCTGAAGGTAGCGTTTGGCAGCGCCGCGAACACGTGCAAAGGGTGCCACGACAACTTCAGGGCCAAGTAATTGGGTGCTTGGACCGCTGCCCGGCGCAGCGTCCCAAGAGACTTTGTTTCAAAATTCCAGGTCGGCCATCGCACTGGACACCGCGATTTTGCTTTTGGAAAATTGGGCGCGGTACTTGTCCAGGCGTTTGAGGTCGTAGAGGTAATTGACCATCATCCCGTAAGACTGTTTGAAGCCTTTGGCGCTCAGGTCACCACCCCAGTTCAGCCGTTCAATGCGCGCGCCGTTGCTCAAGTGGAAACGCGTCACCGGATCAACGGGTTTGCCACCTGCGAGTTCCCGGCTCAGATAGTGGGCTGCGCATTGCATCAAGAAACGGCGCAGCGGCGATTTGGTGTCGAGCGCCAGTGCCTGCTCAGCCGCCGCCAGCAAGTCGGCCGCCGTCACCGTCTCTACACCCAGCGAGCGCGCCAGCGCAACGCGGGTTTTGGCATTGAGCTTGTCCAGCATGCTTGAGGCATTCTTGCCCAGCCAGGCGCGAAAACCGGGCATCGGCGAGAGCGTGGCAAAAGTCTTCAAACGCGCAAACTCGGTCTTGAGCGTTTCAACCACGCGCTTGATCAACGAGTCGCCAAAACTCACCCCCCGCAGACCGGTCTGGGTGTTGCTAATCGAGTAGAAAATGGCGGTGGTGGCTTTGGCAAGATCGGCGGCAGCGGCCGCTTCGTCGAGCAGCGGCGAGATCGCCTGAGGCAAATCATCAAGCAGCGCCACCTCGACAAAGATCAGCGGTTCGTTGGGCAATTGCGGATGAAAAAAACCATAACAGCGACGATCCGGATCAAGCCGGTTTTTAACATCGTTCCAGCCGCGAATGTCGTGCACGGCCTCGTACTGGATCAGCTTCTCAATCAAGGATGCGGGCGAGTCCCAGTTGATGCGGCGCAGTTCCAGGAAGGCGACGTCAAACCAGGTCGAGAACAGGCTTTCAAGCTCGCTGTCGAGTGCCAGCAGGCGTTTTTCGGTTTTCAGGTGAGGCAACAGTTGGGCGCGCAGGTCGAGCAAGAAACGCAGGCCCTGCGGGAATACCGCAAAACGCTGCAACAAGCGGGTGCGCGGCGACGCCAGCGCCTGGCGCAACCTGATCTCGGCCGGCCCCGCATCGGGCGTGTTCTGGGCTGCTTCATAGGGTTCGCGCGCCGCCTGAATTTTTTGCAGGTCAGGCGCAAACTGCTCACTCATTAAAAGCCAGCAATCGCACCTCTGCGCTGACGTGGCGGCTTCATACCAGCGGGAAAAGTCCATGGCACGCTGCCCACCTTCAACCTCGCTGACCTGGCTGTCCGCGACGCCCTGCAAGTCAGCCAGTACACGTCGCAGTTGACGCGGCGACAGCGCCTCTCCTTTGCGACTCAAAGTGGTCGCCAGACGCTCCTGGGTGCAACGCAGCGCGCCAACGGTACTGGCTTTACCGGCCGTCGGTAGCAATTTGGAAACGTTGCGAGCTAGCCATGTGGGAGGGTTCATTGCAGGAATCAGTTGTTGACGGGAAATATAGTTCATTAACTTGCCGACTGCCCAGGCTTATTCCATTTCCAAATCATTCCTGTCTAGGCGTCGAGCCGCAGGCAGTCCTATTGCTTGTCCTTTGCTGCCTGTCGGCATCGACGGAGGGCAAGGCTAGACAACAACGACAGGGGTGATTTAGAAATGGAATTAACCGTCCTTGCCGTCCAGCCGGGTGCGCAGCAACCAGGGCGTGAATAGCCACAGGTAGATCAGAAACGCAAAGCTCCAGGCCAGCGCCGCAGCAACGAGAAAATACAGCAGCAGCGAGGGCGCCATCAGGGGCAACAACACGCGCAGCAACGCCGCGCTCATCACCAGGACGTAGGCCAACACTTCAGCCTGCGACACCGCCAAAGGCCGGCCGGTGTGACCGCGTGCCGTGCGCGTGATCATGCCGATGATGAGGCCGCCGGTAGCTCCAACCGTCAACGCGTGAATTCCCGCTGAGGCCGGTATCAGGCCAATCTGCGTCAGTGCCAACAACACCAGGCCAACCGGTATCCATGCATAAGCGGCGTGCAGGATCCACAAAATCGGACGCTTGAGGGTCAACCCAGGCTGCCAGCCCAGCAAGCGCTTGGTTTGCAGCACAGCAGCAATTCCCAATACAGCAAAACCTGCCACACTGGGCGGTGCCAAGGCCCACAGTGTCAAGCCCAGCGCGGTGACGCTCAAGGTGAGCCACTCCAGCCACTTCGTAACGACCAATTTCAACCCCGGCGTAACCGCCATGGTAAAAGCCGGAATCACGCGCCCAGCCATCACACATTCAACCAGCACAATCAGCGCCAGCCCAACGTACATGGGCGTCATCGGCAACACTTGCAACACCCCCAGCACCGCCAGATGAAACACCAGGTTGGCAACCGCCAGCAAGGCCAGCATCAAAGCCAAAGGCAGATTGCGGTAGTTGCGTGAACGCAGCAAGATGTTGACCAGAATGCCCGCCACGACCGGCAGCAGCGCGATGTCAAGCAACGCATACGCCAGGTAAGGCCCGCTCAGCGAAGCCACACGCGCGGCCAGCCACAACAAAGCCAACGCCGCCAGCGTTGGCCCACGCGGCGTCGCCCGACCGGTCCAATTTGCACCAGCGGTCAGCAGAAAGCCAACAATGATCGCCACGGCAAAACCAAAAAGCATTTCATGAACATGCCACAGCAGCGGCTGCGACGTGGGTGTGAGTTGCAGCCAACCCAAAAACATGGCCAGCCACAGTGGCACGATCAGTACTGCCAGCAGCGCGCCGCCAAGATAAAAAGGCCGAAAACCCAGACGCAAAAATGGCCAATCCTTCAAGTCAGGAGCAGCCGTTTTAGCGGCAGAGAAGATGGGTAAAGAGTCAGGTTTCATGATGACGAAATAGTAAACAAGAAGAATTTGTAACTGAAGTGCCGCTCACATCTTAAGGGTTGAGGCGCGCCGTCCATAATGGGCCACCAAGAAGCAGGGGTTTAGCATGGTTCAACATCTCTACATCATCACCGGCGCATCACGCGGCATGGGTTTGGCCATGGCGCAACAGTTGCTGAGTGCCGAGCACATGCTGTTGTGCATTTCACGCCATCGCAACGAAGCGCTGGCAACCCGTGCCGACGCGCTGAAGTGCCCGCTCGAACAATGGTCACTTGATCTTGAAGACGGCGCCGCCGCAGCGAGCAGGCTGGCGCAATGGATGGGAAGCCGCGCGGCAACCTCATTTGCCAGCGCCACGCTCATCAACAATGCCGGGGTTCTGCCACAAATTGCGCCTCTGAGTGACTCCGATCCGCACGATCTGGCCCGTGCGCTGCGAGTCGGTCTGGAAGCCCCTTTGTTACTGACGGCGGCTTTTTTACGGGCGACCGACCGCTTGGCTATACCGCGCAAAGTGCTCAACATATCGTCCGGCCTGGGCCGACGCGCGATGGCGTCGCAGGCGGCTTATTGCGCCGCCAAGGCGGGCCTGGACCACTTCACGCGCTGTCTGGCGCTAGACGAGGCCCTCAAACCGCACGGTGCCGCGGTCTGCTCGCTGGCACCCGGCGTGATTGATACCGGCATGCAAAGCCAATTACGCGACACTGATGCAGCAGCATTTCCGGATAAAAGCAACTTTGTCAATCTCAAGCTGACCGGCCAGCTCGCCTCACCGACCGAGGCAGCCAGCCGCGTGCTGAGTTACCTTGCGCGCGCGGACTTTGGTGACAACCCGGTTGGTGACGTGCGTGAATAAGCGTGTTCTGATTGAATTCACCACCGACAAGCGTTTTATCCGACGCGTGCGCGAACTCAAAACCATCGAAATAATGGTCCGTATGTACTGCCGCCACCACCATGGCGCAGAGCCGCTATGCGCCGACTGCGCCGCTCTGTTCGACTATGCCCAGCGCCGTCTGCAACGCTGCGTGTTCGGCGACGCTAAGCCGAACTGCGCCAAGTGTGTCGTGCATTGCTACAGCGCGGAGATGCGTGAAAAGATAAGGATCGTGATGCGGTGGGGCGGGCCACGCATGCTGCTCAGACACCCCATCTTGGGCATCTTGCACCTGCTGGCCGATCACCGGCCCATACCGGTGCTGCCAGCCAAGCGCCAACAAAAAACTCCAACTACGCACAGCGCCGCGAGCGATGGCAGAAGCAGTGACAGTGGCTAACGAGAATAGCGCTCACGCATGCAGCGGGAGTTCATCAAGAACCCCGCCACCAGCGTGAACAGGGCGACTGCACCCAGAATGAGGGCGGCGGCGATCCACGGTCGATCAGCCTGCTGGCGCAATGCGACGAGTTGAAGCGCCGTCCACAGCCAACTCGCGGTCGCAGCGTAGGCCGTTAACTGCAACAGGATGAGGCTCCGGCGCTTCCTGTACAGGAATAGCAACGGCGTTGCCAGACAGAGGGCCACCAGTAAAAAATTGCCAGATCGAAAAAAATGAGCGCCCAGCAGCAGCGCTGCAATGGCGAAGAGACTGATACGAGCGGACATTGGATAGCTTTCACCTGATTTTTGGATCTTGCAATTTTAAATGATTCATTTTTGTTGCATCTTTTAAAAGATTCATATAAACTGCACCATTAGTAAGTTTCGATTCGGACTTACGACCACTTTTTTTCAACGCTACTCATAAGGAATCCCGCTATGCACGCCACACGCAAACTCTGGACCTGGCTCGCCGTCATCTGTGTACTGTCTTTCGCCGTTTTAGGCTGGGTCGGAACAGAGATCTATCTGACTGCGCCGCCAATTCCAAAACAAGTCATCAGCACCAAGGGAGTTGTACTGTTCTCCGAAGGACAGGTCCAACGCGGTCAGGAAGCCTGGCTCTCGGCTGGCGGCCAGCAGTTGGGCTCGGTTTGGGGTCATGGCAGTTACGTGGCGCCGGACTGGTCGGCCGACTGGCTGCATCGCGAAGCGTTGGCGCTACGCACGATCTGGTCGCAGCGCGATTTTGGCAAGTCATTTGAGGAACTCAGTGTCGGCCAACAAGGCGAACTCAATGGCCGGCTCAAGAGCGAAATGCGGCGCAACACGTTTGACGCCAGCACCGGCACCATCACGCTTTCACCCGAGCGCGCCGAGGCGGTCGCACAAGTCGCCCGCCACTACACAGGATTGTTTGGTCGTGATCCGTCGCTCAACAAGCTGCGCGAACAGTACGCAATGAACGCAGGTTCCTTGCCCGACCCGCTTGATCTACAGGCGCTGCCAGCCTTCATGTTCTGGTCAGCCTGGTCGGCGGCCACCGACAGGCCGGGCGAGACGGATCTGAGCTACACCAGCAACTGGCCGCACGAACCGCTGGTGGACAACAACCCGACTGCCGGTGCCGGCATCTGGTCCATTGCCAGCATTATTTTCATGATCGCCGCCATTGCAGGCATGATTCTCTACCACTCGAGCACCAAGGAAGAAGGCGACCCGACGCCGCCCAAGGCCGATCCGCTGTTTGACCTGAAGCCGACGCCGTCGATGAAGGCGACCCGGAAATACTTCTATGTGGTGATCGGCCTGATACTGGCCCAAGTGGCCATGGGTGTGATTACCGCCCACTACGCCGTTGAAGGTGGCAGTTTCTACGGTTTTGCGTTGGCGCAAATCCTGCCCTACACGGTGAGCCGCACCATCCATACCCAGTTCGCTGTTTTGTGGATTGCCACCGCGTGGCTGGCCACCGGTCTGTACATCGCACCGGCGATTTCGGGCGTCGAGCCGAAGTACCAGAAACTCGGTGTCGATGTGCTGTTCTACGCCCTGCTCTTTATTGTGGTCGGCTCCACTGCCTTTGGCTGGCTCGGTTCACTGCAGCACCTGGGCAATACTTTCAGTTTCTGGGTCGGCAATCAGGGTCTGGAATACACCAGCATGGGTCGCGTCTGGCAGGTGCTGTTGTTTGTCGGTCTGCTGTTCTGGGTGACGTTGTTGGGGCGCGGCTTGCTGCCGGCCTTGAAAACGCCGTCAGAGAGCCGCGGTTTGATTGCCATGGTGTTCCTGGCCGCGCTGTGCATCGGTGGCTTCTATGCAACGTCGCTGACCTGGGGCCCGCACACGCATTACTCGATGATCGAGTACTGGCGCTGGTGGCTGGTGCACCTGTGGGTGGAAGGCTTTTTTGAAGTGTTTGCAACCGCTGTGATTGCCCTGCTGTTCACGCGTCTGGGCCTGATTCGCGCCGCCACTGCCAACGCTGCCATTGTGCTGGAAACCATTGTCTTTTTGTTCGGCGGCATTCTGGGCACCTTGCATCACCTGTATTTCACCGGCACGCCCACCTTCGTGATCGCCATCGGCGCCATGTTCTCGGCGCTGGAAGTTGTTCCGCTGGCGATGATTGGGTTTGAAGCCTATCGCAACTACCAGCGCTCCAAGGCGGCGCCCTGGGTGCAAAGCTACAAGTGGTCGATTCTGTGTTTCATCGCGGTCGGTTTCTGGAACGTGGTGGGCGCTGGCCTGTTGGGTTTCTCGATCAATACGCCGATCGCGCTGTACTACATGCAAGGCCTCAACATGACCGCTGCGCATGGCCACGCCGCGCTGTTCGGTGTCTATGGCATGCTGGGTATCGGCTTGCTGCTGTTTTGTCTGCGCGGTCTCTCAAGCCGTGCCGCCTGGTCTGACAAGCTGCTGGCTCCGATGTTCTGGTCGCTCAATATTGGACTGGCCATGATGGTGTTTGTTTCCCTGGTGCCAGCCGGTATTTACCAAGCCTGGGCCAGCATCACCAAGGGTATGTGGTTTGCCCGTTCACCCGAGGTCATTCACTCGCATTTCATGCAAACCATGGTGTGGCTGCGGGTGCCGGGCGACCTCATATTCGCCTTGGGAACATTTTTCCTGGCCTGGTTTGCCGTGCGTTTGCTGGTCGCTGGCAAGCGCCAGCAGCGGGCACCGGTATTGGTGGCCGGAACCAAAGCCGCGTGAACCAACAGAGCTAGGGGCTCTTGACCAACCGAGTGCGCGCCTTGCCCTGTAGGCGCGCACTTGCCTGGGTCAGCGGTTGCCCAGGCGATTCTTTTAAACCGCCATCTTTGCTGACTTGCGGCGTTTGGGCAAAGTGGGCAGTCCGGCTGCTGCCGACGGCACCAGATCGGCCAGCGTGACGCCATCCAAAACCTTCAAGTAGCTCTGCAAAGCCTCTTGCAGCACCGTCATGAGGCGGCAATGCCCGCTCAGACGGCAGCTGCCGGTGGTCGGCGCAAAGCACTCCACCATCGTGAAGTCGGTTTCTGTCTTTCGCACCACCTCGCCCAGCACGATGTCTTTGGCCGGCTTGAGCAGGCGCAAGCCGCCGCCGCGACCGCGTGTGGTTTCCAACAGACCTTGATCCGACAGCGCCACCACGATTTTGGTCAGGTGGCTGCGCGAAATGTCGTGCGCATCGGCAATTTCGGTAATGGTCACGGGCTGCTCGCGCCCCTGGCTGGCGGCGCAGTACATGAGCACGCGCAGGCTGTAGTCAGTCCAACTGGTGAGTTTCATCAATAGTTCCTTGGTGCAGCTTCATGCCGGGCACGGTGTTAGCCCCGAAACAAATCCGGGTATTAAAAGATGAAGAGATGATGCATTTTATCGGATAAAATATTCACACCATATGAATCTTTAAAGGAAACCCTGATGACCACCCCAATTCAATCCATGGAACAAGAACCCGGCGTTAACCGCGCCGACCAGGCACTGGGCCAGATCGCCGTGCAGTTGCCGGGCGCTACGGCGGTGTTTCGGCGCCTCAAGCTCGACTTCTGTTGCGGCGGCCAGATCAGTCTGCGCCAGGCCGCTCTTGAGAAGAATTTGAACCTGGCGGCCGTGCTTGACGAACTCGCCGACCTGAAGCGTGGCAGCGCGTCGCCCCAAAGCACAGCGCCGACAGCGCTGATTGACCATATCCTGGAGCGCTACCACGCGGTGCACCGCACCCAACTGCCCGAGTTGATCCGAATGGCGCACCGTGTCGAGTTGGTACATCGCGAAAACCCGGAGGTGCCTTCGGGTCTGGCGCAATTGTTGGAGTCCATGGAGGGTGAGCTGCTGGACCACATGCAAAAGGAAGAGACAATTCTTTTCCCTATGCTCAAAGCCGGGGGCAATCCAATGGTTGTGCTCCCGATCAGTATGATGCGCAGCGAGCACACCAGCCACGGCGAACAACTGGACCGGCTGACGGCGCTCACCCACGACGGCACGCTGCCCCCGGGTGCTTGCAACACCTGGCAGGCCCTGTACGTGGGTATCGCGCAGCTCAGCGATGACCTGATCAACCACATTCACCTCGAAAATAATGTGCTCTTCCCGCAGTTCGAGTCACCTAATGCCGCCAAAAATGACAACTGTTGCTCGGTGTGAATCGGATCAACTAAGCGCTTTGAACAAGACACCCAAGAACCGACGCTTTACTGCGCTGGTTTGGGAGTCAATTCTGCCAACTGGCGGCGCAGGTTCTTTTCCTCCAGAAATCGCTGGGTGGCGTCACGGGCAACGGCCATGGAGCCCAGCATTTCTCCGGCCTGATCTTTGACCATCGCAAAACTCATGTCCACATAGATCTGCTCACCACTCTTGTGCAAGGATCGCTTGATGGCTCAAGACCTGCTAGGCAGCGTGTCACCCCGAGATGAGATCAAGGCTCTGGCCGACGGTCTCGGCTCCCCGATTCCAGCGCCGAATGACACCTTCCAAATCGGAAAAAATCAGCGCTTCCGGCATTGTTCACAGGATAACGTCAGAAAGGGTTGCCGCCGTGTTGCTTTCAATGTTCAACAGGTTGCTAGCCCAGCACGTCATTGACCTGGTCGTTGAATTCGGCCAGGCCGACGGCGACACCCACCTCGCGCGGCAAGGCATCGCGCACCGAGAAGATGCCCATAATTTTTCCGCTGGCAGTAATGATGGGCAAATGCCGAAAGCCGCGCTCGATCATGATCAGCACCGCTTCGGCGACCCGGGTTTCGGGCGTCACGCTTTGCGGGTTGCGCGTCATCACATCTGCCACGGGCGTGGTCTTGGGATCTAGCGCCCTGGCCAACACGCGCATCATCAGATCGCGCTCGGTCAGAATCCCTTGCACCACACCGGCAGCATCAATCACGAGGATGCTGCCGCGGTTGGCTTTGGTCATGATGCACGCCGCATCCCAAACGCTGGCTTGCGGAGCCAGGCTGACCACATGGCGTTGCGAAACAGATTCAAATACGGTACGTTCTGGCATGATGTGCGTCCTGTTCAAAAAACCAATAAAAAAACTCAGGCGTCAGCGCAAAGACGCGTTGATTTTCTGAAGTGCCTGGGTGCCCGGGCAGAGCTGAGCGACACCAAAGCTGTTGAGTGGTTTGACGCTGGTATTTTGCGCCACATGCAGGTCCAGTGCCAGCGGATCGACATAGAGCAGCCCGGTGACCACTTCGCCACGCGCCTGGTGCGCGTTCATGTAGCTCTGCGCCGCATTGCGATCGGTTGGATCGTAGTCGTCGTGCAACTTGCGCAAACGCAAAATCGAACCGTCGTGTTGTTCCACTTCAACCAACTGACCCGGTGCATAGCTGGTCGTAATCTCGCTGCGTTTTGCAACAAAATCAATCCGGCTGACAGATTCATTGTGCTGGCGGATAAAGTCGTAGCTCTTGGTACTGCCACTGTGATTGTTGAAGGTCACACAAGGACTGATGATGTCGATGAAAGCCGCGCCACCGTGACGGAAAGCACCCTTGATCAAAGGCACCAACTGCTCTTTGTCGCCCGAGAAACTCCGCGCCACATAAGTGGCTCCCATTTGCAGTGCCAGGCTCACCAGATCGACCGGGCTCTCGTTGTTGATGGCGCCCTTTTTGCTTTTCGAACCCCGGTCAGCGGTAGGAGAAAACTGCCCTTTGGTCAAGCCATAGACGCCGTTGTTGTACACCAGATAAGCCATGCGCACACCGCGGCGCATGGCGTTGGCGAACTGGCCCAAACCAATCGAGGCTGAATCACCGTCGCCCGATACGCCCAGATAAAGCAATTCACGGTTGGCCAGGTTGGCACCGGTCAAAACCGAAGGCATACGCCCATGAACGGTATTAAAGCCGTGCGATGCGCCCAGGAAATAAGTCGGTGATTTGGAACTACAACCGATGCCGGACAACTTGGCAACCCGGTGCGGCTCAATGTCAAGCTCCCAACAGGCCTGGATGATGGCAGCCGAGATCGAATCATGGCCACAGCCAGCGCACAGCGTGGATACCGGTCCTTCGTAATCACGGCGGGTGTAACCCACCTGGTTGGTGGTGAGCTCCGGATGGTGCATCCGGGGTTTGGCAATATAAGTCATGCTGCCTCCTTTTGCGCAGAAGTCGCTGCGGAACTGGCCGCCAGCGCTTGCAAATTAGTGCGAATAGTTTGGATGATGAAGCGCGCGGTAATGGGTGTACCGTCATAGTGCAGCACTTTGGCCAGACGCTTGGGATCAACATCAAGCTCGTTGACCAGCAAGGTGCGCATTTGCGCGTCGCGATTTTGCTCGACCACAAAGACCCGCTCGTGTTCGGCAATGAAACGCTCGACCGACTCCGGGAAAGGAAAGGCCAGCAAGCGCATGGCATCCAGATATTGGCCTTGTTCTTCGAGCACCTCCAGCGCCTCGCGCATGGCCGGGCTGGTGGAACCAAAATAAATCACGCCAAAGCGGGTGGCTTGCGCGGCCTTGCGCTCCACCGGTTGCGGCACCAGACTGGCAGCCGTTTTGAACTTCTTGAGCAAGCGCTCCATGTTGTAGATGTAATCGGGCCCGCGCTCGGAATATCGCGCATAGGCGTCCTTGGACGTGCCACGGGTAAAGTAGCCGCCCTTGGTCGGATGGGTGCCGGGCAAGGTGCGCCACGGAATGCCATCGCCATCGACATCCTTGTAGCGACCAAAATCCTTGCCCGCTTCAAGCTCGGCCGCCGTCATGACTTTGCCTCGGTCGTACTCGCGTGCATCGTCCCAGACAAACGGTTTGCACAGGCGTTGGTTCATGCCGATGTCCAGATCGGACATGACAAAAATCGGCGTTTGCAGCCGATCGGCCAGATCCAGCGCCGCCGTTGCATGCTCAAAACATTCATGCGGATCTTGCGGGAACAGCATCACATGCTTGGTGTCACCGTGCGACGCATAGGCACAGGAAAGCAGGTCAGACTGCTGCGTGCGTGTAGGCATGCCGGTGGAAGGACCGCCGCGCTGCACGTTGATGAGAGTCACCGGAATTTCGGCAAAATAGGCCAACCCCAGAAACTCGGTCATCAGCGAGATGCCGGCCCCGGAGGTGGCGGTAAACGAGCGTGCGCCATTCCAGCCCGCTCCGATCGCTATACCGATGGAAGCCAATTCGTCTTCAGCTTGCACAATAGCGTAATTGTGCTGGCCAGTTTCAGCATCGACACGGAACTTTTCACAATACTTTTGAAACGACTCGGGTACGGTGGACGATGGCGTGATGGGATACCAGGCCGCCACCGTGGCACCTCCATAAACACAGCCCAGGCCGAGTGCGCTGTTGCCGTCGGTAAAAATCTGGTCGCCCACCTGATCCGAGCGGCGCACCCGAATACCCAGCGGTGCCTTGAGGTTCTTCTGGACGTAATCACGCCCCAGATGCAAGGCGCGCACATTGGATTCAAGCAAGCGCTCCTTGCCCTTGAATTGCTCGGCAAAAAGCTTTTCAAAAACATTGGCATCGACGTCAAGCAGCACCGACAATGCACCGACATAAATGATGTTCTTAAACAACTGGCGCTGGCGCGGCTCGGTGTAGGCCGCATTGCTGATTTCGGTCAACGGTACGCCAATGACCTCAATGTCCTGGCGGAATTTGCTCGGCGGAATCGGCCGCGTGCTATCGTAAAAAAGATAACCACCGGGTTCGATTTCGGCCACATCCTCATCCCACGTCTGCGGGTTCATGGCCACCATCATGTCGACGCCGCCACGGCGTCCGTGATAACCTTTTTCACAGACCCGCGCCTCGTACCAGGTCGGCATGCCCTGGATGTTGCTCGGAAAAATATTGCGTGGGCTCACTGGTACGCCCATGCGCATCACGGCCTTGGCAAAGAGTTCATTGGCAGATGCCGAACCCGAGCCGTTGATATTGGCAAATTTAATGACGAAATCGTTGATGGCTTCAATGCGTTTCATGCTTAATTCCTAATTGGTTGGGGACAGGGCGAGTTCGCTGATGCGTCGCCAGAGTCAGACCCCCAAAGCTTCATGATGAACTTTTTGTTTGTCACGGCAGCCTGTCCCAGCCACGGTCGTGTTGAGCAAGAATTTCTGCATATCCCAGGCGCCGGTGGGACAACGCTCAGCACACAAACCGCAGTGCAAACAAACGTCTTCGTCCTTGACCATGATGCGCCCGGTTTTGAGCTCCCCCGAGACCAGCAGGTCCTGCGCTGCGTGGTGCGCCGGGGCATTGAGCCGGGAGCGCAAATCAGTTTCGTCGCCATTGCTGGTGAAAGTAATGCAATCCATCGGGCAGACATCAGTGCAAGCATCGCACTCAATGCAGGTGTCACGGTTGAACACCGTCTGCACGTCGCAATTCAGGCAGCGACTGGCTTCCTTGAAAGCGGTGCCCGCATCAAAGCCGAGTTCCACCTCGACCCGAATGCTGGCCAGCGCCACCTCCGCCTTGGCCCATGGCACTTTGAAACGCACATCATTCGAGACATCGTTGTGATAGCTCCACTCATGAATGCCCATTTTCTGGGACATCATCTGGGTCAGCGGTGCCGGACGCACCGCAACATCTTCACCGTTGATGAAGCGATCGATGGAAACTGCCGCCTCGTGGCCATGCGCCACCGCCGTAATGATGTTCTTGGGGCCATAGGCAGCATCACCGCCAAAGAAAACACGGGGAATGGAAGATTGAAACGTATCTTTGCCCAGCACCGGCAAACCCCAGCGGTCAAACTCTATACCGCAGTCTCGCTCAATCCAGGGGAACGAGTTTTCTTGCCCGACCGCCACCAACACCGTGTCGCATTCAAAAATTACGTCCGGCACGCCGGTGGGTAGCAAGGTGCGCTTGCCCTTTTCGTCATAGACCGCGCTCACCACCTCGAACGTCATGCCCGTAAGCTGGCCGTCTTTGTGGTTGAAGCATTTGGGAACGTGGTAATTGATGATCGGGATGCCCTCATGCTGGGCGTCTTCCTTTTCCCACGGCGAGGCTTTCATTTCCTCATAGCCGCTGCGCACAATCACCTTGACATCCTCGCCGCCCAGACGCCGCGCTGAGCGGCAGCAATCCATGGCCGTATTGCCACCTCCCAAAACGATCACGCGCTTGCCGACTTTGGTGACATGGCCAAACGAAACCGATGCCAGCCAGTCAATACCAATGTGGATATTGGCGCTGGCCTTTTTGCCACCCGGTAAATCCAGCACCCGGCCGCGCGGGGCACCGCAACCCACAAAAACTGCGTCGTAGCCTTGCTCCATCAGCTCTTTCATCGACTCAACACGCTGCTTGTTCTTGAACTTCACGCCTAGGTCAAGGATGTAGCCGGTTTCTTCGTCAATCACCTCCTCGGGCAAGCGGAAATGCGGAATTTGCTGGCGCATGAAACCGCCTGCTTTGGCTTCGCCTTCAAAAACCGTCACTTCGTAACCCAACGGCACCAGATCGCGCGCCACTGTCAACGAGGCCGGCCCCGCACCCACACAGACAATGCGTTTGCCGTTGGGTGCTGCTACTTTTGGCATGCGCGCCTTGACATCGCCTTTGTTATCTGCGGCAACCCGCTTGAGGCGGCAAATCGCCACCGGTTCCGGTTTTCCGGTATTGTTTTCTTCGACCCGGCCGCGTCGGCAAGCGGGCTCACAGGGTCGATCACAGGTGCGCCCCAAAATACCTGGAAATACGTTTGAGACCCAATTGATCATATAGGCATCGCTATAGCGACCCTGACCGATCAGGCGAATGTATTCTGGAACCGGTGTGTGGGCCGGACAGGCCCATTGGCAATCGACAACTTTATGGTAATAAGCTGGATTGGTTACGTTGGTAGCTTGCAAGTGTCTCTCCTGTAGCGTCATTGCACCGCGCAAGTGGCTTTGAGGGGTGCGAGTTTACACCGGGCTGCTCGCCAAAAGACCTTGCGGGGCATAGGGAAAGGGTCAAAAACGTGCCAAATCATTGCCGCCTTGACCCAACGCAAACTGTCCCCCGACGGTCTGCACCGCTTGGACTCAAAACGAGCACTGAGCAAGCTTGCCAAAGGCGGCAATCACTTCCGCTGGCGCTTGAACCAACTCGATCAGAACCCCCTCGCCGGCAATCGGAAATTCATCGTTTCCTTTCGGATGCACAAAACAGATATCAAATCCGGCCGCTCCCTTGCGGATACCGCCCGGCGCAAAGCGCACGCCGCGCGCCAACAGCCACTCCCGAGCGGCTGGCAAATCATCGAGCCACAAACCCACGTGATTGAGCGGCGGAATATGCACGGCTGGCTTTTTGTCAACATCCACCGGCTGCATCAAATCAACTTCCACTTTGAAGGCCCCGCTGCCAATAGTGCAAATGTCTTCATCGACATTTTCGCGCTCACTCCTGAAATTGCCCGTGGCCTCCAGACCCAGCATCTCAACCCAGAGCTTTTTCAGCCTGGATTTGTCAGCAGCGCCGATGGCAATGTGCTGAATGCCCAGTACCTTGAACGGACGGCTAACGGTAGACGCGACACTCATGCGCAGACTTCCTCGGTTGCGCCATGATGATGACTGAAGTGGTGTTCGTTTTGATGGACCTTGAGGCCCAGTTTGCGCAGCAAACGCCTATCGGCGTCGGTATCAGGATTGCCGGTAATCAACAGCTTGTCACCATAAAAAATAGAATTAGCGCCAGCCAGGAAACACAGCGCCTGCACCGCCTCTCCAAGCTGCTGGCGCCCTGCCGACAGGCGCACCCGCGCGCGCGGCATGGTGATACGGGCCACGGCGATGATGCGCACAAAGTCAAGCGGATCGATGGGCGCGACATCTGCCAGTGGCGTCCCCGGCACGCGCACCAGGCTGTTGATGGGCACCGACTCAGGGTAGGGGTTAAGGTTGGCTAGTTGGACGATCAACCCGGCGCGATGCACCATCGTCTCCCCCATGCCCACAATGCCGCCACAACATACGTTGATGCCTGCGCTGCGCACATGGGCCAGGGTGTCGAGCCGGTCCTGGTAGGTACGGGTGTCCACAACTTCCTTGTAATACTCGGGAGCGGTGTCAAGGTTGTGGTTGTAGTAGTCAAGCCCAGCGGCCTTGAGCTGCTGGGCTTGATGCACTTCCAGCATGCCCAGCGTGGCACAGGTTTGCAGGCCCAGACCCTTGACGGCCTCGACCAGCTCGGCCACCTTCTCCACATCGCGGTCCTTGAGCGCACGCCAGGCGGCACCCATGCAAAAACGCGTGGCGCCCGCATCCTTGGCTGCCTGCGCAGCGCGCACCACCTCGTCCACGCCCATGAGTTTGCTGGTCGTGACGCCAGTGTCGTACTCCGCCGCCTGCGGGCAGTAGCCGCAGTTTTCAGAGCAACCTCCCGTTTTGACCGACAGCAGTGTGGCCAGTTCGATGTCTCCCTCCGGGAAATGCTGACGATGCACGGTTTGCGCCTGAAACAGCAAATCCATCAAAGGTCGTTCCAGCAATTCCTGCACGGTTTCCACCGTCCAGGGCCCGCCGACCGCCGCTTTAGCGGGCTGATGCAGGGTAATCGCCTGCGATGCAGCTTGCTCAGCGGGAAAAGAGGTCTTGGTCATTACACAAACTCCACAATGATTTGATCTACGGTCAGGGACTCGCCCTTGCTCGCTGCAATCGATTTGACCACGCCATCGGCGGCGGCGAACAATACGTTTTCCATCTTCATGGCCTCGATCACCGCGACACGTTCACCGGCCAGCACCTTCTGGCCCACTTGAACAGCCACGTCCACCAGCAAGCCCGGCATCGGCGAGAGCACATAGCGGCTCATATCCGGCGCTGCCTTGTAGGGCATCAAGGCGTACAACTCGGTGGCTCGTTGCGAGAGCACCAGTGCGTCAATTTGCGTACCATTGTGCGAGACCCGCAGCGCCAACGGGTTCTTGCAGCCCAAGCCACCACGCTCAACCTGAGCAGTGAATGCTTTGTCGTTGCAAGTGCCTTCTATGCGCACTTCGCCCAAGTGGTAATTACTGCAGATCTGGTAGCTCTTGGTACCAACCCTGATGGTGCTGGAGCCGGTTGCCACGTCAAAATTTGTCACCGTCACAGGTCTTTCAGTAGTGGCTCCCTGCTGGCCCAGGATCAGCACCACAAAGTCAGTGCCCACCGCAAGCTCATGGCCTTCCATCTGACCGCTGAGCGCGGTAGCACGCTGGAGATACTTGCGGTTGACAAAGGTAACCAGTGCAATCAGCAAATTGGCGTCTTCATGCGGCACGTCTTCGGCGCGAAAGCCCTGGCTATAGTGCTCGGCAATAAAACCGGTGTTGAAGTCGCCCGCGACAAACTTGGGATGCACCAACAAAGCGGCCTGAAACGGAATGCTGCTGCTGACACCGCGGATGATGAAGCCGTTCAGCGCTTCGCGCATCTTGCCGATCGCATCCAACCGATCTTTGCCGTGCACGATCAGCTTGGCGATCATCGAGTCGTAATACATCGGGATTTCACCGCCGTCCTGCACACCGGTATCGACCCGCACCCCATGCCAATGCCGGGTGTCGGATGCAAACATGGTCTCAACCGGTGGCTGAAAGCGCACCAGGCGCCCGGTGGAAGGCAAAAAGTTGCGAAACGGATCCTCGGCGTTGATGCGGCACTCGATCGCCCAGCCGTCGCGCTTCACATCGGCTTGCGTCAACGGCAATGCCTCGCCGGCCGCAACGCGGATCATCAGCTCGACCAGGTCCAGGCCGGTGATGCACTCGGTCACCGGGTGCTCCACCTGAAGCCGGGTGTTCATCTCCAGAAAATAAAAGCTCTGGTCCTTGCCGACTACAAACTCCACCGTACCGGCGCTTTGGTACTTCACCGCCTTGGCCAAGGCCACGGCCTGCTCGCCCATGGCTTTGCGCGTGGCCTCGCTGATGAAGGATGAGGGTGCTTCTTCCAGCACTTTCTGGTGGCGCCGCTGCAGTGAACATTCGCGCTCATTGAGATAAATTACATTGCCCTGGCTGTCGCCAATCAACTGGATTTCAATGTGGCGTGGCTCTTCCACGTATTTCTCGACAAACACGCGGTCATCGCCAAAACTGTTGCGCGCTTCATTGCGGCAACTGGTATAGCCCTCAAACGCCTCCTTGTCGTTGTAGGCCACGCGCAGACCCTTGCCGCCGCCGCCGGCACTGGCCTTGATCATGACCGGGTAACCAACGCCTTGGGCAACCTCGACGGCACGCTCGGCGGACTCGATCGCACTGTTGACACCGGGGATGCAATTCACCCCGGCGGCCCCGGCGAGTTTTTTGGATTCGATCTTGTCACCCATGGCGGCCATGGAATAGTGCTTGGGGCCGATGAAGACAATGCCTTCTTCTTCGACCCGCTTGGCAAAACTGGCGTTCTCACTCAGGAAGCCGTAACCGGGGTGCAAGGCCTGCGCTCCGGTTTGTTTGCAGGCCGCAATGATCTTGTCGGCCACCAAGTAGCTCTCGCGGCTCGGTGCCGGACCGATGTTGACGGCTTCATCGGCCAGCAGCACATGGCGCGCATCCTTGTCGGCGTCGGAATAAACGGCAACCGTTTTGATGCCCATTTTTTTGGCCGTGATGATGACACGACAAGCAATTTCACCGCGATTGGCAATCAGAATTTTTGTAAACATAGTGCTCTCTTAACATTATTCGGTCGTGGTACTAGGTCTGTCTTATTGACGGTGCTCCAAGGTCTTCTTCTGAGCCCGCGCGAAGTCGCCGCTCCTTTGACATGAGCAGCAGCGTTTTCCGGCTCCGCAGCCGGGTGGGAGTACACGCCGTCGTTCGTGTCCCCCGCCCTTCGGGCTCCTCCTCTACCTCACTATGGCATGTACTCCCACCCTGCTGCTCATAAGTGTTGACTTGATTTTTGAACTCGAATACCAAATCACCGGGATCAGGTTGTCTGGGTGTTCTGCGTAGGTAAAGGAGGAGCCCGTCAGGGCGGGGGACACGAAGCAGAGCACCCGGGCAGCCTGAGCCCGCGCAAAACAACTTCATATCAAACTTCAACACGAGTTACAGCGGAATATTGCCGTGCTTGCGCCACGGGTTTTCCAGCTTCTTGTCGCGCAGCATCACCAGACTGCGGCAAATGCGTTTGCGCGTCTCGTGCGGCAGGATCACATCGTCAATAAAGCCGCGCGCACCGGCCACAAACGGGTTGGCAAAGCGCGCTTTGTACTCGGCCTCCTTGGCGGCGAGCTTGGCCGGGTCACCTTTGTCTTCGCGGAAAATGATTTCCACCGCGCCCTTGGCCCCCATCACCGCAATCTCGGCGTTGGGCCAGGCAAAGTTGACATCGCCGCGCAGGTGCTTGGAACTCATCACGTCATAAGCACCGCCGTAGGCCTTGCGCGTGATGACGGTGATTTTCGGTACCGTGCATTCGGCAAAAGCGTAGAGCAGCTTGGCACCGTGCTTGATGATGCCGCCATACTCCTGCGCGGTGCCGGGCATGAAACCGGGCACATCGACAAAGGTAATCACGGGAATATTGAAGGCGTCGCAAAACCGCACAAAGCGCGCCGCCTTGGTCGAGCTCTTGATGTCCAGGCAACCAGCCAGCACCAGCGGCTGGTTCGCCACAATGCCCACGGTTTGCCCTTCCATGCGACCAAAGCCGATCAGGATGTTCTTGGCGTACTCAGGTTGAAGCTCAAAGAAATCACCGTCATCGACGGTTTTGACGATCAACTCCTTCATGTCGTAAGGCTTGTTGGCGTTGTCGGGCACCAGCGTGTCCAGGCTCGGTTCCATGCGGTCAGCTGGGTCGCCACTGCGACGCACCGGCGCTTTTTCGCGGTTGTTGAGCGGCAAATAGTTGTACAGACGGCGCAGCATCAAGAGCGCCTCCACATCGTTCTCAAACGCCAGATCGGCCACACCGCTCCTGGTGGTGTGCGACACCGCACCGCCGAGTTCTTCGGCTGTCACTTCCTCATGCGTCACCGTCTTCACTACTTCAGGACCGGTGACGAACATATAGGAACTGTCTTTGACCATGAAAATGAAGTCGGTCATGGCCGGTGAATACACGGCACCGCCCGCACACGGCCCCATGATCAGGCTGATCTGCGGCACCACGCCGCTGGCCATGACATTGCGCTGGAACACATCGGCATAACCGCCCAAGGATGCCACGCCTTCCTGGATACGGGCACCGCCCGAATCATTCAAGCCAATGACCGGCGCGCCGACCTTCATCGCCTGGTCCATGATCTTGCAGATTTTCTCGGCGTGGGCCTCAGACAGGGCGCCCCCAAACACGGTGAAGTCCTGGCTGAAGACAAACACCAGGCGGCCACTAATCATGCCGTAGCCGGTCACGACGCCATCGCCTGGAATCTTCTGATCCTGCATGCCGAAATCGATGCAACGGTGTTCCACGAACATGTCCCACTCTTCAAAGGTACCCTCGTCGAGCAGGAGTTCAAGGCGCTCGCGCGCCGTCAGTTTGCCCTTCTTGTGTTGCGCATCGATGCGTTTTGGACCACCACCCAAACGCGCGAGTTCGCGCTTGGCTTCGAGTTGTTCAAGAATGTCGTGCATGGTTTTCTCCAGTTTTTGTCATCCCAGGTCCGGCCTAATCGGCATTAGGATCTGGTTGATAGGCGTTCAATAAATGTCTGGCTGCAGTGGAGGCCGCTACCCGTCCGTCTTGCACCGCCTGGACGAGTTGCGGCAGTAACACTCTGACTTGGTCGTGCTGACGAAACCCTTGCTTCAATCCCGCATCAATACGCTCCCACATCCAGGCTAGCGCTTGTTGCTGGCGACGCGCCATGAACTTTCCGTTCTCGACTTGCGATGTTTTGAACTGCAATACGGTTGCCCAGAACGTATCGACACCCTGCCCCTGTAGCGCGCTGATTTGCATCACCTGTGGGCGCCATATTTTTTCATCGTGTTGGGCGGGTTCCGGATAGCCGTGCAAGCCGAGCATGCGCAAAGACGAAGTGATCTGTAACTGCGCCCGCATGGCGGCCTCAGTATCAATGTCGGCCTTGTTGATCAACACCAGATCAGCCAGCTCCATGACGCCTTTTTTGATGGCCTGCAGATCGTCACCGGCGTTGGGCAGTTGCATCAGCACAAACATATCGGTCATGTTGGCCACTGCCGTCTCGCTTTGGCCAACACCCACGGTTTCGACCAGCACTACGTCGTAGCCCGCTGCCTCGCAGACCAGCATCGCCTCGCGCGTTTTTTCCGCCACGCCGCCCAAGGTGCCACTGCTGGGACTGGGGCGGATATAGGCATTCTCATGTACCGAAAGTTTTTCCATGCGCGTTTTGTCGCCCAGAATCGAGCCGCCCGACACGCTGCTGGAGGGGTCGATGGTGAGCACCGCTACGCGGTGGCCCTGGGCTATCAGGTACAGGCCCAGTACCTCAATGAAAGTCGATTTACCCACACCCGGCACGCCGCTGATCCCGATGCGAAAAGATTTGCCAGTGTGGGGCAACAACGCCGTAAGCAGCTCATCGGCCTGCGCACGGTGGTTGGTGCGGGTCGATTCGAGCAGCGTGATGGCTTTGGCAATGGCGCGGCGCTGCTCTACCGAATGTCCGCTTACGATCCCCTGCAAGAAATCCTGAACCTTAAACAATTTCAGCCTTCACTCAAACTGTTCAAAAAATGAAACATCGATGTCATAGACGGTTCGCGGCTTTAGTCCAAGCTCATAACGTTTGAACATTTCGAAAAATTTTTCACCGTCTAGCGCTCCGCGCGGGGATGCTGACCCACCCAAATCACGCAGTGCCTGCAACAAAGGCCCAAACCACCTGACAAACTCTGATTGCGTGGCCTTCTGCTTGGATGCGGAAGCGGTGCTCATTGCTCAATCCTTTTTATGTGTCCGAACCTCATAGCCAGTTCTCCAACCTAAGCCCCTGTACCCGCTCAAACTCTCGCACATTGTTGGACACCAATGTCACATCTTCAAACATAGCGTGCGCTGCGATCAACATATCGTAGGGGCCGATAGGCTTGCCAAACAGCTGCAGGTGCTGCTTCAATTCTGCAAAGTTCCACATGGCCTGCACGGGCCAGGGAAGGATCGTCATGCCACCCAAAAATTGCGCCAATATGGCCTGGTTATGGGCATGACGTTGACTCTTTGCCACGCCAAACGCCAACTCAGCTGCGGTAATGGCAGAAACCAGCAAGGAACCCGGTGCCTGGTTTTTGGCCTTTGCCTCAAGTTGGGGAAACTTGCGCGCAATGAGGTAAATACAGGTGTCCGTGTCAAGCATGTATTTCAAGGAAACAACTCCTCGCGCTGTTGCGCAGCACCCTGATCACGCTCAAGCTGGAAGCCCGGCTCAAAATCGAATTCATCCAGTGCGGTCCACATGCTTTCCCACGCCTTGGACTTCGGTGTCAGCACTACGGTATTGCCAACTTTCTGGGCAAAAACTTCGATACCATCAAACCGGCAACTCTTGGGCAGGCGCACGGCTTGACTACGGCCGGTCATGAATATTTTTGCGGTCTCAAGCGCCTTTGACATATCATCTCCAAAAGAAGAGCATTAAATACCTACCAATGATAGGTACCTATTCTAGGTCTTGCAATGGTTGCTGATCAAATTCTTCCAATCGGTAGGCGTTCAACTCGTCCTGAACCACCTTCAATACCCAATCTTCCATCGATAAACCTTCTGCCTTGGCAGCCAACTCGACGGACCTCTCCTGTAGCCGATCAAAAGGCAATTCAATGACGGTGCATGAATCGATCATTTGGATATGGCTTTCCTGATCTGTTCCAGCACATCCCTGGCACTGACCGGAATCGGAGTGCCGGGGCCGTAAATGCCTTTGACACCGGCCTTGTAAAGCATCTCGTAGTCCTGGCGCGGAACGACACCGCCGACAAAAACAACGATGTCGTCGCCACCCTGCTTTTTTAGCTCGGCAATGATGGCCGGCACCAGCGTTTTATGGCCGGCAGCCAGCGTTGAAACGCCGACCGCATGCACGTCATTCTCGATCGCCTGGCGCGCGCATTCCTCTGGAGTTTGAAACAGCGGCCCAATGTCCACATCAAAACCCAAATCGGCAAACGCGGTGGCCACCACTTTGGCGCCGCGGTCGTGACCGTCCTGGCCCAGCTTGGAGATCATCACGCGCGGGCGACGCCCCTCCTTTTCAGCAAAGGCATTGATTTCAGCTTTCAGGTCATTCCAGGCTTTCATGCTTTCCTCTTCGGTGGCGCCAGCATCGTAAGCGCTGGCATAGACACCACTCACCTTCTGGGTGTCGGCGCGGTGGCGTCCGTAAACTTTTTCCATGGCATCACTCACTTCGCCCACAGTGGCACGCAGGCGCATCGCTTTGATGACCAAATCCAGTAAATTGCCGGAGCCCGTTTCGGCGGCTGAAGTGATGGCTGCCAGCGCGTTCGCCACCAACGTTGAGTCACGACTCTGCTTGATTTTTTGCAGCCGTGCGATCTGCCCTTCGCGCACCGCCACATTGTCAATGTCACGTGATTCAATCGGATCCTCCGTCTGAAGCTTGTATTTGTTGACGCCCACGATGACGTCTTGACCACTGTCGATGCGGGCCTGTTTTTGGGCCGCTGCCGCCTCAATTTTCAGCTTGGCCCAGCCACTGTCCACCGCCTTGGTCATGCCACCCATGGTCTCGACCTCTTCGATGATCTTCCACGCTGCGTCCACCATGTCCTGCGTGAGTTTTTCCATCATGTAACTGCCCGCCCACGGGTCGATCACGTTGGTGATATGGGTTTCCTCCTGGATGATGAGTTGCGTATTTCTCGCTATGCGCGAACTGAATTCGGTCGGCAGCGCGATGGCTTCGTCAAATGAGTTGGTGTGCAGCGACTGTGTGCCGCCAAACACCGCTGCCATGGCTTCAATCGTGGTACGCACCACGTTGTTGTAAGGGTCCTGCTCGGTCAGGCTCCAACCGCTGGTCTGACAATGCGTGCGCAGCATCAGGGACTTGGATTTTTTGGCGTTGAAGCCCTTCATGATGCGCCACCACAGCAGTCGTGCGGCGCGCATCTTGGCCACTTCCAGATAGAAGTTCATGCCGATGGCCCAGAAGAACGAGAGGCGTCCGGCAAAATCATCCACGTCCATGCCCTTGGCAAGGGCCGTTCTCACATATTCCTTGCCGTCGGCCAGTGTAAAAGCCAGCTCCAATGCCTGGTTCGCTCCGGCTTCCTGCATGTGGTAGCCGCTGATCGAAATCGAGTTGAACTTCGGCATATTCCTGGCCGTGTACTCGATGATGTCGCCAATGATGCGCATGGAAGGCGCAGGCGGATAAATGTAGGTGTTGCGCACCATGAACTCTTTGAGAATATCGTTCTGTATGGTCCCTGAGAGTTTGTCCTGGGAAACACCCTGCTCTTCGGCCGCAACCACGTAGCCCGCCAGCACCGGCAGCACGGCACCGTTCATGGTCATGGAGACCGAAACCTTGTCCAATGGAATCCCATCGAACAATATTTTCATATCCTCCACCGAATCAATCGCCACCCCGGCTTTGCCAACGTCACCGGTAACGCGTGGATGGTCCGAGTCATAGCCACGGTGCGTCGCCAGATCAAAAGCCACACTCACTCCCTGCCCACCCGCCGCCAGCGCCTTTCGATAGAAGGCGTTGGATTCCTCGGCGGTGGAAAACCCCGCGTATTGACGAATCGTCCAGGGCCGCACCGCATACATGGTCGCTTGCGGGCCGCGCAGGTAAGGCTCAAAGCCCGGCAAAGTGTTGGCGTAAGGGAGGTTTTGCGTGTCGGCTGCGGTGTACAGCGGCTTGACGGTGATGCCGTCGGGTGTCTGCCAATCAAGTGCGTCAATATGACCGCCAGGGGCCGACTTTGCGGCCGCCTTGGCCCAAGCTTCCAGGTTGGCGGTGGGATATTCAGGGTTGTTTGAGGTCATGACATTGATCGCGATAAGGTTGACTTAACCCAGATTGCAAACTGGATTGGACCCAGTTTAGTGAGTTTTCTTAAGTTTACTATGATTTATAATTATTGATTCAAAATTTTATTTAAAGCTTACAATATTGGCCATGGTACTTGTGGCAACTCCATCGTTAGCTCCGCACGCACTTTACGAAGAAGTCGCGGAACTCCTGCGCCAACGTATTTTTAGTCGTGAATTGGCACCCGGCAGTTGGATTGACGAGCTAAAAATCGCCCAAGCTTATGGCATCAGCCGAACGCCACTGCGCGAAGCGCTCAAAGTGCTGGCCACTGAAGGCCTGGTCACCATGAAAGTAAGGCGTGGCGCCTATGTGACCGAGGTATCGGAACGCGATCTGGCCGATGTCTATCACCTGCTCAGTCTGCTCGAAGCCGACGCCGTGGGGGTGGTTGCCAACGCCGCTACGCCAGTTCAAATCGCCGACCTGCAAGCCTTGCACAACGAACTCGAAACCGCAGCCAAGCCCAAGCAATTGAATCGGGAACGTTTTTTTGAAATCAACGAACGCTTTCACCTGCGCTTGCTAGCGATTGCCAACAACCGCTGGCGCGACCAGATGGTGCTAGACCTGCGCAAGGTCATGAAACTCAATCGACACAACTCTTTGCTTAAAACCGGGCGCGTTGAAGAATCGCTCAACGAGCACCGTGCGCTGATGACTGCCATCACGGCGCACGACCCAGCGTTGGCGGTACAGCGCATGCAGGAGCACTTCAGGAATGGGTTGCAGGCCGCCAACTGAGTGGCCCGTCAAAAGGCGTAATACGGACCAGTCCCCAGAGGCGACGCCTGCCCTTCAATGCCGAAATACATCCGGCGCCCATAGAAAAATGGCAAGCCCCAATCAAAAGTAGTGCTGTCCCCCATCGGCCCGGCCAAGCCAGACAAGACCACCTTTGAAGCATCCGTGAATAGCGCCGTCGCGTTATCGATCTGAAACGAAACCGCAATCCGCGCTGCGTTAGCACCTACCAGCGTAGCCGATAAATTCAGAGGTGAACTCGGACAATAAAAACCGGCACCGCTGTTCGCGGAGCAATTCGGCACCGTCGTAGTGTCAAAAAACAAACCATTGGAGCCGCTGTCAAAGAAGCTGGTACCCAGGCTTTGACCCGCCAGCAACGTCGTGAAGTAGCCTGACGCGTCTGTTGTCAAAACACCTGCAGGGGTCGTTTGATTGTTCGCTTGCGTGCCAATGCCGAAAATCAACGATCCGTTTAAAACAGAAGCACCAGATGGGTCGACCGCCGGCAAGTCAATCAGCACGCCATTATTGTCTGAGGCAAACAAGGGCACCGGGTTTTTTACCTGTTGATCAAGGCTCGCCAGCGCGCCCTTGGTGGCGGTGCAACTCATGTCGGTGCATGTGTAATAAAAGCCCTTGTGGAGATTGCTGCTACACCCTGAACCACAATCTTCCTTGAACAAGCCAATCCCCAGAATACCGTTGGCACCCAGTAGCGTTGCGGTGGTGATCGCTGTGCCGCCCACTGCACAGGCCGAGGCGGGAGTGTTAAACGCCGGATCGGCAATCACCTGAATCGGTACGCTGGGCGCCAGCTTGCCACCCAGCACAACATCAGCCTTCGCCACCGGTCCCCAGGCGAAGGTGTTATCAACAAACTGGACGCAGTTGAGGAGCGGCAGTCCACTGGTGCCGACGGTCGACCGAGTCAGGTTCAAACTCGGCGCCAGCACGCCCGCCAAAAAACGCACGCCACTCGAACCGGTATCGACCAGCACATGGTCAATCGTCTGGCATTGGCTGGTGCCTGGCTGGCAGATTTTGACAGTCGTGTACAAGCGATTCACGTTGGTGCCGGTGCCCACCGGGCCACTGTCAACCGCGACGCCAAGCACATTGTTGAGAGCTGGCTCCGGCGTCGAGATCGTTGGCGCTGGTACCGAATTGCCACCACCACCGCAAGCCGTGACCAGGCTCAGCAGCAGGGCTATTGAATTGGCGCGCCAGAAAAATTTACGGTAGTACATTTTTGATATCGACACCAGCCGGAATCAAGTCGGGCGCATAGGCATAGCCAAAAAAATCACGCATCCGGCCGTTGGAACTAATAATCAAACCGTCGCGTTCAATCTTCACCGATGAACCACGTCGACCGGCGAGCCGGACCTTGTCGGTTTCGAGTTTAAAAGTATTGAAATAAACGCCCAGCAGCGCACTCAGATCAGGCAGCACCGGCCCACGCCACGACACGGCGAAGACCAGCCCGGCCGGCGTTGCATATTCCATCACAGTGGTTCCACTTTCAAGCTGGGTCTGGTGCACCGTGAACCGATTCACGCCAACGTTCCGGCCGGCGGCTTGCGCTTTGGCACCTGCTGCAAGGGAAGGCGAAACCGGCACCGCACCTGCTGAGGGTGCTTGCCCAAGTGCCGCCCAGGACTGACTCACAGCGCTGGTCAGCGCCAAGCCGATCAGCAGCAAGCGACAGGTATTGATCCAAAGCTTCAGCCTCATTATTTGTCACTCCAGAATGATGTATCACCTTACCATGAGTCCGCGTAAACTTCAGCCGGTCAGTCGAAATATGCATCTCGTCGCATCCAGCTTGCGCGCCGAAGCCACCCAGCGCACATTTTCAGTTTTAAAAAAACTCCGCGAAAATACAGACATGCAAATTCATCGCAAAGTATCCGCTGATCTGGCTACCAACCCAATTCGCAACCGTCGTGGCTGGGTAAAACTCACGCTGTTCGCTCTGGTTGCGGCCAGCGTCATCGGCTCTGTGGCCTGGCGTGTCAGTTCCGCCAAGAAGGAAGAAAAGAAACCGGGCTCGGCCATCACACTGGAATTTGCGCCCGCCGATCTAAGCACGGTAGAAACGCGCGGGTTGTCCCGCACCCTGTCGTTCTCGGGCACGTTGTCCCCGGTGATCCAATCAACGGTGAAGTCAAAAGTGTCGGGCGAAGTGAAACAGGTTCTGGCACGCGAAGGTGAACACGTCAGGCAAGGGCAGGTACTCGCTCAAATCGATACCGCCGATTTGAAAGCCAGGCTTGATGCGCAAGTGGCTGCACTCGAAGAAGCCAAAGCCAGATGGTCGATTGCAGACAAGAATCGTGAAACCAACCTGAAACTGCTGCAACAAAATTTCATTTCGCAAAATGCTTTTGACACGACACACAGCACGCTGGAGGCAAGCGCTGCATCGATGCGATCGGCCGAGGCGCAGGCGCGCGTGGCACGCTATGCCATGCAGGACGCAGTGGTACGCGCCCCTATCAATGGCATCCTGGCCAAAAAAATGGTCAATGGTGGCGAGAAGGTTGCTCCCGACAGCCCCATGTTCACTGTGGTTGACCTCAGAAAAATGGAAATTGAGGCGCCGGCGCCCGCCTCGGAGATTCCCGGCGTCCAGGTCGGCCAAGTTGCATCGTTCAAGGTGGATGGTTTCGGCGAGCGTATTTTTGAAGGCCGCGTCGAACGCATCAACCCCATAACCGAAGCGGGATCGCGCTCCATTACCTTGTATCTGTCGGTCGCCAATCGTGACGGCGTGCTGAGGGGCGGCATGTTCGTCAAGGGATTTTTGGTTCTGGCCAAGGCCGAAGCCTCCACCGTCGTGCCGCTTGCCGCAGTTCGGGACGATGCGGGCCAGGCCTTTGTGTTCACCCTGGAGGGCGGCAAAGTAGCAAAGCGCAGCGTCAAGCTTGGTCTGCGTGAAGAGCAGACCGGCCTGGTCGAAGTCAAGAACGGGCTTGAGGCCGGCGTTCAGGTGATCAGCGCGAACCTGGTGGGCCTGAAGGCCGGGGCCAAAGCAGTGGTGAAATCGCCGCAAGCTGCACCGGCAGCCCCGGGCGCTTCCGCCAAAGCGGGCTAGCGCAAGCACCATGTGGATCACCAAAACCAGTATCAAACAGCCGGTTTTCGCCACCATGGTGATGGTGGCGCTACTCGTGCTCGGCATCTTTTCGTACAACCGGCTGCGGGTCGAACAAATGCCCGATGTCAGCAATCCCTACGTCTTCGTATCGGTCGAATACCCCGGCGCTTCGCCCGAGCAGGTTGAGAACGACCTCATCAAGCCGATCGAAAATGTGCTCAATACCGTTAACGGGGTCAAAAGAATTTACGGCACCACGCGTGAGGGTGTGGGGTTCCTGCAAGCCGAGTTCCGTTTGAGCACGGACATGGCCGCCGCGACCCAGGAGGTGCGCGACAAGGTGGCACAGATCCGTCCTGGTTTCCCGCGCGAGGCCAAAGACCCGCTGATCAGCCGCGCCGATTGGCAAGAACAGCAACCGGTCGTGAATCTCGCGGTGACATCGGAGAAACATAGCCCGCGCGAGCTCTCCACCATCACCGATCAGATCATCGTCAAGCGCTTGCAGAATGCACCCGGTGTCGGTGCGGTCAACGTCACCGGCGCCGTGCTGCGCCAGGTGCTGATCTACCTCAAGCCGGCCCAGATGCAGTCCTTTGGTGTCGGCGTTGATCAGGTGATTGCGGCGATTCAGGCCAGCAACCAGGATTTTCCGTCGGGCACCATTACCAGCGGCGCCACCGAACAACTGGTGCGGGTCGAAGGCAAGATGAAGGAACCCAAGGACTTCGAAAAGATCATCGTCGCCCGCCAGGGCAATGCGCCGGTTTATTTGCGCCAGGTCGCGCAAGTCGTCGATGGCGAGCAGGAAGCAACGTCGCTGGCACGCATTGACGGCCAACGCTCGATCGGTGTCGGCGTCTTCAAGGTACAGGACGCCAATATCGTCGAGACCGGTGAAGGCGTGCGCAAAGCGGTTGAAGACCTGAAGAAACTGCTACCGCCGGGTGTCGAAATCAAGACCATCAATGCGACCTCGGATAGCATCAAGAGCGCACTGAACAACGTCAAGATGACCATTCTTGAAGGCGCCATGCTGACGGTGCTGATCGTCTTCCTGTTTCTGCATTCGTGGCGCAGCACCATCATCACGGGGTTGACCTTGCCGATTGCGGTGATGGCCACCTTTATCGCCATCTACGCTTTTGGTTTCACGCTGAATTTTCTCACGCTGATGGCCTTGAGCCTGTGCATCGGGCTGCTGATCGACGACGCGATCGTCGTGCGAGAAAACATCGTGCGCCATTTGGGCATGGGCAAGAATCACCACCAAGCGGCCAATGAGGGTACCGAGGAAATCGGCCTGGCAGTCATGGCAACCACTTTTGCCATCATCGCCGTCTTCGTGCCCATCGCCTTCATGAGCGGAATTATTGGGCGCTACTTCCTGCAGTTCGGCATTACGGTTGCGGTCGCGGTGCTGGTCTCGTTGTTTGTGAGCTTCACGCTCGACCCGATGCTGTCCTCGATTTGGCTGGATCCAGCCGGCGACCGTTTTCGACGGCTACCGTGGCTGGGACGCATGATGAGCCGCATCGAACAACTGGTGCAGAGGGCGCACCAAATTTATGGCGTCATGCTGAGCTGGTCGCTGGAAAACCGGATCAAGGTTCTGGTTATTGCATTGGTGCTCTTCGTCAGCAGCTTCTTTATCGTCCCCCTGGTCGGCACCGAATTCATGCCCGAAACCGATGAAGGCTTCATCTCGCTGCGTCTGAACACGCCGATTGGTTCCAGCCTGGAGTACACCGACGCCAAAGCACATCAGGCGGAAGACGTGCTGAAGTCTTTTCCCGAGGTCGTCATTGCCGAGACCAACGTCGGTACCGATGACGGCACCAACTACGCACGTATCAACTTGAAGCTCTCCGAGCGCAAGATCACGCATCGACGCTCGCAAAAGGAGTTGGAAAAAGTCATCCGCGCCAAGCTCGCCAGCATTGCCGGTATCGAACTCTCGGTGGGCTATAACAAACCAATTTTCATTTCAATACTCGGACCAGATGCACAGAAGCTGACCGAGTTGTCGCAGGGCGTGATGAAAGAGGTGGCGAAGATCAAGGGCATCACCGACCTGGAAAGCAGTGAACGGGGCGCCAATCCGACGCTTGCCATCCGCATCAACAACGAGCTTGCCAGCGATCTCGGCGTGAACACGGCGCAGATCGGCCAGGCGCTACGGCCCCTGATAGCAGGCGATACGATTTCGCACTGGCAGGCAGCGGACGGCCAGAACTACGACGTCAATGTGCGCCTGCCAAAATCCGGGCGGCGTATCGCCAGCGACCTCGGCGACCTGTATATGACCAGCAACCGTGTCCGTGCCGACGGGACGCCGCAGATGGTGCTGCTGCGCCAGGTGGCCGAGTTTGTCCCGACCTTTAGCGCGCAGCAGATCAAGCGCCTCGATCTGCAACGCCGGATATCACTCTATGCGGGCGTCGAGGGCCGCCCTTCGGGTGACGCCGGCAGCGAGGTCGAAGCCCTGCTGAAAAAAATGGGGCCCGAGCTGCCGCCCGGCTACCGTTTCGACGTCGCCGGTCAAACGCAGGATATGAATGAGTCCTTTAGCTCCATGGTGGCAGCGTTGGGGATGGCGGTCATCTTTATCTACCTGATTCTGGCCTCGCAGTTTGGCAGCTTTATGCAGCCGCTGGCCATCATGGCCTCTTTGCCGCTGGCCCTGATTGGTGTATTTCTGGCCTTGCTTTTGACAGGAACAACGCTCAACCTTTTCTCCATGATCGGTTTCATCATGCTGATGGGACTGGTGACGAAGAACGCCATTTTGCTGGTCGATTTCACCAATCAGGGGGTGCGCGAAGGCAAGTCACGCAAGCAGGCGATCTGCGATGCGGGTCAGGTTCGCCTGCGTCCGATACTCATGACCACTCTGGCGATGATATTCGGCATGTTGCCGATGTCACTCGGTCTGGGTGACGGCGGCGAAACGCAGGCACCGATGGGCCGTGCCATCATTGGCGGTGTGATGACGTCCACCCTGCTCACGCTGGTGGTCGTGCCGGTGCTATACACCTACCTGGATGCCTGGGGCGAAAAAGCCAAAGCGTGGTTTACTGGCGCAGCCGTCACGCCCACCGGCGACTAAAATCATTCGCATGAGCCTGCCTACCCCCGAAACCATCAAGCCGAGCAACTTCTTGCGTCAGATCATCGAACACGACCTGGCCGCTGGCACTTATGCCAGCCGCCGTTGGGCGGGCAGCCCGGGCGACGCAGCCCACCATGCCCAGGGTGAGCTTGACCCGGCCAAAATCCGTACGCGCTTTCCGCCCGAGCCCAATGGCTACCTGCACATCGGCCACGCCAAAAGCATCTGCCTGAACTTCGGCCTGGCGCGCGACTACGACGGCATCTGCCATCTGCGCTTTGACGACACTAACCCCGAGAAGGAAGATATCGAGTTCGTCAACACCATCATGAATTCGGTGCGTTGGCTCGGCTTTGAGTGGAACGGTACGTCGGACGCCAAGCCCTATCAGGCCAGCGACTACTTCGACTTCATGTACCGCGCCGCTGAGTATTTGATCGAAGCCGGACACGCCTATGTGGACGAACAAACCGTAGAAGAAATCCGCATCAACCGGGGCGACTTCGGCAAGCCCGGTGTCGATAGCCCGTTCAGGGCACGCACCCCGGCCGAGAACCTGACACGATTCAGGGAAATGCGCGACGGCCACCACGAAGACGGTGCCATGGTACTGCGCGCCAGGATCGACATGGCCAGCCCCAACATCAACTTGCGCGACCCCGCCATCTACCGCATCCGCCGCGCCACCCATCACAACACGGGAGACAAATGGTGCATCTACCCGATGTACGCCTATGCCCACCCGATCGAGGACGCGCTGGAGAGCATCACCCACAGCATCTGCACGCTTGAATTTGAAGACCAACGCCCGTTCTACGACTGGCTGCTGGAGCGCCTGATTGAAGGCGGCTTGCTGAGTGCACCACCACCCAGGCAATACGAATTTGCGCGCCTGAACCTCACCTACGTCATCACCAGCAAACGCAAGCTGGCACAACTGGTTTATGACAATAAAGTAGATGGTTGGGACGACCCGCGCATGCCCACCATAGTCGGCCTGCGCCGGCGTGGCTATACGCCCGAGGCGATTCAACTCTTTGCCGAGCGCATCGGTGTCACCAAGAGCGACAGTTGGATTGACTACAGCACGTTAGAGGGCTGCCTGCGCGAAACGCTTGACGTGTCAACCCCGCGCGCCATGGCCGTGCTGGACCCGGTGAAGCTGGTGCTGGGCAACTGGGGCGAGCTGATGGGCAAAGACGCTCTGGATGACTGCTCCGCCCCGGTGCATCCACACATCCCCGAACTGGGTCGGCGTCAATTCAAAATCGGCAAGGAAGTCTGGATTGATCGCAGTGATTTCATGGAGCAGCCGGTCAAAGGCTTTTTCAGAATGTTCCCGCCGCGCACCGATGCCAGCGGTGCCGCGCTGCCGGGCAGCAAGGTGCGCCTGAAATACGGCCATGTGATTGAATGCACCGGCTGTAGCAAAAATGCAGCAGGCGAGGTCATCGAAGTCCACGCCAATGTGCTGCCCGACACCAAGAGCGGCACACCCGGCAGCGACGCCGTCAAGGTCAAGGGCGTCATCACCTGGGTGGCAGTGGCCGACGGCCTGAGCGCCGAAGTGCGCCTCTACGACCGCCTGTTTCTGGACGCGCAACCCGACGCCGGTGGCCGCGACTTCATCGAAGACCTGAACCCCAACAGCCTGAAAGTGGTGCAAGCAATCGTGGAACCGTCACTGGCCAGCGCCCGCGCCGACGACAAATTCCAGTTTGAACGGCATGGCTACTTTGTTGCCGACGGCGTGGACCACAAGGCAGGCAAGATGGTGTTTAATTTGGCGGTGGGGTTAAGGGATGGGTGGGGAAAATAGAGCCATGCAGACAACCGACTACTTTCGCAACGATGTAATGGTCAAACGACCTTACATCAAGGTGGAGTGGCTTGAGCTTGCGTTATCCAACCCGGTGCGTCGCGAGATTCAAGCCAATGACGGGCGCATCCGCCACTGGGTGTGGATCGAAGAGTTGAACCGCTATTTGCGTGTGGTCACTCTCGAAGATGGCATAACCGTGCACAATGCGTTTCCAGACAGGAGGTTCTCACAATGAAAATTTCATACGACAAAGCAACCGACTCGCTCTATATCCACTTGGCTGACCGCGCATCAGTAGATTCGGACGAAGTTAATGACGGCGTGGTGTTGGACTTCGATGCCAATGGCGCTTTGGTCGGCATTGACGTGCAACATGCCAGCGAGCGGGCGGACCTCAACAATTTGTCATTGTCGAAGCTGCCATTTGGGGAATTGTTAGCTGCGTGAATTGCCTAATAATATGACTCAATATAAAACGACTCGCTCAGTGAAGAACGCGGCATCAACCCGACCGGCAACGGCACAGGACAAGATTGCCCAAGCCTTGAAGCAAGCATCCAGCCAAGCCAAAAAGCAGCTCGCAGCGCAGGGACTGAAATTGCCTACTCAAAATTGGGCGAGGTCAACCGTGCGCAACGCAGCTACTTGAAACATCGTTAACGCCGAGGCAAAAACCCAATCAAGCGACCGATTGAAGCCGGATTCCAATTTCTGATCGAAGAAAAGATGCGTTGCGCAGACATTCCTGATGCCTTTCATCTCCGCCTTGGCCGCCTCACAGACGCCTCTGCCAACTTGGACTTCAACGTCGGGCTCGCATTGAACTGGCTTGGTCAACATAATGGCGTAGACGTCAGCAAGTTACTTGACCCAAAGAAAACGCAGTTGTGTCAACGACTCGTGCAACTTGAAGAGTTGTTACTGAAAACCTATGATCCTGAACAGCCTCAAGTAGCGAAAGACTTCGGTGCTTGGTTCGGGCGTGCCAACAACGCACGGGCATTGCGGAACGACTACGTTCATGCCAGATGGGGGTTCCCTGGGGAACTCAATGATGAAGAACCCCATGTTTTTTTTCTCGAATTGAACTGGGACATGGAACCCCGACAACCCAACAAAACCATCAAACTGTCGCTCACTGCTCTTGATCTACAAATTGAAGAAATTGCCAAGCTGGCGAGTGACTTTATGAAACTACGCGATCAGCACGCCCAACATTCAATGCCGACGAACTGGTGGATTGAAAGAAATGCAGCAAGTCGTGGACTGGCACCAAGTGCTACTAAATAGGCCATTGACCTTGCGATGCCCCTCTCCTGGAACGAAATCAAATCCCGCGCGCTGACCTTCAGCCGCACCTGGGCTGACGCCGCCAATGAAGACAGCCAGGGCAAGCCGTTCTGGATTGACTTCTTTGAAATCTTTGGCATCACCGACAAGCGCGTTGCCACCTTCGAGCACGCCGTCAAAAAATTGCTCGGTGACAAAGCCAGGGTGGACGGCTTTGTCGATCTGTTCTGGCCCGGCATGTTGCTGGTGGAGCAAAAGTCGCGTGGCAAGAATCTGGATGCTGCGCTGACGCAGGCGCTGTCTTACATCCCCGGCATTGCCGAGCGCGACTTGCCGCAGATCATCATCGTGTGCGACTTTGCGCGCTTCTCTGTGCGCAAGTTAGCCACCGGCGAGACGGTCGAATTTGCCCTCAAAGACCTACACAAAAACATCAAGCTCTTTGGTTTTATCGCGGGCTACAAGGCGTTGGAGATCAAGCCGCAAGACCCGGTGAACATCAAGGCGGCCGAACGCATGGGGCGTCTGCACGATGCTTTGAAGGCCAGTGGCTACAGCGGGCACCCGCTGGAAGTGTTGCTGGTGCGCCTGCTGTTTTGCCTGTTTGCCGACGACACCGGCATCTTTCAACCCGCACAATCGTTTCGCACTTTCATTGAGGAGCGTACGTCAACTGATGGCTCCGATCTGGGCTCACGGCTGGCGCAGTTGTTTCAGGTGCTCAACACCGAGGATGGTGCCGGAGGCGTTGGCAACACATCCAGCAAACGCAGCCAGGCGCTGGACGAGCAGGTCGCCGCCTTTCCCTATGTCAACGGCAAATTGTTTTCCGAGCCGCTGCCGATGGCCGACTTCACCAGCGCCATGCGGGAAGCGCTGCTGGACGCCTGCGCACTGGACTGGTCGGCCATCAGCCCGGCCATCTTCGGCAGCTTGTTCCAGAGCATCATGGACGACAAGGCGCGCCGTAATCTGGGAGCGCATTACACCAGCGAAGAAAACATCCTCAAGCTCATCAAGCCGCTGTTTCTGGATGAACTGTGGGCCGAGTTCAACAAGGTTAAAGGCAACAAGAACCGGCTGTTTGAATTTCACAAAAAGCTGCGGCTGCTGACTTTTTTTGACCCAGCCTGCGGCTGCGGAAACTTCCTCGTCATCAGCTACCGCGAACTGCGCCTGCTGGAGCTAGCCGTGCTGCGCACCAGCATTTCTGATCGGCAAATGGGTGTGGACATCCACGGGCTCATCGGCATCAATGTCGATCAGTTTTACGGCATCGAGATTGAAGAGTTCCCGGCACAGATTGCACAGGTGGCGCTGTGGCTGATGGACCACCAGATGAACCTGCGCGTGAGCGAAGAGTTTGGCCTGTACTTCGCCCGCATTCCGCTGCGCACCACGCCGCACATCGTGAACGGCAACGCGCTGCGGCTGGATTGGAATGAGGTATTGCCGGCTGAGCGATGCAGTTTTGTGCTGGGGAATCCGCCGTTCTCCGGCAAGCATTACCAGAGCAAAGAACAAAAAGTCGAGGCGCTTCTTGTTTACGATGGAATGAAGTCGGCATCCGACCTTGACTACGTCGCCGCTTGGTTTGTCAAGGCAGCCAAATACGTCCAGGGCACCGCTGTCGCCTGCGCCTTTGTGTCCACCAACAGCCTGACCCAGGGCGAGCAAGTACCGCTATTATGGCCACTGCTCCTACAAAAGTACGGCATCAAAATTCGCTTTGCCCACCGGACCTTCCAATGGAGTAATGAAGCAAGCGGCATGGCTGCGGTGCATTGCGTGATCATCGGTTTCGGTTGCACTGAGGTTCAGCAAAAGAGACTTTTCGAATACGAAACACCCAAGTCAACGCCGCACGAACTGACCGTTGAACACATCAGTCCGTATCTGACGATTGCACCCTATGTGATTGTCAGCAAGAGGAGTTCGCCCATTGGCAATGCGCCCAACATGGGCTGTGGCAGCAAACCGTCCGATGGCGGTAATCTGATTCTGGACACTGCCGAAAAAAGTGAACTGCTGGCCGTTGAACCTGGCGCTGCCGCTTACCTCAAGCCGTTCGTTGGCTCGCAAGAGTTCTTGAATGGCGGAGAGCGCTGGTGCTTATGGCTGGAGAACATAACTCCCGCCGCGCTGAAGCAACTACCCCATGTACTGCGCCGCGTGCAGCTAGTGAAAACATTTCGTGAGGCCAGTACTGCTGAGCCGACCCGCCGCGCAGCAGCCACGCCCAGCCGTTTCTTTTTCGTAGCGCAACCCAACACGCAATACATCGCGATACCCGAAGTTTCGTCAGAGCGGCGCACTTACGTACCCGTTGGGTATCTGCCCGCCGAAGTCATTGCCAGTAATAAGCTCTACATCATTAACAAACCAAGTCTGTTCGTTTTTGGAATACTGCAATCCATGATGCACGGAGCATGGACGCGTACGGTCGCCGGACGACTGAAAAGCGACATTCAGTATTCCGGCACGATGGTCTACAACACATTCCCCTGGCCCGAGTTCCCCCAGAATTCAAAGCAAAATCAGCCTACAGCACCCGTCGATAAAGCGCAAACAGCTATCGAAACCGCAGCCCAAACAGTGCTCGACGTGCGTGCAAAGTTCCAGACTGGGAACCAACCCGCCACGCTGGCGGACCTGTACGACCCGCTGACCATGCCGCCCGAGTTGCTCAAAGCGCACCAGAAGCTCGACGCAGCGGTGGACAAGGCCTACGAGCGCAGTGGCGGCAAAAAAAGCTACAAGAGCGACGCTGAGCGCGTGGCCTTTTTGTTTGAGCTGTACCAACGCCTCACCAGCTTGCTGCCCACAGACAAGCCCAAACCGAAGCGCCGGTTGAAGGCGCTTTGAGAGAACATAAATGCCCCGCAAGATTAAACCTCGTCCCCGTGCCGTCATCTTCGCTGGCCCGAACGGCGCGGGCAAGTCAACGCACGCTGATGCGATCCTGGCGGCGCTTGGCATTGAGACTTTTGTCAACGCCGACTACATTGCACGCGGTCTATCCGGTCGCAACACGGACGCAGTCGCGTTTGAGGCGGGCCGCATCATGCTCAAGCGTCTTCATCAGTTGGGCGATGCCGGGGCCGACTTTGCCTTTGAATCCACGTTGTCGAGTCGCACGTTCGCGCCCTTCCTGCGTACGCTCAAGACGCGGGGTTACAGGGTGGCGATTTATTATTTCTCGCTGACCAACGCCCAGTTGGCCATCCGCCGGGTCAAACTACGGGTCGAGTTGGGCGGGCATGACGTGCCCAGCGATGTGGTGCGGCGTCGGTTCGGGCGCAGCTTGCGCAACTTCTTTGCGCTGTATGCGACGCTGGCCGATGAATGGGCATTGTTCGATAATTCCCCTTCGCCCCAGGCACTACCAGTAGCCACGCAACTCGCAAACCAACTCACTGTGATGGAACCCGTAACATGGCACAAACTGCAAAAACTCAGCCAAGCCGACTGATGCTCTCCCCAAAGGCGTTGCAAAAAGCTTTGGAGCAATCGGCAAAACAAGCGCAGCGGCTAGCTGATGCCTTTGGCGTCACGGTGCCAAGCACCAAACCAAAGACCGGCAACCGTGCGCGCACCATAAGCTAAGCGATGGGCCGCTTGGTCAATGGCAAGATGAAACCCATTTAGGGTATTGTCCAACCCAATATGGGTATTACGACCAATCCAATCCATTCGTCAGCACTGGCAAACGCCAGCGCGCCAGTGTTTGCCGAGTGGCATGGACTGGTGCTCAAGATCATGGGCTAGCTAGCAGACTTACAGAGGTTACCCTCCCCGGTCCATCAACAAAGGAACCCGCCATGAAAAAACTCAACGTTACGATCAAGCTAGAGCTGTCGGTCCCGGATGACTGGGAGCTTGTCCAAACCTCCGAAGGCGGACAAGTGGTGCAGCTGCCCAACCATCAATTTCTGGACATTGCCATCGAGCCCCTGTTTGCCAGCAACCCCGAGGAAACCTGGAGCAGCAGCGAGGACGACGATATCCTGAACGACTTTCTGGACATGGTCGAGAGCGAGGATGTCGCCTACGAGTTCGTCACGCACTAGGCCGATGCCAAATCATGGAAAATCGTTACCCATGACCGAAGCCACTCAATTCCCCCTTCTGCCCGACCATCTGTCCATTGACCCGCGCAGCCCGTTTCACGTCACCGCCGTCTTCGAACATGACGTGGGTATCCGATTCAATGACAAGGAGCGCCAGGATGTGGCGGAATACTGCATCAGCGAGGGATGGATCAAAGTGCCTGTAGGCAAGTCGCTCGACCGCAAGGGCCGTCCGCTGCTGATCAAGTTGAAGGGCAAGGTCGAAGCGTTTTACCAATAAGCCGCGCTACTCGCCCGTCAGCATCCTGAGCGCATCCTCCACCCGCTTCATGTGCGTGCGCGAGAGTTCAGCCAGCGGTTTGTCACCCAGCAACCGCTGATTGGAGATGGTACGAATCTGGTCCACCAGCAAATCGGTTTCCTGCTTCATGTTGCCCAGCTTGCCCACTGACACACGCAGCGGGTAACCGTCGCCTTGTGCGTCGCGATAGACCTGGGTGGTGCCGGGAATGACGATGGTGGTGGCGTGGCCTGCGTTGTTGAGGATGTTGGTCTGGATGACCAGTGCCGGGCGACCACGTTTGCCGGGTTCTTCTTTATGGGTTTGAGGTTCAAAGTCCACCTCCCACACCTGGGCGCGCTTAACTTTGGGCAAGGCCATCTCCCACGCTAGCGTCCATGGCCTGATTCTCGACCAGATGCTGCGCAGATAGCTGCCCGGACAAAAACACCATGCGCTCTTTGAGAGCACGTTCGTTCTTCTCGCGCACAGCTTCACGCACGTAATCCGAGGCGGACATACTCAAAGCGCGTGCCATCGCCTTGGTCTGCTGGGCCAGCGCTTCTGGAGCTCGAAATGAAAGAGTTGTTGCACTCATTTAGTGTCACCTGTATTTGTATTACGTTATTGTATTCCGTCTTGCTCAAGAATCTCATAACCCAGCGCGAACCCGGCAAGCCTTTGCACGTGAAATAATCCCAAGCCATGAACCTTGTCTTTTTCCCACTGGGCTGGCAGCACTATTTGCTGGGTGGCTTGTTGATTGGGGCGGGTGCGGCACTGCTGTTTGTGCTGACGGGGCGCATCGGTGGCATGAGCACGGTGTTTTCCTCGACCTGGTCTTATCTGGTGCGCCGACCATTTTTTCAGCAGGGGCGCTTTGTTGATTCGCGCGGCTGGCGGCTGGTCTATGCGTTGGGTCTGATTTTGGGCGCACTGATCTGGTGGCTGGGCTTTGCCGGCGGCGTGCGCGAAACCACGGCGGTGCCGGTATGGCAACTGCTGCTGGGCGGGTTTTTTGTCGGCTATGGCGCGCGCCTGGGCAATGGCTGCACCTCGGGTCACGGCATTTGCGGGCTGGGCTCACTGCAATGGCCTTCCGCGCTGGCGGTGCTGACCTTCTTGACGACGGCTTTTCTGACCGCCAATCTGGTGGCGTGGTGGCTGCCATGAGCACCAGCAACACGAATCTGGGTCGAGCACTCGCCACGCTGGCAGCCGGTGCGCTGTTTGGCTTTGGCCTGTCGTACTCCACCATGATCCGCCCCGAGGTGGTACTGAGTTTTTTGCGCTTTAAGGATTTTGGCCTGATGCTGGTGTTGGGCGGTGCAGTGCTGGTGGTGTTGCTGGCCTACCAACTGGCACCGCGCCTGCTGAAGCGGCCACTGCTGGGCGATATCTTTCATGCGCACCCGAGTGTGTGGAACCGCGACACTTTGGTTGGCTCCGCGCTGTTTGGCATCGGCTGGGGTCTGTGCGGCGTCTGCCCCGGCCCGGCCATTGCCGGCCTGGGCGCGGGCAACTGGAGCCTACTGTGGGCGCTGGCCGGCATTGCGCTGGGCGCGCTGGTCCAAGGTCTGAGAGCGAAATAGCCGCATACGCATCGGCCAGAATACCCGCTCTGAAATCAGCGCAACCCGGCTGGAAACCACGCCGCGGCCCGCTACCTTTGGTTGCACAAAAACCCGCGTCATTAACACCGGCGGCACAAAGGAAGCGCACCATCAGGGCTCAATCATCACTTGGAGCCAGAGCATGAAATCCACCGCCTTTGTTTTACCATTGCCGTCGCCAGCCTGGGTTTTAGCGCCGCCTGCTTGGCACAGGGCTACGATCGGCGCGGCGAACGCGACGAGCCCGCGCGGGTGCAGCAGAACTCGCCTCGCCAGGCTGAGCAATCTGGCCAGAGACGTTATGACCGCGGCACGGAACAACGTTTAGTCAGACGCGATGATCACAACTTCAACCAGGACAACATGCGTCGAAATGACCGCCAGGGTTACTACGACGCACGCGGCCAGGACTTCCGTCGTGGCGGCTACATCCCGCGTGAGTTCCGGAACCGGCAGTACATCGTGAACAACTACCGCACACACTACCTGAGCCCACCCCCGTACGGCCAGCAGTGGGTGCAGGTGGGGCCGGACTATGTGCTGGTCGCCATTGCCACAGGCCTTATCGCAAATATCATTCTCAACCACTAATGCCGCGCTAGCGCCTCATCAGCCCGTAACCCGGCACACACTCCGGCAGCGCTCAAACAGGTGCGAAGCACCGCCTAATGGACAATCTCGGTTGAAATATAAAATGTCAAATTCATGATTCACCCGGATCAAATCGGTTGATCGTATATGCTCAACCCATTTGTATTTCTCGCATCATGCTGTTCCAACCTTCTCAAGCTGACGTTCGTCAATTTTTCTGCACGGTTTATGCCAAAGCCAAGGCTGGTCAAACGCTGGAAGCGATTGAGACCATTGCCAGCCTGTGGATTGACGAGCACCCCGAGTACCAGAACGAACTGGCCGATGTTGATACTGCCATCGCTAGCGTCAACCAAAGTGCAAACGACAGCAGCAACCCGTTTTTGCACCTGTCGATGCATTTGTCGGTCAGTGAGCAGTGCAGCATTGACCAGCCACGCGGCATCCGCCAGGCCGTCGAGCTGCTCACCTATCGCCGCAATTCGCTGCACCTGGCGCACCACGAAGTGATGGAATGCCTGGGCCAGATGATCTGGGAGAGCCAGCGCAGCGGCCAGGCGCCCGACGGCGCAGCCTACATCGCCAGCGTGCAGCGTCACGCCACACGCGACTAAACCGATTTAGCCCACCCCCGTTTTCTTCCCCCAACTTCAACCACGATTCCCGTATCAAGCAAAACCATGAAATTCCAAGGAACCGAAAATTACATCGCCACCGAGGATTTGATGCTGTCGGTCAACGCCGCCATCACCCTCAAGCGCCCACTGTTGGTCAAGGGCGAGCCCGGCACCGGCAAAACCATGCTGGCCGAAGAAGTCTCGGGTGCCCTGAACATGCCGCTCCTGCAATGGCACATCAAGTCCACCACCAAGGCGCAGCAAGGCCTGTACGAATACGATGCCGTGAGCCGTCTGCGCGACTCGCAACTGGCCGGTGTCGATGGCGGCGAGCGCGTCAAGAACATCCACAACTACATCCTCAAAGGCGTGCTGTGGCAGGCCTTTACCGCCGAGCAGCCGGTGGTGCTGTTGATTGACGAAATCGACAAAGCCGACATTGAGTTCCCGAACGACTTGCTGCGTGAAATTGACCGCATGGAGTTCTACTGCTACGAGACCCGCGAGCTAATCCAAGCGGTCCACCGGCCGCTGGTGTTCATCACCTCCAACAACGAAAAGGAGTTGCCCGACGCCTTTTTGCGGCGCTGCTTTTTCCATTACATCAAGTTCCCCGATACCGAGACCATGAAGCGCATCGTCGATGTGCACTTCCCCGGCCTCAAAAAAGAGCTGCTGAGTGCCGCCATGAAAACTTTTTATGATGTGCGCAGCCTGCCGGGCCTGAAAAAGAAACCCTCCACTAGCGAGCTGCTGGACTGGCTGAAGCTGCTGCTGGCCGAAGACATCCCGCTCTCAGTGTTGCAAACCCAGACTGACAAAGTGGCAGTACCGCCACTGGTGGGCGCTTTGCTCAAAAACGAGCAGGATGTCAGTTTGTTTGAAAAGCTGGTCTTCATGCAAAAGCACAATCGCTGAAACCCAAGCCCGGACCGAAGAATCACCATGGCATTTGTCGAACCGATCACTTTGAGCGGACGCGGTATTGCGCTGGTGCCACTGGCACTCGAACACGAAGCCGGCCTGCGCGCGGCCGCAGCCGACGGCGCGCTCTGGCAACTGCGCGTGACCTCGGTGCCCGAGCCCGAGCAAACCCGCGCCTATATCGAGACCGCCCTGGCGATGCGCGAAGCCGGCAACCGTTTTACCTTTGCTGTGACCGATGCCTCCACAGGCACGGTGCTGGGCTGCACCAGTTACCACGACATCGTGCCAGCGATCAAGCGCGTTGAGATCGGCTGGACCTGGTACGCCAAACGCTGCCAGCGCACCCACGTCAACACCACTTGCAAACTGCTGTTGCTGACGCACGCTTTTGAGGCGCTGCACTGCCACGTGGTGGGATGGCGCACCGACAACTTCAACTTTGCCTCGCAAACCGCCATTGAGCGGCTCGGCGCCCAAAAAGACGGCATCATTCGGGGCCACGCCCTGCGCCGCGACGGCACCATCCGCGACACCGTGATGTACAGCATGCGCGCCGGCGAATGGCTGGAAGCGAAGGCGCAGCTGCTGTACCTGCTGGACAAGCCGCGTGAATCCCTCTAATCAGTTGAGGACGAAAATAGCAGCTTCGCTGCCGCGGCCTGTCTCGCAAGCATTTAATAACCACCATGCTGATTAACTTCTTCTACACCCTGCGCGCAGCCAAGCTACCGGTTTCGGTCAAGGAATTCCTGACGCTGCTCGAAGCCCTCAAGGAGGGCGTTGTCGGTCCCAAAACGCCGCAGCCTGAAGATGATGCGAGTGCGCCCAGCGGCTACAGCGTGGATGATTTTTATTATCTGAGCCGCGCCACCCTGGTCAAGGACGAGAAGCACTACGACAAATTCGACCGCGCTTTTGCCGCCTACTTCAAAGGGGTCGAGCTAGTGACGGACTTCACCAAAGAAGTGCCGCTGGAGTGGCTGCGCCAGACGCTCGAACTCAACCTCAGCTCCGAACAAAAAGCAGCCATCGAAAAAATGGGCTGGGACGAGCTGATGCAAACGCTCAAGAAACGTCTGGAAGAGCAAAAGGAACGCCACGCCGGCGGCAAGACGTGGATCGGCACCGGTGGCACCTCGCCTTTTGGCCACAGCGGCTACAACCCGCAGGGCATTCGTATCGGCGGTGCCAGCCAAAACAAGAGCGCGGTCAAGGTCTGGGAGCAGCGCGCCTACAAAGACTACGACGACACACAGGAGCTGGGCACCCGCAACATCAAGGTGGCGCTGCGCCGGCTGCGCAAATTTGCCCGCGAAGGCCACGTTGAAGAACTCGACCTACCCGACACCATCCATTCGACGGCGGCCAATGCGGGCTACCTTGACATCAAGATGGTGCCCGAGCGTCACAACAATGTGAAGGTGCTGCTGTTGATGGATGTGGGTGGCACCATGGACGAGCACATCGCCCGGGTGGAAGAGCTTTTTTCAGCGTCCAAGACCGAGCTCAAACACCTGGAGTTTTATTACTTTCACAACTGCGTCTATGACTTTATGTGGAAGAACAACCGGCGCCGTTTTGCCGAAAAATTTCCCACCTGGGACATCATCCGCAAATACAACAAAGACTACAAATTGATTTTCATCGGAGACGCCACCATGAGCCCGTATGAAATTTTGCAGCCCGGCGGCAGCGTCGAATACAACAACGAAGAAGCGGGTGTTGAGTGGCTTGGACGGCTCACCAGCGCCTTCCCCAAATTTGCCTGGATCAACCCCGAGCCACAGGGCGTGTGGCAATATCGGCAGAGCATCGGCTTGGTGCAACAACTCATGAGTGGGCGCATGTACCCGCTCACCCTCAAGGGGCTCGAAGATACGATGCGGCTCTTGAGCAAATGAAATGCTTTGAGGCAGCGGCGCTGGTGCTGCTGAGCACCCCCGCGTTTTTGAACGCTCAAACACTGCCAGCACAAGCAACGCCGGTTGACCCAGTCAGCACCAGCGCAGCGCTAACGGTGGCTGCATTTGATTTGAGCATTGATGCACCTGAGGAAATCCGCCAGCTTCTGCAACAACATCTGGAGCTGCTGCGCTACCGCACGGTCAGCGACCTCAGCGACGGCGAACTGGATCGCCTGCTCACCAGCGCCGAGCAAAACACGCGCGAGCTGGTGGCAACACTGGGCTACTTTGCGCCCGTCATCCACATTGAGCGCCTGCCCTTGAACCGCGCTGATAGAAATCGGCAGATCAAACTGAGTGTCGCCCCCGGCCTGCCCACGCAGGTGGTCGAAGTGCAGGTCAATTTCAACGGCCCCATCGCCACCGACCCAGCGGCTGTCGTGCAGCGTCGGCAGATTTCCGACAACTGGTCACTGCGCCAGGGCATGCGCTTTACCCAGATCCAATGGGAAGCCGCCAAACAACAAGCGCTGCGCCAGCTCACCAGCCAGCGTTACCCGGCGGGGCACCTCGGCAGCACGCTGGCCGATATTGACCCCAACACACAGCAAGCACGCTTGCGTGTCACGCTGGAGTCCGGCCCCGCCTACCAATTGGGTGCCTTGGTGATCAAGGGCTTGCAGCGTTACGACGCTGATTGGGTGATCCAACTGGCACGCCTGGAACCCGGCACTGCGTACAGCCAGACTCAACTGGCCACCGCGCAGCAACGCCTGGCCGACAGCGGCTATTTTGATTCTGTTTTTGTCTCGCTCGACACGTCGGGCGACCCGCTGGCAGCCCTGGTGTTGATCACGCTGCACGAGGCACAACTGCAAAAACTCGTGTTCGGCATCGGTGCCAGCACCGACAGCGGGCCGCGCCTGTCGGTCGAACACACACACCACAAAGTACCGGGCATCGGTTGGAACGCCGTCAGCAAACTGCGTCTGGACCGCAATGACAAATCCCTCGGCACCGAACTCACTGCCGCGCCTGATGCTAACAACTGGCGCTGGGCGGTTTCTGGACTACTACAGAACCAGCAGCTTGGCACACTGGACGTCACCAGTGAACGGCTACGCGCTGGCCGCAGCAAAACCGACGAGCACATCGATCGCAATCTCTACCTGCAATATGACCGCGCCGACACGCTTGACACCACCTCCATGCAACCCCTCATTGCCCAGGCTATCAGCGCCAACTACGCTTTTACCCTGCGCAATTTCAACCAAATTCTGAATCCTACGGGGGGTTGGGGCTGGGGCGCGGAGATCGGCGGTGGCGCGACCTTAGGTGGCCAGCACGACCCCTTTGCCCGCCTGCTCACGCGCTGGCAGGGCTTTTTGCCGCTCAGTGCCGGGCGCATCGCACTGCACGCCTCGGCCGGGGCGGTGCTGTCCAAAGCCGACGCCAACCTACCCAGCACGCAACTGTTTCTGACCGGCGGTGACGCCAGCGTACGCGGCTATGGCCTGCGCGACATCGGCGTCACCCTGGCCGATGGCAGCGTCACGGCGGGACGTTATCTGGCGGTGGGCAGCATCGAGTGGCAACGCCCGATCCGAATCAATGGGCAGGCAAGCGATTGGGAAAGCACCCTGTTCCTCGATAGCGGAGCGGTTGCCAACCAGGCCGCTGATCTGCGCGCCAAGGTGGGCATCGGCGCTGGCGTGCGCTGGAGCAGCCCGGTCGGTCCCTTGCAGATTGACCTGGCTTACGGTGTGGCGGTGCAGCGTTTTCGCTTGCATCTGAACCTGGGTTTCACGTTTTGATGCCCGCGTTGCGCCTTGGCCTCAAGCTGCTGGTCGCCGCGCTGCTGACCATACTGCTGCTGACTGGCGCGCTCTGGCTGTACAGCGGCGCAGACAGCTCCCTGGCCAGCCTGTCGCGCCAACTTCAGCGTTTTTTGCCAGCCGGCCAGACACTGGTGCTGGAGGGCGTCAGCGGCTCGCTGCGTAGCGGCGGCCAGATTGATTTGATCCGCTGGGAAGGTGGCGGACTTAGCGTGGAAGCGCGCAAGCTGAAGGTGGCATGGTCACTGCGTCCACTGCTCGACGGGCGTTTGCACTTGAGCCAGCTCACGGCAGAGTCGCTGCGCATTGAAGACCAGCGCAACCCGGCCACCCCAGCCACTGTGCCAACCGATTTACAACTGCCGCTGCCGGTGGACGTGGCGTTTTCCGTGACCACACTGACCTGGGCCGGCCGCCCGGAATTGAGCGCCACGGGTGTCTCCGGCCACTATCTTTTCAGCAACGGCTTGCACCGACTCGATCAGGGCCACGCGCAGATTGCCTCCGGCCGCTACCAGTTCAACGCCAGTCTGCAGGCCAGCGCGCCGCTGGCACTGTTGCTGCAGGTGAATGGGCAGGTTCAAACACGTTTGCCCTCGCGCCTACAGCCGCTCGACTTGAGCGCCCAGGCCAGCCTCAACGGCACCCTGGCCGGACCCAATGCGACATTAACCCTGCAAGCGCAGCTCACACCCAGCCCAGTGTCCGTAGCAGCCAGCAGCGCAACGCAAGCCCATTTGAGCGCGCAGATTCACCCCTGGCAGGCACAGCCGATCGACCGTGCCCAGGCCAGTTGGCAGGCCCTTGACCTGGCCGCGCTGTGGCCACAGGCGCCCCAAACCCGGCTGAGTGGCGCGGCCAGCATCACGCCAGCGACAACGGGTTGGCAAGCGGACATCACGCTCAGCAATGCGCTCAGCGGAGCCTGGAACCAGCAGCGCCTGCCGATGCAAAGCCTAAGCGCTGAGCTTAGCTATGCGCTCGGGCAGTGGCAGGTCAAATCGCTGCAAGCGACCGGTGCTGGCGGTAGGCTGAGCGCTGTGGGCAAGTTCACGCCCTCGGCAGGCAACACCGCAGCCAGCGCCTGGCAAGGCAGCGCCACGCTGCGCGGCATCAACCCGGCGGCACTCGACAGCCGACTGGCAGCGACCGGGCTCGACGGCGAGGTCAGTGCCCGCCAGCTTGCCAGTGGTCTCTCGTTTGACGCACGCCTGCAAAGCACGACACGCCCAAGTCACGCCAATCCAGAGACCACGGGTCAGCGCCTGCTGGCAGCGCTGCGCCTGCAAAAACTGCACGCGCAAGGCCGCTGGCAGGCCCCGCTGCTAAGCCTCGATGTGATTGAAATTGAAACCGACGACGCCAAGTTGCAGGGACAACTCAGCGTCAATCGGGTCAGCCTGGCCACCCAAGGCCATTTGAGCTTGAGCCTGCCCGGTGTGCAGGCGCAGATGAGTGGCGCAATCGCCAGCCAGCAGGGCCAAGGCACTCTTGCCTTGCAGCTGAGCGACATTGCCGCAGCCCGGCGCTGGCTGGCGCGTTGGCCCGGTACACCCGCCAGCATCAGCGGCAGCATGCTGCAGGGCAATGCCGAAATAACCGGACACTGGCAAGGCGGTTGGCACGACCAAGGCCAGGCCCTCCAGATTGATGCCAAGCTTAATGCGCCCAACCTGGCAATTGACGCTGCACCAGCACCCGGCTCAGCCACTGCCCCGCAAGCGCCCGGCTGGCACGTGCGCGCACTGCAAGCGGAACTGGCTGGCTCTCTGCAAGCCTTTAGCCTGAGCACACAGGGCCACGCCGACAACGGCCCGCGCCACTTCACGCTACAAGCCCGCTCGCACGGTGGCCGCAGCATCAGTGGCCAGTGGCAAGCCCGACTGGAGCAGGCCCAACTCAGCACCCAGGGTGATCAACAACCAGGGCTCTGGATGCTGCAACTGAATGAGCCTGTCACCGTCCAATGGCTGCCCGGCGGCCCCAGCTCGACGCTCGATGTCGCTGCTGGTCGCGCCGAACTGAGTGGGCCGGTGCCCGGCAGTGCCAGCCTGAGCTGGCAAGCGGCACGCTGGACGCAATCGGGTTCGCGCAGCGACTGGCACAGCCAGGGTCGCGTTGCAGGCTTGCCGCTGGCCTGGCTTGATGCCATCGGGCAAACCACCCTGTCCAACCTCGGCCTGCAAGGCGACATGCTATTTGACGGCGAGTGGGACGTGAGCAGCGGCGACAGTCTGCGCCTGCGCGCCAGCCTGGAGCGAGTGAGCGGCGATCTGCTGCTGCAAACCGAGGGTGCCAACGCCGAGCGCGTGAGTGCGGGGGTGCGCGCGGCACGGCTGACGCTTAGCAGCGACGGCGATCATTTGTCTGGCAACCTGCGCTGGGACAGCGAACGCGCCGGCAACGTGCAAGCCGACTTCAATTCGCGCCTGCTATACCAGGGCCAGCAATGGAGCTGGCCGTCGGACGCGCCACTGGCGGGCAGCATCAAAGCGCAATTGCCGCCAGTGGGTGCCTGGTCGTTGCTGGCGCCGCCGGGCTGGCGCATGCGCGGCACGCTCGATGCCAGCGCTGTTCTCTCTGGCAGTCGCAGCATGCCACAATGGCGCGGCAGCCTGCAAGCGCAAGACCTGGCGTTGCGATCGGTGGTCGATGGCATCGATTTCAGCAACGGCACCTTACACGCCAGCCTGAGCGGTCAGCAGTTGATCATTGACGAATTCAGCCTGCAAGGGGCCGGCGGCCAAGGCGGTGGCAAGCTCTCGGTCAAGGGCTCGCTGGATTGGCTCCCTCCCACCCCAAACACTGGCACACCTGAGGGCATCAGCGGGCGTTTACGCATGGTGCTCACCGCCCAGGCGCAGGCCCTGCGCATGAGCACGCGCGCCGACCGCCGTCTGATTGTCAGCGGCGAGCTCAAGGCCGAGTTGCTGGAGACACACTTGCGTGTTGACGGCGCACTCAAGGCCGACTCAGCACTGTTCACCCTGCCCGAAAACACCACCCCGCAGTTAGGCGGCGATGTGGTTGTGCGTCCATTCGGCGCAGCGCTCGGCCAGACCGGGCGCCTGCCCGAGCGATTGAGCCACAGCACCGTGTCGATCACGCCGGAGCTGACAGTGACGCTGGATTTGGGGCCTGATTTTCAGGTAAGCGGGCGTGGCATTAACACCCGGCTCGGCGGCAGCCTGCTGCTGCGCACCTCGGCGCGCGATGCAATGCCGCGCCTGACGGGCAGCGTGCGCACGCTGAGCGGCACCTACCTAGCCTATGATCAACGGCTTGACATTGAACAGGGTGTGCTGCAATTTAACGGGCCATTTGACAACCCGGCCTTGGACATCCTGGCGCTTCGCCCCAATCTGACGCAGCGCGTGGGCGTTCAAATCAACGGCACGGCATTGTCACCTGTGGTGCGGCTATATTCCGATCCAGATTTGCCGGATTCCGAAAAACTGGCCTGGTTGATGCTGGGCCGCGCTGCTAGCGCTGGCGGCGACGAAGCCGCCCTGTTGCAGCAGGCTGCCCTGGCCTTGCTCAGCAAAAATGGCCAAGGCCCGTCGGCCAGCTTGACGCAGGCGCTCGGGCTTGACGAGTTGAGTTTTCGGGGCAAAGTCAGCAGCGCAACCAGCAGCACCAGCAGCACCAGCGCGACCGTGACGCTGGGCAAGCGGCTTTCCAAAGATTTTTATGTGGCCTACGAGAGCAGCGTGGCCGGTTCGATGGGCGTGTTCTACATTTTCTATGACCTGTCCAAGCGTCTGACGCTGCGCGCCCAGACCGGCGAGCAAAGCGCGATCGACCTTATCTTCACCCGCCGTTACGACTGAGTCCAGCGCCAGCACTGAAAGGCGAATCGAATTTGAGCCAGGCTGCGTCGGGCCTAAAATCCTCAACTTCTCGCCGTAGCACAATGGATAGTGCGCATGCCTCCTAAGCGTGAAATACAGGTCCGATTCCTGTCGGCGGGACCAAAGCGGCCTCAAAAATACGGTAGCAATTCTTGCCCGACGCCTTCGCCTGGTACATGGCTTGGTCGGCCTGATGCAGCAATTGCTCGAAACCCAACGCTTGCGCCTGCGGGTAAAAGCTCACACCCGTGCTGGCCGAGACCTGTAGCTTGATCTCGCCAAACTGCACCGGTTGGGCGGCGGCATCAAGCAGGCGCGCAAGCATCGGCTCGCAGGACAGCACATCGGCCAGATCAATCAGCACCGCCACAAACTCATCGCCGCCAACGCGGGCCAGGGTGTCGCCTTCGCGCAGGACCTGCGTCATGCGCCGGGCCAGCGTCGTCAGCATATGGTCCCCCGCCTCATGCCCATGGTCGTCGTTGATGCGCTTGAAACCGTCCAGATCCAGAAAGACCAGCGCCAGCAGTTGCCCACGCCGCTGTGCCTGCGCCATGCTCTGATGCAGGCGGTCGGCCAGCAAGGTGCGGTTGGGCAGATCAGTGAGTGCATCAAAATGGGCCAGGTGTTCCAGCCGCTGTTGCTGCTCCTTGAGCGTGGTGATGTCAGAGAACAGCGATATGTATTGGCGGATGTTGCCCTGCGCATCGCGCACGACGCTCAAGTTTTGAAATTGGGCATAGACCTCGCCGCTCTTGCGCCGGTTCCAGACTTCGCCGCTCCAGCGCCCATTCTCCTGTAGATCGCGCCACATCGCGGCGTAGAACTCTTTGCTCTGACGCCCCGAGCTCAGGATGCGCGGGTTCTGCCCCAACACATCGGCGCTGCTGTAACCGGTGATGTGCGTAAAAGCCTGATTGATGTCGATGATCAATCCCTGGGTATCGATAATCATGATGCCTTCAAACGCATTGTCAAAGACGCTGGCGCGTCGGCCAACCGAGAGCTGAAGTTCATCTTCGGCCAGGCGGTGCTCGGTGATCTCAACCCTCAACTTTCGCGTGGTTCGCAACAGGCGCAACCCCAACAAAAGGATCAAGCCCAATGCCAGTAAAGCACCGGTAATAAACCAGCGATAGCGCGACCAGACATCCTGCAAGGTAAACGCAGGTGCCGCCTCGAACGGCGGGAAGCGCATTTCTCTGAGCAACTTGGCTACCGGGGTATAGTCAGCTGGCACCGTAAAGCCATAGTTGCCCATGAGGCGCGTGGCGGCGCTGTTGTCATGGAGTAAAAAAAGCGCATCTGTGACGTGCCGGGCCAGATCCGGGTCGGTGTGCGGCAGGTTGGCAAACGGCCATTCCGGATACAAGGCAGTGGATGTCTGAAATGGAAAACTGGTCAAATCCTGACGGTTGAGAAACCTGATTTTCTTCAGGTCGAGCTTGTCTTCGCTCGCCATCGCTTCGAGCACCCCGGTGCGTACAAAACCAACGTCAGCCCGCCCAGCCAACACGGCATCAACGACCTTGTCCTGCGGTATGCCGGTCAGCAGCAGTTTTGCGTCTTGCGCCAGATTGATGCCAGCCTGCTTGAGTTCGTAGGCTTGCATCTGGTAGCCAGAAAGAGAATCGTCGCTGACAGCAGCGATGGTCTTACCTTTGAGCTCACTGAGCGTAGCGGGCAGGGCAAGCTCGGCACGGCTGAAAATGACGCCGCCAAACAATGCGGTTTGCTGGCCGGCCTGCTCGACCAGCAGGGTCGCCAGTGGTGCAGATAAGCGGCCGTTGCGCGACAGCTCGACGTAATGCCCCGGGTTGGTCAACACAAAATCAAGTAGACGACTAGCAACGGCTACGTCCAGCTCGAATTTAGAGAGCACCTCGACCTCAAAATCACGCTCCGGCAGCGCCTGCTTGAGTGCCGCCGCCAGCGGCTGCCATTGCTCCCGGGTTTGCGCCTCGCCTCGAACAGCCAGCACGCCGATGCGCACCGGCTCAGCAGCCCATGCCGGTGCTGCGGGCAACACGGCACCAAGCAGCCCAGTCAAAAGTAGAGCCATGCGAACGAAGAGATTGAGGTAAATCACTCCATACCTTGTTCGCGCCTAATTTGCAAGAGCACCGGTGGGCAAGAAATCATCGTCAAATTTTAAACTTATTTTTGTAACCTTATGCAACACAATCGGCACCTTGCAAGGCCTCCATGCCGGCATGATCCTGGCTCTGCTACCCTCTGGCCTTATGCAACTGCCCACCCTCTCCCGACGTCAATTGCTGGCCGCTGGCCTGACGACAGCATGGTGGCCGGGGCAGGCACGGGCAGCGCAGCGGCTCCGGTTTCCACGCGACCTCGGCAGTCACCCCGAATTTTCGATTGAGTGGTGGTACCTCACGGGCCACTTGCAAGCACTGGCGAGCGAGCGCCAGTTTGGTTTTCAACTGACATTTTTTCGATCGCGCGTGAGTGCCACGCAAGGCATGCGCTCCAATTTTGCCGCCAAGCAGTTGCTCTTTGCACATGCTGCAGTGACCGACGTGGCGGGCAAAAAGCTGCTGCACGACCAGCGCATTGCACGCGAGGGTTTTGGGGTGGCGCAGGCGAGCCAGAGCGATACAGTCATCAGCCTGCGTGACTGGTCGCTGCTGCGCGACGCGACGCAATACCGGGCCGCAGCGCAGGGCAGCAATTTTCGATTTAACCTGAGCATCAAGGAAAGCCAGCCCCTGCTGTTGCAAGGCGATCATGGCTGGTCGCGCAAGGGGCCCGATGCCAAGCAGGTGAGCTACTACTACAGCCTGCCGCAACTCAAAGTCACCGGCACACTGGCCCTGCAAGGCCAGGCCATGAAGGTAGAAGGCGGCGCCTGGCTCGATCACGAATGGAGCCAGGCACTTTTGCCGGCGCAGGCGGTGGGCTGGGACTGGATTGGCATGAACCTGTTCGATGGCAGCGCCCTCACTGCGTTCCAGATGCGCGACCAGGCTGGCAACGCCTTGTGGCATGGCGGCTCTTTTCGTGGCCTTGACAGCGCTGCCAGCCCCCAGGTCTTTGACCAGGGCGAGTTGCGGTTCGAGCCGGTGCGAATTTGGATCAGCCCTTTGACGCAAGCGCGCTATCCAGTGGAATGGATCGTCCACATCAAGCGTTCCAACACGAGCCCTGGCCAGAGCGGCACACTGGCCGACTTCTACCGCATCAAAGCCGTCATCGACCCGCAGGAGCTGGACAGCCGCGCCTCCACCGGTGCGGTTTACTGGGAAGGCCTGAGCGAGCTGTTTGACCCCCAAGGCAAGCTGCTCGGGCGCGGCTACCTGGAGATGACTGGCTACGCGGCTGCGCTTCGCCCAATGGGATGGACGCCCCCACCTCTATAACCGGCACGGACAATTTCTTATAATTGCCCGCTTATGAAAAACGAACTGGCACAAACCTTTTCCTTCCTGCTCAATGAAGTAGCGCAGCTCAAATGAGCACCGGGCGCGTGGCCAACGTCCCGATTGACCATCACACCGTCAAACACCGCGGCATGATCACGCTGGCCATCATGCTGGCCACCGTCATGCAGGCGCTCGACACCACCATTGCCAACGTGGCGCTGCCGCATATGCAGGGCAGCTTGCAAGCCTCGCAGGACCAAATCACCTGGGTATTGACGTCCTACATTGTGGCCGCTGCCATTGCCACGCCACTGACCGGATGGCTGTGTTCAAAATGGGGGCGCAAGCAGGTGTTCCTGGCAGCAGTGATTGGCTTCACAGCGGCCTCGGCTTTATGCGGCGTGGCCGGTTCGCTGTGGCAGATCGTTGCCGCACGGCTGTTGCAGGGAGTCTTCGGCGCCGCCCTGGTGCCCTTGTCGCAGGCCGTGCTGCTCGACATCAACCCCAAGGAAAAAATTGGTCAGGCGATGGCCTTATGGGGCGCTGGCATCATGATCGGGCCGATCCTCGGCCCCATGTTGGGTGGCTGGCTGACCGAACAATACGACTGGCGCTGGGTGTTCTATATCAACCTGCCGATCGGCGCCATGGCCATTTACGGCATCGCACGCTATTTGCCAGAGACCCGGCCGGCAGCGGTACGCCTGGACCGCTTCGGGTTTATCACCTTGAGTCTGGGGGTGGGATTGCTGCAATTGTTCCTAGACCGTGGCGAGCAACTGGACTGGTTCAACTCGATAGAAATCCGGGTTGAGGCAATTACTTCGCTGCTGGCATTTGTTTTCTTTGCCGTCCACACCTGGACTTCGCAGAGTAACTCTTTCTTGAATAGAGCGTTGTTGCGCGATCGCAATTTCATCATCGGCATCGTCCTGGCTTTCATCGTCGGCATGATCCTGTACGCCAACATGGCCTTGCAGCCGTCCTTGTTGCAAGGGCTGATGGACTACCCGATTGTGTTCACCGGCGTGGTGATGGCGCCGCGCGGCATCGGCACCATGCTCGCCATGATGGTGGTGGGCCGCCTGATCCACCGCATTGATGTGCGCGCCATCATGGCGATGGGATTCGCGTTGACCGCGTTTTCGCTTTACCTGATGACTGAATTTACGCTTGATATGGACAGCACGCTGATCATCGTTTCGGGCGTCATTCAAGGCTTTGGGATCGGTTTTACCTTTGTCCCATTGAGCGCGGTTGCATTCTCAACTCTGGCTCCAAATCTGCGCAACGACGGCACGCCAGTTTTCAGCTTGTTGCGCAACATCGGCGCTAGCGTCGGGATCTCGATTGTGCAGGCGATGTTGAGCGAAGGCACGGCACGCGCCCATGCCCAGTTGAGTGAGGCCATCACACCTTATTCAGCCGCAGTGCAAAACCTGCCACCGCTGCTCAGCGCGCAATCGCCGACCGGGCTCGCACTATTGAATCTGGAGGTCACTCGTCAAGCCGCGATGATAGGTTATCTCGGTGACTTTCACCTGATGATGTGGCTGACGCTGTTGGCAATGCCGATGCTGCTCCTGTTGCGCAAACCGGCAGCGGCCTGAGCTCACCGCACGCCAGCGTGAGCACCCGAGGTGGCGCTACCGCTGCTCGATCACGATTTGTCTGTAGCCTTGAAAGCAGGTAGGGTCGAACTGATCGAAGTGATTGGACCGGCCGCAGTCAGCCTGGGTCGTGACAGCCAGACCAGCGGAATCAGCAGCAAAAAAATCAGCGCCGAGGCATAGAACACATCATTGGCCGCCAGCATGTAAGCCTGCTGGTCGATCAGCCGGCTGACTTGCGCCAGCGCCTGCTCCGGGCTGAATCCGGCATTGCCCAGCCCGGCCAGCACCTGCGTCGCCGTGGCATTGCCCAGGTTGATTGATTCAGCCAACTGCGCGTGATGCACTGCAGCGCGGTCCTGCCACACCGTGGTGGCAATCGAGGTGCCAAACGAGCCCGCCACAATACGCACAAAACTCGACAGGCCCGAGGCCGCCGGAATCTTGTCGGGGCTAATGCCCGTGAGCAGGATCACTGATAGCGGGATAAAGAAAAACGCCATGGCGATGCCCTGCACCACCGTGGGCAACATCAGCGTGCCAAAGTCGGCCTGGGTGTTGAAGTGCGAGCGCATCAACAGCACCACCGTAAACACAACGAAGGCAAAGCTGGCGAGCCAGCGCGGATCGACCCGGTTGACGTTCTTGCCGACAATCGGCGATAAAATGATGGCAAACAGACCCACCGGGGCCAGCAGCATACCGGCATCAATCGAAGGGTAGCCCATGAACTGCTGCAACCACAATGGCAACAAGACGATGTTGCCAAAAAACAAGCCGTAGCCGACCGAAATCGCCAGCGTGCCTGACCAGAAGTTGCGCCGCATGAATAGGCGCAACTCCACTACCGGATGCTCTTCGGTGAGTTCCCAGGCCAGAAAAAGGGCACAGCCCACCAGCGCCACAACACCCAAACCCAGCACCTGGGGCGATTGAAACCAGTCGAGTTCATGGCCTTTGTCGAGCATGATCTGCAAGGCACCGACCCAAATCACCAGCAGACCCAAACCCACCGAGTCGATCGGCAGCTTGTGCGTCACGCTCTCACGCTTGCGGTAAATGGGCCAGGTCATGAAGGCCGAGAGCAGGCCGACCGGGATATTGATATAAAAAATCCACGACCAGTTGATGTTCTCGGTAATCCAGCCGCCCAGCAGCGGCCCCACCACCGGTGCCACCAGCGTGGTAATGGCCCACAAGCCCATCGCCAGACCGGCCAGTGCCGGCGGGTAACTCGCCAGCAACAAGCCCTGCGAGAGCGGGATCATGGGACCGGCGACAAAACCTTGCAGGGCACGAAAAATGATCAGCATCGTCATGTTCGGCGCCAGTCCGCACAGGAACGAGGTCAACATAAACAACAAGATGCTGGTGACAAACAAGCGCACCTGGCCAAAACGTTGCGCCAGCCAGCCGGTCAGCGGCAACGCAATGGCGTTGGCGACGCCAAAGCTGGTGATGACCCAGGTGCCCTGGTTGACGCTGACGCCCAGGTCACCGGCTATGGCCGGCAGCGACACGTTGGCAATCGACGAGTCGAGCACGTTCATGAAGGTTGCCAACGACAAGGCAATGGTGCCCCAGACCCGGGCCGAGCCTTGTAACGGTGGCGGATTGAATGGCAAAGCTTTGGCCATGCAAAGCCCGATTAACGCAATGCCATCTCAAGGACGCGTCAGGTTGGTGGCCACAATCTTGCGCACCTCCTCAGCCGCAGCAGCACTGTCCATCGCATCATAAACTGCGGTCTGTACCAGCGCCGCAGCGCGTGGCGCATCGGCCAGCATCTTGCCATCGGTGTTGCTGACATCGACCGTCGCCTCCATCGACAAACCAACGCGCAAAGGATTTTTCTCGACTTCAACCGGGTCGAGCGTCACCCGCACTGGCACGCGTTGCACCACCTTGATCCAGTTGCCAGTGGCATTTTGCGCCGGCAACAGGGAAAAAGCGGCACCCGTGCCCATGCCCAGACCACTCACCACGCCCTTGTATTCAACTTTATTGCCGTACAGATCGGCCGTCAACTTGACGCTTTGACCGATGCGCATGAAACGCAGTTGAACTTCCTTGAAGTTGGCATCCACCCACACCTGATTGAGCGCAATGATAGCCATCAAAGGGGCGCCGGCCGCCACTCGCTGCCCCAATTGCACCGTGCGCCGGGCGACGAAACCGGTTACTGGCGCGAGCATGGCGGAACGCTCTTTGGCCAGCCAGGCTTCACGCACTTTGGTCGCGGCCGCCAGCACGCTGGGATGCTGCTCGATGCGCACGCCATCCGTCATGGCTTGGTTGCTGGCGAGTTGCTCGCGTGCCGCAGCGACCCCGGCCAGCGCCGCGGCCTGAGCGCTCCGGGCACTGGCGAGTTGCGTTTGCGCATGCTTGAGTTCTTCTTCCGATACAGCGCCATCTCCGACCAGCGACTGGCGCCGCTTGAGGTCATCGGTGGCGCGATCAATTTCGGTTTTCGCCTTGACCACATCCGACTCACGCAGGCTGATCTGGGCGCGCAAAGTGGCGTTGTTGGCATACAGCGTACGCACCTGCCGCACCACTTGTGCCAGGTTCGCTTTCGCCTGATCCAGGGCTAATTTGGCATCGGTCGGGTCGAGCCGGACCAGCACTTGACCAGCTTTGACAAAGTCGTTGTCATCGACCAGGATCGCCAGCACGGTACCGCCAATCTGCGGCGTGATCTGGACCACGCTACCCTGCACGTAAGCGTTGTCGGTGGACTCGTAATGGCTCGCCACCAGCCATTCATAGGCGGCCCAGCACAGAGCAACGAGAATAACGACGCCAGCGATCGACAGCAGGGCTTTTTTTCGGGCTGGGTTACCAGCGGCGTGCGTGACTGTGACTGGAATTGGGGTTGAGATTTCGGTTTCGGGTTCGGTCATGATTTTTGGAATTTATAGATCGGGTAACTTATTTCTGTGCCGTAGCCGCCGCCAAGTCGGCTTGGTAACCGCCGCCCAGCGCACGCATCAGACTCACCTGGGTATCGAGTGCGCGAGCGGCCAGATCCACCCCCTGGCGACCCTCATTGAGCACGGCAGTTTCAGCGCCGAGCACGTTCAACATGGTTGCCAGCCCAGCCTGGTAACGTTGTTTAGCAATGGTGAAAGCGCTCTCGGCCAGCGCCAGTGCGGCGTGCTGCTCGCTCTGCTGGCGTTCGATCGCCTGGCTGGATGCGAGCTGATCGGCCGCATCGCGCACGGCGTCGATCACGGTGGCGTTGTAACTCTCAATGGCAGCGTCAAGTTCGGCGCTTTTACCACGCAGGTTGGCACGCAAACGGCCACCGTCAAACAGGGGCAAACGCACGGCCGGGCCAAAACCCCACTGCTCGCTGCCGGCACTGATCAGGCTGCTCAATCCGATGCTGGAGAAACCGGCAAAGGCCACCAGATTGACGTTCGGATAGAACTGACTTTTGGCACTGGAGACGTCCTGCGTGGCAGCCTCAACGCGCCAGCGAGCAGCCGCAATATCGGCGCGGCGACCGAGCAAATCAGACGGCACTTGCGTCGGTGTTGCTCCTGTTCTAATAGCTTTCAACCTTGTTTCATCCAGCCGTAACGCCTCGTTTGGCTGTCCCAGCAAAGCGGCCAGCGCATTGCGGCTGAGCGCCATCTGCTCTTGCAGGATTTCGATTTGCAACCGCGCGGCTGGCAAAGTGCCTTCGCTTTGACGCAGTTCCAGCCGGGTATCGAGCCCGGCGTTGAGGCGCTCTCGCACCAGGTGCAGGATTTGACTTCGCTGCGCCAGCGAACGCTGCGCCAGCACCAACTGATCGTTCAAGCGCAGCAGTTGAAAGTAGCTGCGCGCCACCGTGCTAGCCAGCAGCGTGCGAGCAGCGTCAGCGTCAGCCTGCGCAGCACGGGCGTTACCCAAAGCGGCGGCCAGTGCGGCGCTGTTCTTGCCAAAAAAATCCAGTTCCCAACTGCCCGTGAGTTGTGCTGTGCCAGAGGCATAGATTGACCCCGCCAGCGGCGGTGGATAAAGGCCGTTGGCGGTAAACTTTTGCTGGGTCACATCAACGCCAGCGCCGAGTTGTGCTGCGCTGGCTGATTGTGCCAAACCAACAGCGGCTTGCGCACGCGCTATTCTGGCCTGCGCCATTTTCAGGTTGGGGCTGCTGGCCAGCGCCTGTTCCAGCAGGCGATCAAGTTGCTGGTCACCAAACGAGCGCCACCACTGCGCATCGGGCATGGCGTCTGTGCTTTGGGCAACGGGCAAGCCGAGCGAGGTTGCATCACGCAGCGTAGCCTGTGCTGGCGTGTCGACCATGCCAGCGCAAGCCGACAAGCCAAGCGCGGCAATAGTGATCAGGGCAAAGTGGTCAAGCCTCATGCGGACTTCCAGAAGTAGGTTGGGTTGAGGGCGGGGTTTGTGCATTGCCCAGCATGCGCCGCAGAAAAGCCTTCAAGGTTTCAAATTCTTCCAGTGAAAAACCGGCGAGATGCGCGTTTTGCACCCGGCTCAGTATCTCAGGAATGCCTGCTGCTGCGGTCCGCCCAATGGCGGTCAACTCGATATGAACCACCCGCCGATCGGCCAGCGAGCGCATCCGCCGACACAGCCCCTTGGCTTCGAGCCGATCCAGCAGCCGGGTCATGGCCCCGCCGTCAAGATGGCATTCGCGTGCCAGTTCAGCCGCCGTGGAGGCCTGGCCCATAAACAGTTTGAACAAGGGCACCCATTGGGCATTGGTCAGGTCACTGGCCTGAAGCTGGCACTCGACCTCCTGCGCTGCCTGCGTCAGCACCCGGCGCATCAGATAGCCGACACTGTCCTCTGGCGCGTAAGCATCAGCACGATAGAACTCGATGGCCAGCGCCGCCGAATCGGCACCGGGTTGGCTGGAACAATTGGACTTTTTTGCTGACTTCATAGCAATGTCGATAATACTTGCCTAAGCAATCACTGTCAAGGCCTTAATTGATGCGGCAATATTTTCCGGGCATTTGGCTACACTGTCGGCTATGCCTACACCAACACCCGTCCCCGCCAAAGCCTCGGCGCACTCGCTTTCAGGTCTGTGGCCTTTTCTTCGACCCTACCGTGGCCGCATTGCGCTGGCGCTGTTGTTTCTGGTGTTGGCAGCGCTGGCCACGCTGGCGTTTCCGGTGGCGCTGCGCTACCTGATCGACGGCGGCCTGGTGCAGGCTGGCAAGGGTGCCCAGGTGATGGCTTTGCGCGAACACTTTGTTGCGCTGTTTGCAGTGGCCGTGGCACTGGGGCTGTTTTCAGCGGCGCGCTTTTACATGGTGAGCTGGCTCGGCGAGCGTGTCACGGCCGACCTGCGCAACGCAGTTTACGGCCATGTGCTTCTGCAAAGCCCCGAGTTCTTTGAGACCACGCAGACCGGCGAGGTACTCTCGCGCCTGTCAGCCGACACCACGCTGGTGCAAACCGTGGTGGGCTCATCGCTGTCGATGGGCTTGCGCAGCACGGTGACGGGTATCGGCGCGTTAGCCATGCTGATCTGGACCAACCCCTATGTGATGTTCCAGGTGCTGGGCATCCTGGTGCTGGTGATTCTGCCCAGCCTGTGGTTTGGCCGGCGCGTGCGCAAGCTCTCGCGCGCCAGCCAGGACCGGCTGGCCGATTCAAGTTCAATGGCCGCTGAAGTCCTCAACGCCATCCCTGTGGTGCAAAGCTACACCGCCGAGGGCCGCGAAGCAGCGCGCTTCAACGCCTCGACCGACAACGCATTCAACACGGCTGTCAAACGCACCAAGGCGCGTTCGGTGCTGGTGGCCTTCATCATCATCGCCACTTCAGCCGCGCTGCTGTGGGGCTTGTACCAGGGAACGCAGGCGGTCATCGCCGGGCGCATCAGTGCCGGTGACCTGAGCCAGACCGTGCTTTACGTCATCGTTCTGGCCAGCGCATTTGCGGTTCTGGGTGAGGTCTATGGCGACTTGCTGCGCGCCGCCGGTGCGACCGAGCGGCTGATGGAGTTGCTCGGCAGCCAGTCTTCCATCATCTCACCCTTGAATCCAGTGCCGGCACCGCTGCAAACGGTCGGCAGCGCACTCGAATTTGAGGCGGTTGATTTTCACTATCCGTCGCGTCCCAATCAACTTGCCCTGAACCACTTTTCTCTCAAAGTCAAAGCGGGGCAAACGGTGGCCCTGGTCGGCCCCAGCGGTGCTGGCAAGAGCACGGTGTTCCAGTTGCTGCTGCGCTTTTACGACCCGGCCTCGGGCACCATCAGACTCGATGGTGTTGCCACGCGCGACCTGGCTCTGCATGACTTGCGCCAGCGCATCGGCATCGTGCCGCAAGACGCAGTGATCTTTTCCAGCAGCGCGCTGGAGAACATCCGCTACGGCAAGCCCGGTGCCAGCAACGCCGAGGTGAAGGCGGCGGCGCAAGCCGCTTTTGCGGATGAATTCATCAGCGCACTGCCGCAGGGCTACGACACCTTTCTGGGCGAGCGCGGTGTGCGCCTCTCAGGCGGTCAGCGCCAGCGCATTGCGATTGCGCGCGCCATGCTGAAAAATCCACCGTTGCTGTTGCTCGACGAAGCCACCAGCGCCCTGGACGCCGAGAGCGAGCGCATGGTGCAAGCAGCACTGGAATCTGCCATGCAAGGCCGCACCACGCTGGTGATTGCGCACCGTCTGGCCACCGTGATCAAAGCCGACCACATCGTCGTGCTGGATCATGGCCGGTTGGTCGAGCAGGGCACGCACGCCGAGCTGGTGGCGCACGGCGGCGTTTATGCGGGGCTGGCGGCCTTGCAATTCAACGTGTAAGGTTCTCGTGGAAATGTAGCTTCAACCGTTCCAAAGCGCTTGACAGTGCACTGAGCCAGTTCGGCTCTCGCCCCGGCAGGCGAGCTTGGCGTCGGGTTGGGTTTTTGGGGTCAGATCGCAATTTTGCAGTGGCGCGCAGCGGCACGCCCGAAGGGACAGCCGAAGGCTGGGCAAATTTGGGCTCTGACCCCAATAACCTCACTCTTGCAAAGCGAGGTTGACGCGCTCTTTCAAATCGGCTCCGCTGTAATGCGTCAGATCGCTGGTCACGCAGCGACTGAGCACCTTCTCGGCGGCGCTGCTCAGACAAGGCTTGATGGCACCGAGCATCGCACTGGTGGCAATCAGCACCAACGCCTGGCAGCGTTGCTCGGCCACGCCGAGGTTGAGGTAATCGGCAAGCTGATGGGCAAAGATGCCACGCTCTTTGGCATGGGCCTCGGTGCGCGGCTCAAATTGTGTGCCGGCGTGCCCGGTGCGGCCATGGCCCTTGCCTGCGGCACCGGTCAAATCGCCTCCAGCCGCCTCGGCGACAAGATTTTTGTGGGGATGAACGAAATCAGCCAGCTCGATCAGTGCGCGATCCGCGACCTGTTGCTCAAAGCACCGTGCATGGCCACTATCAGAAATCAAAATCCAGGTTTTTCCCATGAGTTCTTCTCCTTGTGTTTGTCAAAACATGAGCGCGCCGCCGTCTGGGCTCAGTGCACCCTCATTAGCAGACGGCTTGGGCGCCGTGGCAATCATACAGTCGGTGGTGAGAATCAGGCTGGCAATGTCGAAGAAAAAGGGAACGTTTGATATTTCGTAAAGCAAAGCAAATCAAACCAGACCCTCGCGACAGGGATGGTTGCCTCAAATTTGGGATTGAAAACCAAAGTCTTCGCTGGAAAACTTTGTTCGTATAACAACAGGAAGCGAATCATGGATGTATCGTCAGTCAAAGACCGGCCAGTGCCGCCGACTCAGCCACCCAAGCGCACAGAACAGGTGCACAGCGAAGCGGCCAAGCCCAGAACGACCGAAGCCAAAAAAGCCCCGGAAGCCAAACAGATGCCAGTGGTCAACAGCCAGGGTCAAACCACAGGTCGCCATCAGCCCCTCAAGCCAGATGGCGCAATTGCCGCAGCGCCACCGACACCGGTGCCAGGTCCGGGCTTTGGCTGTTGACGCTCTGTAGCAGTTTGCTCAGACGTTCAATCGATGCTCCGTGTTCATCTGCCCAGTCCGGCACACTCTGGCTACGCGACAACAAAGCACGCGTAACCTGACTGGCAATCGAGTAGGCATCATCGCGGGCGCTGCCCCGGGCCTGTGTTTGCCACAAGGTATCGGTTGGCAAGCGGGTGATCTCGGCGCGCCAGGCGGTCAGGCCCAGCTCGGCGTCCACTTCAAAATAAGTGCGCGCCGCTTGCTCCAACCCGATGTCAGCAGCCTGCGCCAAGTCAACCAGGTCGAGCACCGGGAAGATGAATTCCAAGGCCGTCAGGTTTTGCGCCAACTGCTGCTCGACACCGCCCTTGACCAGGGTCTGGCCGGCTTGCTGCCAGCTCGCCTGGGCCGCAACTGGCAGCCAGTGGTCGAGCTGACCACGCAGCTCGCGCGCGTCCGGCTGGTAGCGCTGGATCAGCGTGGGCAAGTCGGTATCTTTCGAGCGCAGGCGCAACATCCAGCGCGAGGCCCGCTGAGCAATCGCGGTGAGCTTGCCCAGCAGATCAAGCTGGAGCGAAGTTGAGACCTGATAGTCAAGCGCGTCGATCTGATCCCACAAGGCTTCCAGATCAAAAATCTCACGTGCGAGGGTGTAAGCACGAACCACGTCCGCCGCGCTGGCCGCTGCCTCAGCCGCCAGGAAGTTAACGAACGTCGCGCCAGTACGGTTAAGCACCGTGTTGGCGATAAAGGCGGCAATGATCTCGCGCTTGAGCGGATGGCGGGCAATGGCATCACCGAATTTTTCACTCAGCACCTTGGGAAAATAAGCTTTGAGCGAAGCGCTGAAGTAGGGATCATCGGGCAGGTTACTGGCGACCAGATCGTCAAACACCGACATTTTGGCGTAGGCCAGCAGCACAGCGCCCTCGGGTGCTGTCAAGCCTTCTTTACGAGCGCGGCGGTGCGCAATTTCGTCGTCGCCGGGCAGGAACTCGATGGCCCGGCTCAGTCGCCCTGCTCCTTCGAGCCGTTGCATCAGGTGTTGCTGACTGTCGAGCAAATAGAGTGGTCGATGAGCAGCAATATCGAGCGCCTGGGTCTGGTAGTAATTGTCGGTGAGCACCAGGCGCCCGACTTCATCGGTCATCGAGGCCAGCAGGTCGTTGCGTTGCTTGAGCGTCAAGTCACCTGCTTCGACCACCCGGTCGAGCAAAATCTTGATATTGACCTCGTGATCGGAACAATCCACACCGGCCGAGTTGTCGATCGCGTCGTTGTAGATCAAGCCACCTTGTTGCGCGAACTCAACCCGGCCGCGCTGGGTGCAGCCCAGGTTGCCGCCTTCAACCAGCACCTTGCAGCGCAGCTCGTTGCCGTTGACGCGAAACGCATCGCCTGCTTTGTCGCCGACCTGTGCGTTGCTCTCAAAGCTAGCCTTGACATAAGTGCCGATGCCGCCGTTGTAAATCAGATCCACCGGTGCCTTGAGAATGGCATTGAGCAGTTCTACCGGTGCCAGTTCCTCGGCCTCGATGCCGATCACGGCGCGCGCCTGGAATGAGAGTTTGATCGACTTGGCCGATCGTGCATAGACGCCACCGCCGGCAGAGATCAGGCTCTTGTCAAAATCATCCCAACTCGAACGCGACAACTCAAACAAGCGCTGCCGCTCAGCCAGCGCGCGCGCCACGTCGGGGGTGGGGTCAATGAAGATATGGCGGTGGTCAAACGCGACCACCAGCTTGATGTGTTCGGACAGCAGCACGCCGTTGCCAAAAACATCCCCCGACATATCGCCAATGCCGACCACGCTGAACGGTGTCGTCTGGATGTCGATGGAGAGCGCGCGGAAATGCCGCTTGGCTGACTCCCAGGCACCGCGCGCCGTGATGCCCATTTTTTTGTGGTCGTACCCGACTGAACCACCGGAAGCAAAAGCGTCGCCCAGCCAATAGCCATAAGCCTTTGATACGCTGTTGGCAATATCTGAAAAAGTGGCGGTACCCTTGTCAGCGGCAACCACCAGATAGGGGTCATCCGGGTCGTGCCGAACCACCTGAGGCGGCGGCACCACGGCACCGTGCACCAGGTTGTCAGTCAGGTCCAGCAGGCCCGAGAGCAGCAGCTTGTAACAGGCAATCCCCTCGGCCATGTAAGCCTCGCGTTCAGTTGCCGGTGGCGCTTTTTTCAGAACAAAGCCACCCTTGGAGCCAACCGGCACGATCACTGTGTTTTTGACTTGCTGCGCTTTGGCCAGGCCCAGGATCTCGGTACGAAAATCTTCCGGTCGATCAGACCAGCGGATGCCGCCGCGTGCCACCTTGCCGTTGCGCAAGTGCAGCGCTTCAACGCGCGGCGAATAAACCCAGATTTCAAACAGGGGTTTGGGCTCAGGCACGCCCGGCAATTGGTGCGGGTCGAGCTTGAGGCTGAGGTAGGGCTTGCGCTCGCCGCTGGCTGTGGTTTGCCAGGCATTGGTGCGCAGTGTGGCCAGCACGCTGGCGTAGAACTGGCGCAGGATGCGGTCCTCGTCCAGACTGGCGACGCCGCCGAGCTGGGCCTCCATGCGCTGGCCCAACGCTTGCTGCGCCGCGCTGCGACCGAGCTCACGAGCCGGATCAAAACGGGTCTCGAAGAGATCGCTGATGGTTTGCGTGATTAAGGGATTTTTGTTGAGTGTGGCCTCAATGTAACTCTGGCTAAAGGCAAATCCGAGTTGCCTGAAGTAGCGGGTGTAAGCACGCAGGATCACAATGGCGTGGGCATCGAGTGTGGTGACAAGCACAAGTTTGTTGAGATCATCACTGTCAACCTCACCCTTCCAGGCCTGAACAAACAAGTTCTCAAAACGCGACTTGACCAGCGCGAGCTTGGTATTGCTGGGCAATTGCAAACCCAGATCGTGAATCCAGAATTCTTCAGCCGCGTTGCCGCTGACGCCAGTGCCAACGCGGTAGGGTTGCTCGTCGAGCACACGTGCGCCCATGCGCTCGAGCACCGGCAGCGAGTCGGACAAGGCCACCTTGGTGGTGTTGTAAATCTTGAATCGCAGCAGACCAGGACCGCCGCCGAGCGGACGGTAGAGCTTGACCGCCAGCTTTGAGCTCGGCGTCAAGGCGCAGAGCACCTGGACATCTTCAGCCGCCACCTGGGCCGAAAAGTCTTCCCGGTAGGAGGTTGAGAAAGCATCGGCAAAACGCTGCGCCAACAGCAGGCCCTGACCTTCACCGTGGACGTGTAGCAACTCAGCCGTGCAATCGTCCTCCCAACGCTGCGCCAACCGGGCGATGCGCGCTTCGAGTGCGCCCAGATCAACGTTTTGCGGCGCTTCATCCTTGGCTCGCACCAAGTAGTGAATGCGTGCCTGTGGGCTGTCGGTGAGCGTGGGGGTGAATTCGAGCGACTGGCCATTGAGCGCGTCGCAAAGCTGCTGGCCGATCTTCACGCGCAGCTCGGTGTTGAAGCGTTCTCGCGGCACAAACACCTGTGCCGAGGTGAAACGCCCAAACGGGTCGCGGCGCAGGAACACGCGGGTGCGCTGGCGCTCTTGCAAGCGCAGGATGCCGATGGCATGTTCGGTGAGCGTAGCAGCGTCAATCTGAAACAATTCGTCGCGCGGATAAGCGTCCAGAATGGATTGCAGCGATTTGGCGGCATGGCTGTCAGGCAGCACGCCGGCAGTGGCGATAACCTGGGCGACACGCCGACGCACTTGCGGAATATCGCCAACATGGGCCGAGTAAGCGCTCGAGGTGTACAAGCCCAGAAAACAGGTTTCGCCGACCACTTGGCCAGTTTCATCAAACCGCTTGACGGCAATGTAATCCAGCCACGAGGGGCGGTGCACAGTGGCGCGCGTCATGGCTTTGGTGACCAGCACCAGTTGATCCGAATCGAGCAGCGCCACAGCGGATGCGGGCAGCTCACTGGTGGGTGTTTGCACCAGGCCGCGCAATATGCCCAGACCCGACTCGGGAATCGCCATCAGCTTGACGCGCTCCCCGGCACGTTCCAGGCGGTAGTCGCGCGCACCCAGGAAGGTGAAGTGCTGGTCTTCAAGCCAGTGTAAAAAATCAATGCCCTCTTGCTGATTGACCTTGCGCAGTGGGCTGCGCGCCGTCGCCGCAGCCACAGCCTGCAAGCGCTCCAGCATGGCACGCCAGTCCTGCACCACGGCGCGCACGTCAGCAAGCACGCGCGCCAGGTCTGCAGCCAGTTCGGTGCGTTCAGAGGCGCTCACCAGACGATCACACTCGACCAGAATGAGTGACTTGATCGAGTCCGATTTTTCATTGCCAAGGGTGGCGCTGGTGGTCTTCTGCAAACGGCCTTGCGCATCACGCTGCACCAGCATGAGCGGGTGCACGATCCAGTGCGCCGTGCGGTTCAATCGGTTCACCGCCATGGTGACCGAATCCACCAGAAAAGGCAAGTCGTCATGGACGATTTGAACTACCGTGTGCTCGCTCACAAAACCATCTTCTGCCAGGCTTGGGTTGAAGACGCGAATCTGGACGTTTTGCGTTTGACCCGAGGCCTCCAGCAAGCGCCAGTGCGCATTGGCGATGGCAAACAGTGTGGCGGGATCGCGCGCCTGGATCTCATCCGGGTCGGTGTTCTCGAAATAAGCTGCAACAAAGTCAGCAAACTGGTTGGCGGCGGAGCCTGCGTGTTCCCGGGTATAGGAAAGCAGCGCAGCAAGCGCAGGAGTGTTCATGGAATCTCCGGTTGATCTTGTGGATACTGTCGGATTCTAGGCCGCAGCACTAGAGGATTTAGACCTCCACTTCACGCATCCACGTACGGCATCGGTTGTTGCATCGAATTGCGTTGTAGGTGATGATGCGCTTTTTTCCGTTTTCATTTTGGCCCCACTCTCACCCCAACCCTCTCCCGCCCCGCCGGGCGGGAAAGGGAGCTAACAGCCATATTTTGGCGTGTGTTTAAAGCAAAGAAGTACCCGCTCGATAAGCACGTTGGAAAAGGGAATAATTTGATTAACTGGTCGCAACGCACCGCCGCGCGTGTACTTCCTTTGTTTTAAGACGCGGCCAAATATGGCTGTTAGCCCTCTCTTCCGCCCGGCGGGGCGGGAGAGAGCGGGGAGAGTGAGTGGGGCCAAAAATGAAAACGAATACATACCCATCAAACGCTACAACCCGGTTCGATGCCACAGCCAATGGCGCTCAATCTGAAGTGCAAGACCGCCACTGAACGCTACTGCAACTGACCCTTGAGCGCCTCGGGCAGCAACAAGGGCAGCACCGCGATACCCTCCTCGATCAAAGCCTCAGTCTCGGCGCGCGAGGCCTGGCCACGGATACCGCGCTCTTTGGCTTCACCGTAATGAATCTTGCGTGCTTCCTCGGCAAACCGGGTTCCCACATCATCGGTAGCGGCCACAATTTTACGTGCCGCTGCCAGCCAGGCGGCCTGTAGCGCCTGCGCTGGTTCAGGCAATGCCAGAAGTTCCGACACAACAGGCGGGTCAGCGCGGGCGTTCCCAAGATTGAGGCGCGGCGCACTCAAACGCTTGCTGATCGACGCATTACCACAGATCGGGCATTCAACCAGACCACGCTCGCATTGGTCCAAAAAATCGTCCTCGGACCCAAACCAGCCTTCAAACCGATGCTGCTCGCCACACTGAAGATCGAGAACTTTCATGCTGCCATTATCGGGGAGCATCTGCCGCCACAGAAGTTTGCCAATTCAATGCCCATGCGCCCATTAAAACATTTTGCAACCACAGCGCAGCTGTCAGGGTTTTGCCATCTGTCACCTGCCCGTCGCGGCACCATTGCAGCAACTCGGTTGAGCTGGCGGTAAAGACATCGAGAAACTCACCTTGATCGAGTTGACGCTGGCCTAGAGTCAAACCGCGCGCGAACCAGATGTCGATGAACTCGGTGGAATAGGCAATCGCCGGGTGCAACTGACCTGCGCGCGCCCACTGGGTTGCCTGGTAGCCAGTTTCTTCAAGCAGTTCACGCTGCGCGCAGCGTTGACTGTCTTCTGCAGGCTCAAGCTTGCCCGCTGGAAACTCAATCATGACCTGACCGAGCGGATAGCGAAATTGACGCTCCAGCACAACTTGCACCTCGCCGACGGCGTCACCCAGCAGGGCAACGATCATGACTGCCCCGGGGTGCACGATATATTCACGCGCGCTGGTGGCACCGTCAGGGAGTTTGACCTGATCGCAAAACGCGTGCAGAAAGTGACCTTTGAACAGCTCCCTACTGCCGAGTTTGACTTCGCGAAGATCAGAGTCTGCCATAACCGCCTATGCGTCTAATTCCATTTCCAAATCATCCCTGTCGTTGTTGTCTCGCCTTGTCCTCCGTCGATGCCGACAGGCAGCAAAGGACAAGCAATAGCACTGCCCGCAGCTCGACGCCTAGACATGAATGATTTGGAAATGAAATAACAACAAGGTTTAGACACGTACTGGCTGAACTGGCGGGATGCGATGCCAGGCGCAAAGCGTGCCGCGTGGCTCGACCACACAAACGATTTGCAACAACGCAGCGCACCCGTCAGTTTAGCCAATCAGGTGCCCAGCATCTGCACGATGGCATTGGCACACAAGGCCATCAGGCCACCCGGCAACAAGCCCAGCAACAACAGCAAGCCGCCATTGAGTGATAGCACCGCGCGCACATCCAGCGGGGCCGATACGACACCGTCGTTGCTGCCCTTGGGCTTGTCAAAATACATCACCTTGACCACGCGCAGGTAATAGAAAGCACCAATCAACGACATCATGACGGCGAACACGGCCAGGCCAATATCAACGCCGCGACCCGAAGCCACCAGCGCCTGTAGCACGGCAAGCTTGGCGTAAAAACCGACCATCGGCGGAATGCCGGCCAACGAGAACAGGCAAACGGCCATGACACCGGCATAGAGTGGGCTGCGCTCGTTCAAACCTGCAAAATCAGTGATCTCTTCGCTCTCGAAGCCGTCACGAGAAAGCAACATGATGACGCCAAAACTGCCCAGCGTCGTGAGAACATAAGTGATGGCATAAAACATCGCCGAACTGTAGGCGTTGGCGGCATAGTGCACATCGCCGCCAACCACGCCCGACATCAAGCCAACCAACACAAAACCCATATGGGAAATGGTTGAATAGGCCAGCATGCGTTTGAGATTGGTCTGCGCCACAGCGGCCAGATTGCCAATAAACAAGGAACCGATCGAAAGCAGCATCAACATCTGCTGCCAGTCGATCGCCAGCGGCAACATCGCTTCCACCAACAAACGAATGCAAATGGCAAACGCCGCCAGCTTGGTGGCCCCGCCAATGAGCAGCGTCACCGCCGTGGGTGCACCCTGATAGACGTCAGGAATCCACATGTGAAAGGGCACGGCTCCGAGTTTGAAGGCCAGACCCGCCACCACAAACACCAAGCCAAAAATCAAGACCTGATGGTTGATCTGCCCGGAGTTGATCGCTTTAAAGACAGCCGTGATGTCAAGCGAACCGGTGGCACCGTAAATCATTGACAAACCGTACAACAAAAAACCCGAAGCCATGGCACCCAAAACAAAATATTTCATGGCCGCTTCAGTGGCTGTAGCATCGTCACGGCGCAAGGCCACCAGCGCGTAGCTCGACAAGGTCAGCAATTCAAGCCCGAGATAGATGACCAGAAAATTATTGCCCGAAATCATGATGCTGATGCCAAGCAGCGCAAACATGCTCAAGGAAAACAGCTCGCCACCGCGCAGCATGCCGCGCTCAGCGGCGTAGGGTCGGCCATAAACCAAGGTCACCATCACCGCGAGCGTGGCGAAGCAGGCCAGCCAGTTGCCCATCGGGTCGCTCACCACCATATTTCCAAAGCCATAAACAGTTGCGCCGGCACTGGCATCAAGCGCCTGCAGCGCCGCCACCACCGCCAAGGTCAGCAGGGTGAGTAAATAGGTCGAGGTGCGGCGTGGGCTCTTGAAACCGAGATCGGCCAGCGTCAAAACACACGCCATAAGCGCCAGGATGATTTCGGGGTAAACCGAGATCCAGCTGAGTTTATCGATCATTGTTTATCTCTTCATTCAATTTGGTCAATGCAGCCGGATCAAACCAGCTTGGACAATGCGACGTGTTTAAGCAACTCCGTCACAGACGCATCCATGACATCAGTAAACGGCTTCGGATAGAGCCCCAAGAACAACACGGCCACTGCCAGCAGCGAGAGCATCACAAACTCACGACTATTGATGTCAGTCAAGGCTTTCACTTTGTCATTGGCAACCGGACCGAAATAGACACGCTTGACCATCCACAAGGTATAGGCCGCACCAAAAATCAATGAGCTGGCGGCCGCAAAACCAAACCAGAAATTAACTTTGATAGCCCCCAAAACAACCATCCACTCGCCGACAAAACCAGCGGTGCCGGGCAGGCCGCAATTGGCCATGGCAAAGAGCAGGGCAAAGGCGGTGAACTTGGGCATGGTGTTGACGACGCCGCCGTAACTGGCGATTTCACGCGAGTGGACACGGTCATACAGCACGCCAATCACCAGGAACATGGCACCCGCCACAAACCCGTGCGCAATCATTTGCACCAGGCCACCGGCCATCCCCAAATCATTGAAGATAAAGAAACCCAAGGTGACAAAACCCATGTGGGCAACCGAGGCGTAGGCCACCAATTTTTTCATGTCGCGCTGAACCAGTGCCACCAACCCAACATAAACCACGGCAATCAGTGACAAGGCGATCATCAACCAGGCCCACTCGTGTGCGGCATCAGGCGCAATCGGCAGGGTAAAGCGCAGGAAACCGTAAGCGCCAAGTTTGAGCATAATGGCCGCCAGCACGGCTGAACCACCCGTGGGAGCCTCGACGTGGACATCGGGTAACCATGTATGCACCGGCCACATCGGGACCTTGACGGCAAAGGCCGCCAGAAAAGCAAAAAATAACAGCGTCTGCGTCCTGCCCGCCAAAGGAAGCAGATGCCAGGTGGACAGCTCGAAACTACCCCCTGATTTGGTGTACAGAAAAATCAGCGCGATCAGCATCAACAGTGAACCGAGCAAAGTGTACAAAAAGAACTTGAAGGCTGCGTAAATCTTGTTGGGGCCGCCCCAGATGCCAATGATCAGGTACATCGGCACCAGCGTGGCTTCAAAGAAAACATAAAAAAGCATGCCGTCGAGCGCACTGAAAACGCCGATCTGCAAACCACTCAGAATGAGGAAAGCAGCCATGTACTGATTGACGCGTCGCGTAATGACTTCCCAACCTGCAATCACCACCACTACGTTGATGAACGACGTCAACAAAACAAACCAGAGTGAAATGCCATCCACACCAAGGTGATAGTTGACGTTGAAGCGTTCGATCCAGGGTACGTTCTCGACAAACTGCATGGCAGCGGTGCCGAGTTTGAAGCCGAAATAGAGCGGCAATGTAACCAAAAAACTCACAATGGCACCGATCAACGCGACCCAGCGCACCGTGCGTGCCTGATCATCGCGGCCGAATGCCAACAGCACGACACCAAAAATAATTGGCGTCCAAATAGCCAGGCTCAACAAACCCATTTTTTATTTCCTAACTGCGCTCGGTCCCGCAAAGTCATTATTTCAGCCATACAAAATACGTCATCAGCACAAAAATGCCCATGATCATGGCCAAGGCATAGTGGTACAGATAGCCCGACTGAACCCGGCGCACCAGACCCGCCACCCAGGCCACCCCTTTCCAGGAACCATTCACCAACACACCGTCAATCAGGGCCTCGTCGCCACCCTTCCACAACACGGTACCCAAAGCTCGAGTACCACGAGCCAGAATGTTTTCATTGAACCAGTCAAGGTAATACTTGTTCTCAAGCAGGGTGTAGATCGGCTCGACCCGTGCCTTGATCGCCGCCGGCAAAGCCAGGTTGACCATGTACATGTAATAGGCCGCTGCCACACCCGCCAGCGCCAGCCAGAACGGCAAGGTTGTAAATGAGTGCGAAGCCATTTGCAGCGGCCCGTGAAACGCCTTGGCCAGTTCTTCTACCGCAGAATGTTGCTCGGCGTTGATGAAAATAGCGCCTTTGAAGAAGTCGCTAAACAGCATCGGCCCGATCGTCATGTAGCCAATCAGCACCGACGGAATCGCCAATAGGATCAGCGGCACGGTCACGACCCACGGCGATTCCTGGGGCGCATGCTTGTGCTGGTCATGATGCGCGTCATGGTGCGCCTCTGGGTTTTGGTCGTAGCGCTCCTTGCCGTGGAACACCAGAAAGTACACCCGAAAGGTATAAAAAGCAGTTATAAAAACACCCGCCAGCAGGGCAAAAGAAGCGAATCCGGCGGCTGGCAAATGGCTTTCACGCACGACCTCGATAATGCTGTCCTTGGAATAAAAACCAGCAAACAAGGGCGCGCCTATCAGTGCGAGTGAACCCAGCAGCGTGGTAATCCAGGTGATCGGCATGTACTTGCGCAAGCCGCCCATCCACCGTATATCCTGGTTATGGTGCATCGCCATAATGACAGAACCCGCCGCCAGGAATAAAAGCGCCTTGAAAAAGGCGTGCGTCATCAGGTGAAACACCGCCACTGAATAAGCCGAGGCCCCGAGCGCGACCGTCATATAGCCGAGTTGCGACAGGGTCGAGTAGGCCACCACACGCTTGATATCGTTCTGCATTACACCGAGCAACCCCATGAACAAGGCGGTGATCGAACCGATGATCATGACGAAATTCAGAGCCGTATCGCTGAGCTCAAACAAGGGTGACATGCGGGCCACCATGAAAATACCGGCCGTCACCATGGTCGCCGCGTGAATCAACGCCGAGATGGGAGTCGGGCCTTCCATGGAATCGGGCAACCAGACGTGCAGCGGAAACTGGGCTGACTTGCCCATGGCGCCAATGAACAAGCAGATGCAGATGACAGTGACCAGCATCCAGTCGGTGCCCGGAAAACTCAACTTGGCGAGTTCAGGGGCACGCGCGAAGACCTCACTGTAATTAAGGGTACCGGCAAAAGCGACGATCAAGCCGATGCCCAGCAGGAAGCCGAAATCTCCGACCCGATTGACCAGAAAGGCCTTCATGCTGGCAAAAATTGCGGTCGGTCGGTTGAACCAGAAGCCGATCAGCAGATACGACATCAAACCGACTGCTTCCCAGCCAAAGAACAACTGGAGCATATTGTTGCTCATCACAAGCATCAGCATGGAGAAGGTAAACAACGAGATGTAGGAGAAGAACCGGTTGTAACCCTCGTCCTCCTCCATATAGCCAATGGTGTAAATGTGCACCATCAAGGAGACGAAAGTCACCACGGTCATCATCATGGCGCTCAGGCTGTCAATCAGGAAACCAATTTCCATTTTGAGGCCGCCCACCACCATCCAGGTGTAGATAGTTTCATTGAAGTGGGCTCCGTCAAGTGCCACGCTCTTGAGCGTCATTGCCGACAGAATAAAAGACAGCAAGACCGCCAGGATGGTGACTGTATGCGACAAGCGCCGACCGATCCAGTTGCCACCCAGTTTGGTGCCAAAAATGCCAGCCAGAGCCGAGCCCGCCAGCGGTGCCAAAGGCACGACAAGCAGCGTTGAAGCGACAAGGGTTTGACTCATCTTTTTAACCCTTAAGCGTATTAAGTTCGTCCACGTTGATACTGGACTTGTTACGGAACAGCAGCACCAAAATTGCCAAGCCGATGGCAGACTCAGCGGCAGCGACGGTCAGAATGAAAAACACGAAGATTTGACCGTGCAAGTCGCCCAGATAGTAAGAAAAGGCAACGAAGTTGGTATTGACGGCCAGCAGCATCAGCTCTATGGCCATCAGCAGAACAATCAGGTTCTTGCGGTTGAGGAAAATACCAATCACCGACAAGGCAAACAGCACGGCACCGAGCGATAGAAAATGTCCAAGAGTCAAGGTCATGCTTTGTTCTCCCCATTGCCGTCTGGTGTGACCGCAACCGCCGCAGCGAAAGCGGCGACCTGGGTCGGTGCCATTTTGATCACTTCCATCCGGTCCCCGGCTTTGACCCGTACCTGTTCCGATGGGTTGACCCGTTTGCTGTCTTTGCGCTGACGCAGTGTTAACGCGATAGCGGCAATCATCGCCACCAGCAGGATCGCTGCCGCAATTTCTAGCGGATAGAGATACTGGGTGTAGAGAATCTTGCCCAGTTCGCGGGTATTTGACAATTCGGCCGTTGCCTGCCCCAGCACTGCGCTCGCATGCGGGGCTTCGCTGCCGCGGAAACCGCCCAGCAAGACCGCAGCCATTTCAAGTGCAATGAACACGCCCACCAGCGCAGCAAGCGGAAAATGGTTCCAGAAACCGGCGCGCACGCCATCGGTTTTGATGTCGAGCATCATCACGACAAACAGGAACAGCACCATCACCGCACCCACATAAACCAGCACCAGCACGATGGCCAGAAATTCGGCCTTGAGCAGCAGCCATAGCGCAGACGCTTGGAAGAAGGCCAGCACCAGATACAACACGGCATAAACCGGGTTGCGCGCGGTGATGACACGAAAGGCGGCAAATAGCAGCACGATCGAGAAGAAATAGAAGAAACCGGTTTTGACGTCCATGTAGCGTTACTTTTTTCGGTAGTCTTAAGGTTAAATCAGTTCAAGAAAATTAGCGGTATTTGGCATCTGCCAAGCGTGCCGCAGCGATCTGGCTCTCATACCGGTCGCCCACCGCCAGCAGCATGTCTTTGGTGAAATACAAGTCACCTGGGGCTTCGCCGTGATACTCAAAAATGGAGGTCTCAACAATCGAGTCAACCGGACAGCTTTCCTCGCAAAAACCACAATAGATGCACTTGTTGAAATCGATGTCGTAGCGCGTCGTGCGACGCGATCCGTCGGCACGAAGCTCAGATTCAATCGTGATCGCCATGGCTGGGCAAACTGCTTCACACAACTTGCAGGCAATGCAACGTTCCTCACCATTTTCATAGCGACGCAAGGCATGCAAACCCCGAAAGCGGGGCGACAACGGCGTTTTTTCTTCAGGGTATTCGATCGTGATCTTGCTGCGAAAGGCGTACTTTCCGGTAAGAACCATACCTTTGAAAAGCTCGCCCAGCATGAAACTGGACAAAAAATCCTTCAAAGAAAAGGAACTTTTGTTCGACATTTCAACGGCACCTGAGGTTGGAATAGACATAGACAACTCGAATTACTTCCAAATGTTCCAGGGGGTCTGCATCCATCCACCCACCACCACCAGCCAGACCAGGGTGACGGGGATGAAAATCTTCCAGCCCAGACGCATGATCTGGTCATAGCGAAAGCGCGGAAAAGTGACCCGTACCCAGATAAACATGGTGACCACAAAAAATGATTTAAGACCGAGCCAGATCCAACCCGGAATCCAGTTAAACAGCGCGCTGTCGATGGGTGACAACCAGCCTCCCAGGAACATGATGGAAGTCAGCACCGAGACCAACCAGATGTTGGCGTACTCGGCCAACTGGAACATGGCCCACGACATGCCGGAATACTCCACCATGTGACCGGCGACGATCTCGGATTCGCCTTCAACAACGTCAAAAGGCAGACGGTTGGTCTCGGCCAGGCCGGAAACAAAATAGACCACAAAAATTGGCAACAGCGACAACCAGTTCCACGACAGGAAGTTCAAACCCATCTGCGCGAATTGGCCCTTGCCCTGGCCGGTAACGATATCGGTCAGGTTCAAACTCGCCGAAACCATCAACACCACCACAAAGCAAAAGCCCATGGCGATCTCGTAACTCACCATTTGAGAAGATGCGCGCAGCGCACCCAGGAACGGATATTTGGAGTTGGACGACCAACCCGAAATAATCACACCATAAACTTCCATCGACGTAATGGCCATCAGAAAAAGCAAACCGGCATTGATATTGGCCGCCGCCACTTCCGGACCAAACGGCACCACCACCCAAGCCACCATGGCGGGCATGACGGTCATCACCGGGCCCAGGTAAAACAAAGCTTTCTCGGCCGCTGCGGGTCTGAGAATTTCCTTGGTCATCAGCTTCATCGCATCGGCGATCGGTTGCAGCAAACCCCAGGGGCCGACACGGTTGGGGCCCAAGCGAATTTGCACCCAACCCAGCAACTTGCGTTCATAGAGCGTGGTGTAAGTGACGGCACCCGAGACCAGCAATAAGACTGCGGTCACTTTGACCAAAGCCCATATCACAGGCCACGCCAGTGCAGCCCACCAGGGCGCATCGAACAGACCCTGGCCAAGGGCAAAAATAGTATCAATCATGCCTTCACCTCCGGAGTCACCGCGTGACGTTTTGCGTCTGCTGTGAGCTGCAGGCTGGCAGCACGCCGCACCAGACTGTCAAGCGCATAAATAGGGGCGACCACCGGTGCCAATTCAACAGGACTGAGATCCACTGCCGCGTGCGTTGTATTGTTCAGAAGCTGGGCCGACAAGTTGGGCTCACCGTCGCCCGGCAGGCCACCGATTTGCTTGAGCACATCCTCAGAAGACGCATAGTCGAACCCTGGCAGATCCAACATATTGGCCAGCACGCGCAAAACTTTCCAGGCCGGACGCGTTTCGCCCAGTGCTTTAACCACCGCGTGGAAACTTTGCACCCGTCCTTCGGCGTTCACAAAGGTGCCCGATGTTTCGGTGAAAGGCGCAATTGGCAGCAGCACATCGCTAATGTCCAGATTGCATTTGAAGGGACTTAGCGTCACAACCATTTCGGCTGATGCGAAAGCCTGCGCTACTGCCGCACCCTTGGCTGAATCAAATTCAGGCTCGTTGTTAAGCAGCAAAACCGCTTTGAGCGCGCCATCGAGCATTTGTCCCGCATTCAAACCACCCGATCCCGGCAGCGCTCCGGCGACCTGGGCCCCCACGGTGTTGGCGGCCTCGGTCAAGTAGCCCACACTGGCACCGGTTTGCGTGCCAATCCAGTTCGCGAGCGCCAACAGACTCGAAGCCCTGGCGTGATGGGCCGCCGCATTGCCGAGCAAAACCGCTTTGCGCTCACCACTGAGCAAAGAGGCTGCAATGGCTTGGGCCACATCAGTAGCCTTGCCTGCCGCCGGTGCGGCAACGCCTTTGGCTGACGCCACAGCCGCGGCCACATCGGCCAAGGCCTGCACCCAGGTGGCGCTCGGGGCGAGCAACGTATTGGCAATCGGCATGGCCCAGTCTTGCGCTGTGGCGTTAACGACATTGACTGCACCGCCCTTGCGCACGGCCTGGCGAATTCTCTGTGCAAACAGGGGATGATCCTTGCGCAGATTGGAGCCCACCACCAGGACACGTTGCAGCTCGGACAAGGAGGCAATCGAAGCACCCAGATAACGCACACCCTCAAACACGGGAAACTCGGCATGGCGCAGCCGGTAATCGACATTCTGGCTACCCAGAGCGCGCGTCAAGGCACCCGCCAAAAACAATTCTTCGAGCGTGCTGTGCGGACTGACCAGGGTGCCAATAGCAGCAGCACCATGGTCGGCCTTGATATGGGTGAGGCCCTTGCAGACATACGCCAGTGCGGTCGGCCAATCCACTTCAATCCAGTTGCCGCCCTGCTTGAGCATCGGTGTGGTCAGGCGCTCATCACTGTTCAAGGCCTCGTAGGAGAAACGATCCCGATCGGCAATCCAGCACTCGTTGACTGCTTCGTTTTCGAACGGCACAACACGCATGACCCGGTTGTTTTTCACCTGCACAATCAAATTGGACCCGGTTGAATCATGTGGGCTGATCGACTTGCGCCGGGCGAGCTCCCAGGTGCGGGCACTGTAGCGAAACGGCTTGCTGGTCAAGGCACCGACCGGGCAGATATCGATCATGTTGCCCGACAGCTCGGAGTCAATCGTCTGACCGACAAAGGTTTCAATCTCGGCATGTTCACCGCGATTGGACATGCCCAGCTCCATCACGCCAGCGATCTCTTGACCAAAGCGCACACAGCGCGTGCACTGGATGCAGCGGCTCATCTCCTGCATTGAAATCAACGGGCCGGCGTCTTTGCCCGTCACCACCCGTTTTTCTTCTTGATAACGGGAAGAAGATGCACCGTAACCTACCGCCAGATCCTGCAACAAACACTCACCGCCCTGGTCGCAAATCGGACAATCGAGCGGGTGGTTGATGAGCAAGAACTCCATCACCGACTGTTGCGCCTTGATCGCTTTGTCGCTGCGGCTGTGAACAATCATGCCAGGGGCGACCGTGGTGGCACAGGCCGGCATCGGTTTGGGCATTTTTTCAACGTCCACCAGACACATGCGGCAACTCGCTGCAATGCTGAGCTTTTTGTGATAGCAGAAATGCGGAATATAGGTGCCCACCTTGTTGGCTGCATGCATGATCATGCTGCCTTTGGCGATTTCTACCTTGTTGCCGTCGAGTTCAATTTCAATCATCTTTTGCCTTTCGTCGGGCCGCCCCAAGAAAGGCAAGCACCCCCTCGGGGGGCAGCGAACGAATAGTGAGCGTGGGGGTTCATGTTTTACTCGCTCAGACGTAGGCCGGAACCATGCAGGTCTTGTGCGCTACGTGATATTCAAATTCAGGGCGGAAGTGCTTGAGCATGGCGCGCACCGGCATGGCAGCGGCATCGCCCAAAGCGCAAATGGTGCGCCCCATGATGTTCTCGGCCACGTTATCGAGCAAGTCCATATCGCTCGCGCGACCCTGACCGTTTTCAATGCGCTCGACGATGCGCCAGAGCCAGCCGGTGCCTTCGCGGCAGGGTGTGCACTGACCACAGGATTCGTGCATGTAAAAGTAACTCAAGCGATGCAAACTCTTGACCATACAGCGACTGTCATCGATCACAATCACGGCACCCGAGCCCAGCATGGAGCCGGCTTTGGCGACCGAGTCGTAATCCATGGTGCAGTCCATCATGAGCGCTGCGGGCAACACCGGCGAGGACGAGCCCCCCGGAATTACGGCCTTGAGTTGGCGACCCTGGCGCACGCCACCGGCGAGCTCAAGCAACTTGGCAAACGGCGTGCCCATCGGAACTTCATAGTTGCCAGGCAGTTCCACGTCGCCGCTGACCGAGTAGATTTTGGTGCCGCCACTGTTGGGGCAGCCGCAGGCCTGATAAGCCGCGCCGCCGTTGCGGATGATCCACGGCACCGCCGCAAAAGTTTCGGTGTTGTTGATGGTGGTGGGCTTGCCATACAGACCAAAGCTGGCCGGGAATGGCGGCTTGTAGCGGGGCTGACCTTTCTTGCCCTCCAGCGACTCGAGCAGACCGGTTTCTTCACCGCAGACATAAGCGCCATAGCCGTGCGCTGCATGCAACTGAAAACTAAACTGACTGCCCAGAATGTTGTCCCCCAGTAACCCGGCAGCACGGGCTTCTTCAAGGGCCTCTTCAAAACGCTGATAAGTCTGGAAGATTTCGCCGTGGATATAGTTATAGCCCACCGCAATGCCCATGGCATAAGCGCCGATGATCATGCCCTCGATCACCATGTGTGGATTGAACTGCAGGATTTCCCGGTCTTTGCAGGTGCCGGGCTCGCCTTCGTCGGAGTTGCACACCAGGTACTTGGCACCGGTGTACTGACGTGGCATAAAGCTCCACTTCAGGCCGGTTGGAAAACCAGCACCACCTCGACCGCGCAGGGACGACTCCTTGACAATGGCTGTGACCTGCTCAGGTGTCAGGCCGATACTGCCGTCCGCCGCCGCAACTGAGCCGTCCTTGCCAAGAATTTTGCGCAGCGCTTGGTAACCACCGCGCGCTTCGTAGTCTTTCAAATGCCAGTTGGCACCGTTCAGATCCGCCAGGATGATGGGCTTGATGTGCCGACCGTGAAAACAGGTCTCGAGCCCGGTGGTCTGGAACTGCGCCAGAACTTGTTGCGTGTTCATGACTTGTCCTCAGCGCCACGCAGGCCATCGACCAACTGGTCAAGCTTGTCGTTGCTCATGAAGCTGCACATGATCTGGTCGTTGACCAGCATCACCGGTGAGTCGGCGCAGGCGCCCAGGCACTCGGACTGTTGCAAGGTAAAAAACCCGTCAGCAGTGGTTTCGCCCATGCGGACGCCCAACTTTTGCTCAAGGTGCTCTAGCGCCCGGTTGCCGTCTCGCAACTGGCACGGTAAATTGGTACAGACATTGAGCTTGTACTTGCCCACCGGCTGCTGGTTGTACATGTTGTAGAAAGTGGTGACTTCATGCACCGCCATCACCGGCATGCCCAGATAGTCAGCCACCATTTTTTCACTCTCGGTGCTGACGAAACCGGTATCCTTCTGGACGATGGCCAGACAGGCCATCACCGCCGACTGCTTCTGCTCAGCCGGGTATTTGGCAACTTCTTTGGCGAAGCGCACTTTGAATTCTTCGGCAGTCATCGGTCAACTTCCCCAAACACAATATCCAATGAGCCAATAATGGCCACCGCATCACCAATCATGTGGCCGCGCCCCATTTCACCCAGCGCTGCCAGATGAACAAAAGCGGGTGGGCGAATCTTCATGCGATAGGGTTTATTGGCCCCATCGCTGACGATGTAAATGCCAAATTCGCCTTTGGGATGTTCAATGGTGGCGTAGGCCTCACCTTCTGGCACGGCAAAACCTTCACTGAAGAGTTTGAAGTGGTGAATCAAATCTTCCATGTTGGACTTCATGGCCTCCCGACTGGGCGGGGCGACCTTGTGGTTGTCACTAATGACCGGTCCCGGATTGACGCGCAGCCAATCGACGCACTGCTTGATGATGCGGTTGGACTGCTTCATCTCTTCCATGCGCACCAGATAACGGTCGTAACAATCGCCGGTCTTGCCCACCGGAATGTCAAAGTCCAACTGGTCATAAATCTCGTAGGGCTGCTTCTTGCGCAAGTCCCAGGCAATGCCGGAACCGCGCAACATCGGGCCGGTAAAGCCCAGGTCGAGGGCGCGCTCGGGGCTGACCACGCCAATACCCACCGTGCGCTGCTTCCAGATGCGGTTGTCGGTCAACAGGGTGTGGTATTCAGCCAGATGGGACGGAAAGCGCTGGGTGAAGTCGTCAATGAAATCGAGCAGACTGCCATCGCGATTGCGATTGCGTTCTTTGGTAGAAGCGGCGCTGCGAACCTTGTTGGACTGGTAGCGCGCCATCGTGTCAGGCAGATCACGATAAACCCCACCCGGACGAAAATAAGCCGCGTGCATGCGTGCACCGCTGACGGCTTCATACACGTCGAACAGGTCTTCGCGTTCGCGAAAAGCGTACAGCATGACCGTCATGGCGCCGCAGTCAAGCGCACCGGCACCGATACACAGCAAGTGATTGAGCAAGCGGGTAATCTCGGCAAACATGACGCGGATGTACTTGGCCCGCAGCGGCACTTCCAGGCCCAGCATTTTCTCGATCGCCAGGCAATAAGCGCTTTCGTTGCACATCATCGACATGTAGTCGAGCCTGTCCATGTAGGGCAGCGCCTGCAGATAGGTCTTGGTTTCAGCCAGCTTTTCAGTGGCGCGATGCAACATGCCGATGTGGGGATCAGCGCGTTGAATCACTTCGCCGTCGAGCTCCAGCACCAGACGTAAAACGCCATGCGCCGCCGGATGCTGGGGACCAAAGTTGAGGGTGTAATTTTTAATCTCTGCCATAACGCGAACCGCCTAGTGCATGCCTCCGTAATTGTCTTCACGGATGATGCGCGGGGTAATTTCGCGTGGCTCAATCGTGACCGGCTGATAGATGACGCGCTTTTGCTCTGCGTCGTAACGCATTTCGACATGGCCCAGCATCGGGAAATCCTTGCGAAATGGATGCCCAATAAAACCATAGTCAGTCAGGATGCGACGCAAATCAGGATGCCCTTCGAAAACAACACCAAACAGGTCAAACGCTTCCCGTTCAAACCAATTGGCCGAACTCCAGACGTCAACCAGTGAGGGTACCAGCGGCAAACCATCGTCCGGCGCAAAAACCTTGAGCCGCACGCGCTGGTTCAGGCTCACGGATAACAGGTGACACACGATGCAGAAACGTAATCCGGTTCGCGTCTCATTTTTGTAGGTTGAATAATCCACCCCACAAAGATCGACCAATTGCTCGAAACGGCAGATCGGGTCGTCGCGCAAAATTTTTGCTGCCTGTAGGTAATGCGCCGCGTCCACGACGACGGTGAGCTCATCCAGGCGCAGCACACTGCTCAGCGCCAGATCACCCAGCGCGGCATCGATGTTGACTTTGATGGTTTGCGGATTTACAGCGTAATTTGTCATCGCCGTTGCCTCACTTGCGTGCAATGGTTTGCGTGCGGCGAATCTTGTGCTGCAACTGGATAACGCCGTAGAGTAAAGCCTCTGCGGTGGGCGGGCAACCCGGCACATAAACATCCACCGGTACGATCCGGTCACAGCCGCGCACCACCGAATAACTGTAGTGGTAATAACCGCCGCCGTTAGCGCAGGAACCCATGGAAATCACCCAACGTGGTTCACTCATCTGGTCATAGACTTTGCGCAATGCCGGTGCCATCTTGTTGCACAGCGTGCCCGCCACGATCATCAAGTCGGACTGGCGCGGACTGGCGCGAAAGACCTCGGCACCGAAACGACTGATGTCATAGCGCGCAGCTGCCGAATGCATCATTTCAACCGCGCAGCAAGCCAGGCCGAAAGTCACGGGCCAGATTGAGCCGGTTTTAGCCCAATTCATCACCACGTCGTAATTGGTGGTGATAAAGCCTTCTTTTAATACGCCTTCGATCATCGCGTTATTCCCAGTCAAGGGCCCCTTTTTTCCACTCGTAAATAAAGCCCACAACGAGGACACCCAGAAACACCATGACCGACCAGAAACCGAGCGCGCCAACATCCCTGAGCGAGATCGCCCAGGGAAATAAAAATGCAATTTCGAGGTCGAACAGAATAAATAAAATGGCCACCAGGTAGTAGCGCACATCGAACTTCATGCGGGCATCGCCAAATGCCTCAAAGCCGCACTCGTAAGGTGAATTTTTGGCGGAATTAGGCCGATTGGGTCCAAGAATGTAACCCAGCACCTGCGGTGCAATGCCGACAACCATGCCAACCAGAATGAACAATAGGATAGGCAGGTACTGATCTAGGTTCATATGCTAATTCTATTTAAAGTCTTCATTTGTCATCTTGATCTACGACAAGAATTTTTTATATTTGGTGCCGTCGGCGAGACTCGAACTCGCAAAGCTTTCGCCACTACCACCTCAAGATAGCGTGTCTACCAATTTCACCACGACGGCCACTCTCAGTTGTCTGAATTGCATAAAACACAACGTGCCTTGGTCATTCCAAACAGGGCTGGAGTTTACCCTGAAATCACACCATTTCTCGCTCGCAACAAACAACGTCAAGCGCAATTACTTGACCGGAATTTGAGCCGCGCCTGAGGCGGGCAGTACGGGCTTTGCAACAGCCGGCAGCGGCGCTGTAACGACCGCACCCTCGAGCACACTGCCGGAACTTGCCGTCGGGCGAAGGTTGCCGTAGTAAGCCAGCAAAAGGGTGCAAGCGAAAAATACTGTGGCCAGCACAGCCGTGGTGCGCGAGAGAAAATTTGCGCTGCCACTGGCACCAAAAAGGCTGCCCGAACTACCGCTACCGAAAGCCGCCCCCATATCAGCTCCTTTGCCGTGTTGCACCAGGATCAGACCGATCATGGCAACTGCGGAAATCATCTGCACAGCGAGCAGTGCCGTTAAAAAAAAGTTCATTAAATACTCCTAAATATGTATTGATCAGTGCCAGAAAATCACCTGACAGAAGCCATCATTGACAAAAAATCCAGGGCTTTGAGCGAAGCACCACCGACCAGGCCACCATCGATATCTGGCTGTGCCAGCAGCTGCGCCGCATTGGCCGCGTTCATGCTGCCACCATACAAAATGTGCACCCGATCCGCCTGTTTTGAGGCTGCTTCCAACTGGGCGCGCAATAGCGCATGCACCTGCTGCGCTTGCTCGGGGCTGGCGGTCTTGCCGGTACCGATGGCCCAGATTGGCTCGTAGGCCAACACCATCTCGCTGATACAGTGACCGTTGGCATGAATCACCGCTGCCAGTTGGCGCTTGACCACCTCCTCAGTCTGACCAGCTTCACGCTCGGCAGAAGTTTCGCCGACACAGACAATCGGTGTCATGCCGCAAGCCAGTGCCCGCTGCGCTTTGGCCGCCACCACCGCATCGCTCTCAGAATGATATTGACGCCGCTCGGAGTGGCCCACCAGCACATAGCGCAGACCAAATTCACGCAGCATGGCAGCAGAGATTTCACCGGTAAAAGCACCCGTCTCATGCTCCGAAACATCCTGTGCGCCGAGTTCAATCACACTGTCGGCCAGCAGCGCCTGGCATTGGGCCAGATAAACCGCTGGCACACACAGAGCCACCTGGCACGCTGGCGCGCTCAGTCCGGCCAGCAGCGCCTTGATCAGCGACTCATTGGCCGCCAGGCTACCGTTCATTTTCCAGTTGCCGACCATCAGCTTTTTATTCATGCTGCACCCAGGTCAAAACAATTTTGCCGACATGCTGGTTCGATTCCATCAGCGCGTGAGCTTGCGCCGCATCGGCGGCCGCGAACGTGCTGTGAATCACCGGCTTGATGCGGCCCTGTTCAATCAGTGGCCAAACGTTCTTCCGGAGTGCTTGCGCAATCGCCGCCTTGAAGGCAACCGGTCGGGCCCGCAAGGTTGAGCCGGTCAGCGTGAGGCGCCGACGCAAAACCAGACCGGCGTTGATTTCACTCTTGACGCCACCCTGTACCGCGATGATGACCAGGCGACCGTCTTCGCTTAAACACTCGATCTCTTTGGCCACATAGTTGCCCGCAACCATGTCAAGAATCACATCGACTCCGTGGCCACCGGTCAAGCGCTTGACCTCGGCTTGAAAATCGTGCGTCTTGTAATTGATGGCATGCTCAGCGCCCAAAGCCAGACAAGCCGCGCATTTGTCAGCACTGCCCGCCGTCACCATGACGTGTGCACCCAGCGCTTTGGCGATTTGAATGGCAGCCACGCCAATACCACTGGATCCGCCCTGAACCAAAAGTGTTTCACCCGCTTGCAGATGGGCGCGGTCAAAGACGTTGCTCCAGACCGTGAAAAAAGTCTCGGGCAGGGATGCCGCTTCAACGTCGCTCAGGCCCTTGGGTACCGGCAGACATTGTTCAATCGGAGCGACGCAATATTGTGCGTAACCACCGCCGGCTACCAGCGCACAGACATGATCGCCGAGCTTGAAGCCAGCTTGCGCCAACTCCCGCACGTCGCCCTGCTCGATCACGCCAGCCACTTCCAAACCCGCAATATCCGAGGCGCCCGCAGGGGCCGGATAGTGACCGGCACGTTGCAGCACATCGGGCCGATTGACACCACTGGCCGCGACGCGGATGAGCAACTCATCCGCGCCGGCAACCGGCTTCGGTCGCTCGCCCAGACGCAAAACTTCAGGCCCGCCAAAGGCCGTGATTTCAACCGCTTTCATGCTCGTCTCCAACCCCAATGGCTGACTAAGCGCGATCCGGGCCGTTTTGAGCGGGACGATCCAGCAAGGCTTTCATGGACAGCTTGACGCGGCCTTTTTCATCGGTCTCAAGCACCTTGACCCGCACGATCTGGCCTTCAGTCAAATAATCGGATACTTTTTCGACACGTTCATGGGCGATCTGACTGATGTGCAACAGGCCATCCTTGCCGGGCAGCAGGTTGATCAAAGCACCAAAATCCAGAATCTTGGTGACCGGGCCTTCATAGACCTTGCCAATTTCGACTTCGGCCGTGATCTGCTCGATACGTTTTTTGGCGGCTTCGGCCTTGGCCGGGTCGGCCGAGGCGATGGTGATGGTGCCGTCTTCGTCGATATTGATCTGGGTGCCGGTTTCTTCGGTCAGCGCGCGGATCACCGAACCCCCTTTGCCGATCACATCGCGAATTTTTTCGGGATTGATTTTCATGGTGAAGAGACGCGGCGCAAAAGTTGAAACTTCAGTCTTCGCTTCAGCCATGACCGCTTGCATTTTGCCCAGGATATGCATACGCGCTTCTTTGGCCTGGGCCAGTGCGACCTGCATGATTTCCTGCGTGATGCCCTGGATTTTGATGTCCATCTGCAACGCGGTAATACCATTGGTGGTGCCAGCCACCTTGAAGTCCATATCACCCAGATGATCTTCATCGCCCAGAATGTCGGTCAGCACGGCAAAACGGTTGCCGTCCTTGATCAGACCCATGGCAATACCGGCCACGTGCGCTTTCATCGGCACACCGGCGTCCATCAAGGACAGGCAGCCGCCGCAGACTGAGGCCATTGACGAAGAACCGTTGGACTCGGTGATCTCCGACACCACGCGCATGGTGTAGGGAAAGTCTTCCTTGCTCGGCAGGCAGGCCACCAGCGCGCGCTTGGCGAGGCGACCGTGGCCGATCTCGCGCCGCTTGGGCGTGCCAACACGACCGGTTTCACCGGTGGCAAAAGGAGGCATGTTGTAGTGCAGCATGAAGCGCTCTTCATAGTCGCCCGAGAGTGCGTCAATGCGCTGTGCATCGCGCTCGGTGCCGAGTGTGGTGACGACCAGCGCCTGCGTCTCGCCGCGCGTGAACAGGGCCGAGCCATGGGTGCGCGGCAACACGCCGCTGCGGATTTCGATCGGGCGCACTGTGCGCGTATCGCGACCGTCAATGCGCGGCTCGCCGGACAGAATCTGGCTGCGCACGATGTCGGCTTCAATGTCAAACAACAGGCCTTCTATCTTGACGCTGTCAAACTCAATCCCCTCGGCCTTGAGCGCCGTCTTCACGTCAGCGTAGGCTGCTCGGCAAGCCTGGGTGCGAGCCTGCTTGTTGCGAATCTGGTAGGCTGCAACAAGCTTGTCTTTGGCCAGCGCGCCAACCCTGGCGATCAAGGATTCATCCTTGGCCGGGGCCTTCCAGTCCCACATCGGTTTGCCCGCATCACGCACCAATTCGTGAATCGCATGGATGGCAACAATGCCCTGCTCATGGCCAAACATCACACCACCGAGCATGATTTCTTCACTGAGCTGTTTGGCTTCGGACTCGACCATCAACACGGCGGCTTCAGTCCCCGCCACCACCAAGTCCATGCTGGAGTCCTTGCGCGCGGTCTGGCCCGGGTTAAGCACGTATTCACCGTTGATATAGCCGACACGGGCGGCACCAATCGGGCCATCAAACGGGATGCCGCTGACCGACAACGCCGCGCTGACAGCAATCAAGGCAGCAATGTCGGCATCGACTTCAGGGTTAAGTGACAGGGTGTGAATCACCACATGCACTTCGTTGAAGAAACCTTCGGGAAAGAGCGGACGAATCGGTCGGTCGATCAGACGGCTGGTCAGCGTCTCAAACTCGCTGGGACGACCTTCGCGCTTGAAGAAGCTGCCCGGGATCTTGCCCGCCGCATAGGATTTTTCAAGGTAATCCACCGTCAGCGGAAAGAAGTCCTGACCGGCCTTGCCTTCCGTCTTGCCAACAACAGTGGCCAGCACCACGGTGCCATCCATATCGAGCAGCACCGCACCATTGGCCTGACGGGCAATTTCGCCGGTTTCCATGGTCACCGTATTTTGGCCCCATTGAAAAGTCTTGGTCACTTTATTGAATATGCTCATATTTTTCTCCTGGTCAATTTGGGAAGTGCAGGCCACTTCACCCGAGCCCGGAGCCTGCATCACAGAACACGATGCCATTCCAGAGAAATTCGATTTAAACCACTCTGGAATGACACAGCTTCGCTCTGTTACAGCCTGCTCCGAAGTAAAAAACGCCTGAGCTAGTCAACTAACTCAGGCGTTCATCATTGAGCTGATCGCTTACTTACGCAGACCCAATTTGGTGATCAGCGCGGTGTAACGTTCAGCGTCTTTGGACTTGAGGTAGTCCAACAACTTACGCCGGCGACTCACCATGCGCAGCAGACCGCGACGACCGTGATGGTCCTTGGCGTGGGTCTTGAAGTGGGGCGTGAGTTCGTTGATACGTGCTGTCAAAAGTGCAACTTGCACTTCGGGACTTCCGGTGTCACCGGCTTGGCGTGCGTTGTCTTTGACGACAGCGGCTTTAATGCTGGATGCGATCATATTTTTCCTGTGAGTGATGAACTTGCGTCAGGCGCTGGAACTGCCCCTGACGTGCGCTGCTGCGGTTTGCAGAGGCGCTGATTATAGCCAACACCCGCAAGCCGCCAGCAAACTCAAAGTGGCCGCTGCATCTTGCAAGTCGTGGGCTGTTCGGCAGCGGCCGCAGAAATGGTTTTAATCACCCGAAAGCCATAGCCTGAGCCTTCCACATCGAACTTCACGCCGGGCGTTCCTTGCTTGTCCATCACGCCCACCACCAACGGCTGTTGAAACTGATGGTCAGAGGCACGCATCGCGCCAGATTGGCCCATGAACGTGACGGTGACGCGCTCCAACTGCCTCGCGACGGCGATCGATTCGGTTGTCCCAGCCTTTTGCATCGCCTGCACCAAGGCCTCGATCATCAGTTGCATGCGCATGTGAACGTAGTCGTCCGCCGGGTTGGGGAAACGCTGGCGGAACGACCGGTAAAAGGCTTCGCTTTGCGCGTTCTGCACGTTGGGCAGCCAATCGGCCACCGCCAGCACTTTGCCGATACCGGCCTCCCCCATGGCAGCGGGTGCGCCCAGTGCGTTGCCATAAAAAGTATAGAACTTGCCCTCAAAGCCCACTTCTTTGGCGGCCTTGACCAAGAGTGTCAAATCGTTGCCCCAGTTGCCGGTGATGACGGCCTGCGCACCACTGGCCTTGATTTTGGTGGCGTAGGGCAAGAAATCTTTCACCCGGCCCACCGGGTGCAACTCGTTGCCGACGATCTGCACGTCGGGTCGGCGTTGCGCCAACTGCCGCATCGCCTCGCGCGCCACCGCCTGGCCAAAACTGTAATCCTGGCCGATGATATAGACGCTTTTCAAGGCTTTGTCGTCTTTGAGCACCGCCATCAAAGCACGCATGCGCATATCCGCATGGGCATCAAAGCGAAAATGCCAGAAACTGCATTTTTCGTTGGTCAAAATCGGATCGACTGCTGAATAGTTCAGGAACAGCACGCGCTTGCCAGGCTCGCGCTCGTTGTGCTTGTTGATGGCATCCATCAAAGCCGCCGCCGTGGCCGATGAGTTGCCTTGCATGACAAACTGCGCGCCGTCATCAATGGCCGCCTTGAGCGCTGACAAGGCTTCCTCGTTCTGGCCTTTGCTGTCGTAGCGTTCAAGCGCCAATGGACGATTGCCTCCCTCTGTTGCGGCCAACTTCACACCGCCGCGAGCATTGACGCGTTCAACCGCCCAGATCAGATTGCGAAAAATCGCCTCGCCCGTGTTGGCAAAAGGGCCGCTCAAGCCTTCGATCAGGGCCATCTTGATCGGCGCAGACGAAGGCTGAGCGAACGCCAGGGCGGGCACGCATAGTGCAACCGCCAGCAACCTAAAGACCTTGCGGGAAAAAATAACCATGCTTGGATTTCTCTTGAAAACTACCGCGCCGCCCACCCCACGCTGGAGTTTCAACGTTCGCAGCCTCCAGCGTCCTTACTTCAGCGCCTTGAAGCGCATGCGTTTGGGTTTGGCGCCTTCTTCGCCCAGGCGTCTGCGCTTGTCTGCTTCATACTCTTGGTAATTGCCATCAAAGAAGGTCCATTGGCTGTCCCCTTCACAAGCCAGAATGTGGGTCGCAATGCGGTCGAGAAACCAGCGATCGTGGCTGATCACCATGATCGATCCGGCAAACTCCAGCAGAGCGTCTTCAAGCGCGCGCAAAGTCTCCACATCAAGGTCGTTCGACGGCTCATCGAGCATCAACACGTTACCGCCGGCAATCAGCGTTTTGGCCAGATGCAAGCGACCGCGCTCGCCACCGGAGAGCGTGCCAACGCGTTTTTGTTGATCCGCACCATTAAAATTAAAGCGGCCGCAATAAGCGCGACTGGCCATCTGGAACTTGCCAACATTCAGAATGTCGAGCCCGTCCGAAACATCTTCCCAAACTGTTTTTTCGTTCGACAAATCGTCCCGGTTTTGATCCACAAACGCCATCTTGACGGTGCCGCCAATCTTCACCTCGCCACTGTCGGGTTTTTGCTGACCGGCAATCATGCGAAACAGCGTCGATTTGCCGGCACCGTTGGGGCCAATAATGCCGACGATGGCACCTGCTGGCACTTTAAAACTCAGGTTATCAATCAGTAGGCGATCGCCAAACGACTTGCTAACGTTGACGAATTCAATCACTTCATGGCCCAGGCGCTCGGCCACCGGAATGAAAATCTCGTTGGTCTCGTTGCGCCTCTGGTATTCAAAATCTGACAATTCTTCAAAACGGGCCAGCCGCGCCTTGCTCTTGGCCTGACGCGCCTTCGGGTTTTGACGTGACCACTCCAGCTCTTTCTTCAGCGCCTTGGCGCGTGATTCTTCGCCTTTTTGCTCCTGCGCCAAACGCTCCTGCTTTTGTTCCAGCCAGGCGCTGTAATTGCCCTTGTAAGGAATGCCGGCGCCGCGATCGAGTTCCAGAATCCACTCGGCCGCATTGTCCAGAAAATAGCGATCATGAGTAATCGCCACCACCGTGCCGGGATAGCGTTTCAAAAACTGTTCCAGCCAATCGACCGATTCGGCATCAAGGTGATTGGTGGGCTCATCGAGCAGCAGCATGTCAGGCTTGGACAGCAGCAGCCGGCACAGCGCCACCCGGCGTTTCTCGCCGCCCGACAAGACGCCGATAACAGCGTCCCACGGCGGCAAGCGCAAAGCATCGGCGGCAATTTCCAGCTGGTGTTCGGAGTCGGTGCCGGCACTGCCTATGATGGCTTCGAGGTGGCCCTGCTCCTCGGCCAGTTTTTCAAAATCGGCGTCTTCCTCGGCGTACGCGGCGTAGATTTCTTCCAGCCGGGCCTTGGCCGCCAGCACATGGCCCATGCCAGCTTCAATGCTGTCACGTACCGTTTGCGTCGGATCGAGCTGTGGTTCTTGTGGCAAATAACCAATGTTGAGGCCCGCCATCGGAACCGCCTCGCCCTCAAACTCCTTGTCAACACCCGCCATGATTCTGAGCAGCGTTGATTTACCCGAACCGTTGGTCCCGAGCACGCCAATCTTGGCACCAGGGAAAAAGCTGAGTGAAATGTCTTTGAGAATGAACTTCTTCGGCGGCACGATCTTGCCGAGGTGGTTCATGGAGAATACGTATTGAGCCATGGGAAATGTGGGGTGTTTCGAAATAAAGGTCCCGCATTATCGGCGCATAGTTGACCGGCACCGCTCAGCCATTGGATCCTGAGTACTTGCCGCCCCACCGCGCCAGGGCAGCATCGTCACTGACCCTGGCATCCACCCAGTGTGCCCCTTGCGGCGTCTGCTCCTTCTTCCAGAACGGCGCCTGGGTTTTGAGGTAATCCATCAAAAACTCGCAGGCCTGAAAGCTCTCAGCCCGATGCGCCGAGCTCACCACCACCAAAACGATCTGATCCAGTGGCAGCAGCAAACCGATGCGGTGAATAACACGCACGCCGTAAATGTCAAAGCGTTGATAAGCTGTGTCAATCATGGCCTCAATCGCTTTTTCAGTCATGCCAGGATAGTGTTCCAGCTCCAAGCTGCTGATGGAGCCGGCGCTGCCAGCAGTGCCAGTGCGCACGGTGCCGACAAAACTGCAGACAGCGCCGACGCGGCCGTCCTGCGCGCGCAAAGCAGCGACTTCGGCGCTCAGGTCGAAGTCAGCAGATTGAATTGAAACGCGAGGTAAATCAGGCGCTTGGGTTGAATTCATTGGTTGACTATTTTTGTACGAGCATTGATTGCCTTATTCGCCCTTATCCCCCTGTCACCGGAGGGAAAAACGCCACTTCAGCGCCCTCCACCAGTAGTGCAGACTCGTCACTCATCACCTGGTTGACTGCCATGCGCACGGCACGGCCACGCACGAGACACTGGGCATGCGCGCCGCCCAAGGCGATCAGTTCATCGCGCAGGGCTGCCAGCGTCAATGCAGTTGTATCACGCAATTCGCTTGAGACACCCAAGGCCTCACGGATGGAAGCGAAATATTTCACCGTGACCTTCATCCGAGCAACTCCGAAAATGGAATGAAACTAACCACATCGCCAACAGCGATAGTTTGCCCCGGCGGGTTGTCCACCAGACCATCAGCCCACACGGCCGAAGTCAGCACACCCGAACTCTGGTTGGCAAACAGGTCGAGTCCGCCGGCGGCGTTGCGCCTGACGCGTAAAAATTCACGCCGTCGATCGGCTCGCGCCCAGGTGAAATGAGCGGTAGCAGCGCTTGATTTCATGGTGACTTGGCTGGCACCCTGGAGTTTGAGTAAAAATGGCCGCACCAGCAACAAAAACGTCACAAAGCTCGACACCGGGTTGCCTGGCAGCCCGATGAAATGCGCGCTTTGCACGCGACCATAAGCAAACGGTTTGCCGGGCTTGATGGCGATCTGCCATAAATCAAGCGAGCCTAACGACTGCACGGCCGGTTTGATGTGGTCTTCTTCGCCGACTGAGACGCCGCCGCTGGTCAAAATCAAATCGTGGTTTTGTGCCGCAGCGCGCAGCGCCTGCACAGTGGCATCGAGCTGATCCGGCACGATGCCCAGGTCGCTCACCGCGCAGCCTAGGCGCAGCAGCAGCGCGCGCAAGAAAAACCGGTTGGAGTTGTAGATGGCACCCGGCTTCATCTGCTCCGGCGGCACCGCACCGGGCATCACCAACTCGTCACCGGTCGAAAATAAAGCAACTCGTGGGCGACGCGCAACCGGCAAAAAGTCCATTCCAATACTGGCAGCCAGCCCAAGCTCAGCCGGTGTCAAACGATCACCTTTGGCCAACACCAACGCGCCTTGCCGGATGTCTTCGCCGGCACAACGCAGCCACTGCCCCGGCATGGGCACCGCCTTGATCCGCACACTACTTGCTGACGTGTCAGACGCAAGAACTTCGCAGTCCTCCTGCATCACCACCGCGTCGGCACCCAGGGGAATCTGTGCGCCGGTAAAAATACGGGCTGCGCTCATGGGTAGCAGCGGCGCACCCGATGTGCCGGCCGCAATACGCTGCGACACGGGCAACTCTGGCGAGTCAGACAAACTTTCGCGCAGCGCCTGCACGACATCCGTGCAGCGCACGGCGTAGCCATCCATCGAGCTGTTGTCTTCGGGTGGCACCTGCAAGGCCGATACCAAATCTTGTGCCAGCACCCGGCCATCAGCCTCGAAGGTCGAGACGGACTCAACACCGTCCAGTGTCACGGCAAAGCCAATCAGTTCGGCCAAGGCATCACCCAGCGACATCAAGGGTTTCATGGGCAAGCGTGGCGCACTCATGCAAAATTCTCCGGCTGGTAGTCAAAGCGGTTTTCATGCAGCGTCAACCAGTCCACCAACGCCGCGGCATCGTTGAGATCGAGGACCGGCTGCGGCGTGGCTTGGGGCAATTGCTCGGGCGAATCCGTGGCAATGGCGACGATGAAGGCGTCGTCTGGATAGCGCACCGCTTGCTTCGATTGCGCGCGCCAGACCTCAATTTTTGGCAGATCGGCATCCTTGAAACCCTCGACCAGCACCCAGTCCACACGCGCGTCCAGCTCGGCAATCAACTGATGCACCGAAAGCTGCGGGTCTTGCTCAAATTCACGCATCAGCGCCAGCCGCTTGCTTGAGGCCACCACCACCTCGAACGCACCGGCCTCACGATGGCGATAGGTGTCCTTGCCAACCTGGTCGATATCAAAGCGGTGATGCGCATGCTTGACCACCGAAACGCGCAAACCCTTCAGGCGCATGAGCGGAATCAAACGCTCCACCAATGAGGTCTTGCCCGAGCCGGAAAATCCGGCGAATCCAACAACCTTCATAAGCAATGCTCGGTGATGTAGGCTTTGATCGCAGCCACATCTGCGGCCATACGGGTAACGCGCTTGGGCAGCGCTTCGATGCCCTTGAATCTAGCCGGGCGCTCGGGCTCGCGTCCGAACGCCTCCACCATCGTGGCCGCAAACTTGATCGGCAAGGCCGTCTCCAGCACGATCATCGGCAAGCCCGGCCGCTGATGCTCGCGCGCCACCTTGACACCATCAGCCGTGTGCGGGTCTATCATCATGCCAAAGCGTTCAAACGTATCCTTGATCGTCGCTAAGCGGTCGCTGTGCATGCTCTTGCCACTCTCAAAGCCATAGCGCCGGGTGGTTTGATTGAAAGCCGGGTGCGCGCTTAAATCGAACTCGCCGACGCGCGCCAACGCATCACCAAATAGCGACCTGACGCGCGCACCATCGCGCCCGAGCAAGTCAAACACAAAGCGCTCGAAGTTGCTGGCCTTGGAGATATCCATCGACGGACTCGAAGTCTCATGGGTGTCGGCGCTGGCGCGCACCCGGTAAACCCCGGTTCTGAAAAATTCGTCAAGCACGTCGTTCTCGTTGGTCGCCACCACCAACCTGGCAATCGGCAAGCCCATCATGCGCGCCACATGACCGGCGCAAACGTTGCCAAAATTTCCAGACGGTACCGTGAAACTCACCTTTTGGGTGTTGCTTTCAGTCGCCTGGAAATAGCCCGCAAAGTAATAGACCACCTGGGCCAGCAAGCGCGCCCAGTTGATCGAGTTAACCGTACCAATTTTGTATTTGCGCTTGAACTCCAGATCGTTGGAGACCGCTTTGACCAGATCCTGGCAATCGTCAAACACACCATCGATGGCAATATTGTGAATGTTCTCATCCATCAAACTGAACATCTGCGCTTGCTGGAACGGACTCATGCGGCCCAGCGGGCTGGTCATGAAAACGCGTATGCCTTTCTTGCCACGCATCGCATACTCGGCTGCGCTGCCAGTGTCACCGCTGGTGGCACCCAAAATATTGAGCTGCGCGCCACGACGCGTCAATTCGTACTCAAACAAATTGCCCAACAACTGCATCGCCATATCCTTGAAAGCCAGCGTCGGGCCGTTGGAGAGAGCTTCCAGCCAGAGACCGTTTTCCAGGTGACGCAGCGGCACAATCTCGTCGCTGCCAAAGACCTTGGCGGTATAGGTCTTCTGGCAGATCTCCCTCAGGTCAGCGGCTCCAATATCGTCAATGTAGAGCGACAAAATCTCAAACGCCAGCTCGGCATAACCCTGGTCGCGATAGACAGCGCGCCAGCGGCTGAGCGTGTCACCATCAACCTGTGGGTACGCCTGGGGCAAGTACAAGCCGCCATCGGGCGCCAGACCTTCAAGCAGAATTTCACAAAAATGCTTGCCACTCTGGTCGCCACGGGTAGAAATATATTTCATCAGGCCAATTCTTCCTTTCGGATGCGGGTGATCGGCTCGAGCACGCTCGGCAGCGCCTGCATCTGCGCGATCGCCGAATTCATTTCGGCTTCGACACAGTCGTGAGTCAAGATAATGACATCGGTCTGGGCCACGAAAGGCTTGCCGCCAGGGCTGCCGACAGCACCTACTTCATCGGCTTCACGCTGTAGCACCGCATCGATGCTGATACCGGCTGAAGCCAGAATGCCGGTCACCTTGGCGAGCACACCGGTCTCGTCGGCAACGCGCAACCGCAGGTAGTAACTGGTGATAACCTCGCTCATCGCCAGCACCGGCAAATCGCTCATGGCGTTAGGTTGAAAGGCCAGATGCGGCACCCGCTGCGCCGCGTCCGCCGTGTGCAGCCGGGTAATATCGACCAAATCGGCAATAACGGCGCTGGCAGTCGGCTCGGAGCCCGCGCCCTTGCCGTAATAGAGCGTGGTGCCGACCGCATCGCCCTGCACCATCACCGCATTCATGGCACCTTCCACGTTGGCAATCAAGCGCCTGGTCGGCACCAGGCAGGGATGAACGCGCAGTTCGATGCCAGCCTTGGTGCCTAGACTCGAGTTGGCTTGGCGACGCTTGGTAATGCCCAGCAGCTTGATGCGATAACCCAGTTGCTCGGCATATTTGATGTCCTGCGCGCCGAGCTGGCTGATGCCTTCAACATAGGCCTTGTCGAATTGCACTGGAATACCAAACGCGATGGAACACATGATGGTGGCTTTGTGCGCCGCGTCCACCCCTTCAATGTCGAACGTTGGATCAGCCTCGGCATAACCCAGCCGCTGCGCCTCTTTGAGCGCCACGTCGAAGTCCACGCCTTTGTCACGCATTTCGGACAAAATGAAATTGGTGGTGCCGTTGATGATGCCCGCAATCCACTCGATGCTATTGGCCGTCAAACCCTCGCGTAACGCTTTGATGATCGGAATGCCGCCAGCCACGGCAGCCTCAAATGCCACCATCACACCATGGCGCGATGCGGCCGCAAAAATCTCGGTGCCATGCACGGCCAACAAGGCCTTATTGGCCGTGACAACGTGTTTGCCAGCCGCAATCGCCTCCAGCACCAGTGTTTTGGCAATGCCACAGCCACCGATCAGCTCAATCACAATATCGATGTCCGGGTTGGCAATGATCTCGCGCGCATCGCTCACCACCTTGACACCCTCGTCGACTTGGGCGCGCGCGCGCGCCAAATCCAGCTCCGCCACCATGGTGATCACAATGCCACGTCCGGCGCGGCCCTTGATCTCGGCCTGATTACGACGCAACACATTGAAAGTGCCCGAGCCGACCACGCCCATGCCCAACAGACCTACTTGAATCGGTTTCATAAAAATTTATCGATGAATTAATTGCTGTGACGCTTGCGGTAAGCTTCCAGAAAATTCGCGACGCGACCGATGGCCTCGCGCAAATCATCCTCGTGGGGCAGAAAAACGATGCGGAAATGATCCGGCGTTGGCCAGTTAAAACCGGTACCCTGCACCAGCATGACGCGGGTCTCCTGCAGCAATTCAAGAAAGAACTGCTGATCATCGACGATCGGGTACAAGGTCGGATCGAGCCGCGGAAATATATACAGCGCGGCCGACGGTTTGACACAAGTCACTCCCGGAATCGCGCAGATCAGCTCGTAAGCCAGATCGCGCTGACGGCGCAGACGCCCACCTTCACGGACCAGGTCATTGATGCTCTGGTAGCCCCCCAGCGCGGTCTGGATCGCCCACTGACCCGGCACGTTGGAGCACAGGCGCATGTTGGAGAGCATATTCAGACCCTCGATGTAATCCCTGGCTGGTTTTTTATCGCCCGATATCACCATCCAGCCAGCGCGGTAGCCGCACGAGCGGTAGCTTTTGGAAAGCGAATTGAAGGTCAGCGTCAGCACGTCTTCGGACAGGCTGGCGATAGCGGTATGGTGGGCATCGTCGTACAACACCTTGTCATAGACTTCATCGGCAAAAATGACCAGACTGTGATCCCGCGCGATTTGCACAATCGCCTTGAGAAGCTCATCCGAGTAAAGCGCCCCGGTTGGGTTGTTGGGATTAATCACCACGATGCCTTTTGTACGTGGCGTAATTTTGGCGCGAATGTCGTCGAGGTCTGGCATCCAGCCGTTCGCTTCGTCACACAGATAATGCACCGGTGTACCGCCCGAGAGGCTCGCCGCTGCCGTCCACAGTGGGTAGTCGGGCGAAGGCAGCAACAATTCGTCGCCGTTATCAAGCAGTGCGTTGGTGGCCATCACGATCAATTCACTGGCACCGTTACCAAGGTATATATCGTCCAGCGTGACGCCCTTGATACCCTGCTGCTGGCTGTAGTGCATGACCGCCTTGCGCGCTCCAAATATGCCTTTGCTGTCAGAATAACCGGCCGAATTGGGCAAGTTACGGATCATGTCCTGCTGGATTTCCTCCGGCGCATCAAAACCAAACACCGCCAGATTGCCAATATTGAGCTTGATGATCTTGTGGCCCTCTTCCTCCATCTGGCGCGCGGCGTCCATGATCGGGCCACGAATGTCATAACAGACATTGGCCAGTTTGGCTGATTTTCGAATGATCTTCAAAGTCCCTCCGGAAGTAGGTGGCGAGTGGCGACACCTATAATTTGACCACAGTTCCTACCCCGACAAACCGCAGCGCCCCAGCTCTGATGATTGATGTCCAACTCCCGCCAAACTTCACACCTGCCGCCATGAAAATCCAAGCTGACTTCATCAACGCACCCTCCATCAGCGGCTACGGAGCAGGCTGGATCAGCATCGGAAGCGAGAAAATCAGTGTCAGTGTGGTGATCGGCTCCCGTGGGGAACGCTTCAATTGGTCATGCGAGCGCTTCGAAGATTTGACGGCTGAACACTTCGCCCAACTGGCAGCGCTCGGCACCGAGTTGATTGTTTTTGGCAGCGGCGAGCACATCCGCTTTCCCGAGGCGGCTTGCATCAAGCCCCTGATCGACCAACAAATTGGCATTGAAACCATGGATACCCATGCGGCTTGCCGCACCTACAACATTCTGGCCGGCGAAGACCGCCACGTCGCCCTGGCTGTGCTGCTTGAAGCCGGTTCGGGCGAAGGACACTGACAATTCCAGTAGCCGATCTGGAACAGCCAAATTTTTCCGGGTAAAATTACACTTTGCACCGGGATGCGCCAAAGCGATGACACAGGAGAGTGCGCACCGCCCAAGAATATGACGCATCCTGTCACACGAGATTTAAGAACCATGGCGATTGTTGTTAATAAACCCATCCCTGAATTTGAATCAAATGCCACCAATGGCATCAGAGTCTCCAACACCTCGCACCTCGGAAATACAGTCGTCCTCTACTTCTACCCCAAGGACAACACTCCCGGTTGCACCACCGAGGCGATGCAGTTCCGCGACAAGTACAAGGAATTTGTGAAGGCCGGTGCTACTGTTTTTGGGGTCTCACGGGACAACATGCGTTCACACGACGAGTTCAAAGCCAAACTGGAGCTGCCCTTTGAATTAATCGCCGACACCGAAGAAAAAATGTGCCACATGTTTGGCGTCGTCAAAAACAAAATTATGTACGGCAAAAAGGTCAAAGGCATTGAGCGCAGCACCTTTTTAATTGGCGCTGATGGCACGCTCAAAGAAGAATGGCGCGGTCTCAAAGTACCGGGTCATGTCGATGAAGTTGTCAAAGCGGTGAAAGCCCTTAACAAAATCGCCGAACTGGTTTGAGTGTCAATGGTCTATCTTCTACGAGCCTGATTCTGGCCCAAGCCGCCTTGATTTCATGGCGGCTTTTTTGCTTTTAAACCCAGCGTTCAGTCTACTCTTTGCGTGCCAACCCTCCCATGCCACTGCCAACCGCCCCCGTCAAACGTGCCTCGCTGCTGTCTGAGCAAGACTACGACGTACCAGCCCGGCTTCAAACCGAAGTCCGCAAGATTCAACCTGACAAGACTCAAACGACATTGACACCACCACCGCCGCCCATGCCCAGGTTGCCAAGCGCTGCGCCGACCAGGCCCAAGAAAGTAACGCCGGTCGGCCCTGGCAAACTCTTTGTGCTCGACACCAATGTGCTGCTGCACGATCCAAGCTGTCTGTTTCACTTCGAAGAACACGACATTTTTCTGCCCATGATCGTGCTCGAAGAACTTGATGCCCATAAAAAAGGTATGAGCGAAGTCGCTCGCAACGCTCGCCAAACCAGCCGCTCACTCGACACCCTGGCCGGCCATCAAAAGGCCGACATCACGGCCGGTTTGCCACTGAACAGCACTGGCCACCGCGAAGCCGGCGGCAAGTTGTTTTTTCAGACCCAGTTGCTCAACTACGCCCTGCCCGACAGCCTGCCGCAAGGCAAGGCCGACAACCAGATTTTGGGCGTGGTGAAGGCGCTGTGCGAACAATACGCCCCGCGTGAGGTGGTGCTGGTCTCCAAAGACATCAATATGCGGGTCAAGGCGCGCGCGCTCGCTCTTAACACCGACGATTATCAAAACGACAAAACACTCGATGACGGCGACTTGCTCTACAGCGGCGCGCTGGCCTTGCCCGCGAATTTCTGGAGCACTCACGGCAAAAGCGTCGAGAGCTGGCAGCAAGGCGTGCACACTTTTTATCGCGTCAGTGGCCCCCTCACCCCCAACTTGCTGATCAACCAATTTGTCTATTTCGAGCTGGCCGGTGAGCCTAGCCTGTACGCCAAGGTCACCGAGATTCGAGGCAAGACCGCTGTTTTTAAAACGCTCAAGGACTACAGCCATCTTAAAAACGCAGTCTGGGGCATCACAACGCGCAATCGGGAGCAAAACTTTGCCATGAATCTCCTGATGAACCCGGAGATTGACTTCGTCACTTTGACGGGCAATGCGGGTACGGGCAAAACCCTGCTGGCACTGGCATCGGGATTGACGCAGGTGCTCGATGACCGGCGTTACACCGAGATCATCATGACGCGCGCCACCGTCAGTGTGGGTGAAGACATCGGTTTCCTGCCGGGCACCGAAGAAGAAAAAATGGGGCCCTGGATGGGTGCCCTGGACGACAACCTCGAAGTGCTTGGCAAGACCGACACCAATGCCGGCGAATGGGGCCGCGCCGCCACCAGCGAACTGATCCGCAACCGCATCAAGATCAAAAGCATGAACTTCATGCGCGGCCGCACTTTCCTCAACAAATACGTGATCATCGATGAGGCGCAGAACTTGACGCCCAAGCAGATGAAAACCCTCATTACCCGCGCCGGCCCCGGCACCAAAATCATTTGCATGGGCAACATCGCCCAGATCGACACACCGTATCTGACCGAAGGCTCTTCCGGCCTGACCTATGCAGTTGACAAATTCAAGGGCTGGCAGCACGCCGGCCACATCACACTGGCCCGCGGCGAACGCTCCCGGCTGGCCGACTTTGCCAGCGAAGTCTTGTAGCTAAATCTTGATCTGGTTGCGCCCGCTCTCTTTGGCTTCGTAAAGCTTCTGGTCGGCGCGGGCCAAGAGCATGTCAAGCACCTCCCCCGCGATGTGAAAAGCCACACCGCCGCTGACCGTCACCGGGATGCGAACCCCATGGCTGCTGAACTGGAATTCCTCCACCGCACGACGAATCCGCTCAGCCAATGTCAGGGCCGCCGCTGAATCGATGCAACGCACGAATAGCGCCAGTTCCTCGCCACCGAAGCGCACCGCCAGATCCTGCCCCCGGATCGCGTTTCGGATGATCTCGCCAACGCGCCTGAGCACTTCGTCGCCTGCCAAATGGCCGTGCTTGTCGTTGACCTGTTTGAAAAAATCGAGATCAAAAATAACCAAACCGAAACCAGCGCCGGGGTCGCGGTTATGCACCCGGATCGCGGCCGCACACCAGTCAATCATGTACAAGCGCGTGTGCAGGCCTGTCAAGGGGTCGTGAATGGCGGCTTCAATCAACTTGTCGGTATAAACCCAACGTTGGAAGAGGCCAACGCAACTCAGAAAAATACCCAGCGCTACCAGGGAAAACATGGCCGTAAACTCAGCCACAATTTCCCAATAAACCGAAGCTGGCAAATGCAGGTAGAGTCGCATCCCGAGATCCGGATAAACATAGACTTTTTGCAAGAAGGATTGACCCGGGATAGCGTCAAACTCGACAAAACGAAGTGACTTGGTCAGCACTTTACCAGGAGCCATTGGCACCCGGCCGACTTCGGTGCCATATTGTCGGCTCGCGATGATCTCCTTGCGCGTCGTCTCGGGCAGGGGCTCAATCGACTTCAATGTGAGGGCATTCAGCGGTGCTATGACGAGCACCCCGTTTTCGTCGCTGACCAAATCGAGCTCATGGTCTTGACGCCAAAGCTCATCTATCCTTGATTGCAGCGTATCAAATGAAATCTTGACCACAATAACGCCGCGAATCTTGCCATCGACCATGACAGAACGAGCAAGATAATGCCCCAGCTTCAGACTCACAACCCCTTTGGCGGTATAGGGTCCGGTCCGACCTGTGATCGCTTGTTGAAAGTACGGTCGGAATTGGTAGTTATGGTTGACGAACGAATCGCTGGCGCGCCAATTGCTCGCGGCCAGACAATTGCCGTTCATGTCTATCACATAGATCACCCGGGTTCGACAGTTCCCA
>PKWM01000019.1 GCA_003133245.1 Rhodoferax sp. | reverse complement strand
AAAAGTTGAGGTCAGCGGCAGCCTGCTGCCGCTGGGCCTGATCGCCCTGCTGGCGGCGCCGCTGTTCGGCGCGGCGCTGGTCGGCCTCGCGCTGTTTCATTTTCTGCTGTACGGCATGCTCACTATCGTCAAGGGCACGGCCATCGCGCAGTACGTGAACCGGGACCATGTCGCCACACTCAACGGCGTGCTCGGCCTGCCGCTGGCGCTGTCGCGCGCCGGAGCGCCGCTGATGATGGGGTTGATGTGGACGCCGCAGGTCGGCTACACGCACAGCTTGTGGTTATTGCTGGCGCTGAGTTTGGCAGGCTTTGATGCTGGCGCAGCGACATGCACTGACACCCTGACTACAAGTTCGGCGCCAACAGCCGCTGTAGCGCTTGTTCGCTCACGCCGCGCCGGGCGGCCAGGTCTTTGAGCTGGTCGGCGCCGATCTTGCCGACACTGAAATACCGGCTCTCGGGCTGGGCTATGTAGAAGCCGCTGACGCTGGCGGCCGGCGTCATGGCCAGACTCTCGGTGATACCCATGCCGAGGTCGGCGCAGTCCAGCAAGTTGAACAGGTCCTGTTTGACGCTGTGGTCCGGGCAAGCCGGGTAGCCGGGTGCCGGACGTATGCCCTGGTATTTTTCAGCGATCATTTCCTCGGTAGTCAGCGCTTCCTGCGCGGCATAGCCCCACAGGTCGGTGCGCACTTTTCTGTGCAGGCACTCGGCAAAAGCCTCGGCCAGCCGATCGGCCAACGACTTGAGCAGGATGACGGAATAATCGTCGTGCGCGCTTAAAAAAGATTGTTCTCGTTTCTCCACGCCCAAACCGGCGGTCAGGGCGAACATCCCGACGTAGTCTTGGAACCCGGTCGCTTGACCGGTGGCGTCCAATTTGGGCGCCACAAAATCGGCCAGGCAGCGGCTCGGTCGCTGCACGCCGTCGATCACGTGCTTCTCGGCTTGCTGGCGCAAGCCGTACCAGGTCATGGCCACCGTGCTGCGCGTCTCGTCGGTATAGAACTCAATGTCGTCATCATTGACCGTGTTGGCCGGGTACAGACCGATCACGCCATTGGCCGTGAGCCAGCGGCCCTCGATGATTTTCTTCAACATGGTCTTGGCATCGGCGAAAACTTTTCTGGCTTCGGCACCGACGAGCGCGTCGTCCAGAATTGCGGGAAAGCGTCCGGCCAGATCCCAGGTCTGAAAGAACGGGCCCCAGTCGATGAATTTTTCAAGCTCGGCCAGGTCGAAGTTCTTGAAGATGCGTTGACCGATGAATTTAGGCTGGGTGGGCTTGTAGTGGCACCAGTCGATCGGCGTCTTGTTAGCCCGCGCCTTGACCAGAGGCCACATCGGGATTTGCTTTTTGTTGGCGTGCTGAGTGCGCACCCGTTCGTAGTCGGTGTTGATCTCTGCCACAAAGCAGCTGGCGGCATCGCCCAACAAATTTTGCACCACGCCCACGCTACGCGAGGCATCGGGCACATAGACCACCGGTCCCTCGTAATGGGGTGCCACCTTGACGGCAGTATGGACCCGGCTGGTGGTGGCGCCACCGATTAACAGCGGGATTTTTCTGCTGCGAAAGTAATCGTCCTTCTGCATCTCACCAGCCACATAACTCATCTCTTCCAGGCTCGGCGTGATCAGACCCGACAGGCCGATGATGTCGGCACCTTCGATCTTGGCACGTGCCAAAATTTCATGACAGGGCACCATCACGCCTAGATTGACCACGTCAAAGTTGTTGCACTGAAGCACCACAGTGACGATGTTTTTACCGATGTCATGCACATCGCCCTTGACGGTGGCCATGATGATCTTGCCCTTGGTGGCAACGTCACGGCCCGCTGCGGCGTCGAGCCGCTTTTCTTCTTCGATGTACGGGATCAAGTGCGCCACCGCCTGCTTCATCACGCGCGCTGATTTGACGACTTGCGGCAGGAACATCTTGCCCTGACCAAACAGGTCGCCGACGATGCTCATGCCGGCCATCAAAGGGCCTTCGATCACGTGCAGTGGCCGCCCGCCTTTTTTGAGGATGACCTGGTAGGCCTCTTCAGTGTCGGCCACAATGAAATCGATGATGCCGTGCACCATCGCGTGGCTCAGACGCTGCTCAACTTGTACCGGGTGATCCGGCGTACCGCGCCAAACCAACCTCAAGCTCTCGTCCTTGGCACCGCTCTTGGCCGTTTCGGCGATTTCGACCAGCCGCTCGCCCGCATCCGCTCGGCGGTTCAGCACCACGTCTTCGACCCGTTCGCGCAGTACCGGCTCCAGCTCGTCATAGACGCCGACCATGCCGGCGTTGACGATGCCCATGTCCATGCCGGCTGAAATAGCGTGGTACAGAAACACGGTGTGGATGGCTTCACGCACGGCATCGTTGCCGCGAAAGGAAAAACTCACGTTGCTGACGCCACCGCTGACCTTGGCTCCCGGTAAATTGGCCTTGATCCAGCGCGTGGCATTGATGAAATCGACGGCGTAGTTGTTGTGTTCTTCAATGCCGGTGGCGATGGCGAAGATGTTGGGGTCGAAGATGATGTCTTCCGGCGGGAAACCCACTTCATCGACCAGGATGCGGTAAGCGCGCTGGCAGATGCCGATTTTGCGCGCATAGGTGTCGGCCTGGCCCTGCTCGTCAAACGCCATCACGACAGCGGCAGCACCGTAGCGATGCACCAGCCTGGCCTGGCGTTTGAATTCGGCAACACCTTCCTTCATGCTGATCGAGTTGACTATTGGCTTGCCCTGCACGCAGCGCAGCCCGGCTTCAATCACACTCCATTTTGAAGAGTCAATCATGACCGGAACGCGGGAGATATCGGGCTCGGCAGCGATCAGATTCAGGAAGCGCACCATGGCGGCCTGGCTGTCGAGCATCGCCTCGTCCATGTTGATGTCGATGATCTGCGCGCCGTTTTCCACCTGCTGGCGCGCCACCGACAGCGCCTGCTCATATTCGCCATTCAGAATCATGCGGGCAAAGGCTTTGGAGCCGGTCACGTTGGTGCGCTCGCCAATGTTGACAAACAAAGACCTTGGGGACAGACCTTCAGCTCTGTCCTCAACTGATTGGAAGAGGCCAACCGTCACCGGCTCAAGGCCCGACAGTTTCATCGGAGGAATAACAATTTCAGACATGCATCTCACCTGTAAACAGCAATAATCAGGTGAACGTCGTTAGGGGTCATCCAAGCCTGACAGACCGTGTAGTGTCCGCTGCAACGCTCCTTGGATGGGTTGAATTTTAAGGTTGAATCACCGCTGTGACACTTTGTCAGGCGGATGGATTCAACACCTCATCAATGCCTGAAATGGCGCACACCGCTGAACACCATGGCGACCCCGCGCTCATTGGCCGCAGCAATCACTTCGGGGTCGCGAATGGAGCCGCCGGGCTGGATGATGCAGCTGGCACCGGCATCCACCACCACGTCCAAGCCATCGCGAAACGGGAAAAACGCATCGCTGGCGACCGCTGTGTCTTGCAAAGACAGCCCGGCGTGCTTGGCCTTGATGCTGGCGATGCGGGCTGAGTCCAAGCGACTCATCTGGCCGGCGCCGACGCCCATGGTCATGCCGTCCTTGCAGAAAACGATGGCGTTGCTTTTGACGAATTTGGCAATTTTCCAGGCAAAAAGCAGGTCTTGCAGCTGTTGCGGCGAGGGCTGTTTTTGGGTGACGACTTTGAGGTCAGCCAGCCTGAGTTCATGGTTGTCGGCGGTTTGCATCAACAGACCCGAGCCGACCCGCTTGACTTCCACCGCATTGCGGCCGTTGTCCCAATCGCTGGTGCCGCCGGGTGGCAAAGCAATTTGCAAGATGCGAACATTGACCTTGGTCTTGAACACTGCCAGTGCCTCGGGTGTGAAGCCGGGGGCCATCAGAACCTCAATAAATTGCTTCGACATCTGTAACGCCGCACGTTCGTCCAGTGGGCAGTTGATGGCAATAATGCCACCAAAAGCAGAGGTCGGGTCGGTGGCGAAAGCTTTGCTGTAGGCTTCCAGCGCGTCTTTACCGACAGCAACGCCACAGGGATTGGCGTGTTTCAGGATGACGCAGGCGGCGCCGTCTTTGGCAGCATCAAAACTCTTGACGCATTCCCACGCTGCATCAGCGTCGGCAATGTTGTTATAGGAGAGTTCCTTGCCTTGCAATTGTTGCGCCGTGACCAGCGAGCCTGGTGCCGGCTGCAGGTCGCGGTAAAAAGCAGCACTTTGGTGCGGATTTTCGCCATAGCGCAAGTCTTGCAGCTTGACGAAACACGCATTTGACTGGCCTGGAAACAACTGCTTCGAGGGGGTGCTGTTGCCCTCTTCAAAGTTGAGCGACGAGAGATAGTTGCTGATGGCGGCGTCGTACTGGCTGACGCGGTTAAACGCGGCTACCGAAAGGTCAAATTTGGTTTTAAGCGTGAGGCCGCCAGTCTTGAGTTCGGTCAGTACCTGCGCATACTGGGCAGAGTCGGTGAGCACGCCCACATCTTTCCAGTTTTTGGCGGCACTGCGCACCATAGCCGGGCCGCCGATGTCAATGTTTTCAATCGCGTCTTCGAGGGTGCAGCCAACGTTGGCGACGGTCGCTTCGAACGGATAGAGGTTGACCACCAGCAGGTCGATGGCGTCAATTCCGTGCGTTTTGAGGGCCGCCATGTGAGTGGGCAAATCGCGCCGGGCCAGCAGGCCGCCGTGCACCTTGGGGTGCAGGGTTTTGACGCGGCCATCGAGCATTTCCGGAAAACCAGTGTGCTCGGCGACCTCGGTCACCGGCAAACTGTTTTCGGCCAACAGTTTGGCGGTACCGCCAGTAGAAATAAGGTGGATGCCAAGCGCGTGCAGCGCCTTGGCAAACTCAAGGATGCCAGTTTTATCCGAGACTGAGATCAGTGCGTTCATAGGGTTAAATTTGTGCGGTTGTTGAATAAAGTGCGCTTCCATAAATTCCTCATTGCGAGCGTAGCGCGGCAATCCATGGCGCCTGGATTGCCGCGCTACGCTCGCAATGACAAAAATGTGGATTTATAGAAATACTCTTAAGCTATGGCTACGGGTCGTTAGTTCGGGCTACTTGATCAACTTGTGTTCAAGTAATTTTTTGCGCAAGGTGTTGCGGTTCAGTCCTAACCATTGGGCCGCCTTGGACTGGTTGTGCTCAGTGTGGCGCATGACCACTTCGAACAGGGGTTTTTCCACCGCATTGACCATCATGTTGTACATGCCGTCAGGCTCGGTACCCCGTAAATCCTGGATGTATCCTTCCAGACTGGCACGTACACATTCATCTACGCTGCTATTGCTCATGTTGTCGTCTCCAATTGCTCTTTTTTTTCATCTACCAAACTCACTGGTATCCGGTCCATACGCTCGTTCAAAGCGTCAAAAAAATCTGCCACAGCTTTTGCCTGTTGAGCACAATTTTCACTCAAATTCATGCGCGAGCGAAAGTCCGCGCCACCCGGCAAAGCTTTCACATACCAGCCGATGTGCTTGCGTGCCGTGCGCACTCCCAAAAACTCGCCATAAAGAGTGTAATGATCTTGCAGCTGTTCCAGTAGCAAGTGTTTAACCTCTGCCACCAACGGTGGCGCCAGTCGCTCGCCCGTGGCCATGAAATGGGCGATCTCGCGAAATAGCCAGGGCCGACCTTGCGCCGCACGGCCGATCATCAAAGCATCGGCGCCCGTGGCCGCCAGTACGTAGTGCGCCTTCTCTGGCGAATCGATATCGCCATTGGCGACCACCGGTACGCTTAACGCAGCCTTGACGGCGGCGATGGTGTCATATTCGGCTTGTCCGCCATAGCCCTGTTCACGCGTGCGTCCATGCAGCGTGATCATCTGCACGCCCACGCTCTGCGCCGTCTGGGCCAATGCCACTGCATTCTTGTGCGACTGGCACCAACCGGTGCGCATTTTGAGCGTGACCGGTACACCGCGCGGGGCGCAGACCGCCACCACCGCCTCGATGATGCGCAGCGCCAACGTCTGGTCCTGCATCAGCGCCGAGCCGGCCCATTTGTTGCACACTTTTTTGGCTGGACAACCCATGTTGATGTCTATGATTTGCGCGCCGCAATCGATGTTGTAGGCCGCAGCCTGGCCCATCAAGACGGGTTCAGTGCCAACAATTTGCGCGGCAATCGGGGCCGACTCGCCTGCGTGGTCAGCTCGGCGCAAGGTCTTGGGGGTTGCCCATAAATCGGGCTGACTGCCCACCATCTCGCTCACCGCATAGCCCGCCCCCAGCTTTTTGCAAAGCTGTCGAAAGGGCCGATCCGTCACCCCGGCCATGGGTGCCAAAAAGAACGGATTGGGCAATAAATAGGGGCCGATGTTCATGCGAACAAACTGGTTGAGCTTGGTTAGAGAAGGCGATTGAAGGATGCGCCAAAGTGCCTATCGGGCGAGCGCAGGATGATTCTAACTGCCCAAAATTTCAGCAATTGAAAAACTGTCAAAAATAGCAACCCCAGCGCAATCCTATACTCACGCACCGATGGACACCTGGCTCGAATCTCTGCTGGTACTGCTCGCGTTGCCAAAATTCGCGCTGAGCACGGTATTCATCGTGTCATTCATTTCTGCCACGCTTCTTCCGCTGGGCTCGGAGCCGGTGGTTTTTGGACTGGTGAAGCTCAACCCGCACCTTTTTTGGCCAACCATCGCGGTTGCCACGGTCGGCAATACGCTCGGTGGTGCAGTGACATGGGCAATGGGACTGGCCTCGCACAAGGTGGTGGATCGATACCGCCACTCCAGCCATCACTTGCGGGCGCTGAGGTGGCTTGAACGCCTGGGCCCGAAAGCCTGCCTGCTGGCCTGGCTGCCGCTGGTGGGCGACCCGCTGTGTGCCGTGGCCGGTTGGTTGAAAATGCCATTCTGGCCTTGTCTGGCCTACATGGCGGTTGGTAAATTTGCCCGCTACCTGATGATGACCGCCGCATTGATGGGGGCGTTTGGTCGCTAGCAACCCGACCAGCTGCTGGCTCAGGGGCTGAACAGGAAGTTCATCACATCGCCGTCCTTGACGACATACTCCTTACCTTCGCTGCGCATTTTGCCGGCATCTTTGGCACCCTGCTCACCTTTGAACGCGATGAAGTCTTCATAAGCGATGGTCTGGGCGCGGATGTAACCTTTCTCGAAATCGGTGTGGATCACCCCCGCCGCTTGCGGCCCGGTGTCACCCACGTGAATCGTCCAGGCTCGCACTTCCTTCACGCCGGCGGTGAAATAAGTTTGCAGGCCCAGCAACTTGTAGGCTTTGCGGATCAGGCGATTCAAGCCCGGCTCGGTTTGACCGATTTCGGCCAGAAACAGCGCTTTGTCTTCGTCGGGCATGTCGGCCATTTCGGCTTCGAGCTTGGCGCAGATCGCCACCACCGGCGCGTTTTGCGCTGCGGCGTAGGCGCTCAGGCGATCCAGAAACGGGTTGTTCTCAAAGCCGTCTTCGGCCACATTGGCGACAAACATGGCAGGCTTGGCGGTGATCAGAAAGAATTGCTTCAAAAGCGGTAACTCTTCCTTGCCGAAATCAAGCGTGCGCACCGGCCTGGCCTCGTTCAACGCAGCTTGGCACTTCTCCAGAATAGCCACCAGTTTGATCGACTCCTTGTCGCCCGAGCGTGCCGCTTTGGTGACGCGGTGCAAGGCTTTTTCCACCGCTTGCAAGTCAGCCAGACACAACTCGGTCTGAATTACCTCCATGTCGGAGATCGGGTCCACCTTGCCCGCCACGTGGATCACGTTCTCGTCTTCAAAGCAGCGCACCACGTTCACGATGGCATCGGTCTCGCGGATGTGCGCCAGAAATTTGTTGCCCAGGCCTTCGCCGGTGCTGGCACCCGCCACCAAACCGGCAATATCGACAAACTCGACAATCGCGCACTGGATTTTTTGCGGCTTGACGATGGCCGAGAGCGCCGCCAGCCGGGGGTCTGGCACTTCAACAATGCCGACGTTGGGCTCGATCGTGCAAAAGGGATAGTTCTCGGCCGCGATACCGGCCTTGGTCAGGGCGTTGAACAGGGTCGATTTACCGACGTTGGGCAAGCCCACGATGCCACATTTCATATATCTTTCACCACCCACAAAATAGGGACTAAGTGTATTCGATGCCCGCCTTCTACAATCGGCAGTCATGACTCAAGCTTTTGATATTTGCATCCTCGGCGGTGGCATTGTGGGGAGCACACTGGCGCTGTTGCTGGCGCGCGAGCGGCTGCGCGTGGGCCTGGTGGTACCGGTCCAGCCAGCACCCAATGCGGCGGGCGATGTGCGCGCCTACGCCTTGAACGCCAAGTCGCGCGCACTGCTCGAATCGCTGCGCTGCTGGCCAGATGAGCGCCACGCCACCGAAGTCTTGCAGATGCAGGTCAAGGGCGACGCTGGCGGCGAGGTCAATTTCTCAGCCACTGAACTCCAGGTACCCGGCCTGGCCTGGATAGTTGATGCCCCCGTGCTTGAAGCCCAGCTCGCCCAGGCACTGCGCTTTCAACCGCTGATCGAGCTGATTGAGGCGTCGGCAGCAGCCCCATTGACTGTGATCTGCGAAGGCAAGGCCAGCCGCACACGCGCCGAGTTCGGCATTGACTTTGAACTCGCACCTTATTCCCAAAGCGCGATTGCAGCGCGCCTGCAATGCCAGGTGCCGCACGGTCAAGCTGCGCGTCAGTGGTTTAGTCAAGGTGAAATTCTGGCTTTTCTGCCTTTGGACGGGCCACAAGGGAGCTCGGTCGCTGCCGTCTGGTCAGTGCAAAAGAGCAGGGTGCAACACTGGCTCGACCTGAACCCCTCTGAGTTTTGCCAACAGTTGGAAGCCGCCAGTGAGCACAGTTTGGGCGAACTGACGCTAATCAGTGAGCGCAGCGCCTGGCCACTACAGGCAGCGCGGGCCGAGCACTGGGTTGGCAGGCATGCCGGCCAGGCTTGGGCTTTGGCCGGCGATGCTGCCCACAGTGTGCATCCGCTGGCTGGGCAGGGCTTGAATTTGGGCTTGGCAGACGTGGCAGCGTTGGCCGCAATCCTGCACGAGCGCGAGTACTGGCGCAACGTGGGCGATGAAAAACTGCTGCGCCGCTATGAGCGCTCACGCAAAACACAAACGTTGACCATGGCGGCCACGATTGATGGCCTGCAGCGCTTGTTTTCTGAGTCAGACCCGCTTTGGCAAACGGCGCGCAACTGGGGCATGAACGGTTTTGAGCACAGCGGCTTGATCAAGCAATGGGTGGCAAGACAGGCGATGGGTTAATCAGTTGAACGGATAAAAAAATGAAATTGATAAAAACGGCGTTAATCGCTGCCACCCTGCTGGCTGCTTTATGCGCCAGTGCGCAGGAAGCCACCATTCGCAAAAATCTGGGTGAACGGCTGCCCCAATTGGTAAAAATTGACGAAATAAGAAAAGGCCCGATGCCCGGTCTGTTTGAGGTGCGTGTCAACGGCACCGAGATTTTCTACACCGACGCCGAAGGCAATTATTTGCTGCAAGGCAGTCTGATTGACACCAAACAACATCGCAATCTGACCGAAGAACGCATCGACAAACTCACCGCTATCAGCTTTGATGCGCTGCCTTTCAAGGACGCTTTCACCATCGTGCGTGGCAGTGGCAAGCGCAAGTTGGCCATCTTCGAAGATCCCAACTGCGGCTACTGCAAACGTTTTGAGAGGGACCTGCAAAAGGTGGACAACATCACGATTTACCTGTTTCTCTATCCCATTTTGGGCGCTGATTCCAATGAAAAATCCAAACACATCTGGTGCGCCAAAGACAAGGGCAAAACCTGGCAAGACTGGATGGTGCGCGAGCAATTGCCGCCAGCAACGAACTGCGACGTTGCCGCCCTGGCACGCAACGTCGCCCTGGGTCAGAAGCACAAGATCAGCGGTACACCGACGCTGGTGTTCGCCGACGGTACCCGGGTGCCCGGCGCCATTGGCGTTGACGAAGTTGAAAAGCACCTGATGGCGGTCAAAAACTGATGTCAGACGCCGCCATTTGCTACAGCCTGCGTGTGCTCGAGCCGCAGGCCCATTTATTTGCGCTGACATTGACCATCGCCCAGCCCGCCGCCTTGCAACGCGTGTGCCTGCCGGTTTGGATTCCGGGCAGTTACCTGGTGCGCGAATTTGCCAAGAATTTGCAGCGACTCAAAGCACAGCAAAACGGCAAATCAGTTGCGCTGACCCAACTCGACAAATGCAGTTGGCAGGTGGCCTGCAAGACCGACCAACCACTGGTGCTGCACTATGAGATCTATGCCCTGGACAATTCAGTGCGCACCGCATGGCTCGATGCCGAGCGAGGCTTCTTCAACGGTACCAGTGTGTTCCTGCAAGTGCAAGGCCAGGAAAATTTGCCCCATTCCTTGGAACTGGTGGCGACGAAAGCACCCCCGGGCTGGCAAGTAGCAACGGGACTTGCGCCCAGGAAAATCAACCAAAATGGCTTTGGCTGGTACTTTGCCGCCAATTACGAAGAGTTGGTCGATGCGCCGGTCGAGATGGGTAAATTCTGGAGCGGTTCATTTGTTGCCGCAGGCATCCCGCACCGGTTTGTGGTGGCTGGGGCAGCGCCGAGTTTTGATGGTGAGCGGCTGCTGGCCGACAGCCACGCCATTTGCGAAGCTGAAATCAAGTTCTGGCACGGCACCAAAACGGGTAGCCGTACGCTCGGCAAAGCGCCGCACAAAAATTATCTCTTCATGCTCAACGCCGTGGATGAGGGCTATGGTGGCCTGGAACACCGCAACTCGACCGCGCTGCTTTGCCAGCGCAAAGACTTGCCGCGCCAGCTTCAAGCAACCGATGTGAAGCCAAAACAAGCTGACGGCTACACCACCTTGCTCGGGCTCATCAGCCACGAATACTTCCATACCTGGAACGTCAAGCGCTTGCGCCCGGCCGAGTTCAAGCAGTACGACTATGCCCGCGAAAACTACACGCAGCTGCTCTGGTTTTTTGAAGGTTTCACCAGCTATTACGACGATCTGCTGTTGCGTCGTGCCGGTCTGATTGACGACGCCACCTACCTGAAACGACTCGGCAACACCATCAACCAGGTGCGGCAAACGCCGGGGCAAAAGGTGCAAAGCGTTGCCCAGGCCAGTTTCGACGCCTGGGTCAAATACTATCGGCCCGATGAAAACACACCTAACGCCACGGTGAGCTATTACACCAAGGGCTCGCTGGTCGCGCTGTGCCTTGACCTGAGCTTGCGCCACGAGGGAAAAACAACACTTGACGCGGTCATGCGCACCCTGTGGCAGCGCTGCGCGGGTGGGCCGATGACCGAGCGCGACCTGGCTGCGGTATTGGCAGACCTGGCCGGGCGCTCCTTTGCCGTGGAAATTGCGAGCTGGGTGCACGGCACGGCTGATCTGCCACTCAAGCCTTTGCTGACGGCGCAAGGTCTGGCGGTGCTGGAAGAACCGGCCCCCATTGCCGAGCGCCTGGGGCTGCGCGTGACCGAGAGTGACGGCGTACACATCAAATCCGTGTTGCGCGGTGGTGCCGCCGAGCAAGCCGGTTTTGCAGCGGGCGACGAATGGCTGGGTTTGACGGTGGGTAATGCTAAATCAGCCACCGGCTGGCGCCTGACCAAGCTCGATGAAATAATGCTCTACGCTGGTAACACCAGCAAAATCGGCGTTTTGGTGGCGCGCGACAAACGCCTGCTGAAACTATCGCTCGCACTGCCCCAATCGGTCACCACCTGGAGACTGGTGGCGCGCGACGCCCAACTCGTCAAGCTTTGGCTCAACTGAAAAACCGGAGAAACCTATGAATTACGAAATGATCAAGACCCGCATTGAAGCCGAAAAAGTTGGCATCATCACCCTGAACCGACCCAAGCAACTCAATGCGCTGTGTGACCCGTTAATGGATGAACTGGGCGTGGCGCTGAAAGCCTTTGATGCTGATCCGGCGATCGGCTGCATCATCCTGACTGGCAGCGAAAAAGCTTTTGCCGCTGGCGCTGATATTGGTGCCATGGCCAGCCTCACATTCTCGGATATGTATAAAAGTAACTTCATCAGTCGCAACTGGGAGCAGATCCGCAGCGTGCGCAAGCCGGTCATTGCTGCCGTCAGCGGCTTTGCCCTGGGGGGCGGCTGCGAACTGGCCATGATGTGCGACTTCATCATCGCCGCCGACAACGCACGCTTCGGTCAACCCGAAATCAAACTCGGCATCATCCCCGGTGCCGGAGGCACGCAGCGCCTGCCACGCGCGGTGGGTAAAGCCAAGGCTATGGACATGGCCCTGACCGGTCGCATGATGGACGCGCTGGAGGCAGAGCGCGCTGGACTGGTGAGCCGCGTCGTGCCCTTGGACAAATTGATGGACGAAGCGCTGGCAACCGCATTGGTGATCAGCGACTACTCCCAAATGGCCACCATGGCCGCCAAGGAATCAGTCAACCGTGCCTTTGAAGGCCCGCTTAGCGATGGCATTATGTTTGAACGGCGAATGTTCCACGCTTTGTTTGCCACGGCGGACCAGAAGGAAGGAATGGATGCGTTTGTGAACAAACGCAAGGCCAATTTCCGCAATCAATAGGGCCAGCCTCAAAGCCCTCACTCCAAACCCCGCCAAAGGGTGAAGCCTGGCTCGCATCACGTTGCAAGCAAGATCGAACTCGAACCTTCTGGGTATAATTCGCCGCTCGGCGCTTTAGCTCAGCCGGTTAGAGCGATGGAATCATAATCCACAGGTCCGCGGTTCGAATCCGTGAAGCGCCACCAATTACAGCCCGCAAGGGATATAGAAAGCCTGCTACTTAAACAATAGCTGGCTTTTTTTATGCCTGTCGCTTTTTTGCTTCATGTAGCCACCATGTAGCCACCAGTACCGGGTTTTGTACCATGTTGCACCGGGCCAAAAAGAACCCGGCACGATGACCGGGTGTAACTCTTGCGAGCCGCGCTCAGGGAGGTGAAGCGCGGGGGCTTGATGCCCGGTCAGACTGTAGCGCATGGGTGGCGGGGTGTCGGGAATATTTCCGACACGTCGGGGTGTCGTTTCTTTGGATGACACCCTCGCCCTTTTGGGCGACCTTCACAATCTGTGCTCGGTCAGTTCAAGGGCTATCCACGTCCTGGATGCCCTTGCGCGTAGGTATTCCACCATTGGTGGATCAAAGGTGCCGTCAGTTTGGGGGGTGCCCTTGGCGTTGCACTGCGGGGTGCATCACTTTGATGGTACCTTGAGGCGGTCGGCGATGGGGTGCAGCTTTTGCACCCCACGGCAACGCTCAAGAAAAGGAAAGCCCCGATTTGAAATCGGACCTTGACTGTCACCGTTACCGGAATTCCTGCATCTTCCAACTGCCGGAATTCCGGCAATTAAACCCCGGCCGCGCTGGCGATCGCGTTGCTGATGTTGAACGCCAGCACGTCCTGCGAGTGCTCTGCCACGCCTTTGACAAGGAACTGAGCTGGCCGCGCTGGCTGAATCCAGCCTTTGGACCATTCGCCCATAACGCGAAACGTGAGAAATTTTGATGACGTCTGCTTGCCGCTGCTGGTCTCGAACCTGACCATGCCTTTGAAACGCTTGGGGATGTCGGGACCGTTCAGGCGGCTGCCCCAGTTGTAGGCGCTGCGCATCGTCATCAACGGGCCGCGCGTTTTGATGTTTGAGGCGTTCAAACCGGATCGGCGCATCGAAAGCAAAGTAGAGGTCGATTTGGTGAGCTGCGACGCCTGTTTGTAAACCGAGCTCGGCATGTCCGGTGCCAGAGCGTTGTGCCCCGGAGAATTAGCTCTGAATGGGATGATGAGATAGCGCTGGCCAGCATGGGGGCCCTGCTTGGCAGTGCGGACCTTTATCGACGTGTTCAGGGCCATCTTCATGTCCCTGGCCGGCATCCCCGTTTCAATCGGTGTGGCCAGTGGGTCATCGCTGAATATCCTGGCCGTCAGGTTGTTCTTGTCTACCGTGACCTTGACGCTGTTGGCGTAGCGGTCTTTGTAATCCATTGAAATCCCGTGGGCACGGTAGACCGCCTGCTGCCACTCGCTCTGCGCGTTCCTGGCGGTAGCGTCCAGCGCGTCGCCCATGGCCGCCTTGAGCTGAATATTCAGATCCTTGAGGATATTGCCAATATTGAAGGCGACGTTGTAGGCCATGGCGTGCGCTCCTGGTCAAAGGTAGTCGAACAGCTTGAAGTAAGCCCGGGCGGCGTGCCTGGCTTCTGCGGATACTACGATTTTTCCGTAGTAAGCGGGCTCCACGTTGGCCCGCTTCGCCTTGAGCGTTTCGCCGGGCATCCCTGACAAGTCGTAGCCGTCAACGCTCTGCATACGCCTGGTCATCACGTCCATGATGTCCTCGCCGGGGCGCATGTCAAGGTCGTGCTGACCGTCGATGCTTTCCAAGAACTCGCGCGTATCTTCGACAATCGTCCGGACTCCCTTGCGTTTCTCCTGGCGCTCCCTGAATTGCTCCAGCTCGCTGATCCGTCTGTCAATCGTGCTCATGCTGCCTCCGGTTGGAATAGACCGTCCTGCCGTGCCACTGGTAGACCCTGGGCGGCTTCGATGCGCTCGCGGGCGATGGCACAGTAGGCGGCTTCGCGCTCGATGCCAATAAAGTCGAGGCCGGCCTGGATCGCTGCGACTCCGGTGCTGCCGGACCCCATGAATGGATCCAGCACGATCCCGCCTGGTGCCACGCACCGGACCAGCTCGCGCATCAACGGGGTCGGCTTTCCCACGACGTGGTGCTTGTCATGTTTGAGCACGGTCGCCTGGATCACGCCTTCGAAGGGCCCGTCGTGAGTTGCAATGACGGCCTGGCCCTTGGTGCCCCAGACGATGTACTCGGCCTGGTGCCTGAAATACCCACAGTGCGGTGCCCGGCTGCCGCGTCCCTTGTCCCAGACAACAAGGCCACGCCAGACGATACCGCCGACCTGGACTGCATCGGTCATGGTTGGCAGTTGTCGCCAGTCAGTGAATGCAAGAAAGTAGCCACCGGGCTTGAGGATGCGCACGCATTCCTCAATCCACAGACTGCACCACATCAGATAGCTGCGCTGGTCCCGCGAGTCGCCCTGAAAATCCGGATAGGTGCGCTGCGTGCCGCTCTGTTGATACTTGTCGGAGACCGGCCGGGCGCGGTCGTCCCTGGAAAACCCGCCAGAGCTGTATGGTGGATCGCAAACGACCGCATCGACGGACGCATCAGGCAGGGTTTGCAGGATGCGAAGGCATTCGCCCTGGTGCAGGGTAACGGTCATGGCTTGGCGCTTTCGTATGGCCCGTGGCCGATCTCTTGCAGGTATGGGTTGGGCACACCGGTCGCCTCGTTTCTGGACCGGTTGTCAAAACCTGTACCGCGGACAAACTGCACGGTCGTCATAAACGATTGAAACGGGTTGAAGGTGTGGGTAACGCTGGTGGCGTAATAGGTTCCGATGAACCGCCCGCGCTGGATGACCAAGACCCGGCCGACCTTTACCTTTTCGTTTCCGGCGATGACCATGGTGCCACTTTCGAGCACGACGTTGTCCTGGTTGGCCAATTTGAGCTTTCGCAACTTTTCCTTCATGTAGGCCAGGAAGCTGCTCTTGCTTTGTTTAAAAATTGCTTCGGGAGCCGCCTGTAGGATGACCCCATGCTGGCTTGTCAGTTCCAGCGTGCGAACACCATACAACGTCCTGCTGGAGTTGGGTGTGTCAAGCAGCAATGTGGCTGGATCCTGCCCAAAGGACATCAGATTAAGATCCATGGCGGTCAGTTGGGCTGTCCGAGGGTGATCCACCCAAACATAATTGGCCACGTCCGCATCGGAACGCGAAGCGCGCAGGCGCTGAACTTGGCTGGACTCTACATTCACCGCCTCGAATTGAGTGCCGTAAATGCTGGTTGTCCCGGCAAGGAATGGGGGTTTGCGATAAACCAGCACCGGGCCTTGCTCGGTGTCATCAATGAACATCTCGTAGAACGGGCCCAGGTCGCCGTACTTCTTGATGAAGTCCCACAGCGTGCCCATCGGGTTGGAATAATAGCCTTGCATCATGGCCTCGTCCGTCGGATCGGCGCCGCTGACGTCGGACAGGAATGGCACGATGGCGCCTGTATCGCTGAATTTTTTAATAAATGGATTGGCGATCTTCTCGACACACTGCTGGATCAAATCAGGCGCTGACATGATGGCGACGGGTATCCCGTAATGCGTTTGCATCACCATGTTCGAAAGCCAGTCCGTGCCGAGCGGGTTACCCCGAATCTTCTTGTCAACGATGATTTGCAGGAACTTCCCCCAATCCTGACCAGAGATCACCACAGAGCGCTGCGGCTTGCCGTCCTGGCCCATGCTCTCATCCCGGTGGATCTCGCTGACGACGCCACGGAACACCAGCGGGAGCTTGCCTTGGTACTCATACGGGCTGCGGGCCATGCGGATCTCGACAATGTCCATCGGCTCAACGATTCCGTACAGAGAATCCATGGTGCCGTCGTGCATGTAGCCGCGGTCGCCGACGGTGATCTGAAACGACCCAGCCGGTGCGTTGATTTTGCGTGTGACGGTGACGGACGAGTTTTCAGTCAGGAACGGCGCCAGATTGATTTGCTTGGCACCACCCGCGTATCGCGCGGACTTACCCGACGTGTCGCGGTTGATGCATTTTGACAAGACAATATCAATGGCGGGTGAATCGACTTTCATGTTTATGCCCTCACGGTTTGTTGGCCACTGGCCATGTTGCGCCTGAATGTTCCGCTATACGGAATCGGGTCGGCCTTCTGGTTGCCAGCCTGATCAGCCAGAGTGAACTTACCCTCGACCCGAAGCGGTGAGAAGTCCATCTGAGTGCGGCTGTTGAACGCTTGCTCTTGTGGGTTTCCAGTCGGGAGCTGGACTGGCTCTGGCGGCAAGATCATCGAGCGGTCACCAGGGATTCGAGCAGATGGAGCATCCGGGGTCATTGATCGTTCTTTGACGACAGACGCCTCTACCGGTGCGGGCCTTGGCGTCGGTGTTTCTTGTGGAACAATAGATGCAACCTTGGGCGCGGGAGCCTCTGGTGGTTGTTTCGGCTGCGGTATCTCCTGTGGGACTAAAGCGGCAACTTTTGGAGCTGGAGATTCGGCCGGCTGCTTGGGAGTCGGAATATCCTGCTGCAAGATAGATGCAATCTTTGGTGCCGGAATCACATCTGCAACAGGCACGCTGGTATCAGGGCGCGAGCGGCGATCATCTTTCATGGCAAATTTTGGAGCTGCCTCGACCCGCGTGTTTCTGTCGTCCTTTGCAGGAAATTTAGCACTGTCAACAGCCGCAACTACAGTCGGAATCGGGGCCCGTTCCGATGCTGGTTGAACAACAACTTGTTTTTTAACTTCTGAAAGCGGAGATACGCGGGCCGCTTCTATTTTCCCAACGTAAGCGGTCGTCTCCTTGTTGCTCCATTTCGATTTATCCGGACCGGCGTTATAGGCGCGCTGAGCGTCAGGGACATTGCCCTCGCGCTTCAGGTCGTCGGTCATGTGCAGACGATGCAGCTCAAGATCGTCGTCAAAGTTGATCGCCGAATGCCTCGGTCCGCATCGCCTCAATCTCCATCAACCTTTTTTGTTTTTTGTCTGGGTCCATCGACTGAGCTTTTTTCGCTTCGTTGTCATAAAACGTATTCAGGGACTTGGCTTTTTCGGCAGGGACTTTCCCGGAAGATATGTCCTCTGCGACCTTGTCGGTGGCGACTTGTCGCTTCGCTTCTGCAACCGCCTTGGCTTCTGGTGAATCTTTAGCCAGCGCAGTAACCAGTGCCGCCAAATAACTATTTGCCTTTGTTGATAATGTGGTCAACCCATCGGACATAAGCTGGGTTTTATTGGCAATATCAGCCGTGTTCCTTTGGATTTCCTCCCCCGACGTTTTCTCGCGCTCCATGGTGGAAGCGAACTTCATCAGAGCATCGCGGAGCTTGCCCTCGTCCGTTTCACCTCGCAGTTTTTCGAGCTGCTTCTTCTGCGGCTCCGTCAGGTCCGCGCGCCCAGCCAGACCGGTGCGAATCTTGTCCAGCCCGTCCTTGTTCTTCCCGTCGACAGCAATCTCAGCCATCGTCGTGAAGCCGGCGTCCGACACCTTCTCGGGGTCAATTCCTTGTTTTTTGAACATGCCGATGGTGTCGCCCAGGCGCCCCTCCTTCTGCATACTCAGCAGAAAAGCATCACCGACCATGCGGCTCTGCTGGATCAGCTTATCGAACGCGTCCGACGTGGCTCCCATGGAGCGCTTGAACTTGTCCGTCTCGGTAGCCTCGACCTTGTTCTTGTCGACGCCTTCACTTAGAGCGCTGGCGCCCTTGTAGACACCGTAGCCCAAAAGGCCGATCCCGGCCCCTGCGGCCAATCCCGCCATACCACCACCAGCAAAGGCGCCCATCCGCTGGAACGCCCGTTGGGCAGGTGTCCGTGCCTTGATAAGCGGCTCGATAATTGGATTCTTCGTAACGAAAATAAGGGCTTTGACGGATTTCAGCATGGTCGTTTCCTGATGGTGGCGATGCCTTCAATGTGCTGTCACGACCACGCATAGTGAAAGTCGCGTTAAATGGCTTGGAGGTCGCCAATAGTGCCTGTTTAGTTTGGTTCCGGCTTAAACTCGCCCCGTGTGTAGTTGTGTGTAAAATCAAGAAACACTATGACCAGCAACGAAATAATCAAGCGCTTGACCTCTGAGGGCTGGTTCAAGACCGGTGGCAAGGGTGACCATGAGAAATTCAAGCACCCGACAAAGCCCGGGCATGTGGTGGTGCCGCACCCTCGCAAAGACATTGCAATCGGCACGCTGCGAAGCATTTACCGGCAAGCTGGCTGGAACTGGAAGGAATGAACATGCTGTACCCCGTTTACGTTCACGCTGGCGACGCTACCCATTCGCACGGTGTTGAAGTGCCCGACTTCCCTGGCTGCTTTTCGGCTGCCGATGATTTGCAGGATCTGCCGCGCATGGTGCAAGAGGCTGTAGAGGTCTGGTGCGAAGGTGAAGGTATGGATCTGCCCGCGCCCACGGCGCTTGAGGAATTGGCAACCAATACCGACTTCACCGATGGCTTCTGGATGGCGGTCGATGTTGACGTGTCACGCCTAGACGTGCGCAGTAGTCAAAAGACCATGAGGCTCAATATCTCATTGCCAGAGGGTCTGGTGCACGACATTGATCAGGCGGCGCGCGCCAGTGGGGCAACCCGTAGCGGCTTCCTGGCGAAGGCTGCGCGGCAAGCGATGACGGTTTGAGGGGGGCACCCCGGTTATTTCCCGAACCGGAAAGAACCCGGCCATCAGTGAAGCGCTTTCTGATCTGGATCTGCTTCGATCAGGTATTTCAAGGCCATTTCCGACCCGCAGGCTGCCCAAAGTTCAGTGATTGCCAAATGACACAGCTCAAGGCCGTGGAACATCAGGACGGCAACCTCGAATTCCTGCGGGTGTTGCCGAATCCATTCAAGTACTTCCGCGCGGTGCTCGAGAGTTTCCGCCATCAGGGCTTGGGCTTTGTTGGTCAGCATGTCAGCAACTTCACATCAACGTCGATGACATCGGACGTATCGTCAACTTGTCGCTGCTGGACTCGCACTTTGGCGCAAACTTTCGCCAGTTCGCGCAGCGCGGCCAGTTCCTTGCGCCTGGCTGGAGTCAGGCGTTCGGAGGCATCGCTGGCGGCTGTTCTGACTCTGCATGATTCGTTGTAGGTCGGTGCATACGGGTTGAACTGCTGGTCGCCGAATTCCTTTAAAACCTTTTCATTGCGGCGCTTTTCTGCACCGATGGCGCGCCGCGCCTCGTAAGCTGTGCTCCACCGAAGTACGGCTGTCAAAATTTCACGGTCGGTCATGGTGTCTTTCGAATTGGTCAAAGTGGGGTCATGGGCTTGTCAGGATGGCCGTAGCGGGTTTTTGAAGTTGAGCTGGGGCAGGTGTGTGGTGCCAGGCGCGCCTCAAAGCGGCTGTGGGTCGATTGCAAGAGTCGTGGTCGTCGCCTCCATTGAAAACATGCGCCCGCATATCGCTCGAATCTGAAAAGTGGCGAATCACGCCGGGACCGGCCAGGACGTAGCCTGATGCGATTCGCTTGAGTTGGCCGCCAGACTTGGCTTTGGCTGCATCGAATGCGCGGTCTTCCTGGATCGCCTCGTAGGTCAAGGGCAGGCGGTCGGGGTCGATGAATCGTTTAGCCATGGCTGGCTCCTTCAAGGCAGGTCAATGCAGAAAATCCAGAACGGGCGGCGTGATACCCGTTGGGCAGGTTCACCGGTCGGACCCGACGCAGAACCCGGCCAATCAGAGTCCGGGGTGCAGGCAACCGGGAAACCGAAGACACAGCATCCAACAGCCCCAAATCACCAGTAGGGGTGGCAATGTATAAAGGAGGGATAGCAGGTGCCCTATGGATTGATTTTTCAGGTGTAGGTGACAAACCGCCTGTAACCCGCATGGATAAAGGCTCTGTGGGGTTTTTAGCCATGTTCACTACGTGCCCTAGTCCGGCATTCCATGGTTCACTACGTGCCCTGGTTATTGGCCTGACTACTTCACTACGTGCCCTAGTCGCTGTCACGGGGTGCCCTAGGCTTTTTAATTTTGAAGCCTCTTTTTTCACCGCATCGTCAGCCGCCAGGATCAGTTGCTGGCCCTGCTCCACCGTGGTGACGCGCTTCCATTCGTTTGTTGCGGACAACGCCTCAAGGTGCAGCTTTGGTATTTCGTAACAATCACGATCTGTCACCCGGTACAGGTTGGGCAGGCGCTGGCCACCACGGGTGCAGCCGCCTCTACGTGCTATCGCCACGAGCCCCACAGCACACAATGCACGAAGGCTGCGCGCTAACGTCTTTGGGTGACTGATGCCGCACGTCCTGGCGCGGCTCAATGGCAAAGATAGATCACCGTTGTTGTACTGCTTTAGCTCTCGCAGCAGGGCAAGGTAGGCCAGCACGTCATAGGGTGACAGGCAGGCAAAGGCGGCGCTGTCGTAAATCTCAGAATAAATTCTCAGACTGTGACCACGGGGGTCGGTGTTGGGTCGATTCTTAGCCATGATGCCCCCCTGTCTCGCGCTGCGCCTGTAGCCACTTGCGCAGCATCTGCGATGTCCTGAACGTGCCTTCACGCTGCCACACATCATTGATGTCTTCACCCTCGACAGGTGGCATCCAATACGGCAATCCTGTCGCGCTGGCGGCTTCCTGGCCAGTCCTTGAGGCATCGTTGTCAGCGACAACATAGCCGCTGTGCGCCATGCGTTTGAGGTTCCCGGCGCTGAATGTGATGTGAATTCGATAGGGCAGCTTGAGCGCGTGCAGGCATTCGCGCAGACTCAAGCCGCTGGCGTAGCCTTCACACCACCAATCCACTGCGTTAAGCGCGCCCGAGTCGATACGAAACTCAGCTTTACTGGTGACTGCACCGGACAGGTAGTTCTTGCCGCCTTCGCGGTCGATCATCTGCACGCCCACCAGGTCACGCCCGACAAACATCGGAATGCACAGCAGGTTCGTTTCTTGTTCCGGCCGCCACACCAGGCCAACCAGATCAGTGAAGCCCTTTGAATCAAGGTAGGCGTGCTTTTCCTGCACGCACTGGCTCAGTATCCAGTCGGCTTTCTTCGCCGCAGCCTGGGCCAGCCGGTGGCGCTCCCTGCCTTCGTTGCTCCGGCGCTCGGCGGTGGCGCGTTGCTGCGCGTCGATCTGTTCGCGGGTTGGCGGCGTGTAGCATTGATCGTCAACCCAGCCGTTTTGCTTGGCTTCATGAAACAGCGTGGCCACGGAGACGCCGGTTCCCCGGAACGACTTCCAGACTGCGCGCGCGTCCGACTCTTTGAATGAGTCCGCGGCGCGCGACCAGTCCAACCACACGTCGCGCGCGGCATCGCCGTACTCGGATTGCAAGGCCATGCCCATCGCAACCCATGTGCCACGTTCGACCGGGCTTATAAATTGCAGTGCGGCGGCGGCTCGGTTCATGCGGCCCGGCGCATTGACCGCCAT
>PKWM01000007.1 GCA_003133245.1 Rhodoferax sp. | reverse complement strand
CAAACGTTGGGACACTACTGATTGAAGATGAGAACGTGTAAGACTGCACTGGGCCAGCTGCAGTCGCTCACCAACGACCGGTACCCGACCCGTCATTCCTGATCTGTGCAAGAGTACGCTAGCGCACAGACGCGCGGTCCACATTGCGAATAGCATCCCCGGCAGCAACGTCGGCATCCGCGAAATGGCCTCGTTATTTTGTCCGCTGCGGCGGATCGTCGCCGCGTTGTCGCGGTAATCCTTGAATGGATCACGCAAAGCATATTTCCGAATAGACGCGTACCAAATACGTCAATTGACGTAACCAGTCAACCGTTGAATCTTTCGAAGGAATGGATATGTCTCTTCATCACGCGTTATCCGGGGAGTTGATTGACATTCGACCGCTTGAAAGTTATCTCAAGAACGCAACCACGAAAACGCTCTACAAATCGAATCGTCTTGAAGTGATTCAAATGGTTCTCTTGGCGAGCAAGGCAATGCCACAACACCAAGTTACAGGTGAAATTACCGTTCAATGCATTGAAGGAAGCATTGAATTTGCGACTGCCGGAACCAAGCAACTGATGCGCGCGGGGGATCTGGTGTGTTTGGCCGGCGGCGTGGTACACGCGCTGAAGGCAGTGGAAGACTCTTCTATTCTCGTCACCATTCTGTTGCATGGCGCATAGCGATCTTTCATGATTAGCCGTTCAGTATGAGTAGCGACATCACACCGGACGAGCCGCTTATCTGCACGATCGGCCATTCCAATCGACCACTAGATACATTCCTCGATTTGCTCCAACGCAATGAGATTGTCCGAGTGCTTGATGTGAGGACCGTACCGCAGTCGCGCCACAATCCCCAGTTCAATCAAGACGCGCTACCCACATCATTGGACGCGGTTAAAGTTTCCTATATGCATCTTCCGGGCCTCGGAGGATTGCGCCACACGCGAGCGGATTCTCCAAACACCGGATGGCACAATCTGTCTTTTCGCGGCTATGCGGATTACATGCAGTCGTCGGAGTTCGCCGACAACGTCCAATGGGTCGCAAACCTGGCGCGCACTGAGCGCTGTGTCCTGATGTGCGCCGAAGCGGTTCCCTGGCGCTGTCATCGCTCGATGATCGGCGACGCGCTTCTTTTGCGGGGCATTCGCGTCGAGGATATTATTGGGCCGAAGGCACGCAAACCACACGTTCTTACGGGCTTCGCCCACGCTGTCGGAACGCAAGTCACCTATCCGTCGCCACGCTTGGTCAGCATGAGCAACCCTAGCGTGTAAAGCAAAGTTTAATGAGAGACGAGCCATGACACACAAATTCAAAATCGGTGATCACGTTACCTGGAATTCGGAGGCTGGGCATGTCTCTGGAAAAATTATCAAGACGCACACAAAGGACGTTGCTTACAAGGGCTATACGCATCATGCGAACGAGGATGAGCCGCAATATGAAATACAAAGCGACAAGAGCGACCACATCGCAATGCACAAAGGGGTTGCACTGCACAAAGCAAATGACTGAATCAGCGAACATCGCGGCGCATTTGAAGGGTATTGTGAATGAAACGGTGTATCCCACCCTTGACGGGTTGTTGGTAGCAGTACGCAAATGCCGTGCTTGCGAACCACACCTGCCGCTTGGCCCGCGTCCGGTATTGCAGGTCGGTGAAGCGGCGCGCGTCCTCATCGTAGGTCAAGCGCCCGGCGTACGAGTGCATGCTTCGGGAACGCCGTGGGATGACCCAAGTGGAGAGCGTCTGCGCAAGTGGATGGGTTTGGACACGACGCGGTTTTATGACGAATTGAAAATTGCGATTATCCCAATGGGATATTGCTATCCGGGTCGAGGGAATGGCGGCGACTTGCCACCGCGCCGAGAATGCGCGAGGTTGTGGCTCGATCATTTATTGACGAAGTTGCCAAGAGTTGAATTGACTCTGCTGATCGGTCTGCATGCGCAGCGGCACTTCCTGGGCAATCGCCGTAAGCCGTCATTGACGGGAACCGTCAATGCGTGGCGCGAGTTTGCGCCTGAATATCTTCCGTTGCCGCATCCTTCGGCACGCAACACACCATGGTTCCAGCGTAACCCTTGGTTTGAACATGAACTATTGCCCGTGCTGCGCGAACGGATCGAGTGGCTGTCCGACTAACACGCAAGATCACCCATCGAATCACCGGCATTTTGCTGGCGATCGGCATCCCGTTCTGCATCTATCTGCTCGATCAGTCGCTGCGATATCAACAATCCTACGTATGGACAACCCAGTTGTTCACGCATCCGGCTTTCAAGGTAGCTGCGCTCGCCTTCAATATGGGCACTGGCGCACCATCTATTCGCCATCGTGCGACATCTCTTGAGCGACATCGATATGGGGTCCCGTTTGCCGGTCGCACGGCGTAGCGCTTGGAGCGTCAACCTTGGCGGGATCGCCGTGGCGCGCCAGCGCCAGGCTTTAAGTGCCATGACCGCAAACACAGCCAGCAGGCCGAACAGCAAGGTCGCCGCCATCGTGTGGCCGCTCAGAAAACTATAGCCCTGGAAGATCAGGGGTGAATCCGTGAAACTGGGACGCTGACGATGGAAGGCAATGGAATTGAAATGATCACTTTGCCCAAAACCATCAGTTGCTGGTTCCGTGATTTTCGGCCTGTTCGCGCGTACATAATGCAGGGGTTGACCATCCTTGTCCGGAGAAAGCACTATGAGCGATGCGGCACAAATCGGGAGCGAACCGGAAGAATCGCCGCTATCGCCGTGGTGGATACGCTCGATAATGATCGTGATGGTAGTCGGCCTCGCCGGCCTGATCACCATCACCTTGCTGGCCTATCGCAATGCTCCGCCGATTCCGGCGCGAATCGTCGACGCGAGCGGTATCAGCCTGTTTACCGGCGACGACATCAGCAACGGGCAAGCCTTGTTCCTGCGCTACGGCCTGATGGACAACGGCACCATCTGGGGCCATGGGGCCTACTTGGGGCCGGACTATTCCGCCGAAGCGTTGCACCGCATCGGTGAGAACATCGCCGCGGCGCTGACGCAGCGGCAATACGGCCAGCCGCTGGCGGCGCTGACGCCGATGCAAATGGCGGCAATACGCAGCGAAGTCGCGGTGACGCTGAAAACCAACCGCTATGACGCAGCCAACGACACGCTTCATTTGACGGCGCCGGAGGCCGAGGCCTATCGCAGTGAGGTCGGCTACTGGACCCGCTACTTCCACGACCCGGTCGGCAATGGCGGCCTCAAGCCCGACCTGATCACCGACCCTGCGGAGTTGCATCAGCTCACCGCGTTCATCAATTGGGCGGCGTGGGTTTCGGTCGCCAATCGTCCGGGCGATGACTACTCCTATACCAACAACTTCCCGTACGATCCCGAGGTTGGCAATCGGCCGACTCCCGGCGCATTGCTGTGGAGCGCTCTGAGCTTGCTCGTATTGCTCGCCGGTATTGCTGCCGTGCTGCTGGCGTTCGGCAGATTCGATAATCTGGGCTGGATCACGCGCGGCCATCACGTCCACCCGCAGATGATTCCGGGGCAGGCGAGCGCCGGGCAGCGCGCACTGGTGAAATTCTTCGTCGTCGTCGCCCTGTTGTTCCTCATGCAGGCCCTGGTCGGCAGCGGGGTTGCCCACTTTCGCGCCGATCCCGGTAGTTTCTACGGCTTTCAGCTGGAAAACATCTTCCCCAGCAATCTGCTGCGTACCTGGCATCTGCAGACCGCGATCTTCTGGATCGCCACCGCGTACGTGGCGGCCGCCTTGTTCCTGGCACGTTCACTGCGCACGGACGAGCCGCGTTGGCTCGCGACCGCGGTCCATCTGCTGTTCGCGGCGTTCGCGCTGGTCATCGGTGCCAGCCTGCTCGGAGAATGGTTGGGGATGAGTGGTCTGCTCGGCGACTGGTGGTTCTGGTTCGGCAACCAGGGCTGGGAATTCCTGGAGATCGGTCGCTTCTGGCAGTATCTGTTGGTGGCCGGTTTGCTGGCCTGGTTTGCGATTCTGTGGTGGCTGGCGCGGCCACGCACAGTGGCCGATCCGCAGGCGCGCCCGTTGGCCCGCATGTTCCTGTATGCGTCGCTGGCGATTCCGGTGTTCTACCTGCCGGCGCTGTTCTTCGGTGCCAAGACCAATTTCACCGTCGTCGACACTTGGCGCTTCTGGATCATCCACCTGTGGGTGGAAGGCTACTTCGAATTCTTCGCCACCACGGTCGTTGCGCTACTGTTCTTTCAGCTCGGCCTGACCCGTCGCAATACCGCGCTGCGGGTAATTTACCTGGACGCAATCCTGTACTTTCTCGGCGGGCTCATCGGCACCGGCCACCACTGGTATTTCACCGGTCAAACCCAGTTCAACATGGCGATGTCGGCGATGTTCTCGGTACTGGAAGTGGTGCCGCTGACGCTGCTCACGCTGGATGCCTGGCACTTCGTGCGCACGACCCGCGGCCAGTGCGACGTGTGCGGCAAGCCGATCGCCGTTCCGCACAAGTGGGCGTTCTATTTCCTGATGTCGGTGGGCTTCTGGAATTTTGTCGGTGCCGGCATGTTCGGCTTCCTGATCAACCTGCCGATCGTGAGCTACTACGAAGTCGGCACCATTCTCACCCCCAACCATGGCCATGCCGCGCTGATGGGCGTGTTCGGCATGCTGGCCCTCGCGATGTTGGTGTTCGTACTGCGCCAGACAACCGACGAAACCCGCTGGGCGGGCATGGAAAAATACATCAAAGTCGGCTTCTGGGGCACCAACATCGGCTTGTTGATGATGATCGCGATGAACCTGTTCCCCGGTGGCGTGCTACAGGTATGGGACGTGGTCCAGCACGGTTACTGGCACGCCCGCAGCTTGGCGTACACAGGCTCCGCAACCGCGCGATTGATCGAATGGCTGCGCCTTCCGGGCGATCTGGTATTTATCATCTTCGGCGCCGTGCCGCTCGCGATTGCGGCAATCAAGGGTTATATCGGCGTGCGCGCGACGCAAAGCAGCGTCTGACCTGTTAGCTTGGCTGATCGTTTTCATCGGACTGGTGCACACGTTTGCCAGCACCCTGTCCATTTTCCTGAGCAAGCGAGGCCGCGCACACACCCCGCGTGAAACCCTAGTTGCTACTGCCGACGAGCTTTTGACCCAGGCTGCCGATTTTGACTGCCCCAGCCCCTACAGGCTGGAATCGTTGCTTGAAACGGGTCTCCCGACCGAAACGGTGGGTCAGCGGAAATCGGCAACCTGGATCAATTCCGTGTCGGCGCGGACAACTGGTCGATCGTGGGTATTCCGGCTCACGAAATCATCGCCACATTGCGGCCTTTCCAAGGCATATAGGAACGGCCGGTATGGAGCGACCAGATCGGAAAACTCTACAGCCGCTTTGTGTCTTTATGTACATCTCTGCATAAGCAGCGTTATGCACAGTTCCCAGTTATGAGCAGTTGTTGCTTCCAGACTTGGTTTCCTCCTCTGTACGGCGGCATATTCATCGTTAGAAATCCTGTACATAATTAAAGAGTTCTCTTGACCTTCAAATCAGATCAAGCCCTTTGAACTGATGCACCGAACTTGCCGGTCATATCGCCATCGCGAGAGCCCTATTCATGGTATTTCGGCAGATGAACGAGGCCGCGGTGCCTAGGCATGTGTCGAAGTTCTACCCACGCGCCATGACTGAAATTATGTAAAGTTCTGGCGACGGTCTGACTCAACTCGGCAGGCGCAAATGGCAATAGTTGCCGTCAAACTGTCAATAACTGGGAACTGTGCATAAGTGTCTTCGTGAGCCATTCGGGTTCCGCGACCGAACGTCTGCTCCTGGTGGCGAAAGTGGTCACCAGTGTTGCCGTGTTCACGCGCATCGTGCGTGGCCGCTTGTTGGCACTCACTGTGGTCGAACTGGAACATCGCTGGGGGTTCTGATTTCAGCATTGACGCTGGTCGCATGCGCCTGCAGCAAGCATTCCTGAAAGGCTCGCGTCACACGGGACGGCTCGGGTGAGCCGCGCACGATACTGAAAAAACTACAGGTGTAGCGAAATAACGCGGGTTTGACGGCGCGCATCTGGCCTGCGAGAACAAACCTCTCGGCATAGTGGTCCGGCAAAAAGCCCAGGTACTTGCCCGACAGGATCAGGGTTGCAATCGATTCCTGGTCGTAGCCGGTGGCTTTGCGCGCCAGGTGCACCTTCTGGCTGATTTCCATATTGGGCGAGTGGTAGCCCAGACCGGCAAAGTCGTGCGCCCGCAGCGCGTCCCAATCAAGGGGTTCCTGCGCTGGGGCTGCCTTGAACAAGGCGTGCTGCGCACCGCAATACAAAAACATGGTCTCAGAAAAAAGTTCGTCGTAGGTCAACGTGTCGGAGCTGCGGTGCCCCGGGATGATGCCAACCTGAAATTGCCCGTCGAGCACGCCGCGCTCGATCGTGTTAAGGGGTGCCACGTGCAATTGCAAACTCACTTCGGGAGCCAGCTCGGAAAAGCGCGCAATTGCCGTGCCGATGTGCGCTTGCGGGTTGCTGGCGGTCTTGTCAAACACCGCAATATGCAGCTCGCCACCCATGCGTTGGTGAATTTCATCGACCCGGCTGCGAAAGGCATCAACACCGGCCAGCAGGCGCAGCGTTTCCGCGTAAATCTGCGCACCCTCTGTGGTCAGCGCGAAACCGCCACGACCCCGCCGACACAGCGTCAAACCCAGGCGGGTTTCCAGATCCTTGACGTGGCGGCTGACGGTGGAGGTGCCAATGTTGAGCTCCAGCTCGGCTGCGGCCATGCCACCACACTCGGCCACGCTTTTGAAAACACGCAGCAGGCGAATGTCCATATCGCTCAACTGGCCCAGCGCGGAACGACTCTTTACTTGCATGGATTGACAACTTAAGTGTGTTATTTATATCTTTCCAAGAGTAACAGAAGCAGCCAGAATGACAACACTTCACCTCTTTCAGGAGACTCCATGAGCACCACTCAAAACCCAACCTCTTCCCGCATCGATGCCGCCTGGCTCGACGCGCACTGGATGCCCTTCAGCGGCAACCGTCAATTCAAGGCCAAGCCCCGCATGATGGTCAGCGCCAAGGGTTGTTATTACACCGACAGCAACGGCAAACAGATTTTTGACGGCCTCTCAGGCCTGTGGTGCTGTGGCCTGGGGCATGGGCGCAGCGAGATCACCGAGGCAGTGAGCAAACAAATGGCGACCATGGAATACTCGCCCGCCTTCCAGTTTGGCCATCCGCTCTCGTTCGAGCTGGCCAACAAGCTCAAGGAGCTCACGCCGGCCGGGCTTGACTACGTCTTTTTTACCGGCTCCGGCTCCGAGTCGGCCGATACCTCGCTCAAAATGGCGCGCGCTTACTGGCGTGCCAAGGGTCAAGCCAGCAAGACGCGCTTGATCGGCCGCGAAAAAGGCTACCACGGCGTCAATTTCGGCGGCATCTCGGTCGGCGGCATCAGTGGCGTGCGCAAGATGTTTGGCCAGGGTATCGATGCTGACCATTTGCCGCACACGCAGCTTGCCAGCAACGCGTTCTCGCGCGGCATGCCCGACAAAGGTGCCGAGCTGGCCGATGACTTGCTCAATTTGATCGCGTTGCACGATGCCAGCAATATTGCTGCCGTCATCGTCGAGCCGTTCGCGGGCTCGGCCGGTGTCATCATCCCGCCCAAAGGTTATTTACAACGCCTGCGCGACATTTGCACCGCCAACAATATCCTGTTGATTTTTGACGAAGTCATCACCGGTTTTGGCCGCACTGGTGCCTTCACCGGGGCCGAGGCCTTTGGCGTCACGCCCGACATCATGAACCTGGCCAAGCAGATCAGCAACGGTGCCCAGCCGATCGGTGCGGTGCTGGCCAAAAAAGAAATTTACGACACCTTTATGGCCACGGGCGGCCCCGACTACATGCTTGAATTTGCCCACGGTTACACCTACTCGGCGCACCCGGTGCCGTGCGCTGCGGCGCTGGCGACGCTCGATATTCTGGTCAAGGAGAACATGCCCGAGCGGGTCAAGACGCTGGCACCTCATTTTGAGAATGCCGTGCACAGCTTGAAAGGTGTTAAACACATCACCGACATCCGCAACTACGGCCTGGCGGCAGGATTCACCATCGACGCCCTGCCGGGCGAACCGGCCAAGCGACCTTTCGATATCGCCATGGCGATGCTGGACAAAGGCTTTTATGTGCGCTACGGTGGCGACACGATTCAACTGGCACCGCCTTTCATCAGTACCCCGGCGCAAATTGACAGTCTGGTCAACGCGCTGGGTGAAGCCATGAACCAAACTGCTTAAACTTCTCAGCATGAAAAAACTTCCCCAAATCCAACACCTGATTGACGGCCAAATCGTCGGCGGCGGCAGCCGCTCGCAAGATGTTTTCAATCCGGCCACCGGCAAGGCTGAAAAGCGCGTGCTGCTGGCCGACAAATTAACGGTTGAAAAAGCGATTGCCAGCGCGCAGGCGGCTTACCCGGCCTGGCGCGCCACGCCACCGCTCAAGCGCGCCCGCGTCATGAGCAAGCTCAAAATCCTGCTCGAAGAAAACGCCGAACAGCTCTGCGCGCTGCTCACCGCCGAGCACGGCAAGGTGCTCTCCGACTCCATGGGCGAACTCCAGCGCGGCATTGAGAACGTCGAATACGCCTCTTATGCGCCCGAGTTGCTCAAGGGCGAGCACAGCAAGAACGTCGGCCCGGCAATGGACTCCTGGAGCGAGTTCCAACCGATCGGCGTCACCGCCGGCATCACGCCGTTCAACTTTCCCGTCATGGTGCCGCTGTGGATGTGGCCGATGGCGATTGCCTGCGGCAACACCTTTGTGCTCAAGCCCTCCGAGCGCGACCCGAGCAGCGCGCTGTTGGTGGCCGAGCTCGCCTTGCAAGCGGGCTTGCCACCCGGTGTGCTCAATGTGGTCAACGGCGACAAGGAGGCGGTCGATGCGCTGCTGGCCGACAAGCGCGTGCAGGCCGTCAGCTTTGTCGGTTCAACACCTATTGCCGAATATATTTACTCAGTAGGCTGCGCCCATGGCAAGCGGGTGCAGGCACTCGGTGGTGCCAAGAATCATGCCATTGTGATGCCCGATGCCGACATCGCCAATGCCGTCAGTGCCTTGATGGGCGCGGCTTTTGGCTCTTGCGGCGAGCGCTGCATGGCGATCCCGCTGGTGCTCGCGGTGGGTGACGCGACGGCGGACGCCGTGGTGGCCGGGTTGAAAACCGAGATTGCCAAAATGAAAGTCGGCCCCGGCACCGACGCTGCCAACGACATGGGGCCGCTGGTGACGCAGCAGCACCTGGACAAGGTCACGGGCTATGTCGAACAGGGCATCAAGGAAGGTGCCAAGCTGGTCGTCGATGGCCGCGCTGTCAAGGTGAAAGGCAACGGTTATTTCCTGGGTGCCTGCCTGTTTGACAACGTCAAACCCGGCATGAAGATTTACCAGGAAGAAATCTTCGGCCCGGTGCTGGGCGTGATGCGCGTCAAGACCCTACAGGAAGGCATGGACCTGATCAACGCCCACGAGTACGGCAACGGCACCTGCATCTTCACGCGCGACGGCGAAGCGGCACGCTACTTCAGCGAGCACATTCTGGTCGGCATGGTCGGCATCAACGTGCCGTTGCCGGTGCCGGTGGCGTATCACTCATTCGGTGGCTGGAAGCGCAGTCTGTTTGGCGATCTGAGCGCCTACGGTCCGGATGCGGTGCGCTTTTATACCAAGCGCAAAACCATCACGCAGCGCTGGCCCTCGGCCGGTGTGCGCGAGGGTGCTGTCTATAGCTTCCCGACCAACCGCTGACACGCGCCGGATCGTGGCTGCGGCGGCTACTTTTTGCGCGGGTGAAAAACCAGAGGCTGCGCCAGGGTTGGGCCGGCCTTCTGCGGCGTACCACTCCTGACGGGCGCGTGCTCGCAGCCGCTGCACTGGCAGAGCGCCGTTGCCTGTTTCATTTTCTGCAAATAGGCGACCCAGCGACGCGGCAACGGCAGATGCAGCAAGCCAATGCTCAAGGCCCGCCGCGCCGCTTGCGGCATCAAGGTCCAAGCCGCATAGACAAAGCAGGCGCTGACCAGTGCCAAAACCAACAATGACTCAAGGCTCATACGCTATCCTCCCAGCCACAGCGTCAAGCGATAAGTGGAAAAAGCGCCTGCGTAAGCCAGCGCAAACAAATAGACCGTCATGATGACAGGGTAGCGCCAGGAGTTGGTCTCACGGCGCACCACGGCCAGCGTCGAGAGGCATTGCGGCGCAAATACAAACCAGGCCAGCAGTGAATAAGCAGTGGCCAGAGACCAACCCTGCGCCAGCACCGGCGACAAGGAATCAGCCACAGTGCCGCTCGCCGCCGACAGTGAATACACCGTGCCCAAGGCACCCACCACAACCTCGCGCGCGGCCATGCCGGGCACCAACGCGATGGAGATTTGCCAGTTGAAGCCGATCGGCGCAAACACGTGCTGCAGGGCGTGGCCCAACATGCCGGCAAAACTGTGCACAATGGCCGGGCCTTGGGATGCGTCCCAGCCCGCAGGCGGAGCTGGATAGGTGGACAAGAACCACAACAGCACCATCAACGAGAAAATAATGCTGCCGACCCGGTGCACAAAGATGCGCCCGCGTTCCCACAGCCCCAAGGCCAGGTTGCGCACACTGGGCATGCGGTACGGCGGCAATTCCAGCATCAGCGGCTGGTAGCCGCTTTTCAGCCAGACCCGCTTGAAAACCCAGGCCACCGCCATGGCCGAGACGACGCCAGCCACATACAGGCCAAACAGCGTCAAACCGCGCAAATTGAACCAGCCAACGCTGCGCGCGGGCACAAAAGCACCGATCAGCAGGGCATAAACCGGCAGGCGTGCTGAGCAGGTCATGAGCGGCGCCACCATGATGGTGGCCAGGCGGTCTTTCCAGCTCGCAATGGTGCGTGTCGCCATGATGCCCGGAATGGCGCAGGCAAAGCTGGAAAGCAGCGGGATGAAGGCCCGGCCCGACAAGCCGACCTTGCCCATGACGTTGTCGAGCAAGAAAGCGGCACGCGGCAGGTAACCCGAGTCTTCGAGCAGCAGGATGAAGAAAAACAAAATCAGAATCTGCGGCAGAAACACCAGCACACCGCCGACTCCGGCAATCACACCGTCCACCAGCAGGCTGCGCAGCGGCCCGGCATTCAGGTTGGCGAGCGCTGCGTTGGCCACCATGGCCATCGCCTGTTTAATCACTTCCATCGGCCAATTGGCCCATAAAAACACTGCCTGGAAAATCAGGAACAACACTGCCGCCAACACCAGCAGCCCCCACACCGGGTGCATCACGACGGCGTCGAGCCGGTGCTGAAAACGATCCCGCTTTGGCACCTGGGGCGCCACCAGCTTCAGGATGCGGCGCACTTCGTGCTGCAACTGGGCTGAACTAAGCGTTGTCGGCTTGGCCAAAGCTGGCTGCTGCGCTAGCGTCGGGGCAAGCCATTGCTTTTCCAGTAGCGCCAGCAATTGGGCATGACCATTGTGTTGGATAGCGACCGTTTCCACCACCGGACAACCCAGCTCGACTGCCAGGCGCGCAATGTCAATGTGCAAGCCTTGTGCGCGCGCCACGTCGGCCATGTTGACCGCCACCAGCAGCGGCCGGCCCAGGCGCTTGAGCTCCAGCACCAGGCGCAGGTTCATGCGCAGGTTGGTGGCATCGACCACCGCCACAATCGCATCGGGCACATCTTCACCGGCGCGTCGCCCTTCAATGACTTCGAGCGTAACCTGTTCGTCGGGCGTGTTCGGCGTCAGACTGTAGGTGCCTGGCAAGTCCACCACCGACAGCGTTTGACCGTTACCAAGATGCGCCAGGCCGACTTTGCGCTCGACCGTAACGCCAGCGTAATTGGCAACCTTTTGGCGCGCTCCGGTGAGCAGGTTGTAGAGCGCGGTTTTGCCGCAATTGGGGTTGCCCACCAGCGCAATGCTTTTGAGGGCGGCAGGCGAGGGAGTGGCTGGAACAGAGGACATGCCGACCTTAAATCGCGCCGGCTTCAACGCACTGCACTTCAATGCACTGGGCTTCGAGCAGGCGCAGCGCAAACAAGGTTTCACCGATCAGAACGGCCAGGGGTTCGCGTCCACCGGGACCGCGGCGCAGCATTTGAACCGGTTCACCAGCGATGAAACCAATCTCACCCAAGCGACGCAAAGTGGCATCGCCGACCTCGGCGGAGCTGCCAAGTACACGCTCAACCAGAGCGTGCGAGCCATTCGAAAGTTGCGATAAAAGCATGGGTCAGCCTCTGGAAAATACAATAATCAACGCTCGAATGAGCGCTAACTCAAATGAGATTCTATCGCATTTGGAATTATTTTCAGGGATCAAACCATAGGCCAGAAAATCAATCTTCCGACCAAAGACCGCAACCGCGCAAAATAAAAGACACTACGTGCTCGGTGGCTCGCCTCTGCGCTTGCGGACTTAATTTGGAACGTCCGAGAACGGCGCATACCTGTACATCAAAATCAGCATAGGTCTGGGTGGCGGCCCAAATAGTAAAAAAAAGGTGGATGACATCCACCGGTGCCATGCGTTTGGCTGCGATCCAGCCCTCGATCACAGCGGCTTTGCCCAATACATGCTCGCGTAACTCGGTGGCAAGCAGGGTTTTGATCACCGGTGCGCCATTCAACAACTCGTTGGCAAACACCTTGGACGCGTCCGGGCGTTGCAGGGCCAGCGCCATTTTGGCGTGAATATAGCCCTCAATGGCCAGCCGCGGATCGGCTTGCGCCGTAATGCCATAAGTCGGAACCAGCCATTCCTTCAAAGTACCTGCCAGCACGGCGCGGTAGAGTGCTTGTTTGCTGCCAAAGTAATAATGTAAATTGGCCTTGGGCAAGTCCGCAGAAGCGGCAATTGCTGCCATGGTGGCGCCGGCAAAACCAACGCTTGCAAACACATGCTCGGCGGCCGCCAGAATCAGGGCTTCGTTGCTCTGGCGAATTTGGCCTTTTGCGGCTACAGCGCGGGCGTCGCTGGCTCGGCTTGACAGGCGACCGGGTAACGACTTCATGCTGCCAAAATCCTCCAGGCAATTGATCCGGACACAGCACTGTTAAGTCAGGGTTCCTGACCCGCAGCGCGGCGACTCAAAATCTCAAAGGCCGGCAGCGTCTTGCCCTCCAAAACTTCCAGAAATGCCCCGCCGCCGGTGGAGATGTAGTCGATCTGCTTTTCAATCCCGTATTTGGCAATCGCCGCCAGCGTATCGCCACCGCCAGCAATGGAAAACGCACCCGATTCGGCAATCGCGTGCGCAATCACCTGCGTGCCGTGTTCAAAAGCGGGGAACTCAAAGACCCCGACCGGGCCGTTCCAGACGATGGTGCCAGCCGCTTTTATTTGCGCGGCGAGCCGGGCGGCCGTTTCCGGCCCGATGTCAAGAATCAGGTCATCGTCGGCGACCTCGGTGGCGGCTTTGACGGTAGCCGGGGCGTCGGCTGAGAAGGCCTTGGCGGTCACCACATCGGTCGGAATCGGCACCGCGACACTGGCGTCGCCCAAGGCCTCACCGCGCGCCTTCATGGCATCCATCACCGCCTTCGCGTCGGCCAGCAAGGTCGGCTCGGCCAGACTCTTGCCGATGTTCAAACCGGCTGCCAGCATGAAGGTATTGGCGATGCCGCCGCCGACAATCAGTTGATCAACCTTGGTTGCCAGACTCTTGAGAATGCTCAGCTTGGTCGATACCTTGGCACCCGCAACAATTGCCACCAATGGGCGTTTCGGGTTCGCCAATGCCTTGGTGATGGCATCCATCTCGGCCGCCAGCAGCGGACCGGCACACGCCACCTTGGCAAACTGCGCGATGCCGTAGGTGGATGCTTCAGCCCGGTGCGCCGTGCCAAAAGCGTCATGCACAAAAATATCGCACAGCGCGGCCATTTTGCGGGCCAGTTGTTCGTTGTTTTTTTTCTCGCCCGGGTTCAGGCGGCAGTTTTCCAGCAGCACCAGCTGGCCCGGTTGCACGTCCACGCCGTCGACCCAGTTGGACAGCAGCGGTACCGCACGGCCCAGCAGCTCAGCCAAGCGCTGAGCCACGGGGGCCAGTGAATCAGCCGGTTTGAACTCGCCCTCGGTCGGTCGCCCCAGATGGGAGGTGACCATCACCGCAGCGCCGGTAGCGAGTGCCATCCGGATACAGGCAAGCGAGGCCCGAATGCGCGTGTCTTCGGTAATATGCCCGTCAGCGTCCAGCGGCACGTTGAGATCAGCCCGGATGAAAACGCGTTGGTCTTTGACCAGCCCCTGGGCACACAGGTCGGAGAAGCGAATGAAGTTCATGTCAAACCTTATGGTTGGAAACTATTTACATAAATTGTAGGAGCGCTCTACCAGCCCAAGCCCATATGCAGCGGCAAATAAACCGCCATGCCCGTCACAATCGTTCCGAGCACCGCTTGCCCTTTGCCCCTGCGCCAAAAAAACCAGGTGGCACCGGCGGCAACAGCAAAGAGTCGGGCGTCAGCCCAGGTCTCGATGAGATGGCCTTGCGTCATCACTGTTTCGGGTATGACGACGGCCGCCAGCGCCGCGATCGGCGCATAGTGCAGGCCGCGCCGAGTCCAGCGTGGCAAGTTCCACGGTTTTTTGGAAATATAAAAGAACGAGCGGGTCAGCACTGTGACGACCGTCAGGCCGATGATGACCGCCAGCCGCCAGAGTTCAGTGCTGTCCATCAGATTTCGCCCGCATCAACGGCGGTCGACTTTTCCAGCGTCAGGCAGACCACCACCGCAACCACTATCGCCACCACGATATTGAGTTGGAACGGCAAGGCAAAAGCGACCACCGCCGCCGAGCCCGCCACGGCGGCTGACAGCAGACGCAGCCGGTTCGAGATCAGCGCACACAAAATACCCAGCAGCGCAAGGATGCCGGCAAACCCCAAACCCCAACTGACCGGCACAAAATTGGCCAGCACCACGCCCAGCACGCTGCAGCCGACCCAGGCAGCCCAGATCACGCCGCAATTGCCTGCCAGGTAGGCCTGCTGGGCATGACGTTGTGCGGCGTCAGAGCCCTGACGGGGAAAGCGCCGGATAAAGAGCACATAGCTGATATCGGTCGTTAAGTAGCCGCTGACAAGCCGTTGCCACAGCGGCAAATGCATGACGTAGGGCCGCAGGTGCGCGCTAAATACGACAAAGCGCAAGTTGACACAAAAACCAGTGGCCAAAATGACCCCCATGGGTGCCCCCACCATCAGCAAGGGAATGGCCGCCAGTTGCGAACTGCCGGCATAAACGAGGGTGCCCATCAGCAGCGCCTCGAAGGTGCTCATGCCGGATTTGACCATCGCCACACCCATCATCAAGCCCCAGGCCGCCAGGCCGGGGGCTGCCGCCATGGCATCAAGTGCGCCCTGGCGAAATTCGCAGTGACGGTAGTAGTTGCGCAAAAAATAGCCTCGGTTGCGGTTCAAACCCGCACTGACAGTCCTGAAGACAGCGATTGATGAAAATACTTGGGCCGCTGATCACACATGCAACCGGCCTTTGTCGGGCAACTCAAAAATCATGCCGGGCTGCACCTCAAATCCGCGCCGAAAGTCGGCCACTGGCAGACGTTTGCCGCCAGCGCGCTGCAACTCGGTGATGAAGACGATGGAGTTCAGCGCCGCCACCGCGATTCCGTCGGCAACCACTGTCTGAATGGTGCCTGGTGCCACGTCAGCAGCGGGCCTGCCAGGTGTCACGTTGGCCCGCCAGATTTTGAGTGTTTCGCCGTTGAGCTTGGCGCTGGCACCGGGGAACGGGTTAAAAGCGCGGATGCGTTGCGTGATCAGTGTTGCGCTTTGTGCCCAGTCAATCGGGGCCTCAGTCTTTTGAATTTTGTGGGCGTAAGTCACCCCTTCGGTCGGCTGCGGCAGGGGTTTTAAAGTGCCACAGGCGGCCTGTTCCAGTGCTTGAATCATCAGCTCTGCGCCCAGCACGGCCAGTTTGTCATGCAGGCTGGCGGCTGTATCGTTTTCACCGACAGGCAATCCCTGAACCAACAATAGGTCGCCGGTATCGAGCCCGGCGTCCATTTGCATCAGCGTAACGCCGGTCTGGGCATCGCCCGCTTCAATCGCGCGCTGAATCGGTGCCGCACCTCGCCAGCGTGGTAGCAACGAAGCGTGAATATTGAAACAACCCTTGGCAGGCAGGTCCAGCACCCACTGCGGCAGAATCAAACCGTAAGCCGCCACCACCATGGCGTCAGCTTGTGCCGCCGTCAGCGCTGTCCGCGCAGTAGCGGCGTCGACAGGGTAGTTGCCATCAAGGCGCAGGCTGCGCGGCTGCGCCAGCGCCAAACCATGCTCAAGCGCAAACTGCTTGACCGCCGAGGCTTGCAACCTCATGCCGCGCCCACCCTGGCGGTCTGGCTGGGTCAGCACCAGCGCGATTTCATGGCCGCTGGCGTGCAACTGCGCCAGCGCAATGCGGGCAAAATCGGGCGTGCCGGCAAAAATCAACCTCACTCGCGTTCCTCGCGCTGCGCCTTGAGCATTTTTTTCCTGATGCGATTGCGCTTGAGCGGTGAGAGGTACTCAACAAATACTTTGCCCAGCAAGTGGTCCATCTCATGCTGAATGCACTTCGCCAACAAACCCTCGGCTTCAACCAGACGAATTTGGCCGACACGGTCGATGGCGTTGACCTTGACCGCGTCAAAGCGCTCGACACCGTCGTATATGCCGGGCACCGACAGACAACCTTCCTCGTTGAGATGCTTCTCGGCGCTGTGCCACACAAGCTCGGGGTTGATCAGCACCAGCGGTGCGGCGCGATCTTCCGACACATCGATCACGATCAAGCGTTCATGCACATCGATCTGGGTCGCAGCAAGCCCGATGCCCTTGGCCTCGTACATGGTTTGCAGCATGTCAGCAATGAGTGTCTGGACGCGCTTGTCCACTGCCACAACGGGTTTGGCCACCGTGTGCAGTTTGGGGTCGGGGTAGTAAAGAATAGGGAGTAGCATTTAGGCTAGTTTATCTAATCAGTTGCCCGATCAGAAGCTTGCGTGCAAAATCGCGCGTAATTTAGCTATGTTTTCGCCGGGCGGCCAGCCTGGCGTCCCAAACCGCTCATGAGGCACTTGCAGTGCAGCACAAGATGACAAAAAAAATGACAAAATTTAATGTCGGATTCAAGCTCTCCATGGCGAGTGTGGCAGCACTGGGCTGTGCCTTGATCGTCACGCCCTTGGGGGCGCAGAATTTTCCGGTGACAGCGCAACAAAAGGTCACTGCCAACCAGGTGGCGCGCACCGGGGTGCCTTTGAGTGAATTGGCCGCCAATGCGCCCGACCATTACAGCGTCAAAAGGGGCGACACGCTATGGGCGATCTCAGGTTTGTTTCTTAAAAATGCCTGGCGCTGGCCCGAGCTGTGGGGCATGAACCTGCAAGACATCAAAAATCCCCACCTGATTTACCCCGGGCAAATGCTCTACCTGGAGAAAAAAGACGGGCGGGCGAATTTGCTCACCCAGCCGTCGACACTATCCAACCAAACGCCGCTTGATACGGTGCGCTTGTCGCCGCGCATCCACTCCCAGAGCTTGATGAGCGACGCCCTGCCGACGCTCCAGAGTCATTTGATCGAACCCTTTCTGGCCGAGCCTGTGATTGTCGATGAAAATACACTCAACTCGGCACCCCGCATAGTGGCGGCACAGGAAGGGCGTGTGCTGCTCACCAGCGGCGACCGTGCCTACGCGCGCGGCCAGGGCGAGGCGGCACTGATCGATGATCCGAGACAGAAACAAAAAGCGTATCGAATTTTTCGCAATGCCACACCCTTGAAAGATCCTGTCAGTGGCGAAGTGCTGGGCTACGAGGCGCAATACGTTGGCAAGGCACTGCTGGTACGTGGTGAATCGACACAGCAGTCCAGCGACCGGGACGGCGCGCCCCGCACCGACGTGGTACCCGCCACGATTGACATTGTGGAAGCCAAAGAGGAAATGCGTGTCGGTGACCGTCTGCTGCCCGAGCCGCCGCAACAATTGCGCAGCTACGTCCCGCACGCGCCTCAAGGCAGGGTGGATGCCCGCATTGTTTCGATCTATGGCAGTGCCGTGGTCAACGCGGCACAAAATCAGGTGGTGGTGATTAATCGCGGCACGCGCGACAGCATTGAAAGCGGCCTGGTGCTGGCCATTCTGAAAGATGGCGCGCGCATGATCGACAAAACCGACGCCGCGCAAACCGAGTTGAAATTGCCCGATGAGCGCAATGGTTTGCTGATGGTGTTCCGCCCTTTCGAGAAACTCTCTTACGCACTGGTGCTCGATATCACGGACGGCGTCAAAGTGGGCGACCACCTGGTCAACCCGCGCTAGCTGCTGATGGATCGCGCCGAACTCTCTGACTGGCTGCGCTTGACGCTTGCCAGCGGTGTGGGTAACGAGACGGCACGCAAATTGCTGTCTGCCTTCGGCCTGCCACAGTCCGTGTTTTCCCAGTCAACCGTGGCGCTACAACAGGTGGTGAGCGCGGCGCAAGCTGCCGCCCTGAAAGTTGAGCCCCCTGAACTGGCAAACTTGCTTGATGTCACCTGGCGCTGGCTTCAGGAATCCGGAACCGGCGCCGACCAACGGCAAATTCTGACCTTGAGTGACCCTGACTACCCGGCTTCGCTGCTCAACATTGAAGACCCGCCCTTGATGCTTTATTTGCTGGGCGGCGCTGCGCTGCCCGCATCTGGCCTGACGCTCAGCGGGGTCCCGAGCATTGCCGTGGTTGGCAGTCGCAACCCGACACCCCAAGGTACTGCCAACGCCCGCCAGTTTGCAAAGGCGCTGGCGCAGGCCGGTCTGACCATTGTGAGTGGACTGGCCATGGGTGTTGACGGTGCCGCCCACGAAGGTGCCCTGGACGCTCTGACGCCGGACTCCAGGCGGCTTGCCACCGTCGCCGTAGTGGCGACGGGGCTGGACCTGGTTTATCCAAAAAAACATCTTGGACTGGCCCACCGCGTCGCGCAAAATGGATTGCTGATCAGCGAATACCCTTTGGGCACTCCGCCCCTGGCTGCCAATTTTCCGAAACGCAACCGCTTGATTGCAGGGCTGGCGCAGGCGACATTGGTGATTGAGGCCGCCCTGAGGTCAGGCTCGCTCATCACGGCCCGCCTGAGTGCCGAACAGGGCAAGGATGTTTTTGCCATTCCCGGCTCGATCCATTCAACCCAGGCACGCGGTTGCCACGCGCTCATCAAGCAGGGCGCCAAGCTGGTGGAGTCGGTGCAGGATGTGCTCGAAGAAATGCGGATCGAAGGCACTGCGTCACTGGCAACTAATTCACCCATGCACCGCACCGATGACGCTGGGCTTGACAGCACCGGCGCAACAGAAAACAAACTGCTTCGACTATTGGGTTATGACCCGGTCGGGCTCGATGCCCTGCAAGCGCGTTGTGGTCTGGACACTGCGGCGTTGCAAGCGCTGTTGACCACCTTCGAACTTGACGGCTTGGTGGCGCGCTTGCCAGGCGGGCTGTTTCAACGACTGGTTAAGGCCTGAAACTTTAACCGAGATAATCCATTAGGGCACAGATGGATGGCGAGGCGAGTTGTGAGGCAGTTTGGACGGGCATAAGGAGTTCATAGCTTGGGCTATGGACGACGAATGAGCGTTCAAAATGGCCGCAAATCGACCGCCAGCCGCTGTGCAGGTTCGAAGAACCTGCCTAATGGATTATCTCGGTTTAGCGCAATAGCCGTTCTGGATTGGCTTCGAGCTTGACCAGTGCATCGCGGGTGGCACGCTCGGTGAGCGTTTCCTTTTCTTGCGGCAACAGCAGGCCAGCTTGCAAGTAAGCGGCCAAGCGCCGGGTTTGCATCAGGTAACTATGCCCCGTGTTGGAAGCTAACAAATGTAATTGTTTGCGCTTGCTGCGCCACACCAATTGCACCTGATCCGTATGCGCACTATGGTCTAACGTAAACCAGGCGCCCAATTGCAACTCTTGCGCCCAGGCCAACATCGCCGGCGTCGGATTGGAGCCGCCATCGACCACCACATCGAGGGCTGCCGCATCCACGCCCAGCATCTCTTCAACACTTCGCGCATCCAGCGGCAGATCACTGCTACCGTCATGACTGAGGAAGTCTTCCAGGTGCGCCAGGTGCTCGGCCATGGCTGCAATCCGCTCCGGTGCAATCGCTTGCGTCTTGGACAGGAAGGCATCGGCCAGAGCGGCGCTGACAATTTTAATATAGGCCTGCTGCTCCGAGGGTGCCAGCCCCAGCAAGGTCATGCCAGCGCGCAACTTTTGCAGAAGCTGCGGTAAATCGGCAATCACGCGGGCGCGGTCACTGCGCTCCGGTTTGGCGCTAGCCGCCCAGATCAGGTCCACCGCCAATTTTTTGAAGGCCAAAGTTTCCTCGTGTTGCGGGCCTTTGCGTACCGCCACCAGGGCCAGAACCTCGGCCCAGACCTTGAACAAAAACTCTCGTACCTCGCTGCGCACCGGCATGTCTTCGAGCATGTTGCGCAGTTCGATCGTGTACTGGATCGTCAGGGTTTCATTCTCTTCGATCTGTTGGGCAACGCCAATCACTTTTTGGGTTGAGGACTGATCCGACAGAAACTGCGCCAAAAACTGCTGGAACTCGTCATAGACCGTTTGATAAACCCGCTTGCCGGTATCAGGGTACTGCTCGACCACCTGCACCACGCGTTTAATTTCATCCTCCAGTGCACTACCACTGATACCACTGGCGTCGAACCCCATGACACAAGAACCCATGCGGTCAATTAATTTACGGGCGGGGTGATTGAGCGTGTTGAAAAAATCTGGTTCGGACAAGGCTTCACGCAATACCGGCATTTGCAGGCGCGCAAACCAGACCCGGATGCCGGGTGGAATGCGGTCTTCCTGCAAGATGGCCTGAAACATCAGCGCCACGATTTCGATCGTGGCTTTTTCGCTCGGCGTGGCCGCCTTGTTTTTGAGATCGGTGGCTCTGCGGCGCAACTCAACTACGACCCGTGCGATGTTGGCCGAACTGCCATCAGCACAGACCATGTCATTTTCAGGATAGAAGTCGTTTTCTGGTGCTCGCTTTGCGAGCGCGGCGGCCAGCGCTGGCGAAGGTGGCCGGAAATGCGTGGCTTCAATATCAACCCCGCCAGCCCTCCCAAGCAAATGATTGATCTGTCCAAAAACATTTGGCGCGTGCATGCGTGTCCATTGCAGTAGCGAATCTGCTGGCATCACAAGGTTTTCCTGGTAAGCACTGTCAGTCGAATCCCGGGGCGCAGTTTGAGCCATTGTCGTCGGGCTTGAAACACCGGTCCGGGCGTGTGTCGGGACAATTGGCTTGACGCGATCCCCCAGAGCAATGGTCGGCATGACGCCGTGCTCGATTAGAAAATTATTGGCGTTCAAATAGGCCTGATTGATGCGCTCGGTCAAGAGCTTGTAAGCCACCTCGTTCACCAGCGGCCAGGCATCGCGTGGCATGCCGACGATGGCCCACTGTTCGATCATCAACAACAACAGCACCTCGGGTCGCAAAATATCGAAGTCTTCAAGGTCTTCCCTGCCCTCTAGCCGCTTGATTCTGACCCGCAGATCATTGAACTCAAGGCTGACTTTTTCCATCACGTGCAAGACCAGTCGCGACGCGACGATCTTGTTCTCGACCACTTCGGTGCCAACCAGCTCAAAACCGTTTTCAACGCTTTTTTTGGGAGCCAGCGCAGGCGGACTCAAAGTCAGCCGCCAGTCTTTCAACGTACCTTCCAGCCACGCATTGCGCCGACTCTGGTAGAGGGTCCAGATATCACGCCGGCTTTGCATTTCACGCGATGGCGCGGCTTCATTGAGGAGGGTCGTCAGTCGTTCCTGCACCGCTGCTACCAGTTCCACCATGGCACGGCCGACCTCGGCGACGAAACGCTGGCGCATCTGCTGGGCGAGTTGGGTGCCTGGTGCGCTGGAGGCTGGCTGGGACATGGCGCAAATTCCACCGCTCAGACGGTGGCACCCGCGTTCGGATCATTCGGATCGGTATCTTTCTTGCTGCCGCCCTTGACCAGATCTTCGCGCTTGATGCCAAGCCACATCGCAATCGCCGCAGCGACAAAAACGGACGAGTAAATCCCAAACAAAATGCCAATTGTCAAAGCCAGCGCAAAGTAGTGCAGCGTGGCACCCCCGAAGAGCAGCATGGAGAGCACCATCATCTGCGTGCAGCCGTGCGTAATGATGGTACGGCTGATGGTCGAGGTAATCGAGCTGTCGATGATTTGCATCGTGTTCATCTTGCGGTAGCGCCTGAAATTTTCGCGAATCCGGTCAAAAATCACGACTGACTCGTTGACCGAATAACCCAATACCGCCAGCACGGCGGCCAATACCGGAAGCGAAAACTCCCATTGGAAAAAGGCAAAAAAACCCAGAATGATGACGACGTCGTGCATGTTGGCAATGATCGCCGCCACGGCAAATTTCCACTCAAAGCGCATCGCCAGATACAGCATGATACCCACCACCACAGAAGCCAGCGCTTTCAAACCATCGGTGGCGAGTTCATCACCCACTTGGGGGCCAACGAACTCGGTGCGACGCATGGCAGCCGACGCATCAACCGTTTGCAGCGCAGCCATCACCTGATTGCTTTGCTGCGCCGAGCTCACGCCTTTTTGCACTGGCAGGCGGATCAACACATCGCGCGCGGTGCCAAAGTTTTGTACTTGCACATCGTTAAAGCCGAGCTTGGTCACGGCGCTTCGAACCCCGTCCAAGTCAGCCGGGTGGGAATAGGCCACCTCCATCAAAGTACCGCCGGTGAACTCGACTGACAGGTGCAAGCCACGGTGAAATAGAAAAAACACTGCTGCCAAAAAAGTAATCAGCGAGACCACATTGAAAATGATGGCATGCCGCATGAACGGAATGTCGCGGTGGATTTTAAAAAATTCCATGAGTGTCTCGCTTCAATTCAATTTACTGGCGGCATCGGGCGTTGGCTTGGGACGCCAGACGGTACCGATGGAGACGGTCTTGAGTCTGTTTTGGCGACCGTACCATAAATTGACCAAACCCCTGGAGAAAAACACACCAGAGAACATGCTGGTCAAAATGCCGAGAACGTGCACCACTGCAAAGCCGCGCACCGGGCCCGAACCAAAGGCCAGCAAAGCCAGGCCGGCGATCAGGGTGGTGACGTTGGAGTCCAGGATGGTGGCCCAGGCCCGGTCGTAACCGGCGTGGATGGCAGCTTGCGCCGAAGCACCGTTGCGCAGCTCTTCACGCACCCGTTCATTGATCAACACGTTGGCATCAATCGCCATGCCCAGCACCAAGGCCATCGCTGCCATACCAGGCAGCGTCAGCGTCGCCTGTAGCATGGACAGCACTGCCACCAACAGCAACAGATTGACCGCCAGTGAGATGCTGGAGAACACGCCAAACAATACGTAGTAAATGCACATGAAAACGGCCACTGCAGCGAAACCATAGACCACACTGTTAAAGCCCTTGGCAATGTTTTCGGCACCCAGGCTGGGGCCAATCGTGGTTTCCTCGATGATTTCCATCGGCGCAGCGAGGGAGCCAGCGCGCAGCAACAAAGCAGTGTCAGTGGCTTCCGTCGCGGTCATGCGGCCCGATATTTGCACCCGGCCACCGCCGATTTCGGAGCGTATCACCGGTGCTGTGACCACTTCGCCCTTGCCTTTTTCAAACAGCAAAATCGCCATACGCTTGCCAATGCTCTCGCGCGTCACATCCCGGAAAATCCGCGCACCTTTGGCGTCGAGCGTCAGGTTGACCACCGCTTCCTGCGTCTGGCTGTCAAAACCGGGTTGGGCGTCAGTCAGGTTTTCGCCTGTCAAAATGACCTGCTTCTTGACGATCACGGGCTGACTGTTGCGCTCCAAAAAACGCTCGGAACCAAACGGCACCGCCGCTGTGCCACCTTCGGCAGCGCGCGCTTCGCCGCTTTCATCGACCATGCGGATTTCAAGCGTGGCGGTGCGGCCCAGAATGTCTTTGGCCTTGGCAGTGTCCTGCACGCCCGGGAGTTGCACCACGATGCGGTCGAGCCCTTGCTGCTGGATCACGGGCTCGGACACACCGAGCTCGTTGATCCGGTTATGCAAGGTGGTGATGTTCTGCTTGAGCGCCTGATCCTGTACGCGCCGGGCCGCGACAGGCTTGATGCTGGCAGTGAGCTTGTAGTCGGTACCGTCGAGCGCGTCAACGGTTTGCAAGTCAGTGAACTGATCGGCAATGATGGTTTTTGCCTCTGCCAGCGTCGCGGCATCGCGAAAGCGCACCTCAATCGTTTGTCCATCGCGGTTAATGCCGCTGTGGCGCACATTTTTCTCGCGCAAACTGGTGCGAATATCACCCGCCAAAGATTCGGCCTTCTTGGTCAGCGCGGCCTGCATATCGACTTGCAACATGAAATGCACGCCGCCGCGCAAATCGAGCCCCAGGTACATCGGAAAAGCCCGCAGCGATGTCAACCATGCGGGTGAGCGCGACAATAAATTGAGTGCCACCACATAGCCCGCATTGGCGGGGTCCGGGATTAGCGCTTTTTGTATCGCATCCTTGGCTTTGAGTTGGGCCTCGGTGTTGTCAAAACGAGCTTTGACGGAATTGCTGTCAAGCGTGATTAAATTGGCTGCCAGTCCGGCTGCTTTCAGGATTTCTTGAACCCGCGCCTGCGTGCTGGCATCAACCTTGAAGGTGACTTTGGCGGATGACACCTGAACCGCCGGTGCTTCACCATAAAAATTCGGCAGGGTGTACAAGACCCCCACCACCAGCGCGATCACGATGATCACGTACTTCCAGACTGCGTAACGGTTCATGAGCGTGTTTCTTGAAACTTGAATCTTCGATTACTTGATGCTGCCTTTGGGCAAGACCTGCACCACGGCGCTGCGCTGCAGTTGCACTTCAACGCCACTGGCTACTTCCAGACTGACGGTGGTGTCGCCGATCTTGGTGACCTTGCCCAGAACGCCGCCGACGGTGGCCACTTCGTCGCCCTTGGCGATGGCATCGATCATGGCTTTATGCTCTTTTTGCTTTTTCATTTGTGGGCGAATCATCACAAAATAAAGCACCACAAACATCAGCACCAGCGGCAGCATGCTCATCAATGTGGACTGGAAATCGCTACCAGTGGCTGCTGCGGTGGTTTGGGCAAAGGCAGATGAAATAAACATGGCAACTCCAGGATAATTAATCAACAAAAACAAGCTGCGGCGCCCGCATTCGAAGTCGGCGCTGCAAAGCATAACTAGTGCGGCATTGTATGCGGGCCGTCTGACGGGCCAGAAGCGCTCAGACCGATTTCAGCAGCAGCGGCAAACTGCGAAATTGAGTCATTTGCGTTTGCCAATCCTGCCGTGCCAGCAACAGGTTGCGCGCCTTGACATGGCCAAAGCCCCTGATTTGTTCTGGTATGCGGGCAATGCCCAAGGCCAGTTGATAGCGTTCCAGCTTGTTGCTGATGAGGTCAGTTTGACTCAATTCACCCAGTATCTCGTCGATGCTGGCGCGATATTCGCCAATCAAGGCGCGCTCTGAGCGGCGCTCCTCGGTCTGGCCAAAAATATCCAGTGCGCTGCCACGCAAGCCCTTGAGCCGGGCCAGCAACTTGAAAGCGATCAAGGTAGCGGGACCGTACTTTTTCTTCTGCAATTCACCGCGTTCGTTTCGGCTCGCCAGCAGCGGCGGTGCCAGGTAATAGTGCACCTTGAAGTCACCTTCAAACAAGGCGTTGATCCGGGCCGCAAATGCGCCATCGCTGTGCAGCCGGGCCACTTCGTACTCATCCTTGTAGGCCATGAGTTTGAACAAATAGCGCGCCACCGCTTCGGTCAGTGCAAGCCTGTATTCTCCGAGGGACGCATCGACGCGCCCCACTTTTTGCACAAACGCCTGGTAAGTTTGCGCGTAATCAGCATTCTGATAGGCCATCAGAAATTCAATTCGTTTGGCAATCAGGTCATCCAGTGAGCTGGTTTTGTCAACAGTCGGAACCTGGTCCGGCTTGAGCAGCTTTGCAAAGGCGGCCGGATCATGCGCGGCCAGTCGGCCGCATGCAAACGCCGCTTGGTTGTTCTCGACTGCGACGGCGTTGAGTTCAATGGCGCGAAGGATGAAAACTTGACTCAGGGGTATCCACCCCCTTTGCCAGGCGTAGCCCAGCAGCATCGGGTTGGTGTAGAGACTATCGCCCAGCAGCTGGGCGGCAGCGGCTTCAGCGTTGAACGCACCCACGGCCTCCAGCCCCACTGTTTTAACGATGCTGCTGATACAGGCTTCGGATGGATTTTGCCAGTCGGCGTGGCCGACAAAAGCGGCCGTGGGTGTGGCGTGCGAGTTGAGCGCCACTTGGCTGCGCCCTTGGCGCATGAGCTGTAGCGTTTGCGGACTCGCCGCCACAATCGGGTCGCAGCCAATGATCAGGTCGGCTGCGGCCATGCTGACGCGGGTGGTGCAGATGGCCTCCTGGGAGATGCCGATTTGCACGTGGCTCCAGGTAGCACCACCTTTTTGGGCCAAGCCAGCCGCATCTTGCGTCACGCAACCCAGACCTTCCAGATGGGCCGCCATGCCCAACAATTGGCCGATGGTGATCACGCCAGTGCCGCCGACACCGGCCACCACGATGCCCCAGACCTGGCCTGGCGACGCGCCCAGTATTGGCAACACCGGTTCGGGCAAGCCTTCGACGGGCTCAGGCCGAACGGATTTTCCTTTGACCTTTTTGCGAAGTTGCCCGCCCTCGACCGTAACAAAGCTCGGGCAAAAGCCTTTGACGCACGAATAGTCCTTGTTGCACGTACTCTGGTTGATGCGGCGCTTGCGGCCAAATTCGGTCTCCAGCGGCTCCACACTCAGGCAGTTGCTCTGCACACCGCAGTCGCCACAGCCTTCGCACACCAGCTCGTTGATGAGCACGCGCTTGGCCGGGTCCGCCAAGGTGCCGCGTTTGCGGCGCCGCCGTTTCTCGGTGGCGCAGGTCTGGTCGTAAATAATGACCGTGGTGCCCAGGATCTCCCGGAACTCGCGCTGGATGCGGTCAAGCTCGTCACGATGTTGTACCGCCACGCCGTCCACCAGTTTCACGTTTTGGTACTTCTGCGGCTCATCGGTGACGACGACGATCCTGATCGCCCCTTCGGCGCGCATGGACTGGGCAATTTGCGCTACCGAGTGGCCTTCGGGGCGCTCGCCGATCTGCTGACCGCCGGTCATGGCGACGGCGTCGTTGTACAAAATTTTGTAGGTGATGTTGACACCCGCCGCAATGCTTTGGCGAATTGCCAGCAGACCGCTGTGAAAATAGGTGCCGTCGCCCAGGTTGGCAAACATGTGCTGGCTGTGGCTGAAGGGCTGTTGGCCGACCCAGGGCACACCCTCACCGCCCATCTGGGTAAAGCCCACCGTGGCGCGGTCCATCCAGACGCTCATGAAGTGGCAGCCGATACCAGCCATGGCGCGCGAGCCCTCGGGCACCTTGGTTGACGTGTTGTGCGGACAGCCTGAACAAAACCAGGGTTGCCGCTCCGGTGTCTTGACGCTGCTGACCTGCAGCACCTGCATGGCGTCTTCCTTGGCTTGCAATAGCGCCAGATGGGCATCGATGCAGGCGGCGGTTTCGCCGTCAATACCTATTTTTTTCAGGCGCTGTGCAATGGCCTTGGCAATGAGAGCGGGTGTCAGATCAGCATTGGCGCGCAGCAGCCGATTGGCCCCTGGGTTGGGCATCGACCATTCGCCGCCATCGGTCGGGTTGAACTTGCCCAGCACCACCGGGCGCACGTCAGCGCGCCAGTTGTAGAGTTCTTCCTTGAGCTGGTATTCAATGACCTGGCGCTTTTCCTCGACCACCAGAATTTCCTGCAAACCGGTAGCAAATTCGCGTGTCAGTTGCGCTTCCAGCGGCCACACCACGCCGACCTTGTGCAGCCGGATGCCAAGACGTTGACAGTTGCGGTCGTCGAGCCCCAGATCGAGCAACGCCTGACGGGTGTCGTTGTAGGCTTTGCCGCTGGCGATCAGGCCGAAGCGGTCGCTCTTGCCTTCGATCGCGTTGTAATTAAGGCGGTTGGCACGGACGTAGGCCAGCGCCGCGTACCACTTGTAATTAAACAGGCGTGCCTCTTGCTCCAGCGCAGAATCAGGCCAGCGGATGTGCACGCCGCCGGGAGGCATCTCAAAGTCGGTCGGAATTTTGATTTGCACCCGATCCGGGTCAATCACGACAGTGGCGCTCGATTCAACGATTTCCTGAATCGTTTTCAGCCCCGCCCAGACACCCGAGAAACGGCTCAGGGCAAAAGCGTGCAGGCCCAGGTCCAGAATCTCCTGCACCGTGGCCGGAAAAAAAACCGGTGTGCCGCAGGCCTTGAAAATATGGTCACTCTGGTGTGTCGCCGTCGAACTGCGCGCCACATGATCGTCACCGGCCACGGCAATCACTCCGCCCCAAGGCGTGGTGCCCGCCATGTTGGCGTGCTTGAAGACATCGCTGCAGCGATCCACACCCGGACCTTTGCCGTACCAGATGCCAAAAACGCCGTCAAACTTGTTGCTACCCGGCGGCGCAAAACCGAGTTGCTGGGTGCCCCATAAAGCGGTAGCAGCCAGCTCTTCATTGACGCCCGGCTGAAAAACAATGTTTTGCGCTTTGAGATATTTCTCGGCTTTCATCAGCGCCTGGTCGTAGCCGCCCAGCGGGGAGCCGCGGTAGCCGCTGATGAAGCCTGCCGTATTTTTGCCCTGCTTTTGGTCGCGCACGCGCTGCAACATCGGTAGCCGCACCAGCGCCTGGATGCCACTCATGAAGGCGCGTCCGCTGGCGAGTGCGTATTTGTCGTCCAGCATCACATGATTGTTGAGCGCTTGGCGGATGTTTTCTGTCAGGGATGCAGTCATGGTTTGCAGGTCTCCGAAATAGTGGCAATCACATATCGAACGCGGTCAGTGCCAGTTGCGCAATCGTCTGGCGCAGCCATTCGTGGGCCGGCACGCGCTGCACCCGATGGTGCCACAGAGCATCGACAAAAACAGTGGGCACGGCAAAAGGCAATTCGCGCAGCACCAGTTGGTCGGCGATGCCGGTCACGTTGACAAAATGGCGCGGCAAAACGGTCAGCAAGTTGGAGTTCGCCACCACTTTGCCAGCGGTAAAAAATTGATTCACAGTCAGGACGATGCGGCGTTCCCTACCGAGCAGTGCCAGCGACTGATCAACAAACCCGAACGGGCGTCCGGAAAAACTGACCAACAGGTGGCGCGCAGCGCAATAGTCGTCGAGGGTCAAAGGCGCAGCGGCCAGGGGGTGATCACGGCGCATGACACACACATATTCGCCACTGAATAGACGCTGATAGGCAAAGGAGACTGCCTCGCCGGTTTGCGCCCGAGCCGTCAGGTCGGCCAGCACCGCCGGAAAGTAGCCAATGGCCAGATCAGCGGTTTCGATTTCAAGCAGGCGGCGCGGGTCGCGCGTGGTCAGGGGCACGACCCGGATCGAGATGCCGGGCGCATCGCGCCCCATGACCGCCACCAGCGCCGGCATAAGTTCCGCTGCCGTCGCGTCCGCCATGGCCAGCACAAAAGTGGTGTTGGCCTGGGCCGGCACAAAACTGCTGGGGGTCAGCACTTCCTGCAGTTGCCGCAGTGCCGCGCGTACTTCGGGCCAGAGCGTCAGCGCCCGCGGCGTCGGCACCATTTGCTGGCCACTGCGGGTGATCAGCTCGTCACCCACCGCCTTGCGAAACCGGCGCAGGGCGTTGCTGACGGCCGGCTGGGTGATGGAGAGATTGTGCGCTGCCCGGGTCAGGCTGCGTTCGCTCATCACTTCATCGAAAACCCGAAGCAGGTTGAGATCAAGGGTGCGAAATTTGGTGGCTGGCATGGCTCATTTAATCACGGGTGTGAATAGATGGAATCACAGATATAAACTTGAGTAATGCGCGGGTAAACCCTAATATAACGCTAGGTCTTCGCGAATCCATAAACCGGCGGAGCATTAAAGAAAGATTTCATCATGATCAGTTTTGTAACACCTTATTTTCCGCTCTTGCGCCCGGCCCATTATCCCGGTTCAATTCGTTTTGAACCAGTTGCTGTTGCCAAAGAAGAACATCGTGGTATTAGTAGCGGGCAGGGCCTGAGCGCCATGTTGCTGGCGGCCATGGTGTCGGCACTGCTGGTGGTGGCCGATCAATTGATGAGCAGTTGGGCTGATGGGCACCTGCTGGTCGCTTGGGTAGCGCTTTGGCTGGTTGGCTTTGCAGCGCTGGCGGTGTTTGCTGGTGCGGCACGACGCTTTGCCGGTGCCGTCGTGGCGGCCCTGGATGCGTGGTCTGAACGTCTCTCAAACGCCAGATCGGACCAACGGCTCTGGGCTGTTGCAAAAACCGACCCGCGCGTCATGTCCGAATTGACTGCCGCCATCACGCGCAACAGCCGCTGATTCGCACGCCTTACACCCACTCGCACTCGCAGGTGAAATGCCGCAGATACTGCGGCTGTTTGGTGATCTTCACGCCACGGATGGTGGCGGCTTTTTGTTTCACTTCGGCGATCACTTCGGCTGCGTAATCAAAATGGCTTTGCGTGTACATGCGCCGCGGAAAAGCCAGGCGCACCAGCTCCATGCTGTGATAGGTCTCGCTGCCATCAGCCAGGCGCTTGCCAAACATCACGGAGCCAATCTCGACACCGCGGATGCCGCCTTCCAGATACAGCGCATTGCACAGCGCCCAGGCCGGGTAATGCTGCACCGGCATATCGGGCAACACGGTTTTGGCGTCGATATAAACCGCATGACCGCCGGTGGGTTTGACAAAACCTACCCCGGCCGCTTCTAGCCGCTCACCCAGGTATTCAGCGGTGCGCAGACGGTAGCGCAGGTAGTCTTCCTGCATACCCTCTTCCAGCCCCACCGCCAGCGCTTCGAGGTCACGCCCGGCCAGGCCGCCGTAGGTTGGAAAGCCCTCGGTCATGATCAGCACGTTGCGCACCGCGTCCATCCATTCGTCGCGGCGCAGCACGATGAAGCCGCCGATGTTGACCATGCCGTCTTTCTTGGCGCTCATGGTGGCACCGTCGGCGTAACTGAACATCTCTTGCACGATGGTTTTGATGGGCGTGTTCTCGTAGCCCGGCTCGCGCATCTTGATGAACATGGCGTTTTCCGAGAAGCGGCAAACGTCCATGATGAGCGGTTTGCCGTATTTCTTCAGCAACGCGGCGTAGGCGCGGATGTTGGCCATGGCCACCGGCTGGCCACCGCCGGTGTTGTTGGTCACGGTGAGCATGCCAAAGGGGATGCGCGCGCCGTCGCTCTTGAGCAGCGCTTCGACGCGGATCAAATCGATATTGCCCTTGAACGGGTAGATCAGCGCCGGTTGCAAGCCCTCAGAAATGACCAGATCGACCGCTTCGACACCCAGGTATTCCAGGTTGGCGCGGGTGGTGTCAAAGTGGGAGTTGTTGGGTACCAGGTCGCCTTTTTTGCAAGCGGCAGTGAACAGCACGCGCTCGGCCGCACGGCCCTGGTGCGTTGGCACAAAATGCGCCATGCCGGTGATGTCCTGGATCACCGCCTGTAGGCGGTAAAAGCTGCGCGCCCCAGCGTAGCTCTCGTCGCCCTCCATGATGGCGGCCCATTGTTTGGACGACATGGCGCCGGTGCCCGAATCGGTCAGCCAGTCGATCAGCACGTCTTCGGCGCGCAGTTGGAAAACATTGAGCTTGGCCGCAGCCAACAATAGCTCGCGCTCCGTTCGCGTGGTCATGCGGATGGGCTCGATGCTTTTGATGCGAAAGGGTTCTATCAGGGTTTTGGGCATGGTGTGCGCTTCGAAGTTATGAAGAAGCGGCGAAGTTAGCACCGCTGAAATCAACGCGGTGTCGGATATATCCAACAAGCCGGAAATAAACCGCTATCGTCGTCGCGATTGCCGCGTCGCTTGCGCTCCTCGCAATGACGGGATCCTGTTCAATGCACCAGCGTTGCGTCCATGCCGACCGCCTGTAGTTGGACCAGCACGTCGGCAACGTGCTGCGGGCCACGCGTCTGGATGACCAGCTCGACCTCCACATTTTGCGCCGCCAGCGTGGTGAAGGCGCGTTGGTGATGCACCTCGTTGATGTTGGCTCCGGCTGCGGCCACGGTGGCGGTAATTTTGGCCAGCGTGCCCGGGATGTCGCGCGCACTGACGCGAATTCGCGCCAGACGACCGGCGCGCACCATGCCACGCTCGATGATGGCGGCCAGCAAGAGCGGGTCGATATTGCCGCCGCACAGCACCAGGCCGACCTTTTTGCCCTTGAATCGCTCTGGGTATTTGAGCAGCGCCGCCAGACCGGCGGCCCCGGCACCTTCAACCAGCGTTTTTTCCACTTCAAGCAGCATCACAATGGCCTGCTCGATGTCGCCTTCATCGACCAGCAGCAGATCATCGACCAGGCGTGCAATGATGGCCTGCGCGATGATGCCGGGCGTTCCTACCGCAATGCCTTCGGCGATGCTGCTGGCACCCTGCGGGTGGTGTGTGCCCTTGATGGCGTTGACCATCGCCGGGAAACGTGCGCTCTGCAGGCCAACGATCTCGATGCCGGGCCGGATTGCTTTGGCTGCGGTGGCCATGCCCGCAATCAGGCCGCCGCCGCCTACCGCCACCACCAGCGTGTCCAGATCGGGCACGTCTTGCAGCATTTCCAGCGCCACCGTGCCCTGTCCCGCCACCACCTCGGCATCGTCGTAGGGGTGAATGAATATCATGCCTTGCTGTGCGGCCAGCAGCCGTGCGTGGGCGCTCGCCTCTTCCAGCGTGTCGCCGTGCAGCACAATCTCGGCGCCAAAGCCGCGTGTGCGTTCCACTTTGACGCCCGGCGTGAAGCGCGGCATCACGATCACCGCGCGCAACCCCAGGCGTTGTGCGTGGTAGGCCACACCTTGGGCATGGTTGCCCGCGCTCATGGCAATGACACCGCGCTGGCGCTCTTGCGTTGTGAGTTGCGCCAGCTTGTTGCAGGCGCCACGCTCCTTGAAGGAGGCAGTGAATTGCAGGTTCTCGAACTTGAGGAACACCTGCGCACCGGTGATGTCAGACAAAGTGCGCGACGCGACGCAAGGCGTACGCAGCAATTGGCTGTGCAGGCGGGTGGCGGCAGCCTGGATGTCGGTGAGTTGGATCATGGGATTCATTGTCGGTTAACTGCGGCGTGTCCCCAGCAGCGCGGCACCGATGATCAGGGCGGCCGCCAGCGCAATGCTCCAGCTCAGCGCGCGACCGGTCACCTGCATCAACAGCAGGGTTGACAGCAGCGGCGTCAAGTAGCTCAGCACGCCCACCTGGCGCACATCGCCCAATTTCAAAGCTTTGTCCCAAAGAAAAAACGCGGCACCCAGTGGCCCAAGACCCAGTAACTACAGCAGCAGCCAGTCGTGTGCGCTCAAACTCACAGGCGCTTCCAGTAGCCAATGGCAGGCGAGCGACAGCAGGCCTGAGAGCAGACCAAACAAGCCAATCGCGGCCGTCGGAAAACCTTTGCCGCTCAATTCGAGGCGCTTGGTTTGCAGCGAGTAATTGGCCCAGATAAACGCCGAGCCGAGCGCCAGCAAATAACCCAAACCGGAAACCGACGACGCGTTACCAGGAAGCGTTTTGGTGTCAGCACCTGCGCCCCAAATGGCAAGGGCCGCGCCGGTAAAACCCATGACCGCAGCGCCGATGTGAATACCGCGTAACTTGAGGCCCGGCAGGTACATCGGAGCCAGCACCACAATCAACAAAGGCCACAGGTAGTTGATCAAATTGACTTCCACCGCCGGTGCCAGCCGAAAACCGATGAACAGCAAGAAGTGGTAGCCAAACAGCGTGAAGACGCCCAGTCCCAGGGTGCGTGGCGCCACGCGCCATTGCCGCTGGTCCCTGAGCACGGCAGGCCAGGCCAGCACGCTGCCAAGCGCCAGCGCAATCCCGGTCAGCAGGAACGGCGGCACGTGGCGCAGCGCGACACCCAGCGCGGCAAGTGATGCCCACAGGCCGATGGCGGCGAGCGCAAAGAGATTGGCTCTCACAAAAACAAGCTTGGCGATTGTTGACTGGAACTGCAGGACAAAGCTTTTCCTACTGGAACGCCACCTCGGCGAAGCTGCGCAGTTTGCGGCTGTGCAACTGGTCCACACCCTGCTCACGCAGCAGCTCAAGGGCGCGGATACCAATACGCAGATGCTGATCGACGCGTTCGCGGTAAAAATGGTTGGCCATGCCGGGCAACTTGATCTCGCCATGCAACGGTTTGTCGCTCACGCACAACAAGGTGCCGTAAGGCACCCGAAACCTGAACCCATTGGCGGCGATGGTGGCGCTTTCCATGTCCAGTGCCACTGCGCGGCTTTGGCTGAAGCGCCGTTGCGGGCCGTTGTCGGGCAGCAGTTCCCAGTTGCGGTTGTCCGTAGAAGCCACGGTGCCGGTGCGCATGATGCGTTTGAGTTCGGCCCCTTTGAGCTGTGTGACCTCCGACACGGCGGCTTCGAGTGCCACCTGAATCTCGGCCAGCGCCGGGATCGGCACCCACAGCGGCAGATCTTCGTCGAGCACGTGGTCTTCGCGCACATAGCCGTGCGCCAGCACGTAGTCGCCGAGCTGCTGCGTGTTGCGCAGCCCGGCGCAGTGACCGAGCATGATCCAGGCGTGCGGGCGCAGCACGGCGATATGGTCGGTGATGGTTTTGGCATTGGCCGGGCCAACACCGATGTTGACCATGGTGATGCCGCTGCGGTCAGGGCGCGTCAGGTGATAGGCCGGCATTTGTGGCACTTTTTCAGGCTCCACAAACGCGCTGTAGCCACTGCCCGGGTCAGCCATTGCAGCGTGGCCCAGCCGGACAAATTCATCGATGTAAAACTGGTAGTTGGTGAACAGCACAAAGTTCTGAAAATGTTCGGGTGCGGTGCCGGTGTAATGGCGCAGACGGTGCAGCGAATAGTCCACCCGTGGCGCGGTAAAAAGAGAGAGTGGCAGCGGCTCGCCGGAGCGCGGTGCATAGGTCCCATTGGCAATGCCGTCGTCCATGGCGGTCAGATCGGGCAAGTCAAATTCGTCACGCATCAACTGGCGGCGCGCGGCACTTAGATTGCCTTCAATGTGCTCGTTTTCAGAAAATGAAAAATGCACCGGAATCGGCTGCGAGCTGGTGCCTACTTCGAGCTCGACCTGATGATTTTGCAGCAGCAGGGTGAACTGCTCCAAATAGTAATTGCAGTACAAATCGGGACGCGTGAGCGTCGTCTCAAAGCGGCCTGGTCCAGCCACAAAACCGTAGCTCAGATGGGCGCTCTCAACCGGGCTCAGGCGCGCTACGGTATGGGTTTGCACGCGCACAAAGGGGTAGCAAGCGCGCACATGACCGGGCAAGTCCTCGCCCGCGACAAAGTGCCGCATGGCCTCGCGCAAGTGCTGGATGCTGCTGTCATATATCTCACGCGCCAGTGCCAGGGCAGCAGCCGGGTCGGTGAAACGCGCCGGGGCAACGAAAGTGGGTAGGTAGGGCATGGTGGCACTATTGTTTCATGGTCAGCGATGAGCCCTGCTCCGCCCACGCCGTCACGATGGCGCGGTGCTCCGGGATGTTGTCGAGAAAATTTTTGTGCAGCGTGGTCTCGGTGAGTTTGGCCGCCAGGGCCTGCAGCCCGGTATGGGCGCTTTGCAGCAATGCTTTGGCTCGAGCAGCGCCAAACCGCTCATGCACTTGATAGCAGGTCAGGCGGATCAGGTAGGGTGCCTCGGTGCCTTCAAGAGCGCCAGCACCATCGATTTGCTCCAGCAGCCCAGCCACGGCCTGCATCGCGGTGGCTTCATCACCCTGGCTCAGCGCCACGCGGGCCAAACCGGCGCTGGCATCATGCTGTGTGGCGCTTCCAATGGCTAGCGCCACAAGCCTTGAGCGTTCAAATGCGGCAAGTGCCGTCGCCTGACGCCCGAGCGCCAGTTCAGCGTTGCCGAGCGAATACAACGCAATGGCTTCGAATTCCGGGCTTTGCACTGCACTGGCAATGTCGAGCGCCATCTGCGCGTGAGCCAGCGCGAGCGCAGCATCTCCCCGGCGCAGTGCGAGCGCCGACAGGTTGGCCAGCGTATTGGCTTGCGTCAAACGGTCGCCGACGGCGCGCGCCACGCGCAAACCGTCTTCCAGATAACGCGTGGCCTGGCTATCGGCACCCAGGCGCAGCCAGCCACTGCCAAGATTGACCAGCGCGATCGCCTCGCCGCGCCGGTTGCCAAGCTCGCGGTTGATCAGCAAATCCTGCTCATCCATCTCGAGCGACACCAGGCGATCGACCTGGAGGTCGGCAATCACCGACAAGGCATTGAGAAACAGGGCTTCGAGCTGACGCATCCCGAGCTGGCGCGCTCGAACAACCCCTTCGCGAGCCAACGTCCGACCCTGCGCAGTGGCACCCGAATAAGTCATCGCCAGTGCCAGGCGATGCTGCCCGCGCAACGCCAGTATGGCATCACCTGCGCGCTCGGCCAGCGCCATGGCAGCGCGAGCGGCGTTCTCCATCACGGCGTAATCACCCGTGCGCATGGCCAGCGTGCTGCGCCGCTGTGCCACTTCGCAGCGCCGACGGTCGTCGCCCAAGGCGTCGGCCAGTGCTTGCAGCGTTGCCAGCTCAGCCTGCTGCTCGCTGCGCATGCCCAAGAAGTCGAACGTGCGCTCGCGCATATCGAACAGCCGCCAACGCAGCAGACGTTGATCCGGCTCAATCGACGACTTGCCCGTACTTCGACTGGTTGGCGCTTCGGTCAGTGCGAGTGCCTTGGCAACATAGTCCAGTGCCGCTTCATGGGCGTGGCGTGCCACTGCATACTCGGCGGCACGAGTGAAATACTCCGCAGCTTGTGCGCTGTCGCCCGCTCGCTCAAAATGCTCGGCGATGACGACCAGAAAGTCGTGCGCACGCGCACTGCTTAGACCGCTGAGCCACAGCGCCACCGCCGCATGACAAGCGCGCCGCGTTGGCTTGAGCACCGTCTCATAAATGACTTGATGCAGGAGCTGGTGCTGGAAGACAAATTCGCGCACGCCATCGAGTCCGGTCTCCTGGTGCTGGATCACCAATTCACGTCGGGTTGCACCCGGCAGTGCAGCACAGGAACGTGCATCGATAGCCGCCAGCGCCTGATCCCAGAACACGAAACCGATCACTGCAGCTTGTTGCAGCGCCAATTTTTCAGCCGGTTGCAGTCCGTCAAGGCGGGCTTGCAGCACACCCGTGAGACTTTGCGGCACACGCGTGGCCAGCAGTTGCGCGCGGTTGAGATGCCAGGATTCGGTGCCCGTAACGATGGCCCCTTCATCGACCAGCATTTTGAGCAGCTCTTCCATGTAAAACGGGTTGCCTTCAGCGCCACTCGTGATGAGCTCACGCAGCGCGGCTGGAATCTCGGGCAGCTTCTTCAGCAACTCATTGGCGAGCAGGCAACTCGCACTCGGGTTCAGCGAGCGCAGCTCAATGAGCTCGGCGGCATCGGTGCCAGGCCAATGGGGACGCCGCTCGAACAGCGTCGGTCGCGTCAGACCCAACAACAAAATAGGCACATCGCAGTTGACCTGAAGAAAGTAGCGCAAGAAATCAAGCGACCCATCGTCGGCCCATTGCAAGTCATCGAGCAACACCAAAATGGGCTTGTTGTTCTGGGCCGCGATCAAGCGCAGTAACAGCGCTGCCGCATGAAAGCCGCGGTCGCGCAGCTGTTGGCTGTCGTCCTGAATGCCCCGGATGTGCGGGCTCGCGCTAAAGTCGATGCCAATCAGGTGACCGAGCAAATGGGCGTGCTCCTGTGCCATGTCAGCGCCGCTGGCGGTCACAAACATCGGTGTGATGCCTTGTTCAAATTTTTGTCTCGCCACCGCCAGGCTGTCGCCATCGACAATCTGTAGCCGCCAGGCCAGCATGTCGCGCAACAGGCCAAACAGCTGGCATTGCGTCGTCGGGCGCGCGCGACCCCGGAACAGGATAAAGCGCTCAGGCCGCGTCTCGGCCCAGTTTTGGAACTCGTAAAGCAGGCGGCTTTTGCCCAGGCCAGCCTCGGCGACGACCGTGATGATGCTGAGCCGACCTTGCTCATGCAGACGCTGATAGGCCTGTTGCAGTTGTGCCAGCTCGGCGTCACGCCCGATCATGTGCGTCTCAACGCCTTCAACACCACGGCTGACGACACGGAAGGCACGCGGTTTGCAGCGCTGCACCAGATAGGTCAGCATCGGTTCGACAACCCCTTTAACTTGAATGGGTACTTGCTGCGTCACGTCAAACACACCCCGGATATGACGGTAGGTATCGTGGCTGATGCGCAGCGTCCCGGCCGGGGCGCTTTGTTCCATGCGGGCCGCAACGTTGACGGCAAAGCCGCGAATGTTGCCATCGCCATCGACGCCGCCACCCAGCAGCACGCCGCCGGTATGCACGCCAATGCGCACATCAAAGCCAGAGTGCCCATAGCGCTGTTCTATCAATTTACCCTGGCGCTTGCCCTCCTGGAGCAAAGCCAAGCCGGTCAGCACGGCCCGTTCGGGGTCGTCTTCACGCACTTCATCCGCACCAAAGACAGCCAGCAGGCTGTCACCGGCGTAATTCAGCACCTTGCCCTGGTGCGCCAGCACGATGGCGGTACAGCGCGCCAGTGTGTCGTCCATGCTGGCGTGAACATCTTCGGGATCGAGCTGCTCGCTCAGCGTGGTGGAGCCGACCACATCGAGAAACAAAAGGGTGACTTGTTTGAGAGTCTGCGTGGCAATGGCAGCGTCGGCCCGGGTGCCTTGGTGGATGCCAAGCGTTGCCAGCCGAGCGCGCAGCGGAGCCAACGCCGCATCCACCAGAGCCGCCCCCAACACTGCACGTTGCGCCATCAGCGCGCTGATGGCGATTTGAAGTTGTTGGCGTTCAAGAGACATGGTGCGCGATAAAAAAGCGCTGAATAATGATCGGTCAGGGCTGGTCGGGATGCAGTCGCCGGTAAATCCGGCCCGCCGTCACCTGGCTTTTGATCTTTTTGCGCAGCAGCGCGGCCTTGTCGCTCTCATAAACAGGCTGCTCCCAGTGGCCGGTTTTGGGGTCGAAGATGTTGAGATAAGCGCCTGGATTCATGCCAAACGACAGCAGCGTTTTGCCTTCATGCACCCGGCCCAGAAAATCATTGCGCCGCCCCAACTGTTCGCCCGGGCTGAAGTAGCTCGGCAACACGAAGTTGGAGACCGCAACCGCATCGATCAGGTAACTCTCGCATTGCACCGCGTCGCACATTTCAAAAAGGTGAAAAACCTTTTGGCGGTGATCCATCGGATGGGGCCCATCCACCAGCAAATTGCCCATCGGATCGCCCATCAATTCGAGCGCCTCATGCGACAGCGTAATCGACCATTGCTCTTTCATTTGCTCGCACAAACCCAGGAAGACCAGGCCGTAGGGAATGTCTTTGTAATTGGCCGTGTGCCAACCGCTGGCACCGACCGAGTTGGTTCCATCAACCAGGTAAATCACCGCGTCACCGCGCATATCGCTTAAGCTTTGCGTGTTCAGGTGCGCACCGATGGCACCCTCCAGGCGCAGGGTCGCCCCAAAACTCCAATAAGGCTGGAAGTCCTGCGCGATCTGGTGGTTGATCGCCCGGATGACTTCCTGCACCGCTTCATCGCTTATGGTACGAGAGTGGTTGATGATAGAGATAATCATGCTGGATTCTTCAGTTGGACGCATCCGAACGGACTGCTGGGTTAAAGCTTCTGCCAGCAAGTATCGCACCGTGCGCAGGTCAGTTGACCGACACTGTCATTGTTTTGTTTTTTTAGAACTTGCCCGTAAATAATAGNNCTATTATTTACGGGCAAGTTCTTAGCACAAGGAAATTGAATGCCGCAACACCTCACCCATCCGGCCGAGATCGAATTCGAAGAAGAATTTGTTGTCGGGCTCAAAAAAGTCTTTGAGGAAATGATCGTCTTCAACCAGGTGCTGGGCCTGAAGATCACCTCTCTCAAGCCGACCGAAGTCAGAGGCCGCATCGACATGAAGCGTGAACTGATTGGCCACTTCAGCTTCAACCGGATTCACGGCGGCGTCATCAGCGCCGGCCTGGATGCCATGGCCGGCTTGGCGGTGATGGCTGCCATCGGTGCGCGTCACATGGATGAAACACCGATGCAGCGTTTGCAACGATTCAGCAAACTCGGCACCATTGACTTGCGCATCGACTACCTGCGCCCGGGCATTGGCGAATGGTTT
>PKWM01000051.1 GCA_003133245.1 Rhodoferax sp. | reverse complement strand
GGATAGTTGACATCGACCACCTTGCATCGTGGGTAGAACGGTTTTTCCTAAACCCATAAGAGTTCAGATCACCGTGGCACTCAGATATTGGCTCCAGTGCCAGCAGGTATAACGCCTGCATGGCTCTGTCCAACATGGTAGGTATGCCCAATGGCCTTTCTTTCCCGTTGGATTTCGGGATATAGACTCGCCTTAAAGGGCTTGCTCTATATCCTTTTCGGTGCATCCGACAAATTGCACCCCATTTCTTTTGCGGAGTGTCCCAAAGTTCGCAATCGACGCCACTCGATCGCTTCCCCTGATTTCCGGTTATTTTCCTGACTGCCAACACCTTGGCCTGCCAGGAGCGGATGAGACTTCTTCTGAGTTTTGCAACCCGCCTGAAATCCTTTTCCATTTCTGCCTTCGCTAGGCGCATCTGCATTTTCCCTACAAACTGATTAACCAGCTTCCAGTCAATTGAATGCCAGTTACTCGGCCTGCCTGGGGACGCAGCATCATTAATGATGTTTCCCATACCATTCTCCAGTGAGGTTAGACCCATTGAAGAAGGCACTGACCCAAAGGGTCAGATACCCTCTGGGTCGTTGATAAATTGCAGCGGCTTTACGTCGTCGCACCATGAACAAGTCAGCCTGCTTTCACAGTAAGGAATTAACCTCTGTTCCATCCATTACAGATGGACATTTGCTTTTTGTTCATTCCTCTGCCCCCTCCACCATCGTCTTCGATTACTCTCAGATTGCCATCACCTTGCGGTGTTGGCGATGAGTGGGGTTTACCTCGTTTCCCTTCGTGTCCGATCCGGCGGCAGCCGTATCGATGGGGTTAGGGACTCTCTATTCACCGTAGGTTTTAAGGGAACGAACTGAGGTGTATGACCCGCAATTCCAAACCTATTGCCTTTTGGCCACAGCTCCCTTCTTTACTGCTCGTGCAGGTTAGAAGGAGACAAGCGTAAGCTGTTTGATCATAACGATGATTCGAACGAGAGTTCACCTTTCGATTTCCCTTGCCCTTTACCCTCACGTCTCCTTGCATTCTTGTTTTGCAAGTCAGGAACCTTTGCAGGTCACTTGTGTGCTCGCGCACGGGACGTTTATCCACAGCTCCGCACATCCGAATTACTCCAAATGCACGTGTGGGGAAGGTCACCCCGGTCCAGGGGTGGTTTCAGTTAGAAACAAGACACGAAGAGCGGTTTAACGCTCTGTTTTCGCCAAAGTTAGCGACACATCTTTACAAAGTTTTACAACTTTGATGGGATGTTGGATCATAAACGGTTGTTTTAAGGCAGCAATCTATGTGAATCCATCTCTCACGAGATAGATTCTGATCGATTTTGCAAGCAAGACACGACTATTCCTTGAGTCCTCTCTTGTGAGAGAAAACCGCAGTTCCCCTAGGGAAACTGCACTTTGAAGGCTGATTTGTTCAGCTACAGACGCGACGTTCGAGTCGCACCATACCTTGATCTTAGCGTGCGTGAGGCGTGGCTGCTTGCTGCCTGAGTGACGCGTAATGGTCTTGCGGTAAATTCGACCTATCCATTCATGAAGCTTGACCCATGACCCAATCCAATTCGCCACCTTACGTGCCCCAGATTCGCCTTTACCAAAACTGGTTGCAATCACAACGCGGTTTGTGCTTTGATTCTTACGACGCCCTATGGCGTTGGTCCACGTCTGATCTGGAGGCGTTCTGGCAAAGTATCTGGGACTACTTTGATTTGCAGTCCCCGACCCGCCCCAGCATGGTGTGTGATGGCGCGCCCATGCCGCATACCCGGTGGTTTGTCGGAGCCGGGTTGAATTATGCACAGCAGGTTCTGCGCCATGTGGCGGCGGCGCACCGCGCCGGCTGCCCAGCCATTCTCAGTCACAACGAAAAAAGCCTGGGTGTGGCAGCCGCGCGGCAGTTGAGCTGGCCCGAACTGCGTCGTCAGGTTGCCTCGCTGGCGCTGCATCTAAAGGCACAAGACGTGCAGCCGGGCGACCGGGTTGCGGCTTATCTGCCCAATACACCCGAGGCAGTGGTGGCGTTTTTGGCAAGCGCAAGCATCGGCGCTGTCTGGAGCATCTGCGCGCCTGATATGGGCAGCAACGCCGTGCTGGACCGCTTCCGGCAAATCGAACCCAAGGTGTTGATAGCCTGCGATGGCGTGACCTACGGTGGGCGCGACCTGGATCGACGAGCAGTGGTGGCCGAACTGTGCGCAGCACTACCCTCGGTGCGCCACGTCATCTTGCAGAGTAACTTGGGACTGGCAACCACTGCGGCCGCAGGAATAGCCAATAGCACTGATTTTGCCGCGACGCTTGCCCGCAATGACGCCGAAACCGCTGCTTTTGAGCCGCTTGACTTGCCGTTTGATCACCCCCTATGGATTGTTTATTCCAGCGGCACCACCGGCTTGCCCAAACCGATCGTGCATGGTCATGGCGGCACCGTGGTGGTGGCGCTGGCGCTAAAAAACCTGCATAACGACATCGGTTGCAGCTATCAGGCCAACTCGCTGGGTGAGCGTTACCACTGGTACAGCTCGACCGGCTGGGTGATGTGGAATGCCCAGGTGAGCGGCCTGCTGGGCGGCACGACCTGCTGTATTTTTGACGGCAGCCCGGGCGGCCGTACGGTCGATGCTGCTGGCCACAAGGTGGCACCCGACTGGACTACGCTGTGGCGTTTTGCGGCCGAATTGGGCGTGACTTTCTTTGGTGCTGGTGCCGCGTTTTATGCCAACTGCCAGAAAACAGGTGTGGATATTGGCAACTGCGGCGACCTCTCAAAAATCCGCGCCCTCGGCGCCACCGGCTCACCGCTGAGCGCCGAAGCGCAAGCCTGGGGCACCGAGCAGTTTGCCAAAATTGGAAGGTCTGACATCTGGTGGTGCAACATCTCCGGCGGCACGGATTTTTGCGGTGCTTTCATCGGTGGCAATCGAGAGCTGCCCCAGGTGCCCGGCGCAATGCAATGCCGCTTGCTCGGCTGTGCGGTGGAGGCCTGGAACGAGCAAGGCCAGCCGGTGATTGAGCAAGTCGGCGAGCTGGTGTGTCGCCAACCGATTCCCAGTATGCCTTTGTATTTTTGGGGTGATGTGGACAAGCAGCGCTACCTGGCCAGCTACTTTGACGTGTATCCCGGCATCTGGCGCCATGGTGACTGGCTCAAGATCGCGCGCGACGGCAGTTGCATCATCTATGGCCGCAGTGATGCCACCATCAACCGGCACGGCCTGCGTATGGGCACCAGCGAGCTTTACAGTGCGGTCGAAGCGCTGCCCGAAGTGCTTGACTCGATGGTGGTCGACCTGGAATACCTCGGGCGTGAGAGCTACATGCCGCTGTTTGTGGTGTTGCGCGAGGGCTTGACGCTGGACGACACTCTGCGCGCCAAACTGGTGGCGGCCATCAAGACCGCGCTGTCACCGCGTTTCGTGCCCAACGATATTTTTCAGGTGGCAGAAATTCCGCGCACCCTGTCGGGCAAGAAGCAGGAACTGCCGATCAAAAAACTGCTGTTGGGCCAGCCGATCGAGAAGGTGCTCAAGCGCGAAGCCATGGCCAACCCGCACTGTCTGGACTGGTACCTGGCGTTGGCGCGAACACGCCAACCAACCTGGGGGTCTGTCGGTGAGCCGGGTGACACAGTTGGGTAAACGATCCGCGCATAATGGCTGCCTTGAAGCTTCCAGGAGATTGCCATGGCGCGCCCCATACTTGCTGAATCAAATATCCACCCTGCCATCCGGGAAAAAGTTGCCAGCCACGAGCAGGCGATTGTGCGCGAGGTTCAGACTGCCGTGGCCCAGCATCCGGTGGTCGTGGTGGGCATGGGCATGAACCCGTTCCCCAAAAAAGCGCGCAAGGCACTGGACGGGGCCGCCGTGACCTACAGGTACCTTGAATACGGAAATTATTTCAACAACTGGCGTCGCCGCAATGCACTCAAGCTGTGGACCGGCTGGCCGACCTTCCCGATGGTGTTTGTAAAGGGTGTGCTGGTGGGCGGCGCCGACGACCTGGGCAAGCTCATCGACAGTGGTGCGCTCAAAAAACTGCTGGCCTGAAAAAACCGGGCAGTCTTCGTTGTAAACGAAAGCCGACTGTGGCCCTTGGCGCTCTGCTTGGCAGTGCTTATTGTTTGGGCTGAGCTGTGCCTGTGCTGTTCTGGCGAGAGCCGTTGCGGCCTGCATAGCCATGATGGCGAGTGGTGCTGGTGTCAAACACTTTTTGCTGTTCCGGCGTCAACACAGCATAGAACGCTTTGGTGGCTTCAGCACGTTTGTCCATGACAGCGCTGAGCTCGCTCAGACGTTGGGTATGAAAAACCTTCATTTTGTCGATGCGCTCGGGCGTTGGTAATTTGGCCAGCTCGGTGAAATCCGGGTGCTTTGCCTTTATGTCAGAGCTCGGCTTCATGGCGGTGGTAAAGGTGGTCCAGGCGCCTTCTTGCGCCGCGCTCAGCTTGAGCTTGGCCTTGAGTACAGCAGTGCGTTTGGCAAAGCGGGCCTGCATCCTGGCGGGGTTCATTTTCCCCATTTGTTCATGATTCATGCCCTGGTGCATTGATGAGTCCGCGCCCATCATGCTGTGGTCGCCCATGGCCGGGGTTTGTGAAAAAGCGACGAGGCCTGCAGTGGCCAAAAGACCGGCAAGCAGAACCGGTTTGAACATTGATTTCATAAAAAGATCCTTTAAAAAGTGTCTGATGCTAAACCTTTGACATCAGACTGGCGGCAAGTCTGGCTGGTTTTTGTATCCGCTGCATGACGTGCAGACAAGGCTTTGTAAAGTTGGGTTCAAACGTGTATCGAATCGGGCCTGATCAACCCAAGGGCCGTACCCCGATCAATATGCCATGCAGCCATAGAGTCACTGCCACCCACGCACCCACACCCAAAGCCACGGTAATGCCGGTAGCACCCGCCGTGCCACCGGGGTAGTGTGCGTCGCTGTTGCGGTCGCGCCGATGTGCGGCACCGAAATCAAAAATGGCCCAGAGCAAAAAAGAGCCAAACAAGGTTACATGCGCGATGTTGCCATTGGCCAGCAAGTGCGCCAATGCCCACACCTGCACGCCCAAGGCCATGGGATGACCAATACGCTCCTTGATGATGTTGCCTGGCACGTAAGCGGCAGCCAATAACACGAAAGAAATCAAAGTCAGGAGTGAACCCAGATGACGCATGGCCAACGGGGGGCTCCACAACTGCACGGGATGCTGGCGCGCCAAGCCAAAACCCCACACGATCAAGCCCAGGCCAATAAGAGAAACCACCGAGTAGAGCCCTTTCCAGAGCATCTCTCCGATGCGCGCGCGGCTTTGTGCGTACCAGCCTTCATTGACAATTCGCACCGAGTGCGCACCCAAAAAAATAATCAAACCCAGTATCAGATAAGTCATATGAACTTTGTTGTGATCATCCGAGAAAATCCGTTAGGGCACAGATGGATGGCGAGGCGAGTTGCGAGGCAGTTTGACGGGCATGAGGAGTTCATAGCTTGGGCTATGGACGACGAATGAGCGTTCAAAATGACCGCAAATCGACCGCCAGCCGCTGTGCAGGTTCGAAGAACCGCCTAATGGATTGTTTCGGATCATCTATTGTGCTGCAAAAAAGTTTGTTTACACCTACACTCAAGTTCAACAAATTAACAGGAGCTTCAATGAAACCCGTTCTTGAATTGTTAAAAAATCGGAATTCAATGGTTTTTCAGGTGGAACCTTCGGTCAGTGTATTTGAAGCGCTAGGGCTGCTGGCGGACTACGGTGTGGGTGCCCTGGTTGTCATCGATCATGGCCAACTGATAGGGGTGATGTCAGAGCGCGACTACACCCGAAAAGTCGCACTTCAGGGCAAAAATTCCAAACAGACAACTGTTGCTGACATTATGACGCGCGAAGTCATTACCGTCTCGCCCAACACCAATACGCACGCTTGCATGAGCTTGATGAGTCAGAAGAAAATTCGCCACTTGCCGGTGCTGGATGGACCCAAAGTGATTGGCATGATTTCCATTCGTGACATCATGGACGACATCATTGCCGACCATGAGCAGACTATCTCGCATCTGACAAATTACATCAGCAGGTAATTTAAGCGTCGATATTGCCGGCGCGCAGTGCGTTGGTTTCAATGAACTCACGGCGTGGCTCGACTTCGTCTCCCATCAACATGGTGAACACGCGGTCAGTTTCAATCGCGTCGTCGATCTGCACCCGCAACAGACGGCGCACGGTTGGATCCATGGTGGTCTCCCACAGTTGGGCCGGGTTCATCTCACCCAGGCCTTTGTAGCGCTGGCGCGCGGTGGCGTGTTCGGCCTGGGCGATCAGCCAAGTCATGGCCTCGCGGAAGTCGCTCACTTTTTCTTCTTTTTGCCGTTCGCCTTCGCCGCGTATCACTTTGGCCCCTGCGCCGAGCAAACCCTTGAAGGTGTTGGCAGCATCGGCCAGTGCGGCGTAGTCGGCACCGTGGACAAAGTCCTGGGTCAGCACGCTGCTCTTGACATTGCCGTGCAGGCGTCGGCTGATCCGCAAAATCGGCTTGTCGCTCGTCACGTCAAATTCACCCACCACTTCGGCGTCAGGTAGCTTGGCTTGCAGCGCCGCCGCAGAAATTTCAGCATCAGGGACGCTATCGAGGTTCAGCGCTACACCGTCGGCCAGCGAACGCAGGGCCTCGGCATCCATGAAGTTGCGCAACCGGGCAATCACGGCTTGTGCCACTTGATGCTTGCGCGCCAGCTCGGCCAGGGTCTCGCCCGTGAGCGTGGTACCGTTCTCGCCAGCGGTAATGACACTGGCATTGACCAACGCAATGCGCAGCAGAAAACTGTCGAGTTCAGCGCCATCTTTGAGGTAGAGTTCTTCTTTGCCGGCTTTCACTTTGTACAACGGTGGCTGGGCAATATAAATGTGACCGCGCTCTACCAATTCTGGCATCTGGCGGTAAAAGAAGGTCAGCAAAAGCGTACAGATGTGGGCGCCGTCAACGTCGGCATCGGTCATGATGATGATGCGGTGGTAGCGCAATTTGGCAACGTTGAAATCATCATTGCCGGTGCTGCCGCCAGCCCGGCCGATGCCGGTTCCAAGTGCGGTGATCAAGGTCAAAATCTCGTTGCTGGTGAGAAGTTTTTCGTAGCGCGCCTTCTCCACATTCAAAATCTTGCCACGTAGCGGCAGGATGGCCTGGAATTTGCGGTCGCGCCCTTGCTTGGCCGATCCACCGGCGGAATCACCCTCGACGATGTAAATTTCGCACAACGCCGGGTCTTTCTCCTGGCAATCGGCCAGCTTGCCAGGCAGCCCCATGCCGTCGAGCACGCCCTTGCGCCGGGTCATGTCGCGCGCCTTGCGCGCCGCTTCGCGGGCACGGGCAGCCTCGATGATCTTGCCAACGATGATCTTGGCGTCGGCTGGGCGCTCTTGCAGGTAGTCGTAGAGCAGCTTGCTGACGATATCTTCAACCGGGCCGCGAACCTCACTACTGACCAGCTTGTCTTTGGTCTGGCTGCTGAACTTGGGCTCGGGCACTTTAACTGAGAGAACACAGGTCAGTCCTTCGCGCATATCGTCGCCGGTAACTTCCACCTTGGCCTTTTTGGCCAACTCGCTGTCATCGATGTATTTGTTGATGACCCGCGTCATGCCCGCGCGCAGGCCGGTCAAGTGGGTGCCGCCGTCGCGCTGGGGAATGTTGTTGGTGAAACACAGCACTTGTTCGTTATAGCCGCTGTTCCATTGCATCGCAACTTCGACACCGATATTGGTGTTCTGGTCGCTCTGGCGATCACCCAAGGCATGAAAAACATTGGGGTTGAGAACGGTCTTGCCTTTGTTGATGAAGTTCACAAATCCGCGCACGCCACCAGCACCTGAAAAGTCGTCTTCCTTGCCGGTGCGTTCGTCTTTTAAACGAATTCGGACGCCATTGTTCAAAAAGCTCAGCTCACGCAGACGCTTGCTCAAAATGTCATAGTGAAAATCATTGTTTTGCTGGAAGATGCCGGTGTCCGGCAAAAAGTGCACCTCGGTGCCGCGTTTCTCGGTCTCGCCAGTCATCTTCATCGGGGAAACTTCTACGCCGTCCACCATTTGTGTGACACGGTTTTGCACAAAACCCCTGGAAAACTCCAGCACATGGACTTTGCCATCGCGGCGCACGGTCAAGCGCAGCATTTTGGACAAGGCATTGACGCAACTAACGCCCACGCCGTGCAGGCCGCCCGAGACTTTGTAGCTGTTCTGGTTGAACTTGCCGCCCGCGTGCAGTTCGGTCAGTGCGATCTCGGCCGCACTGCGCTTGGGCTCGTGCTTGTCGTCCATCTTGACGCCGGTTGGAATGCCGCGCCCGTTATCGACAACGCTGACCGAGTTGTCAGTGTGAATGGTGACCAGAATATCGTCGCAGTGCCCCGCCAGCGACTCGTCGATCGAGTTGTCCACCACTTCAAACACCAAGTGGTGCAGGCCGGTGCCATCCGAGGTGTCGCCAATGTACATGCCGGGGCGTTTGCGCACCGCTTCGAGACCTTCCAGAATTTGAATCGAACCTTCGCCATAGGCCTCGGACGCGCCGGCCTGGTGCGCGTCAATGATGGGCTGAAAATTGGAACTGTCGCTGCTTCCTTCGCCGGTATGAACGCCTTCCTCGCTGTTTTCGGGTGTTGGAACTGGCTGGTTTTCTTCGGTCATGGGGTCTTTCTAATCAGTTGGGGACAGAGCTTGTGAACATCCAACATCTGACGATCAGTTGAGGACAGAGCTTGTTCACTGTGTGTAACTTCGGTCTGTCCCGCAAGGTCGTTGGTATGTAACTTCGGGCTGTCCCGCAAGGTTTCAGATGCGCATCGGCATCACCACATACTTGAAGGTGGCGTTATCAGGAATGGTGAACAGGGCTGAGCTGTTGCCGTCGGAGAGTTCGAGCTTGACCATTTCCTGGGGCATGTTGGTCAACGCATCAATGAGATAGGTTACGTTGAAACCGATCTCGATACTATCTCCGCTGTAGTCAATATCGAGCTCATCGACTGCTTCTTCCTGTTCGGCGTTGTTGGAGGCCACCCGCAGAGTGCCCGGGTCGATGTTCAAACGCACACCCTTGAACTTGTCACTGGTCAAAATAGCGGTGCGCTGCAAGGTTGCCAGCAGCGCTACACGGCCGAGCGTGATGCTGTTTTGGTGGTTTTTGGGGATCACGCGGTTGTAGTCGGGAAACTTGCCTTCGACCAGTTTGGTGACAAACTCCATGCCGCCGAAGCTGAACTTGGCCTGATTGTTGGCAAACTGCATTTCAATGGCGCCCTCGGTGTCGGAGAGCAAGCGCTGCAGCTCAATGACGGTTTTGCGTGGCAAGATTACTTCTTGCTTGGGCACCTCAGCGTCGAGCGTGGCCGAGGCGAAGGCGAGTCGGTGGCCATCGGTGGCCACCAGGCTGAGCTGCTTGCCTTCAGCGACGAACAAGATGCCGTTGAGATAATAGCGGATGTCATGCACGGCCATGGCGAACGACACCTGGTTCAGCAGATCTTTTAGCGCTTTTTGCGGCACACTGAAGACGGGACCGAAGTTGGCTGCCTCCTGTACCAGCGGAAAGTCTTCCGCAGCCATGGTCTGTAGCGTGAACTTGCTTTTGCCGCCCTTGAGGATCAGCTTGGCGGCACTTGATTCGAGCGATACCGTTTGATCCGTCGGCATGGTGCGCAAAATATCGATCAATTTGCGCGCCCCTACTGTGGTGGTGAAATCAGCTTCATCACCACCCAGTTCTGCGGTGGTTCGAATCTGAATCTCAAGATCACTGGTAGTGAGTTGCAGCGTGGTGCCGGTCTTGCGAATCAACACATTGGCCAGAATCGGCAAGGTGTGTCGACGCTCGACGATACCTGCGACCGCTTGCAATACCGATAAAACTTTATCTTGTGTGGCTTTCAGGACGATCATGTCAACCTCTTGTTAAATAGTTCCAACTGGAAATCAGCAGCGTATGCAATGAATTAGTTTTGCTATTCTCGCTTCCATTGCTTGTTATCAACCTTTGAGCGTCTGTTCCAGCACGTGAAGTTGCTGGTTCAGCTCGGTCATTTGCTGGCGCTCGCCACCTATCTTGCGCACTGCATGAAGGACCGTCGTATGGTCGCGCCCACCAAACAATTCACCAATTTCGGGCAGGCTTTTCTGGGTCAATTCCTTGGCCAGGTACATGGCAATCTGACGTGGACGCGCAATGCTGGCCGGTCGTTTTTTGGAGTACATGTCAGCAATTTTAATTTTGTAGTAGTCGGCCACCGTTTTTTGGATGTTTTCAATCGAAATCTGACGGTTTTGAATTGACAGCAGATCGCGCAGCGCTTCACGCGCCAGCAAAATTGAGATTTCTTTTTGATTAAAACGGGAATAGGCCAGGATTTTGCGCAGCGCGCCTTCGAGTTCACGTACGTTGGAGCGTACATTTTTGGCTACGAAAAACGCTACTTCCTCCGGCATAACGATACCTTCAACCCTGGCTTTGTTGATCAGGATAGCAACCCGCATTTCAAGTTCGGGGGGTTCGATGGCGACGGTCAAGCCAGAATCAAAGCGCGACACCAGCCGCTCGTGGATGTCGGTTAAACCCTTGGGGTAGGTGTCACTGGTCATTACGATGTGCGATTTTTTGGCCAGAAGCGCCTCGAAGGCATTAAAAAATTCTTCTTGGGTGCGGTCCTTGTTGGCCAAAAACTGGACATCATCAATCAACAGCAAATCCAGCGAGTGATAGCGTTCCTTGAATTCGTCAAAAGTTTTACGTTGGTAAGACTTGACTACATCCGATACAAACTGCTCAGCATGGATGTAGAGAACTTTGGCCAACGGCCGTTCGGTCAATAGCTGGTTACCGACAGCGTGCATCAAGTGGGTTTTGCCCAAACCGACGCCGCCGTAGATGAATAGCGGGTTGTAAAGGTGGCCCGGCATGCCAGCGACGTGCATCGCCGCAGCGCGCGCCATGCGATTGGCGGTGCCCTCGATCAGGGTGTCAAAATTCAGTGCGGTATTGAGCCGGCTTTTGAGGCTACCTGGGCTTTGTTCAGCCCCCAATTCGACCGTGTCTTCCATCGAGATGGATTCAACTGAACGCTGCGTTAATTGATTCTTGGCGGCGACTTCGCGTGGCGCAAGTGCCAGCTCAAGTTGAATGGCTTGCCCGGAAAATTTCTCCAGCAGGGTGGCAATGTGTTTGCTGTATTGCGCCCTGATCCAGTCCAGTTTGAACCGGTTGGCAACATAGATGGTGACCATCGAGAGGTCATCTGTGATCTGTGCCGACAGCGGTTTGATCCAGGTGTTGAACTGTTGCTCCGGAAGTTCTTGCGCCAATTGATCGACGCAAGTTTGCCACAGGCTTGCCCCGGCGTCGGCACTTAGGAAACCAGGCTGTTTGGCATATTGTCCCTCTGTCATATGGTCGTGGGCTGGTGTGGATAATTGCAAATTACGGAAGATTGGATTGTAATTTATCAAGAATTTATCCACAAGGTGGGAAAACTCGCGAATTATCAGTTTCCAGACTGACACAGGGCAGACAAATTTGCATTTTTCAGGAAAAACAAAAGTTTGCGATAATCACCGGTTCCTCTGATTGTGTCAGAGGAGATAAAACAACGGCCCACCCATTTCTTAAAATTTGCGGGCCGTCATTGAGCCCTTTAGGATTTTCAAAATGAAACGCACTTACCAACCCTCCAAGATTAAACGCGCCCGTACTCACGGTTTTCTGGTTCGCATGAAAACCCGTGGCGGTCGTGCTGTGATCAACGCTCGCCGCGCCAAAGGCCGCAAACGTTTGGCGGTTTGATGCTGGCTACCCGGATCGTGCGCAACTGATTTGCAGTTTGGTGTCATTTTAAATTGCAACGACTCAAGACGCGAGATCAGTTTCAGGCTGTATTGTCGGGCGGTACCGTGGCCCGTACGCCTCATTTTGCACTGCACCGTGCCGCGCTTGATGCACCGACAACCAGGCCTGACGATCTGCAGCGCAGGGCGGCGTCGGTACAGCCACTTTTTGCACAACGACAGGTGTGGTTGGGTGCCATGGTGCCCAAACGCTGGGCCAAACGAGCCGTCACACGCAATGCCATCAAACGCGAGATTTACGCTGTGAGCAACTATTTCGAGTCAGCGCTGCCAGTGGCTGCCCACGTTGTGCGTTTGCGCGCCGCTTTTGATCGTACTCAATTTTTCAGTGCCGCTTCCACGCTTCTTCGGGCGGCGGTGCGCCAGGAGTTGCAAGGTTTGTTTGCAAAGGCAACGGTGCAACCTGTAGCACACGCTCGATTGGATGGGGCAACATGATCAAAACCTGGTTGATCAACCTAGTCAAGGGCTACCGCTTGTTGTTGAGCCCGTGTTTGGGCTCATCCTGCCGTTTTGAGCCAACTTGCTCAGCCTATTCGTTGCAAGCTTTGCAGATGCATGGCGCGGCGGCGGGCAGCTATTTGACGTTGACGCGGCTGGTGCGTTGCCACCCATGGTGTGGCGGCGGCTTCGATCCGGTACCCAGTGAAAAACCACGGTTCAAGTCCCCATTGTTTACACATTTGATTTCCTCATCCACTCCAAAGAAGTCTTCATGAACGATATTCGTCGCACCATTCTGTGGGTGATTTTTGGCTTTTCCATGGTTTTGTTATGGGACCAGTGGCAGATTTATAACGGCCACAAAGCCACCTTTTTTGCCAGTTCAACCAAAACGGTTGTGGCACCCGCGCCGTCAGCGGCGCCGTCGAGTGTTCCAACCGGCGTACCTGCGGCCAGTACCGTAGCGGCTGCAGCACAGGTTCCAGGGGCTGCAACCCCTGTGGCGCCTGTTGCACTGGCTCCGGCTGCGGCGCGGGAGCGCGTTGTGGTGACGACGGATGTTTTCAAGGCAACGTTTGATACCGAAGGCGGTTCGCTGGTTCGAACTGAACTGCTTAAGCACCTCGACAAGGCGGATAAAACCAAAGCTTTTGTTTTGCTTGACAACCGCAAGGATTACATCTACACAGCGCAAACGGGTTTGATCGCTGGTGCCGCAGGCGGGGTTTTTCCTAACCACAAGACGCTCATGACGCTGGTGCCGGGCGAGCGCACTTTGAAAGCCGATAGCAAAGAACTGGTGCTCCGGTTCGAATCGCCCGAACTCGGTGGCGTCAAACTGGTCAAAACCTACACCTTGACCCGCGGCTCGTATGCTATTGCCGTCAAGCAGGAGGTGGTTAACGTGGGTGCGGCTGCGGTGTCGCCGCAGTTGTACCTGCAATTAGTGCGCGATGGCAACAAACCGCTGGGAGAGTCTTCTTCCTACTCCACCTTTACCGGCCCGGCGATTTACACCGATGCCAAAAAATACCAGAAAATTGATTTCAAGAACATCGACAAGGACAATGTTGATGTCGAAAAAACGGCCCAAAATGGTTACGTCGCCATGGTGCAGCATTATTTTGTCAGCGCCTGGCTGCTGGGTGACGGCATCAAACGCGATCTGTTCGTGCGCAAGGTCGATACCAATCTGTATGCGGTCGGCATGATCACTCCCATCGACAATATTGCTCCGGGACGCAGTAAAACGGTGGAGGCTAAATTGTTCGTCGGACCGCAGGAAGAAAACGTACTTGAGTCTCTGACCCCGGGCCTGGAACTGGTGAAGGACTACGGGTGGCTCACCATCCTGGCCAAGCCCTTGTACTGGCTGCTCGAGAAGTTGGAGAGTTACATTGGCAACTGGGGCTGGTCGATCATGGCCTTGGTGTTGTTGCTGAAAGCGGCTTTTTATTGGCTCAATGCCAAGGCCTATGCCAGCATGGCGAAGATGAAGTCGGTCAACCCGAAAGTCACGGAGATGCGGGAACGGTTCAAGGACAATCCGAAGCAGATCCAGCAGGAGATGATGCGCATTTACCGCGAAGAAAAAGTTAACCCGATGGGCGGCTGTTTCCCGATTATGGTTCAGATCCCGGTGTTCATTGCCCTGTATTGGGTATTGCTCGCTACTGTCGAAATGCGCAATGCGCCCTGGATAATGTGGATTCATGATTTATCGTCACCCGATCCGTTTTATATATTGCCGCTGGTCATGACCTTGACCACCGTGTTGCAAACTTCCCTCAATCCAGCGCCGCCAGACCCGATGCAGGCCAAGATGATGTGGTTCATGCCGCTGGCGTTCAGTGTGATGTTCTTCTTCTTCCCGGCAGGTCTGGTCTTGTACTGGATTACAAACAATGTTCTGTCCATTACGCAACAGTGGATCATCAATACCCGCTTGGGTGTGCCGCCTCAGTTCCACTTTCCCAAGTTTTAAGCTGAGGCTTGAGGTGCCGTGATGCTGGTGCCGGTTTTTTGCTGAGATTGCGCCTTGATGTTGGCAGGTCGCCTGGATCCCATTGCTGCCATCGCCACCGCCTCGGGGCGGGGTGCCGTTGGTATTGTGCGAATCAGCGGCAAGGGGCTGGCCTCGCTGATTGCGGCCATTTGTGGGCGGTCGCTGACAGCGCGTGAAGCGACTTACACCCCGTTTCTTGACCAAACCGGACTGGCGATTGACCGGGGCTTGGCAATTTATTTTCCGGCACCGCACTCTTTTACCGGTGAGGATGTGCTCGAGCTTCAGGCCCACGGCGGTGCGGTCGTGCTACAGCTTCTATTGGCACGTTGCTTGCAGGCCGGGGCCGAGCTTGATCCGCTCACTCAAATGCCGCGATTGGCCGGTTTGCGCCTCGCGTTGCCGGGTGAGTTCTCCGAGCGTGCTTTTCTCAACAACAAGATTGATCTGGCCCAGGCCGAGGCGATTGCCGATTTGATTGATGCCAGTACCGAGGCGGCAGCGCGCAGCGCCAGTCGTTCAATGTCAGGCGCGTTTTCCAAAGAAATCCATACGCTGCGCGATGCGTTGATTCATCTGCGTATGCTGGTCGAGGCCACACTCGATTTTCCCGAGGAAGAAGTTGACTTCCTGCGTCAGGCCGACGCCCAGGGGCAATTGTCAAAGATACAGCAAAGCGTTCAAAGCGTTTTGCTAAGAGCGCGCCAAGGCGCGCTCTTGCGCGAAGGCATCAAGGTGGTGATTGTCGGCCAGCCCAATGTTGGCAAATCTTCCCTGCTCAATGCGCTGGCGCAGGCCGAGCTGGCAATCGTCACGCCGATTGCCGGCACCACGCGCGATAAAGTGCAACAAACCATCCAGATTGAAGGCGTGCCAGTGCATGTGATTGATACTGCCGGTTTGCGACACAGTGAGGATGAAATCGAAAAAATAGGCATCGCCCACAGTTGGGAAGCCGTCAGAACTGCCGATGCAGTTTTGTTTTTGCACGATTTGACACGGCAAAACGCCATGAATTACCGCGCTGATGATGAAGAAATCGCCAAGACTATTGTCTTGTGCATGCCCGCGACGGTGCCCGTTATCGACGTTTGGAACAAGCTTGATGCAGTGTCACTCAAAGAGCAAGCTGCGGGCTTGAATATTTCGGCTATAACTGGCGCGGGTCTGCCTGTTTTACGCCAGCAACTCCTGCAAGCTGCGGGCTGGCAAGCGGCATCTGAGGGCGTCTTTATTGCCCGTGAGCGCCAGCTTCAGGCCTTGCACCGGGTGGTTGGTCATTTGCTGAGTGCCAGTGAGCACCTGGCGGTCAAAACACCGGCTCTCGACCTGGTGGCTGAAGAGCTGCGGCTGGCTCAAAATGCGCTCAACGCAATTACCGGTGAATTTACTTCAGACGATTTACTGGGGGAAATATTTTCCAAATTTTGTATTGGAAAATAGTTCGGTTGTCTCAGTGATCGGCGAAATCGAGCAAGGTGAACAGCGGCAAACCCGAGGCCCTGAGTTTGTCGGAGCCACCGAGCTCGGGCAGATCGACAATTGCTGCGCCTTCCATCACTTGTGCGCCCAACTTTTCGAGCAACTTCTTGCCGGCCATCATGGTGCCACCGGTAGCGATCAAATCATCAATCAGCAGCACTTTTTGACCCGGCTCGACGGCGTCGGTGTGCAACTCGACCGTGGCGCTGCCATACTCCAACTCGTAAGTTTCTGCGACGGTGGTGAAGGGTAGTTTGCCTTTTTTGCGAATTGGCACGAATCCGACATTTAATTCGTAAGCGATCACCGAGCCCAAAATGAAACCCCGTGCATCCAGTCCAGCCACCACATGGGGCCGCATGGAGGGCTCCATGTAGCGCTGCACAAAGGCATCGATCAGCACCCGAAAGACTTTGGCGTTTTGCAACAACGGTGTGATGTCGCGAAACTGCACCCCTGGCGTTGGCCAATCCGGCACAGTGCGGATGTGACTTCTGAGATATTGGTTGACACTAAGATTTTGCATGGGTCATTGGGTTGAAGTTTGTGTCTGTATTGTGCATCGCTGCGGATTCACGATTGGAGGCAGCGCTCAACTTCTAAGCAATTTGTCTTCAGCCAGGGCAAGTGTTTCAACTTTACCCGAAAGTACCAGCGTATCACCCGCTTCAAGCTGGGGTACTGGTGCCAGCACCACCACCTTGCCGTTGCTGCGGCGCAGGCTGACGACGCGAACACCGATGGCTTCAAGCGCAAGATGGTCAAGCGCTTGACCAATCGACCTGGCTCCCGATGCCAAAGTCAGCGTCGCCAGCCGTTCTTGCTGTAGCTCATCGCTTGAGTCGTCGTCGCTGCCGTGAAAGAATCCGCGCAACAGGTTGTAGCGGGCGTCGCGCTGGTCGCGTACGATTCGAATCACCCGCCGCAGCGGTACCCCCACCAAGGCCAGGGCGTGGCTGGCCAGCATCAGTGAACCTTCAATCGCCTCTGGCACTACCTCGGTGGCACCGGCCTCGCGTAGCGTTTCAAGCGCATGGTCATCATAGGTGCGCACAATCACCGGAACTTGGGGTGCGTGGGCGCGGGCATGCGCCAGCACCTTCATGGCACTGGGTACTTCGAGGTAGGTGATGACTACCGCGCTGGCACGCGCCAGCCCGGCTGCCATTAAAGTTTGCAGCCGGGTCGCATCCCCAAAGACCACAGAATCTCCGGCAACGCTGGCTTGGCGTACCCGGTCGGGGTCGAGATCGAGTGCGATGTGGGCAATGCCTTCCTGCTCCAATATACGCGCCAGATTTTGACCGCAACGGCCATAGCCGCAAATGATCACATGCTTGTTGGCATTGATGGAGCGCCGCGCGATGCTGGTCATCTGGAGCGATTGTTGCAGCCACTCGCTGCTGACCAGCCTCAACACAATGGCGTTGCTGTAGGTAATGATGAAGGGCGTCGCCAGCATCGAGAGCACCATGCTTGCCAGTATCGGGTTGAGCAAGGCAGCCGGCACCAGGGTACTGTTCTGCGCCAACGCCAGCAGCACAAACCCGAATTCGCCGGCTTGCGCCAGGTAGAGCCCGGTGCGCAACGCCACCCCCGTGGTGGCGCCCAACGCACGCGCCAACAAGGTTGTCAGCGCCGCTTTGAACAACACCGGCAAGGTGACCAGCACCAGCACCAGAGACCAATGCTGCCATACCAGTTGCCAGTCCAGCAGCATTCCGATGCTGATAAAAAATAGACCGAGTAAGACATCGTGAAAGGGCCGTATATCGGTTTCCACCTGCTGTTTGTACTGGGTTTCGGAAATCAGCATGCCGGCAATAAAGGCACCCAGCGCCAGGCTCAAACCGGCCAACTCGGTCAACCAGGCCAACCCCAAGGTGACAAGCAGCAAGTTCAGCACGAACAGTTCTTCGCTTTTGCGCCGAGCCACCAAATTCAGCCACCAACGCATGACACGCTGACCCCCGACCAGCAATAGGGTTATCACTACGATCGCCTTGAAGCTGGCCAACGCCAGGGTTTCTAATAGTTGCTCTGCCGAAGCCCCCAACGCCGGGATCAATACCAACAGAGGGACGACGGCCAAGTCCTGAAACAGCAAGACACCCATAATGCGCTTGCCATGCTCCGACTCCACCTCCAAACGCTCGGTCATCAGCTTGACCACGATGGCCGTGCTGCTCATCGCAAACGCACCCGACAAGGCCAACGCCATCTGCCAGCTCACACCCCACAGCGATGGTGCCATGCGTGCTATACCCAAGACCGCCAGAGTGGCAGCCAGCATCGTCAATACAACTTGAAAAAAACCCAGTCCGAATACATGATGGCGCATAGCGCGTAGCTTGGGCAGATTGAACTCCAGCCCAATGACAAACATCAAAAAAACGACCCCAAATTCACCCAGATGACGGACCCCCTCGGCGTTCTTGGCGAAAGCCAGTGCGTGCGGCCCGATCAGCATACCCACCACCAGATAGCCCAGCATCGGTGGCAGCTTGAGCAGGCGGGAAGCCACCACTCCCAACACGGCGGCTAGCAGATAAACAAGAGTGAGTTCAAACGGGCTCATGGACAGATACTAACAAGGGCGCGCACACCGATAAAATATTGCCATGACACTTCAATACACACCGGAGCGGGTTTTTCACGCGCAACAGGCGATCCACTTGGCACGGGAAACCCTTGATATTGAAGCGGCTGCGGTGCTGGGCTTGAAGCAGCACCTTGGCCATGCATTTGCCCGCGGGGTTGAAATGATGTTGCAGGTGAGGGGCCGCGTCGTCGTGATGGGAATGGGTAAAAGCGGTCACGTCGGGCGCAAGATGGCAGCCACGCTGGCCTCTACCGGGACGCCTGCTATGTTCGTGCATCCCGGCGAAGCCAGTCATGGCGACCTTGGCATGATCAAATCGGTCGATCTGGTGCTGGCGATTTCAAACAGCGGCGAAACCGAGGAACTTATAGCGATCCTGCCAGTCCTGAAGCGCCTGGGAGTTCCCCTGATCGCCATGACCGGCAACGCTGAATCAACCTTGTCTCGTCATGCCGATGTGTTTCTTAATTGTGGTGTCGAAAAAGAAGCTTGTCCCTTGAATCTGGCACCCACTGCCAGCACCACGGCGCAACTTGCATTGGGTGACGCATTGGCGGTAGCGTTGCTCGATGCGCGCGGTTTCAAGGAAGAGGATTTTGCCCGTTCGCATCCGGGTGGCGCGCTTGGGCGCAAGCTGCTCACCCATGTCAGTGACGTTATGCGTAGCGGTGATGCTGTCCCCAAGGTCATGGCGCAGGCCAGTTTCAGCGAATTGATGAGGGAGATGAGCGCTAAGGGACTCGGTGCCACGGCAGTGGTTGATGACCACGCCAAAGTACTTGGAATTTTTACCGATGGCGACTTGCGCCGTTTGGTTGAGAGGGGAATTGACTTGCGCGGCACCACCGCAAAACAAGTGATGCACCCCAACCCCACAACCATCGCCAGCGACGCTTTGGCAGTGGATGCCGCCGAACTGATGGAACTGCATCGCATTACCAGCGTCCTGGTGCTGGATGAGGCGGGGCACCTGTGCGGTGCGCTCAATAGCAACGACCTGATGCGTGCCAAGGTGATATGACGAAACCAGTTCTTGCCTTTCCGCCTGAACTGCTGCTTAAGGCGCAGGGCATCCGTGTCGTTTTTTTTGATGTCGATGGCGTGCTGACTGACGGCGGCCTGTACTACACGTCAACTGGCGAAGAGATCAAGCGGTTCAATACGCTCGACGGCCATGGCCTCAAGCTGCTGCAGCAAGCAGACATCACCCCGGTGATCATTACCGGGCGCGACGCCAAAGCGCTGCGCTTGCGTCTGGCGGAGTTGGGAATTAAACAAGGGCATTACGGCATTGAAGACAAACTGGCGGTGGCCGAGCAGACCCTGAAGGCTTTGGGTCTTGCCTGGGAGCAAGCTGCTGCGATGGGTGACGACTGGCCCGACCTGTCTGTGATGCGACGCTGTGCTTTGGCCTGTGCGCCGTGCAACGCCCATGTTGAGGTGAAGGCGATTTCACACTATGTAACCCAAGCCAAGGGCGGCGCTGGGGCTGTCAGGGAATGTTGTGATTTGTTGCTGACGGCAGGTGGACAGTACGCTGATCTACTGGAAAAAAGTACGAAGTGAGCAAGTTGCTGCGCACTATTTGGGAGCGCTTGTCGCTGTATCTGCCTGTCATTCTCATGGGCCTACTGGCGCTCGGGACTTATTGGTTGGTTCGAAGTACGCCCCTGTTGGCGCCGGCTCAACAAGAGCCGGCGCCACGGCATGATCCTGACTACCTCATGCGCAAATTTTCTGTCAAAACGTTTGATGCGACTGGCCGTCTTAAAAGCGAAGTGGCAGGTACCGATGCACGTCATTACCCGGACACCGATACGCTGGAAATTGACCTTGTGCGGATTCGTTCATTTAATCCAGAAGGCCAACTGTCTGTCGCGACTGCCAGCCAGGCCTTGATCAATAGTGATGCCTCCGAGGTGCAGTTGTTTGGCAAGGCACGGGTGGTGCGCGCAGCGGCGCTGAGTCAGAACGGACAAACGGAACCTGAGCTGGAATTTCGCAGTGAATATTTACATGCGTTCATGCTGACCGAGCGTATCCAGTCGCATCAGCCGGTAGAGATGATAAGGGGCAAAGATCGCTTTTCGGCCGACACGATGGACTTTGACAAGCCCGGTCATGTGCTGTTGCTCAAAGGGCATGTCAAAGGTTTGCTGCTGCCCGAGCTGAAATGAGAAAGGGGCCACAAGGGCCCCTTTGTTTTTGATTGACTCGCAGTCAATCAAAGGCTTAGTAACTGCTACGACCGCCGCCAGCGCCACCGCCGTAACCGCCGCCACCGCTACGACCGCCGCCAGCGCCGCCGCCGTAACCGCCGCCACCGCCAGCGCCGCCGCCGTAACCGCCGCCACCACTACGGCCGCCGCCAGCGCCACCACCGAAGCCGCCGCCAGTGCGTGGAGGGCGTGCTTCCATGGGACGGGCTTCGTTGACCACGAGGCCGCGACCACCGTATTGTTGGCCGTTCATACCGGCAATGGCTGCTTGTGCTTCAGCGTCGCTACCCATTTCCACAAAGCCGAAGCCTTTGGAACGGCCGGTGTCACGTTCCATCATGACTTTGGCGCTGGTGACGGTGCCGTGTGCGGCAAAAGCTTGCTGCAGGTCTTCATCACGGAATGTGTAGGGCAGATTGCCCACGTAAAGTTTGTTGCCCATAAAAGGACTCCTCAAAATGACTCAAAACGCGATGGAGTCTATAACCGCTATTACCACGCAATCAACAAACGAATGAAGACTTAAAGCAGACGCGAAACTGACTAAACACCGCAAACTTGTACAACCGATTTTCGGCAATACCGGCGCATTATGCGTCAATTTTCATACTTTCACAATTTTTTTACTTTGGCCACAATACCCAAAGATGCAACGGCTGCTTGAGACGACCTGCAAAATCGGCCGCCGCCGCTCCCAAACCAACAAAATAATCGGCCCGCACCGCGCCCACAATGGCGCTGCCAGTGTCCTGCGCCAGCACCAGCTTTTGCAACTTGACGTTGGGGCCACTGGAGGCCAACCATACGGGTGTTCCAAAAGGAATGCTCAGGGGATCCACCGCAATCGAGCGCCCCGGTGTCAGTGCTACACCCTGCGCGCCCCTGGGCCCCGAATCGGCATCCCGATCTGGCAGGCGCTCTTCCCGGAAGAAAACGGTGCGTGGATTGCTCCATAGCATCTCATTGATGCGCAGCGGGTTCTGCGTCGCCCAGGACTTGATGGCAGGCCAGGAAGCATCCCGTAGCGCGCCTTGGTCAAGCAGCCAGCGGCCCACACTCTGATACGGTTGCTCGTTGGAGGCGGCGTAAGCCAAGCGCACCCAAACCTGGCTGCCGTCAGCTTCGGTGATTCGCAAACGTCCGGAACCCTGGATCTGCAATATCAGGGCGTCGATCGGGTTTGCCAGAAACGCAATTTCATGCCCATGGAGCGCCGCCTGCGCCACTGCCGAGGTATCGATCTCCCGGCGGGTGTACCAGGGTTGGCGTTGCGTCAGACCGCTCGGTGGTCGGTATAAAGGTACCGTAAAGTTTACGCTGGCGGTACGCATGGCTTCCAGCACGGGTTCGAAATAAGCGGTCAACAGCCCGTTGTCATTGCCTGATAAATCTTCTACCCGGTAAGGTTGCAGCCGTTGCAAAAGCCAGGTGCGCTGTTCTTCGGCGCTGCCAATGCTCAAGCGCCGCACTTCGCTGCATAGCTTCGCAAATACCGGGCCCGGTCGCGCACAACTTTTCAGCCAGGCATTCCAGGCCTCAAACAGGGTGTCATCTTCGAAGCCCGGCAGCGCCGCCCAGCGTACGGGAATCCACCGGCTTTTGGCTCGCATAATGGGCTCTGGTAAAACGGCGGTGTCGTCGGTTGATTCGCCTTGACGTGAAGGCCCGGTCACGGTTGAAGGCTGTACTTCAACAACGGGTGCCGACACTGGCGCACTGCCGCAGGCCAGCAACAGTCCTGCCATCAAACCACTCAACACGGTCCACAAATGTCGGTTCATGCGTTTATTCTTGCTTAAGGCCGTCGCCGCGCTGGCTTTGTTGTTGATTGTCTGGTGAACCCTGTTTCGCGCTCACGGTTGACGTTGCAGCTTGGTGATTTTTGGGTCAGCCCAACTGCCATCAATGTGAAATTCCTGGGTCGCTGATTTAATCAATGGCTGGCGCAGGAACCACTGCGCCAAAAAAGTGCCCAGGCCGACCGCCGGATTGATGGCCGAGGCGATCAATGATGCTGTCCCAGCATTGATTTCAGGAATCACCACAACCTTTAAGTCCTGAGTTTCTTTGGCAATATCGGCTTGCCCTTCCATCATCACGGCGGCATTGACGCCCTTCATTTGCAGATTATTGGTTTTTGCGATGCCCTGCTCAATGCCGACGTCACCGCGCAGGAAATCAAAAGAAAAGCCGTCGCTGAAGACATCCCTGAAATCGAGCGTCAGTCGTCGCGGCAAGGCTTGCAGGCTCAACACCCCCAGCAATTTGGCAATACCCGGGTCGGTTTTCAAAAATTGTCCGGCTTCAACATTGACCGTAAAAGCGCCGGTCATGGAGGGGTAATCCAGGTTGATTGGCGAGCCTAGCCAGGCGACTTGCCCCTCCATCTTGCCCCGCCCTTTTCGAACCACGCCCGGCATACCAAAACGCGACAACAGTTCGCCGCTATCGGCAATGTCAAGTTTGAAATTTAATACTGTGCGCCGACGCGGCGGCGCGCTCTTGGGTGGGGTGAAACCGAGCGCATCGCCCTGGGCGTTGACACTGGCCCAATTACCGCTTGCCCTTAGCACGGCTTCCGGCATGATCAGGTTGAGTTTGTTAAGCCGCCATTCGCGCGCGCCAGTTGCCTCAGCACCCAGGTTGATGGCTTCTACCTCCAAGTGTCCAAGCCGTTTGCCGCGCAACTCGAAGTCTTCCACCATGACGTCGAGTGCCGGAATGCTCGCCGGTTGCTCGCTCAGCAATGCTTCGACTTCGTTGGCGGCGCTCTGCGCCATGCTCAACCGGGCGAGTCGGGCATAGACGCGTCCGGCACCAGAGTCCGAAGACTGACGGTATTCAAGGTAACCATTGAGTTCATTGGCGTCCAGATTCGCCCGCCACAGCAGCCCTTCACGCGAGCCCCCGACCACCACGTTATTGAGTTTTCGGCCACCGAAAGTCAACTCCGGCGAGCGCAGTGCCAAGCGGTTTGGAAAGTAACTCAGGGTGCCAGGGGTGGTGCTGCTCACGGAGCTTGCAGTGACTTGCGACAATACGCGCTGCCAGGCGTCCAGGTCGAAGACGCTCAAGTTGAGGTTGGCCAGCACCCCGGCATCGGGGGGCGGGGCGGACTCTTGCGGCGACAAGCCGATCCCAATGCTACCGCGCATGACGCGTGGTTCAGGTTCCGAAAGGTCGCGTAAATACATGATCGAGGCGACCCGCCCGAGTTCCAATGTGAGCCGATCCTGCCGGCGTGGCGGCGCATTCAACAATGGCGGCAGGGAATCGGGCAGCAACACGTTTTCAAGACGAAAAGGCAGTATCGCCTCAGCGCTCTTGTTGAATGGTGCGGGCAAATTCAGGCCAAGACCCTGCAAATTGCTAACAACGCTGAGCTCAGGCTCGCCGCGGCGCAGCGCCAAGGCAGCGGTGTAAGTCGTGCTGCCACTGGCATATTGCGCCAAACGAGCGACCAGGCCCAACTCCTTGGCTTGACGCAAACCGTCAGCCGAAGCCGTGCCACTGGCGCGGATCAGCATTGAGGGTGTTGCTGCGTTGGCGTTGGTAGCAGGGAGTCCTAGCGAGCCGCCCTCCAAACGAACATCACCGCCCAGCATTCGGGCCTGCCCGCCGACAAGTGAAAAACCGTTTTCGGAAAAATTCACCACGCCTCGTGAGCGTGTCAATTTGGGTGTGTCAGACGTGATCTGGATATCATTACCAAGCAGTGTCACACTGCCCTGTACCGTTGATTGGTTAAGGCTGGCAATCGGCAGCGTTAGTTTCAACTTGTAATCGGCACTGCCACTGGCCAGCGATCTACCCAGCGCCTGACCCGTCATCAACGCCAGCGGCGAGCCGTTGACAACCCCGAGTGCCTCAGCCAGTGCGCCGTGCACCTGTGCGTTGACGCTCACCGTCGCGTGTTTCAGGTCGGCGATGGTCGCTTCGACCTTGCTGACCTGCAAGCCTGAGCTGGCCCCCATTGTTGCGCTGGCCGCGCGAACCTGCATCTGGGCGCGTTCAAACACCAGTTCACCACTGAGTTGCGTCAATGCCGGCCAGGGCAAGGTGTCTCTGGTTTGCAGCTTGCCCGGTACATAGGCAAACGTGGCATTCTGAACAGCGGCAGAAATTCTGAATTCACCTTGTTTGGGGTCGGTAAAGGGCATGTTATTGAGATCACCCTTGACCTTGAACTTGACCGAGTTGGCGCTCCCGGCTTGGATCGCTTCGCGCACGTACTCACGCACTTCCCGCTTGATGATCAAGGGCAGATAACGATGCACCCTGGTGCCGTCGGCACGGCTGAGGGAACCCTGCAAATCGAGTACGCCGGGAAAGCGCGCGTGGGCCTTGGAGCTTGTTGGGTCGCTGGTCTCCCATTTGATTTGCGCCTCGCCCTGGGCATCGGCATTGCTGAACTTTAAGTTGGGTAACTGCACCGCAATACGCTCGCCTTTGACTTGCCATTTAGCGTCCGTTGACAACTGGGTCACAGGAATTAGCGCCTCGTCAAAAATTGTGGGCAGCTCCAGCGCACCGTTAACCAGACTGATGCTGGCAAGGCCGCTCGACTGGTTGAAATCAAATTCGACATTGGCACCTCGAATGCCGGGAGAATTGGCCGTGGTGGCCAGTTCAAGCTGGCTCACCTGGCCCTTGACCTGATATTGGCTCAAAGCCGCCAGCGGGCCTTGCCAGTTGGCCACAATCTGCTGTAAGCGACCTTTGGGCGCGTACGCCAGCAACGCGGCCCGCACGCCAGCGTCAACCGGCAAACGAGCCGCTATTTGCGCCAATGCGGCCAGGTCGAGCTGGTCTGCCTTGATTTCGCCGTGCGCCGCCATTTTTCCTTGCGCTCCCAGATAGCTGACACTGACATTGCCACCCGGCCAGTGCAAGCCGTCCGCCGTGTCAAACGTCAGCGCCTGGGTTGAAAATTCAAAGCCATTAACCAGAGGGCTTCCCCCCAAACGGCCATGAACGGACTGCAACGCCAAGGCTTGCAAACCACTGCCCAAAGTGACGCTGACTTGCGCCAGCGCCATATCGGCCACCGCTGCCACCACCTGGCCCTGGCTCACGTCGGCCCAGGCCGTGAGTGCGCCATTGCCCTGGTGCAGATCGACACCGATATCGCTGTAACGTCGCAGCTCTGACAAATCAACCCGTGTAAAAGCACCGTAGAGCCGGCCCTGCCAATCCCGCCAGGCACCGCTGTGGCGCGCCAGCAAAGGCTGCTGGAACATGCCCCGTAAACTGAAGCGCTCACCCCATGACGCAGGCGGTGTGGCATCGAGCCGCAGGTTGTGCCGACGCCCCTGGTTGCGCACCACCAATTCGACCTGACTCAGTGCCAGCGCCGGGGCCGATCGCAATTCATCTGTCCACTCGATACTGCCGTCATGAATGGCAAACTCGATTTGCGAAAAAAACCAGTCGGTGGCACCCTCGTTGGCAGCACCATTTTTTGAAAAATCAAGCCCGGCGACGTAAATTTTCCCATCCAGCGCGCGCCGGATGTTAAGCGTTGGGTGATCCACGTAAAGCTGCTCAAAGCCGAATCGCCACAATGAGCGCGGCGAGAGGGCTGCCAATACCCGCGGTAGCCGCAAGGCTACTCGACCCTGCGCATCAAAAAGTTGCACATCAGTGAGCTCAACCGAAGGGATCATGCCGGTCGAATGGGTCGCGATGGCACCGATACGCACCGGTACCCCCAGCAGTTGCGTCGCCCGTGCTTCGAGCTGTGGGCGAAATTCCCCGATTCGCGGCACAATCAACCACTGAAGCGCACCCCAGGCCAGCCCAAAAACAAACCACGCCACCAGCACCAAACCCAGCGTCCAGCGCGCCAGGTTGGTTAATATTTTTAGCCGGGGTGAATGTGCGTGTGTCAATTCAATCATTGGAATTAGGAGCTATGACAAGAATTATGACCCGAGCCACGCTGTTATCCTACTCGCGCTTTGGACAACGTGTGCGCCGCCGTTATGAGAGTCAACTCCATTTGTTGCCGGCGGGCGTCCCCAGCCCGGTCTCGATGGCGCAGACATTTGAGGCTCTGCGCAGCTCGGGCCTGGATGTGGGCAGTGCCTTGCGTGTCACCCGGCAATTGGTACTTGAACGCCTGTTGGAGTTGGACTGTGAGCAACAGCTTACCCTGGCGCAGGTGACTCAAGTCATGACCGATCTGGCCGAGTTCGCGCTCAAACAGGCCTGCTGCGAAGTACAGAAAACACTGGAACAAAGTCATGGCATCGCGCGAACTCCGGCGGGTCAGAGCGTTCAACTCTGGGTCGTTGGCATGGGCAAACTCGGCGCGCGAGAGCTCAATGTTTCGAGCGACATCGACCTGATTTACGTCTTTGAGGCGGACGGCGACAGCAGCGGCGACGCCCAGGGACGTGGCCGCCTGTCAAACCAGGAGTACTTTGCCAAAGCGGTGCGCGCCATCTACGCACTGATTGGCGACAGCACTGAGCACGGCTTTGTCTTTCGCGTCGATCTGGCCTTGCGCCCCAACGGCAACGCCGGGCCTGCCGCCACATCACTGGGTGCGCTCGAAGAATATCTGCACGTGCAGGGGCGTGAGTGGGAGCGCTTTGCCTGGCTCAAAAGTCGGGTGGTGGCCAAGCTGGGCGCAGCCAGCGACGGGTCAACTCAAGCGCTGCGTGCGGTAGTCATGCCCTTCGTCTTCAGGCGCTACCTGGACTACAGCGTTTTTGACGCCTTGCGCGCGCTGCACCGGCAAATTCGTGAGCACGCCATCAAGCGCAGCAACGGCCACCCCGAGCGCGCCAACGATGTCAAGCTCTCGCGTGGCGGTATTCGTGAAATTGAATTTACCGTGCAACTGCTCCAAGTGGTGCGCGGAGGCCAGTTCCCGGAACTCAGAACGCGTCCGACTCTGAGTGCCCTGGCGCGGCTGGCCAGAGCCGCTCTGATGCCGCAAAAAACTGCCGATGCGCTGGCTGAGGCTTATACCTTCCTGCGTCGCCTCGAGCACCGGATTCAATACCTTGATGATCAACAGACTCATATTTTGCCCACCCAAGACGCGGATCTGGAGTGGATTGCCGCCAGCTTGGGTTTTGCCAGCATCCGTTCATTTTTGCACCAGCTCGATGCTTACCGCGAAGGGGTTGCGCAAGAATTTGACGCGCTGCTGGGCGGCACAGACCAGGCCTGCAAGGGCTGCCATGGCGCGAATGGCGGAGCTGACAAGCTGGCCCCGGCTGCGCCGGGTTTTGATGAATTGCTGGCGCAATTGCCAGAGACTTTTGCTGCGCGCCTAGCGCTCTGGCGCGAGCATCCCCGGGTACTGGCTTTGCGCGAAGAGTCGCGCGTGCGACTGCTGCGTCTGATTGCGCGCACTGCCGAATGGTTGCATGAGGGCAGGGTTGGTGAAGCAGCTGCAGTGCGGCTGGTCGACTGGCTCGAACCTTTGCTGCGTCGGGAAAACTATCTGGCCCTACTGCTTGAGCGCCCCTATGTGCATGAGCGGCTACTGCGCTTGCTCGGAGCCGCACGCTGGCCGGCACGCTACCTGTTGCTGCACCCGGGCGTGATCGACGAACTCGCCGGCGCCGACATGCTTGATGAGCGCTTTAGCCCCTTGGATTTTGAGCGTGAGCTCGACTATCGACGTGCCTCGTTGATCGGCACCGGTGAAGACGACGAAGAATCCGTGCTCAACTTGTTGCGCCGGGCTCACCACGCCGAAGTATTCCGCACATTGGCACGTGATGTGGAAGGCAAGCTGACGGTCGAACAAGTGGCCGACGACCTGACGTCACTGGCCGAAGTGATTCTGCGCGTGACTACCCGCTGGTGCTGGAGCCAGCTGAAAAACAAGCACCGCGAAACCCCTCAGTTCGCCATCATCGCCTATGGCAAACTCGGCGGCAAAGAGCTCGGCTACGGCAGCGACCTCGACATCGTTTTTGTTTACGACGATGCCGATGAACGCGCCAGCGAGGTCTATGCCAGCCTGGTGCGCAAGCTCATCAATTGGCTCAGTGTCAAAACCGGTGATGGTGATTTGTACGAAATTGATACCGCGCTGCGACCCAATGGCAACTCGGGCTTGCTGGTTACTTCTTTTGACGCTTATGCCGCCTACCAGGAGCAGCGCGGCAGCAACACCGCCTGGACCTGGGAGCACCAGGCCATGACACGCGCCCGCTTTGTGCTCGGCGACGACGCACTGCGGCAACGCTTTGATGCGGTGCGCCAGGCGGTGATCGGTGCCGTGCGAGACACTGCAGCCTTGAAGGTTGAGATCATTGCGATGCGCGAACGCCTGCGCGCTGCGCACCCGGTCAAGGCGGAACAATTCGACGTCAAATACAGCCCCGGCGCCATGATTGATGCCGAGTTCGCCTTGCAATATCTGGTGTTGGCCAACGCGGCGCAGCATCCCAAAATGATGGACAACGCGGGCAACATCGCTTTGCTCGAACGTGCTGAAACCTTGGGGCTGCTGCCCACCGGCATTGGCCACGCCAGCGCCAGTGCCTACCGTGAATTGCGCCGGGTCCAACACCGTGCCCGCCTCAACGAGGAGCCAACCCACGCCATCATGCCCAACTTGCAGCCGCAGCGCGATGCCGTGCTGGCACTGTGGCGCAGCGTGTTTGGCACCGCCAGCGTCTGAAAATGAGTGAGTTTCGAGACCGGTTGAAATCGGTTAAAGTCTGCACCTTATTCCGTTTCCAGTTCAATGCGAGATTAGGCGCACCGACGCAGACAGCACTTCAGGTGCGGCCAGGAGGTGCAACGACATATCGCTTTGAACTGGAAATGGAATCAGACGGTAGTTCGTGGGGCCGGTAGCTCAGATGGGAGAGCGCTGCGTTCGCAATGCAGAGGTCAGGAGTTCGATCCTCCTTCGGTCCACCAGAAAAAACCAATCGCAATCAGTTGGTCGAACTCGGCGGCCAAGGCCGTGCCAATTGGAATTGTGATTCGTTCCATGGTGTCCCAACAAGAGTTGAAATTGAATTGCCCCTCATGAGGAGCAGTGTCCATTCAATGGAAACTTTGGCTGGTTATACAGTTGTTTAATTACTAACCACATGGAATGTTTTTACGAGCTAAAAAACTCGGGTAAACCCTTGGTTTTTGATCGAAAACAGGCCGTTTTCAGTTGGCCCATAAATTGCGTTAATCCTCTTGATTGGCCTGGCATGACCAAACTTTACGAGGAGACCAGACATGGGCGACACGAACGATATTTTTAACATGAGCTGCGATGCCTTGCATGGCATCGAGCAGCGCTTGGGCATGTCGCGGCGCGACTATTTGCAGTTTTGCGCCACGCTGGCGGTCACCTTGGGGTTGCCCAAGGGTGCCGATGCGGCGGTCGCCAAAGCAATAGAGACCGCCAAGCGGCCTTCGGTCATCTGGCTGCACTTCCAGGAATGCACCGGTTGCACCGAGTCGCTCCTGCGGGCCGAGCATCCGACGCTGGAGAAGTTGATTCTCGATGTCATTTCTCTGGACTACCATGAAACTTTGATGGCTGCTGCCGGCCACCAGGCCGAGGCCGCGCGCAAAGACGCCATGAAGGCCAACAAAGGCAAATATGTGTTGGTAGTCGAGGGCGCCATTCCGGTCAAGGACAACGGTATTTACTGCAAGATCGGTGGCCACACGGCGATTGATCTGGTCAAGGAATGCGCCGCCGATGCCGCCGCAGTGATTGCCATCGGCTCCTGTGCTTCCTGGGGCGGCATGCCTTCCACCGGACCCAATCCCACCGGTGCCTCCAGCGTGGCCGAAGTATTGGGTAAACCGGTGGTGACGATTCCCGGCTGCCCACCCAACCCGTATAACTTTCTGGCCACCGTGGTGCACTTTTTGACCTTTGGCAAGCTGCCCGAGGTGGACAAATTGGGACGGCCAAAATTTGCTTATTCGCGCTTGATTCATGAAAACTGCGAACGACGCGCGCACTTTGATGCCGGTCGTTTTGCCATGCAGTTTGGCGATGAGGGGCACCGCAAGGGCTACTGCCTGTACAAGCTCGGTTGCAAGGGGCCGGAAACCTATGCCAACTGCCCGGCGATAGGGTTTGGTGATGTGGGCGAGAACAACTGGCCGGTCGGCTGTGGCCACCCGTGCATCGGCTGCACTGAAAAAGGGGTTGGCTTTACCAAGCCAATTTTTCAGGTCGCAACAATGCGCAATGTCACGCCACCATTACAGTACGCACGGATTGTCGAAGAGCAGGGCAAGGGTGCTTCTTTCGCCTCAGCCGCCGCGCTGGCGGCGCTGGCGGGAGCCACCGCAGGAGCTGCTGTAATGCTGACGCGCAATCTGGGTTTATCACATGCGGCCGAGGAAGCCGAGCGCGCCAAAGCTGAAGGCAAGTCCAAAGACCCGGCGCAGGTGTAATCATGGACAGCCGTCGTCACTTTTTAAAAGGGGTTCTGGCCGGGGGTGCCGCCATCACCACGGCGGCGATCGCGCCACCGGCGTGTGCGCGTGAAACCTACAGCCGTCCACCTGATGCACTGGGTCTGCTGTACGACGCCACTCTTTGCGTCGGTTGCAAGGCCTGTCTGAGCGCGTGCAAGGAGGCCAACAGTCTGCCGCCAGAGTTTTCTACCGCGGATCGTCTGTGGGACGCGCCGCTCGATACTTCGGCCTATACCTTCAATCTGATCAAGATGTACCGCAATGGCACCGTCAAGACGAAGGATGCGGAGGTGGACGGCTATGCCTTCATGCAGACTTCTTGTATGCATTGCGCCGATCCGTCTTGTGTGTCGGCCTGTCCGGTCTCGGCCATGACCAAGGATCCTGTCACCGGCGTCGTCGCCTACAACCCCGATGCCTGCGTGGGTTGCCGCTATTGCGTGGTGGCCTGCCCATTTGGCATCCCCAAATACCAATACGACTCGCCGACCGGCAAGATCGGCAAGTGCGAGCTATGTCGTCATCGCACCAAGGACGGGCATTATTCTGCCTGTGCAGAGGTTTGTCCGACCGGAGCCACACTCTATGGCAGGAGCGCTGATTTGTTGGTCGAAGCCAAGCGGCGCATTGCGCTCAAACCTGGCAGCGTGACGCGCTATCCGCGCGGCAAGATCGGCGGCCTCGATCAGAGTTATGAAGCACCAGTTGCCAACTACCTGCAGCACGTGTATGGCGAAAAAGAGTATGGCGGCACCCAGGTGCTAAAACTCTCTGCCGTCAACTTTGTCAAGGTTGGCATGCCCGACCTGCCAACCAAATCATCGGCCGCGACATCCGAAACAATCCAGCATACGCTTTACGGTGGCCTGATCATGCCGCTGGTCGTACTCGGTGCACTCAGTTTCATCGCCAAGAAAAACGTCCATGACGCCGAAGATGATGATGCAATGGCCCATGGAACGGGGGGGAAATGACCATGACTCAACAACATTCAAAACCGGCACCTGTTGGCGGTAGCCTGATCAATGCGGTGACTCTGGTTTGTGGCGTCCTCATCGCCATCATGGTGACCATCCTGCTGGTGCGCTTCGTTTTTGGTTTGAGCACGGTGGCCAACATCAATGACGGCTACTCCTGGGGTATCTGGGTCGTGGTCGATGTGATGATCGGCTCGGCACTGGCCTGCGGCGGTTTCTCGGTGGCCTTACTGGTTTATATTTTCAACAAAGGGCAGTACCACCCACTGGTGCGGCCCGCGCTGTTGGCCAGTCTTTTCGGTTACACACTGGCCGGTGGCGGGATCTTCGTTGACCTTGGCCGCTGGTGGAATTTCTGGCACATTTTCTGGCCCGGTTATATCAATGCCAATTCGGTGATGTTTGAAGTGGCCGCCTGCGTCACGCTTTACATCTTTGTTATGTGGATCGAGTTTTCGCCGGTCTTTCTGGAAAAACTCGGAATGCGCGACGTCAAGAATAAGCTCAACAAGATGCTTTTCTTCTTCATCGCACTGGGTGTTGTTCTGCCGATGATGCACCAGGCCTCGCTGGGCACCATGCTGGTGGTGATGGGCGGGCAGGTGAACCCGCTCTGGCAGACGCCGCTGGTGCCTCTGATTTACCTGCTTACCGCCATCATCATCGGTTACGGTGTGGTCCTGTTTGAATCCTGCGTCGCCGCCGCGAGTTACCGCCGCAAGATAGAGATGCATCTGCTGAACCCGATGTCGAAAATCATGCTCGGAGTTCTGGCGGTCTATCTGGTGCTGCGTTTTGGCGATCTGGTTATTCGTGGCGCACTGGTCGAAGCCTTCAAACCGAGCCTCGTCGCGCTGGCCTTTTGGGTGGAAAACCTCTGCTTTATCGCCCCCTTCTTGCTGATCGGCAATGTCGTGGCACGGCGCAATCCGGCGCGCTTGTTCCTGGCAGGCATCGCCATCATGTTGGGCGGCATCCTGCTTCGGCTCAATGGCTTCCTGATTGGCTACGGGCATTTCACCGGTTCAGGCTGGACCTATTTCCCCTCACTGACCGAAGTCATGGTCACAGTTGGAATGTTTGCCATCGAAGTGCTCGGCTACATCATCATCACGCGGCGTTTCCCGGTGTTGCCACGGGAAGAGGCTCAAGCAATTTAGTCAGTCGAGGACAGAGCTGGTTCACTTTGTGTAACTGCGGTCTGTCCCGCGAGATTCCAAGAATCGAAATTTAGAATTATCCTGGAGATAGAAAATGTCAAAACGCATCACGATTGATCCGATTACCCGCATCGAAGGCCACCTGCGCATCGATGTCGATATTGATGGCGGCAAGGTGCAGAAGGCCTGGTCGTCGGGCCAGATGTGGCGTGGCGTGGAACTCATCCTGCTCGGGCGTGACCCGCGCGACGCCTGGGCCATTACCCAGCGCATCTGCGGCGTCTGCACCACGGTGCATGCCATCACCTCGGTGCGCGCGGTTGAAAACGCGTTGAAGATGGAGATTCCGCTCAACGCGCAACACATCCGCAATCTCATCATTCTGGCGCACTCGGTACATGACGCCATCGTTCACTTTTACCATCTATCAGCACTTGACTGGGTTGATGTGACTTCGGCACTCAAAGCCGATCCCGACAAAACCTCCATTCTGGGAGAAAGCCTTTCATCCTGGCACCTCAACAGCAAACACGAAATGCGCCGCGTGCATGAGCGGCTCAAGCATTTTGTCGACGGCGGGCAACTCGGTATCTTCACCAACGGCTACTGGGGTCATCCGGCGATGAAGCTCTCGCCCGAGGTCAACTTGATGGCGGTGGCGCACTACCTGCAAGCCCTCGAAATTCAGCGCCATGCCAACAAGATTGTTTCCATTCTCGGCTCCAAGACACCACACATACAGAATGTGGCAGTCGGCGGCGTCTCCAATCCGCTGGCCACCGACTCGCAGGCGGTGTTGACGGTGGAACGCCTGTTGGCGATCAAGGGCTGGATCGATGGGCTGGCCGACTTCGTCAAGAATGTCTATCTGATCGATGTGGCAGCCGTCGGCGCTTTCTACCCGGAGTGGACGCAAATCGGCAAGGGTGTCACCAATTACCTGTCGGTGCCAGATATTCCGCTGGATACCAAGGGCACGCAGTTTGCCTTCCCCGGTGGTTTCATTGAAGGCGGTGATCTGGCCAAACGCAAACCGATTTCGTCGTTCAATGATGAGTACTGGATCAAAGGCGTCGAAGAGTCGGTCAAGCACTCCTGGTACAACTACGACAAAGCCGGTGCCTTGCATCCCTACAAGGGCGAAACCGCGCCGAACTACACAGACTTCAAAGATGATGCCAAGTATTCCTGGATGAAGTCCCCGACGTTTTACGGCAAGGTGGCCCAAGTCGGCCCGCTGGCACGGGTTTTGAACGGCTTGGCGGCCGGTCATGCGCCCACCACCAAGTACGCTACAGCTGCGCTCGAAACGGTATCTGCACTGGCCAAAACCAAGATTGGTCTGGAAGCGATGCATTCCACCATCGGTCGTCACGCGGCGCGCGCCGTCACCTGCTGTATGAACGTCGATATGCTGACGGATCAATGGACCGCCTTGCTGACCAACATGGGCAAGGGCGATCTCACCACCTTTAACAAGCCGGTGTTTCCCAAGGACGAAGTCATGGGCGTGGGCTTTCACGAGGCACCGCGCGGTGCGCTGTCGCACTGGGTGGTCATCGACAACGGCAAGATCAAAAACTACCAGTGCGTCGTGCCCTCGACCTGGAATGCCTGCCCCAGGAACGAAAAAGACGAGCCGGGGCCGTATGAAGCCTCGTTGATGGGCACCCCGATTGCCGACGTTGAGAAGCCACTGGAAGTGCTGCGCACCATTCACTCCTTCGACCCCTGTATTGCCTGCGCCATCCACCTCACCGATACAAAAAGCAACACCGCGATTTCCGTCAAGGCGGTCTAAACTCGGGGGTCATTTCGGAGCAGAGCGGTGTTTATCAATACCGTTTTGTTTTCTTATTGGATCAGTAGTGTCCCAACGTTT
>PKWM01000027.1 GCA_003133245.1 Rhodoferax sp. | reverse complement strand
GAAGAACGTTGGGACACTACTGTTATTGGATATGGTTTTATGCGTGCAGTTGTACTGGGTATCGGCAACACCATCCTGACCGATGAAGCGGCAGGCGTGCGCGCCGCTCTGGCGCTTGAGCAGGCCTACAAAGTGCCGGCCAACGTGCTGGTGATCGACGGCGGCACCTCCGGTATGGAGATGATTGAAGACCTCTCGAATCTTGATTTTTTAATCGTCATCGATGTCGTCAAGACCGGTGCCGCACCGGGCACGGTGGTGAAAATCGCCGGTGACGAGATTCCGGTTTTTTTCCGCCAGAAGTTGTCGCCGCACCAGATCGCCTTACCGGACGTGCTGGCCAGTCTGGAGCTGCTCGACACCATGCCGAAAGAAATTATCGTGCTGGGGGTTGAGCCGATTTCGCTCGAACTCGGCATGGAGATGACCGCCACCATCGCCGAGAAAGTGCCGGTACTGGCCGCCATGGCGGCAGCCGAACTGGTCGCGCGCGGCTACTCTCTTGAAGCGCTGGCTGCGCCGGTTAACTGAGGTGATGCGATGTGTTTAGCGGCCCCCTCGCTTGTGCTTGAAGTTGGCGACGGCACGGCTGTGACCGAGTGTTTTGGGCAGAGGCGCACGGTCAGCCTGCTGCTGCTAAACGAGGAAGTCGCCGTTGGCGATTATTTGCTCATCCAGGCTGGCGGTTTTGCTTTTGAAAAGATTGAGTGTGAGCGCGCCCTGGAGTCCTTGGCGCTGATGCAGGAACTGATGACACAAGACAATGACGCCCGGCGCTGGGGCGAAGCGCCATGAGCTTCAGAATTCACCCTGTCAACCCCACCGAGGCGGTGGAGCAGACGTTTTTTCGCATCCAGCAAGAGCGCATGGTCGATGTGCCGATTCTCAACCTGGCCCTGTCGGTGGAGGCGATCGATTTCCAGCGTTGGCAGGGGCATTGGCTGGGCATGGTCGTCACGCCCTGGTGCATGAGCCTGTTGCTGCTGCCCGGCAGCACTGAGAACTGGATTGCTGCAAGTGAGAACAAGCGCCGCTTCGTCAAGTTTCCTGCCGGTGATTTCGCTTTTCTAGGCAGCGATGAAGCAGAGTTGGGCGAGTTTCAGAGTTGCTCGCTGTTTTCACCGATGGACAAGTTCGCTACCCAGTTCGAGGCGACCATGACCGCGCGCGCTTCGCTGATCGGCCTGTTGACAACCCCAAAACCCACTCCTGCCCCGCTCAAGACCGGAAAAGATGCCGATACGCCAGCCCTGTCGCGGCGACGGTTTTTCGCTTTGCGCTAAGCTGATCATCTGTCCTATTTATACAGACCGGTATTCGATGCATGAAATGTCGCTGGCCGAGGGTGTGCTGCAACTGATAGAGGACGCGGCACGCAAAGACCAATTTACAAAAGTCACCACCGTCTGGCTGGAAATCGGCCAGCTCTCCGGGGTTGAACCCGAGGCCATGGCGTTTTGCTTTGATGCCGTGACGCGCGACAGCGTGGCGCAGGGTGCCCGCCTGGAGATCATTGCCTTGCCCGGAACCGGCTGGTGCATGGCATGCGAGAAGACCGTGCCGATGAAGGAGGTCTTCGGTGAATGCCCGCACTGCGGCGGCTACCAGTTGCAGGTTACCGGTGGCACGGAAATGCGCGTGAAGGAACTGGAGGTAAATTAAAACGTTTCCATACGTCATTGCGAGCGTAGCGCGGCAATCCATGACTCCTGGATTGCCGCGCTACGCTCGCAATGACGAATTAATCAAAGTGTTCATTATTAGAAAGAATAGAAATGTGTGTTACCTGCGGTTGCAGCACCGGCGAAGTGAAGATCGAAGGCGAAGATGCTCCGCCTCAACACGACCATGTGCATGCTGACGGTAGCAGGCACAGTCAATCGCACGAGCACGAACATTCGGGCGGCGAAATTCACGGGTATAAGCATGCCGATATGCACCAGCATTCACACAATGACACCCCCGCACATTCGCACGCCCCAGGCGTTAGCCCCACGCGCATGGTCCAAATCGAGCAGGATATTCTGACCAAAAACAATGCCTATGCGCAGCAGAACCGGCAAGCGCTGGCCGAGCGTGGCATTTTTGCGCTGAACCTGGTTTCCAGCCCGGGCTCCGGTAAAACCACGCTGCTGTGCAAGACCATCGCCCTGTTGGGTAAGCAGCCGGTGGCGGTGATCGAAGGCGATCAGCAAACCAGCCAGGACGCAGACCGCATCCGCGCCACCGGTGCGCAAGCGATCCAGATCAATACCGGCAAAGGCTGCCATCTGGATGCCCACATGGTGGGACGCGCGATGGAACAGCTTAACCTGCTGGAAGATTCACTGTTGATGATCGAGAACGTGGGCAACCTGGTCTGCCCAGCCGCTTTTGATCTGGGCGAGGCGCACAAGGTGGTGATTTTGTCGGTCACCGAAGGGGAAGACAAACCGATCAAGTACCCCGACATGTTTCGCGCTGCCAGCGTGATGCTGCTCAACAAGATCGACCTGCTACCGCATCTGCACTACGACGTGGCAACCGCCATTGGTTTCGCGCGCCGGGTCAACCCGAAAATACGGGTGATCCAGCTCTCTGCCACCACCGGCGAAGGCATGGATGAGTGGCTGACCTTCTTGCGTGACGGCGTGGCGACGCAGTAATCGCGATGACGGAAGTGGGTTTATTGAAGTGCCCTTAACTGATATTGCACGCCGCATCCGGGTCACTGGCATTGTTCAGGGAGTGGGTTTCAGGCCTTTTGTCTGGCATCTGGCGCAAGAACTCAAACTCACCGGATGGGTGCGCAACGATGCGCAAGGTGTCGAGATTGCGGCCCAGGGCGGTGCGCCCCAACTGGCCGAACTGCTACAGCGCCTGAAGACAGACGCGCCGCCGTTAGCGCGGGTTGACGCAGTTCAAGCCTCTGAAGCGGTCGTTAAAGAACTGTCCGGGTTCACCATCCTTGCCAGCGTTCTGGGGAATGTCACCATTGCCATTGGCCCCGATGTTGCTGTCTGTGCCGATTGCCTGGACGAGTTGTTCAACCCCGAGGACAGGCGCTGGCGGCATGCCTTCATCACCTGCACGCATTGTGGCCCACGCTACACTGTGACGCGCGCCTTGCCTTATGACCGGCCGCAAACCAGCATGGCATCGTTCCCACTGTGCCCGACCTGCGCCAAGGAATACAGTCGTCCGGCGGATCGGCGTTTCCATGCCGAGACCACCTGTTGTCCCCAATGCGGCCCGCGTCTGGCTTTGCTTGATGCGCTGGGCCAGCCGATTGAAGGGGACTCGATTAAACAAACTTTGCAGCTGCTGCAAAACGGAAAAATCGTCGCCATCAAAGGCCTCGGCGGTTTTCATCTGGCGTGTGATGCCCGCAATGCAAAAGCAGTGGCGCGGCTGCGCTTGACCAAGAACCGCGAGGAAAAGCCCTTTGCCGTAATGATGGCCAATGTGGAGAGCATTGCACCCTATGCACAAATCTCAGATGGATCGATATCCGTCATTGCGAGGAGCGCAGCGACGCGGCAATCCATGCAGGAATACGAAGGAAATGGATTACCGCGCTTTGCACAGCGAACCCTCCTGGAAAGCCGCGAGCGCCCCATCGTATTGCTGCGCTCGCAACCCGGCTGCGATGCCGCCTTGCACGGCGTAGCCCCTGGCCTGCTTGAGTTGGGCGTGATGTTGCCCACGACACCGATCCATTTCTTGTTGTTTCATGAAGCCGCTGGCCGACCAGCGGGCTGCGATTGGTTGGCTAAACCGCAGGAACTGGTCCTGGTCATGACCAGCGCCAACCCGGGTGGTGAACCGATCGTGCGCGATTTACTGGAGGCTAGAGCGCGCCTGGCTGGCATTGCTGATGCCTTTCTGGACCATGACCGCGATATCGTGGCGCGCTGCGACGACAGCGTCGTGCGTCCGCTGGCAGCGGGCTTTCAATTCATCCGGCGCAGCCGAGCTTACGCACCCAGTGCCATCCGTCTGCCCCGTGTCGGACTTTCGGTGCTGGCCTTTGGTGCCCACCTTAAAAGCACAATTTGTGTGACGCGTGGCAATGAAGCGTTTTTGTCGCCGCACATTGGCGACCTTGACAACGCCGTCACCTGTTCCTTTCTCGATGAAACGGTACAGCGCATGTGCGATCTGCTCGATGTCAAGCCCGATATTGTTGCGCACGACCTGCATCCGGATGACTACAGCACGCGTGCCGCCATTTTGTTTGCACAAAAGCACGGCTTGCCCAGCGTGGCGGTACAGCATCACCACGCCCATATCGCCGCCGTTTGCGCCGAGCAAAACTGGCAAGGCCCGGTGTTGGGTTTGGCATTGGATGGTGTTGGCCTGGGGTCGGACGGCGCTGCCTGGGGTGGCGAATTGCTCAGGGTAGACGGTGCTCATTTTGAGCGCCTGGGTCGTCTGCGGCCCTTGCCCCTGCCCGGTGGCGATAAGGCAGCGCGTGAACCCTGGCGCATGGCGGCATCGGTGCTGCACGAACTGGGTCGCAACGCAGAGATTGGAAGGCGCTGCAAGGAGCCCGGCGCTGATACGGTGGCTGCCATGCTACAGCGCCAGTTCAACAGTCCGCGCAGCTCCAGCATGGGCCGAGTTTTTGATGCGGCGGCTGGCTTGCTGGGTATTAGTTCCAGCATGAAATATGAGGCCCAGGCCGCCATCCTGCTGGAGCAGGCTGCAACACTTTTTATTGAAGACCATGGTTGGCCTACACCCTTGACGAACGGCTATTCAGTCAGCGACCAAGGCCAACTCAATCTGCTGCCAGTCCTGGCCTCGCTGATCGATGCCAGCGATGTCGATCAAGCCGCCGCCTACTTTCACGCCACCCTGGTTGCAGGCTTGACCGAATGGGTAATGCAGGTTGCCACCACCACTGGCCTCGCCACCCTGGCCTGGGGCGGCGGCTGTTTTTTGAATGCTCTGCTATCGTTCAAACTGCGGCAAAACCTGGAGCAACGCGGCATCACGGTTCTGGTGCCGACTCAAACCTCACCCGGGGACGCCAGCATCGCGCTCGGGCAAGCCTGGGTGGCGATGAATTCAAAAATCACCGCGCAATACCAGTAAACGTTGCATGACATCTCAGCCACACCGCTGATGCGCAACTTGATCGACCTCTGGTCAGCGTGGTGCAGTACGACGCGTACCCCTTCGAGCACGATCTGGCCATGGCCTTTGGTGATACGTTCAGTTTGACGGAAATTGGCGCCTATGCACTGGCGGAATTTTGTATAGGCATCGGTATCCCGCGTGCCTTCTTCGCCCGTGAGCTCGCAGCGCTGTGCAAACTGGCGCTTGAAGAGGCACCGGTGCAGGCGCTGGATGCCGTTTATCAAGGCAGCGAAGTTAACTTTGTGCGCAAATTGCCAATTTTGTGACTGAACGTGCCACCGCGTTGCTGAAGATGGCAGCCGACATACCCAAGTTCAAAAACGATTCTTTTTGATACTAAAAAAACCCGTTTCGTCACGCAGCAATCATTTGTGATTTGAGATTCAATGACGGGTTTCGACCTTGAATTCAACCGGTCAATGCAACAAGTTGGCTACACCTTTCATACCGGCCTTCCGGTACTGCCACATCGGGGAAAGTGAGTGCGGGGTCGCTGGGGTCGTTGTAGCTCAGTTGGCTGGTGCAAATCAAGATTGTTCTAGGCTTCCCGTTGCGCAGTCCACACATACGCCACGCACCGCAAAATCCATGCTCATGCCCTGGTAGCCCAAGGCCTTGAGTGTCTCCAACGCAGTTTGGGCGGCGCGTTCCAGGTCAATTGCGTTGGCCTGAAGGGCGCCACTCAAGGGGCTGTCACGGTGGCAACTCTGGCATTCAAAGTGCGGCGTGGCGTGCACGCTTGCGGGCATAGCCTGGTAGCGGCGCACCCGGCTCGCGTCCACCCGGCACAGCAGCAGGCCGACCTGGGTGAGCCGGTCAATCAGGCGGTACAGGGTCACGCGATCCAACGCCAGCGTGCTGTCGCCCTGCAGTGCCGCCTGCAACTGGGCATGGGTGTAACTGGTATCCGGATGGGCCAGCAGCCAGGCCAAGACCAGGCGCGCCGCACTGGTGCGACGCAGTCCGTGCGCCGACAGCAGTGCATCAATGGGATCAACTGTGGGGTCGATGGTGGGAAGCAAGGAGGCCATGGTGCTTTAGATTATCTCAGTTTCAGCAAATAACGCCACTAAGTTGCATTAGAATATATCGCAATAGAGTTGCATTATTACCGTAACTCGCAGCTCGCCAGCTCGGCATTTTGTAAAGACTGGATTTTCATGTCCCCGCTATCGCACTTTTTTACCGCCAGGGCACGCAGCGTGCTGGCTTGTCCCGCCTGGCTGCGCGTGCTGGCCGTGCTGCCCGCCGTGGCACTGTTGTGGTTGGCCGTGGCTTGGGCGAACCTGGAGACAGTCCCATGGTAAAGCTGGACAACCTGACGGTCAGTTACCGTCAGCACCCTGCGCTGCATCACATTACTGGCCAATTTGCATCGGGCTCGCTAACGGCCGTGATGGGGCCCAACGGATCCGGCAAAAGCACGCTGCTCAAAAGCATCATGGCCCTCTTGCCGATCTCGGGCGGGCAGCTGACAGTGTTGACACCACGCGCGCGCATGGCCTACCTGCCGCAAATGGCGGAGATTGACCGGGGCTTTCCCATCGATGTGCGCGACTGCGTGCTGCTGGGCTGCTGGCCCGCCGTGGGCGCCTGGGGCGGCGTGAATGCCGAACTGCTGGCCCGCGTGGCGAAGGCTCTGCACGCGGTCGGGCTGGAGGGTTTCGAGCAACGGCCAGTGGGTTCGCTCTCGAGCGGGCAATTTCAAAGGGTTTTATTTGCCCGTCTGCTGGTACAAGACGCCGACCTGATCCTGCTGGACGAACCCTTCACCGCCATGGATTCCAGGACGACGTCCGCACTGTTGGGGCTCATCCGGCAGTGGCACCAGCAACAACGCACGGTCATTGCCGTGCTGCACGATGACGCACAGGTACGCGAGAATTTTCCGCAAACACTGTTACTGGCGCGTGAAATGGTGGCTTGGGGCGACACGGCAAGCGTGTTGACGCCAGCGCACCTGAACCAGGCCCGGGCACTGGCTGAAAGCTGGGACGAGACGGCCGAGATTTGCGAGATTGACAAGCCCTCCAGCATGAAGGTTGCCGCATGATAAGTCTGTCGCAGTTGGCAACGGACACGCTGGTCGGCCCGTTTGCAGAGTTTGCCTTCATGCGTCGCGCCCTGGTGGCCACATTGGCGCTGTCCCTGAGCGCCGCACCGCTGGGGGTGTTCCTGTCGCTGCGGCGCATGAGCCTGCTGGGCGATGCGCTCAGCCATGCGGTTTTACCCGGGGTGGCGATTGGCTTCATGCTGTTCGGCCTGTCATTGACCGCGATGGCGGCCGGCGGCGTTGTCGCTGGCATGCTGGTGGCGGCGATTGCCGGGCTGGTCAGCCGGTCCACCGCCCTGAAAGAAGACGCTAGCCTGGCCGCCATTTACCTCGTGGCCTTGGCTCTCGGGGTGACGCTCATATCAAGGCAAGGCACCCAGCTTGATTTGCTGCACATTTTGTTTGGCAGTGCGCTGGGGGTGGATGCGCAGGGTTTGCATTTGGTGGCCACTGTGGCCAGCGTCAGTGTAGTGGCGCTGGCAGGGCTTTACCGGGGTCTGGTGTTGGAGAGTTTTGACCCCGTATTTCTAAGCGCAGCGGGCCGACGCGGCGGGCTGTGGCAACAAGGCTTTTTGATGCTGGTAGTAATCAACCTGGTGGCCGGGTTTCAAACTCTGGGCACGCTGATGGCGGTCGGACTCATGATGCTGCCCGCTGTATCCGCCCGCCTGTGGCACAACACCCTGCCGGCTCAACTGGTCAATGCCAGCGTGCAGGCATTGCTGGCAGGCGTGTCCGGCCTGTTGTTGTCCTACCACCTGGACACGCCGTCGGGTCCCACCATCATTGGCTGCGCCGGGGTCTTGTATTTTGCATCGCTCCTGGTCGCACCGGGCGGCTGGCTGCCACGGGTTTGGTCCTCTACGCACCGCGTGGCTTAGGCGCTTGCGCGCTGCGCCATTGCCCTTTAATTTTTCTCCGCGTTCTTAACTTTTACCTGAGGCCACTTTATGAAAACAGTGTTTCGCAAATTCTTGCTGGTCATGCTTGCCAGCACTGTAGTGATGTCCGGCACCAGCCAGGCGGCCGACAAGTTGCCGGTGACGGCCAGCTTCAGCATCCTGGGCGACCTGGTGCGCGTGGTGGGGGGCGACCGCGTGTCAGTCACCACGCTGGTGGGGCCGGACGAAGACGCCCATGTGTTTGAACCCAAACCAACGGACGTCAAAGCCATTGCGCAAAGCAAACTGTTCGTCATTAACGGATTGGGCTTTGAACATTGGGCACAAAAACTCGCCAAATCCGCCAGCTACAAGGGCGCAACGCTAGTCGCCTCCAACGGCGTCAAAGGCCGCACCCTGGTGGACGAGAAAGGTCGCCCCGAAGCCGACCCCCACGCTTGGCAAGACCCCACCAACGTGGTGCTGTATGTGCGCAACATCGCGGCCACCCTCAGCAAGCTGGACCCCGCAGGTGCGGCCACCTTCCAGAGTCATAGCGAGGCATACGTGAAAGAACTACAGACCTTGGACGCCTGGGCCAAAGAACAGTTTGCTTCCATTCCTGCTGACAAGCGCAAGGTCATCACCTCGCACGATGCATTTGGCTATTTTGCAGCGCACTACCAAATCAAATTTCTGGCGCCGCAAAGTGTCTCCACTGACGCCGAACCCAGTGCCAAAGCAGTGGCACAACTCATCCGCCAGCTCCAGCGTGAAAAAATCAAAGCCATATTTTTGGAAAACATGAGTAACCCCAAACTACTGGAGCAACTGAGCAAAGATGCAGGCGTCTCGGTGGGGGCCAGTTTGTATGCTGATGCACTGTCTGGTACTGAAAAGCCCGGCGCCACTTACTTGCAGATGATGCGGTACAACGTGACACAACTGGCTGCAGGCATGAAGCTGAACTGACATCCTGCTTAACACCATACCCAACCGAGAGTGCTTGTGGGTGTACCGGTTGATATCGGTCATGAAACTCGACCTATAGATTTGGCGGATTCAAGCTCGAAGTGCAGCAGCCTATTGACGAGACTGTAACTGCTAAAACTTCAATGACTCCATTGGGCACGTCACTGTCGTTGAAAAAACACCACTAACCGACAGCACCCAGTCCCTGGAATCAGTAACATTTCTGCTCAACAAGAGGCATTGCAGAGTGACCCTTTGCGCGCTGAGTGCGAGCCGCGACAGCCGTCGTTCCGCAATTCCCTGTTATCGTCCGAACTGACGCAATAATTGCGGCAACATGGCATCGCACTCGGGCAAGCCCGGGTGGCGATGAATTCTTTGGAGAAAAATCAGTAGTGTCCCAACGTTCT
>PKWM01000015.1 GCA_003133245.1 Rhodoferax sp. | reverse complement strand
AGGGAAGTCCCTTCGTATTCGTCTAGCCATTGGCGATCAATCGGGCCGCCCGTGAGGCGTTCAATACCGCCGCCGGGTCCAGCCCCAACATGACCGCCGGGGTGCGATTCCCAAGCCAGGCATTGGGCTGCGCAAACCAGTTCGCCAGTGCCCACCCGTCATGGTCCGGGATCAGTTGCGCCAGTACCTGGCTGAGCCCTGGCTGCGGCGCCATGCTGAGACGGTTGAACTGAAACAGCGGCAACCACATTTTTAATTGCCACTCAAAGCAAATCACATTTTTGTTCACAATCCAGCTCGCCAGCGTTGCAAGGTCGTGACCGCTGCGGCGCTTGAACAATGCAACCACCTCTTGCGCCCGGGCCAGCCCGCCGCTGCTCCTGTAGGCGTCGAGCATGACGATGAATTGCTGGTCGGTGTGCTCTTGCAACTCGTGCTGATGGTGGCTGCACTCTGCATCAGGCACCGGGTCGAAGCCAGCTCTGTTGAGCGCTGGCTCCAACCTTGAAACAACGACGTTTTGCATAAGGGTCTCCAAGTGAAAGCAGCGCGCCGCGAGACACGCCATGGCCGCACCTTAAGAAACAAAGAATCAACGGTCTGTGCGCTAGCCCACAAATGCCGCTGTTATGTTAGGCACCGAACAGACGCGGATCGGCGCGGCCCATAAGCTGGGCCGCTGATCACTACGACGCAGGTGCAGACGGCTCTGTGCGACTTGACACTTCAACCTATGCAACTCAGTTTTACCCCGCACTGGACTTTGCTCAAGCAGATTGCCAAGTCGTGGCTTGATGATTACGTGCCCAGCATGGGGGCGGCGCTGGCCTACTACACCATGTTTTCGTTGGCACCGCTGTTGTTGATGGTCATTTCAGTGGCCGGACTGGTCTTTGGTGAAGAGGCCGCACGCGGCGAGATCACCGCCCAACTGGGCGCACTGATGGGCGAACGAGGAGCGAACGCCGTGCAGGACTTGTTGGCCAGCGTGCGCGAGCCAGCCAACGGTGCCGCCGCCACGCTGCTCGGTCTGTCGCTTCTGTTTATCGGTGCCACCACCGTGTTCGCCGAGTTGCAAGATTCGCTGGACCGCATCTGGCGCGTCCCGGTCCGCAGGCGCATGAGCGGCTGGCTGACCGTGGTGCGCTCGCGTCTGCTCTCGTTCGGCATGATCCTGGCGATCGGCTTCCTGCTGATTATCTCTCTCGTCGTCAGTGCCGCACTGGCCTTTGCCGGGCGCTGGCTGGAACCGGTCTTTGGCGGCTGGTACGTCGTGGCAACCGTCACCAATGCCGTTGGCAGCTTCGTGTTGGTGGCCGCCCTGTTTGCGTTGATTTACAAGGTCATGCCGCGCGCGCACGTGCAGTGGAAGGATGTGTGGATAGGTGCGGTGTTCACCGCCCTCTTGTTCAGCCTGGGCAAGTCACTGATCGGCCTGTATGTCAGTCGCAGCGGTGTGGTCTCGGGCTTTGGCGCGGCCGGCTCGTTGGTGGTCGTTCTACTGTGGGTGTACTACTCGGCCCAGATCTTCCTGATCGGTGCGGAATTCACATGGGTTTATGCCAACGTTTACGGGTCAAGAAAAATACCACCCGCCTAGGTGAGAACCGGCTGCCGGCCAGTCCTCTTTTTGCGCCGAAAGTACACTGGCGCTCAAGCTTCCCCACATTCAAGGTCTTTCATGCGGTTCATTGCCAAAGAAGAAGTCGCCCGTCTCTGCGCCTATGCGCCGCTGATTCAATCGCTCGCCCGCGGCTTGCTTGAGCCGACCGAGTCGCCGCCGCGCAGCCATTTCAATCCCAACCACGATACCAGTGTCGTCCTGATCATGCCGGCCTGGAAGCCCGGGAGAATCATGGGCACCAAGATCATTTCGATCTGGCCCGAAAACAATGCCAGCGGCAAGGCGACGGTTTCTGCGGTTTACGTGGTGACCTCCTGTGAAGACGGCAGCACGCTGGCGGTTATCGACGGCACTGAATTGACACTGCGTCGCACCGCAGCGGCGGCGGCGCTGGCGGCTCAAATTCTGGCCCGTCGTGGCAGCAAAAAACTGGCGGTACTGGGCAGCGGCGCGCTGGCCTCGCACATGGCGATGGCCCACCACAGCGTGTTTGACTTGACCGAGATCACCATCTGGGGCCGCCAGATCGACAGAGCCCAGGCCGTCGTCGATGCACTGGCCAAGGTCGGCATTGCCGCACGCGCATCAACCGATCTGCAAAGCACACTGGCCGGCACCGACATGGTCGCTGCCGTCACGACCGCCACCACACCGTTCATTCGAAGCGAATGGGTCAAACCCGGCACCCACCTGGGTTTGATCGGTGCCTTCACCGCCAGCATGGCGGAGGCCGAACCGCAACTGCTGTGCCAGGCAAGACTTTTTGCCGACACCCGTGCCGGGGTGCTGGAAAAAGGCGGTGAAGTGCTACAGGCCTTGCGCGCCGGTTTGATTCAACCCGCCGACGTGCGCGCCGAACTGGCTGAACTGGTGTCGGCCTCAGCGCCTGCAACCGGACGCAGCTCAGAGCAGGACATCACCGTTTTTAAATCGGTAGGTTTTGCCGCGCTGGACCTGATTGCTGCCGAGCATGTGCTGCAGCGCCATTCGCCATAACAGGCATGACCAAGAGGCCGCTACTGCCGCGCAGTGCGGGTATTCTGCGGTAACGCCTGCGCATAACTGGTGCGAAACGGGTTGATATCCAGGCCACCACGGCGTGTGTAGCGGGCATACACCGAGAGTTTGAACGGCTTGCAGCGTGTCCAGATGTCCATGAAGATGCGCTCGACACACTGCTCATGAAACTCGTTGTGATTGCGATAGCTCACCAGGTATTGCAGCAGCCCTTCCTGGTCCATCGGTGCGCCGCTGTAGCTGATTTGAACCGCACCCCAGTCAGGCTGGCCGGTGACCGGGCAGTTGCTCTTGAGCAGGTTGCTGACCAACACTTCTGACACCGGCGCTTCATCGGGCAACACCTTGAGCAACTCGGGCGTTGGCGTGTAGTGTGTGCACTCGAGATCAAGCCGGTCCAGGCTCAGGCCGTCGAGTTCTTCAATCGGTTGGTGGTCAAACCGCTCGGGCAACACGATAGTCACGCCAATTGAGCCGGGAACTGCTATCGCCCCATGCCAGGCGGCCTGGCTCAGGTCAGTTTGCAGGCGCGCTTTGACCGCATCGACATCGGCAAAGCGGCTGCCATTAAAGCTGTTGAGATAGAGCTTGAAGGACTTGCTCTCGATGATGTTGGGTGTCTCGCACGGCAGCGTGAAGTGCGCCAGCGCCACTTGCGGCTTGCCGCGCAGATTGAGCCAGCTCAGCTCATAAGCGCTCCACATATCGGCACCCAAAAAAGGCAGCGCGTCAATGATGCCAATCTCGGAGCGTTTGGGCGCGCGCGCTATCGGGAATAACAGTGAAGCATCGTACTGATCGATGTAAACGGATGCCTTTCCCAGTTGGGAGTTTTGAGGCAAGTTCATGGCTGAGCGCGTCTATTTCAGATCAGCCGCCAGCGCGGACAGCGTGTCGTGCGCCATCGTGGTGTGTGCCGGGTAGTGGCTATGGTCGCAGCCGATCTTGACGCCTGTACCCGCTTTGACTGCAGCGCACATCGCAGGCGTCAACTCAAAGCGCACAAAATGCACAGCCGAGGTTTTCTCGGCGTTCTCACGCTCCAGGTCTTCGTCAGCGACAGCATAGATGCGCGGCTGACCTTGAACCTCCACAAACAAACGCTCTGCCACTCCGATCAGTCGCGCCAGCTCACGCTTGCGCTCAATCTCATCGGGGTACTCGATCAGCAGCGTGGCTTTCCAGTTGCTGCCACTCGGCACCAGCGGCGCATAGGCATCGATCTCCTGCTGGATGCCATCTTCTTCAAATATTTTCTCGATCCGCAGCATCTCCTGGATCTGGTAGCGAATCGTCATCTCGCTCTCAAATTGCAGATTGAGGTGTTCGCCCAGACGCACGCTGCGCAATTTGCGTTGTGCCATGACCAGCGGCTTGTTGGCCTTGCGCCATTTGCTGTAGACCTCCAAACTCATGAGACTTTCGGGGATGATGATTCCGATAATTTGCATTGAAACTCCAAAATTCACTTCAAGCCATACGCCCTGGCCACCAGACTCAGGGGATGCAAGAGTTCGGGCGTGCCGAGCTGGTTCACTTCAAACCCCTGGGCAATGTGATGGCCGCCGAGCGGGCAGTCCGAGCTGATGTAGTCGGGCCGGCTGCCGTCTTTCATGCTGGCCATGCCTTTGAACAGGGGTTTGCCAATTTTCATGGCCTGCGCATGGTGCGCCTTCTTGACGCCAAACGTACCAGCGTGCCCCGAGCAGCGCTCAAAGGTGTTGACCGTGGTGCCGGGGATCATCTTGAGCATTTCTTCGGTCTTCTTGCCAATGTTCTGCACCCGGCCATGGCACGGAATCTGGTAGCTCACGTTGCCCAGCGCCACTGGGAAATCGGTCTTGAGCAGGCCGTCGCGCTTGCGCTGCATCAGGTATTCAAACGGGTCCCACATCGCGTCTTTAACCAGCTGCACATCGGCATCATCCGGGTACATCAGCGGGATTTCCTGCTTGAACATCAGCGCGCAACTCGGCACCGCCGCCAAAATCGCATAACTCTCTTTGGCATACCGGGCCAGCACCGGGATGTTGGCTTGCTTGGCTGAATTGACTGAATCCATGTCGCCGAGTTCGAGCTTGGGCATGCCGCAGCATTGCTCTTTTTCGACGATCACATAGGACACGTCGTTGTGGTCCAGAATCTTGAGCAAATCCAGCCCGATGCCGGGCTCGTTGTAGTTGATAAAGCAGGTGGCAAAAATCGCCACTTTGCCGGGGGTCTTGGCACCGTCCTGCACCAGCGTCGCTTTCGCCATGGGCGCAACGGAACGGAATTTTTTGCTCGCCAAGGACGGCAGCCAGGCATCTTTGTCCACTCCCGCCACGCGCTCCATCACGCTACGCGCCAGCTTGGTTTGATTGACGGCATTGGCCGCCTGAACCACGATCGGGATACCGGCCAACTGGCCATGCACGTCGGTCGAGGCCAGAAACCTTTCGGCCACGCCGACCCCGCCTTTTTTGAATTTGATCGCCTTGGCACGCAGCATGGTGTGCGGAAAATCAAGATTGAACGGGTGCGGTGGCACGTAGGGGCACTTCGTCATGTAGCACAGGTCACACAGGTAGCACTGATCCACCACTTGCCAATAATCTTTTTTGTCAACGCCGTTGACCTCCTGGGTCTTGCTTTCATCGACCAGGTCAAACAGCGTCGGAAAGGAGCCGCACAGGGCCACGCAGCGGCGGCAGCCGTGGCAAATGTCAAAGATGCGCTCCAACTCGGTCAACATGGCCGCTTCATCGTAGTAGTCCGGATTTTTCCAGTCAATCGGGTGTCGGGTCGGAGCTGCTAGGTTGCCTTCGCGTGCCATATTGAGAACTCGCAGTTCAAAATTTGCTAATCAAAAAATTTACGTAACTACTTAGGTTATTGGGGTCAGATTCCAAAAACCCTCGCCCCCCGTAGCGAGCGGCTGTCAGCCTAGGCGCGGGTGGCTGGAAACCGGAGCGTACTTCAGGTACGTGAGGATTTCCAGACGGGACCCGCAACGATGGATCACAGCCGCGCAGTAGCCGCTCTAGTCAACCAGCTCGGCCAATGCCTTGGCATAGCGATTGGCATGCGAGCGCTCGGCCTTGGCCAGGGTTTCAAACCAGTCGGCAACTTCATCCTGATGCTCGTCACGCGCAGTCTTGGCCATGCCGGGATACATGTCGGTGTACTCGTGCGTCTCACCGGCCACGGCTGACTTAAGGTTGTCACGGGTGGGGCCAAACGGCAGGCCGGTGGCGGGGTCGCCACAGCTCTCCAACCACTCCAAGTGCCCGTGCGCATGGCCGGTTTCACCCTCTGCGGTGGAGCGAAACAGCGCCGCCACATCGGGCTGACCTTCAACGTCGGCTTTATTGGCAAAATACAAATAACGGCGATTGGCCTGGGATTCGCCGGCAAAAGCGGCTTTCAGGTTGTCTTCCGTCTTGGTGCCTTTAAGTGCTGCCATGGAAATCTCCTAGAGGTTAAAAAAGTACATTTTGCTTTGAAAAATTTTCAAAGACAAGGTGAAGCTTAGCCGGGATCGGGCGAAATTGTCTGATTGCCGCTGTTAAAGCCTGATGTTGCTCCGGGCTTTTGAAACAAGATTTGACAAGCCTCATCAGGAAATTCCCACCCGAGTGATCATACTGATTTATCGATGCAGGTTTTAACCATGACATCGGTCGAATAAAATCACGCCATTCCAGCCTTTCTTCAACAGCGGCATCTCTATCACGGTGTCGTTTTCGCCTTCAGTTGCCCAGCGGGCACGGAAGGCGAATCAGCCTAAGACACCATGAATGACGCAATGCAACAACCGGGCCTTGACAGCCTGTCAAAATCCTTTGAGCCAGCGGCCATTGAGGCTCATTGGGGGCCGCAGTGGGAACGGCGGCAATACGGCGTAGCGGGTTATCGCGGCAGTCAGGCACCCCAAGGCGGCGCACCCGCGTTTGCCATCCAGTTGCCACCGCCCAACGTCACCGGCACGCTGCACATGGGGCACGCGTTCAACCAGACCATCATGGACTCGCTCACGCGCTACCACCGCATGCGTGGCTTCAACACCGTCTGGATTCCGGGCACCGACCACGCCGGCATTGCCACCCAGATTGTGGTGGAGCGCCAGTTGCAGGACCAGAAAATCAGCCGCCACGAGCTCGGCCGCAAGAACTTTGTCGCCAAGGTGTGGGAGTGGAAAGAAAAGAGTGGCAACACCATCACGACGCAAATGCGCCGCATGGGCGACAGTGTGGACTGGAGCCGTGAGTACTTCACCATGGACGACAAGCTCTCCAAAACGGTGACCGAGACTTTTGTGCGCTTGTACGAGCAGGGCCTGATCTACCGTGGCAAGCGCCTGGTCAACTGGGACCCGGTGCTGATGAGCGCGGTGAGCGACCTGGAGGTGGAGAGCGAGGAGCGCAACAGCTTCATGTGGCACATCGAGTACCCGTTCAGCGACGGGCCGCAGGTTGATGCTGCAGGCCAGCCGATGCGTGGCATGCACATCGCCACCACCCGGCCCGAGACCATGCTGGCTGACGGCGCGCTGGCGGTGCATCCGGATGACGACCGCTACCGCCATCTGGTCGGCAAAATGGTCGATCTGCCCCTGTGCAACCGCCAGATTCCTATCATTGCCGACGATTTTGTCGATCGCGAATTCGGCAGCGGTTGCGTCAAGGTCACCGGCGCGCACGACTTCAACGACTACGCCTGCTCGCAGCGTCACCAGTTGCCGTTGATCACCATCTTCACACTGGACGCAAAGATCAATGGCAACGGCCCGGCGGCTTACCAGGGCATGGACCGCTATGACTGCCGCAAAGCGGTTTTGAAAGATTTGGAAGCACAGGGATTCTTGCAAAAAGCAGTGCCGCACAAAAACATGGTGCCGATCTGCGGTCGTACCGGCCAGGTGATCGAGCCGATGCTGACCGACCAGTGGTTTGTGGCCATGAGCAAAATCAGTGACTCTGACCCCAGCGGCAATAGCATCGCGCAAAAAGCCATAGACGCCGTGCAGTCCGGCGCGGTGAAGTTTGTGCCCGAAAACTGGGTCAACACCTACAACCAATGGATGAACAACATCCAGGACTGGTGCATCAGCCGCCAACTCTGGTGGGGCCACCAAATCCCGGCCTGGTATGACGAAGATGGCAAGGTCTATGTCGCGCGCAACGAAGCCGACGCACAGGCGCAGGCACCCGGCAAGAAGCTCAAGCGTGACGAAGATGTGCTCGACACCTGGTACTCGTCGGCGCTGGTGCCCTTCAGTACCATGGGCTGGCCTGAAAAGACGCAGGACTACAACCTGTACTTGCCAAGCTCCGTGCTCGTCACCGGCTACGACATCATCTTCTTCTGGGTCGCCCGGATGATCATGATGACCACCCACTTCACCGGCCAGGTGCCATTCAAACACGTCTATATTCACGGCCTGGTGCGCGATGCGCAGGGCCACAAGATGAGCAAGTCCGAAGGCAACGTGCTCGACCCGGTGGATTTGATCGACGGCATCGCCCTGCCGGAGTTGCTGGCTAAACGCTCCGAAGGTCTGCGCAAGCCCGAGACCGCGCCGCAGGTCAGAAAGAACACCGAGAAAGAATTCCCGACCGGCATCCCGGCTTTTGGCGCCGATGCGCTGCGCTTCACCTTTGCCTCACTGGCGTCGCTCGGGCGCAGCATCAACTTTGATGCCAAACGCTGCGAAGGCTACCGCAATTTTTGCAACAAGCTGTGGAACGCCAGCCGCTTTGTGTTGATGAATTGCGAAGGGCAGGACTGCGGCCTGAAGGAACACAGCGCCGAGCAATGTGGGCGAGGGAGTGAACCGCCAGTCACCCGAATCATTGAGGCTGAACCGCCCTATTTGTCGTTCAGCGCGGCCGACCGCTGGGTCGTCTCGCTGCTGCAACGCACCGAGGCCGAGGTGGCGAAGGGCTTTGAAGAATACCGGCTTGATAACGTGGCCAACGCCATTTACGATTTTGTCTGGAACGAGTTTTGCGACTGGTACCTGGAAATCGCCAAGGTGCAAATTCAGCAAGGCGGCCAATGCGAAGACCCACAAGCCGGACTGGCACAGCAACGCGCCACCCGGCGCACGCTGATCCGCACGCTTGAAGTGATCTTGCGGTTGGCGCACCCGCTCATTCCATTTGTGACCGAGGAGCTTTGGCAAAAAGTAGCCCCCGTTGCCGGGCGTGCGGGCGCATCGGTCTCGATTGCCGCCTACCCGCTCAGTCAACCCGAGCGCATCGATGAAGATGCCATCCATCAGGTGGCCCAGCTCAAAGCGCTGGTCGATGCCTGCCGCAATTTGCGCGGCGAAATGAACGTCTCACCCGCCACCCGATTGCCGCTGTTTGTGATTGCCGGCTCCGTCAATGAAGCCGCCTCGATGACGCAGGCGGCACCGGTATTAAAGGCACTGGCCAAACTCAGCGAAGTACGTGTTTTTGAAGACGAAGCCGCCTGGACCTCTGCCGCTCAAGCTGCACCGGTGGCTGTAGTGGGCGCGGCGCGCATCTGCCTCCACATGGAAATTGATGTAGCCGCCGAACAAGCGCGACTGGGTAAAGAAATCTTCCGGCTCGAAGGTGAAATTGCCAAAGCGCAGGGCAAGCTCGGCAACGAATCATTCGTGGCCCGCGCCCCGGCCGCCGTGATCGAGCAGGAGCGCAAGCGCTTGGCTGACTTTGAAGCCACGCTGACCAAAGTCAAAGACCAAGTTGCCCGTTTGAAGTAAAGGGCTAGCGCCGCCGCATCACGTGAAAGAAATCAGCACCGACGGTCTGCTGCTCCAGCAGCTCATTGCCAGTCTGCTTGGCAAAGGCCTGGAAGTCGCGCAGCGAACCGACGTCGGTGGCGACCACACGCAGGGTCTGGCCGCTTTGCATCTCGGCCAGCGCTTTCTTGGCTTTCAGAATAGGCAGCGGGCAGTTCAGGCCACGGGCGTCAAGCTCTTTGTCGATTTGCATTGAATTACTTTCGAATTGAGGCAGTTTTAATATCAGGCCGGGAAAACGCCGGTGGAGAGGTAGCGGTCGCCCCGGTCGCAGACGATGAACACAATCGTCGCCCTGGTTTCTCGTTGGGCAACCTGCTCCGCCACCCAACAGGCGCCAGCGGCTGAAACGCCCGCAAAGATACCTTCTTCGCGGGCCAGACGCCGGCACATGTCTTCGGCATCTTCCTGGCTCACGTAGATCAACTCATCGACGTTGGTCGGGTCATAGATTTTTGGCAAATATTCCTTTGGCCATTTGCGGATACCCGCGATGCGTGAGCCTTCGGTGGGTTGCACGCCGATGATTTTGATGGCCGGGTTTTTTGCTTTCAAGAACTGAGACACGCCGGTAATGGTACCGGTGGTACCCATGGCGCTGACAAAATGCGTGACTTGGCCGTGGGTGTCAGCCCAGATTTCAGGGCCGGTGGTCTCAAAATGGGAACGCGGGTTGTCGGCATTGGCAAACTGGTCAAGCACGCGGCCCTTGTCATCACGCTGCATCTGCTCGGCCAGATCGCGCGCGTACTCGATGCCGCCGCTGCGGGGTGTGAGGATGAGCTCGGCACCAAGGGCTTTCATGGTCTGCGCCCGCTCAACCGACAGGTCTTCAGGCATGATCAAAATCATGCGGTAGCCCTTGATGGCGGCCGCCATGGCCAGCGCAATGCCGGTGTTGCCAGAAGTGGCCTCAATCAAGGTGTCGCCCGGCTTGATCTCGCCGCGCTGCTGGGCACCCGCAATCATGGCCAGTGCCGGTCGGTCTTTGACCGAACCGGCCGGATTATTGCCTTCGAGTTTGCCCAGAATCACATTGCCGCGTGTTGCGTTGTCTTGAGCGCCGATGCGTTGCAAGCGTGCCAAAGGAGTCTTCCCAATGGCGTCTTCAATTGTTGGGTATTTCATACCCGTAATGTGCCATAATTCGCGCCTGCCTTCTCTGCCGCCCTGGTGATGAAATTGGTATACATGACAGACTCAAAATCTGTTGCCGCAAGGCGTGTCGGTTCAAGTCCGACCCAGGGTACCATCACTATATCCCCCCTTACCGGCCAAATGCGCCGTAGGCACGCCCCGCTGAAATTGCACATTTCGTCATTGCGCGGCAATCCAAGGCAGGGTATCCACTGATTACCAAATCCAGCAAGAAAAACTATATTGGCGTGCATATCAATGCTGGGAACAAACCATGAACCGTCGCGATATTCTTCAAACCTTGGGTAGCCTACCTCTGGCAGCGATGCCGTTTGCCGCAGCGTTGGCCCAAAGCACCAACCTCAAAATCTCGCATCAATTCCCTGGTGGTACGGCCACCACCGGCGATTTTCGTGATCGTCTGGTTCGCCTCTTTGCCGCCGAAGTTGAAAAACGAAGCAAAGGAGCGTTGAAGTTTGATATCTATCCGGGCTCGTCGCTGATGAAGACCAACGCACAGTTCTCGGCCATGCGCAAGGGCGCCCTCGATATGTCACTGTTTCCGGTGTCTTACGCCGGAGGAGAAATTCCAGAACTCAACATCGGTTTGATGCCGGCACTGGTGGTGTCTTATGAGCAAGCTTATGGCTGGAAAACCAAGCCCGTGGGGACCGAACTGACACGGCTGCTGCTCGACAAAGGCATCGTCATGGTCAGCTGGGTCTGGCAAGCCGGCGGTGTCGCCTCGCGCGGCAAACCCATCGTTGAGCCCGAAGATGCCAAGGGCCTGAAAGTTCGCGGTGGCTCGCGTGAGATGGACATGATTCTGAAAGACGCTGGCGCTGCCGTCGTCACACTGCCATCCAACGAAATTTATGCCGCCATGCAAACCGGCGCCATGGACGCCGCCATGACTTCATCAACCTCCTTTATTTCGTTCCGCCTGGAAGAAGTGGCCAAGGCCTTGACCACCGGGCGCAACGGCGCTTACTGGTTTATGTTGGAGCCGTTGCTGATGTCCAAAGCAATCTTCGACAAGCTGCCCAAAGAGCAGCGCGACACCATCATGGCAGTGGGCGCCGAGATGGAAAAATTTGCTCTCGAAGCGGCCAAAAAAGACGACGTCGATGTGGCTGCGGTCTATCAAAAAGCCGGTGCCAAGGTGGTCGATTTAACACCCGCCACGATTAAAAAATGGCAGGAGATTGCACGTAAAACCGCCTGGAAAGACTACGGCGCCAAGAATGAAGGTTGCGCCAAGCTGCTGGCGTTGGCACAGCAGACCTTGTGAGTCACGGTTTCGAGCTTGAGCCGGGCCTGCGCCCAGGCGTCGATTTACCTCAGAACGCCACGCTGCGCCGACTCACAAGAAGTTTGAACTGGATCAATCGACAGATGCTGCGCCTGTCAATGCTGGCGCTGGTGTTGACCTCCCTGGTGCTCACCTATTCCGTGGTGACGCGCTATTTGTTCAAGGTGGCGACCGACTGGCAGGATGAAGCTTCGGTGTTCATGCTGGTGGGTGCCATTTTCGTCTGCACCGCCTACGTGCAATCGCAGCGTGGGCATGTCGGCATTGAAGCGCTGACCGCGATTTTGCCAGCCCGTGTGAACCGGGCGCGGATGCTGCTGGTGGATATCGCTTCCACCCTGTTTTGCGGCTTCTTCACCTGGAAGTCGTGGACACTTTTTTATGAAGCATGGTCCGAGGGCCAAACCACGTCCAGCAGCTTTGCACCACCGCTGTGGATACCCTACAGCCTGATGGCTATCGGGATGAGCTTGCTGACGCTACAGTTGCTGCTTCAGTCAGCGATTCAGCTCGCCGGTACCGACCTACAAAGAACAGCAAAATGAGTGAACTCTCGATTGGCCTGTCCTATGGCGTGGCCACTCTGCTGGTGATGTTCTCAGGGATGCCGATTGCCTTTTCACTGGGCACGGTAGCCGCCACCTTTATGTATTTTTTCATGCCAGCGGCGTCGCTCGATACGGTGACACAAAACGTCTATGAAGAAATGGCTTCTATCACTTTGCTGTCGATACCGCTGTTCATCATGAAGGGCGCAGCCATCGGCAAATCACCCGCCGGGCAAGACCTTTACGGTGCCATCCATGTCTGGCTGCACAAAGTACCCGGCGGCCTGGGCATTGCCAATGTGATTGCCTGCGCCTTGTTTGCCGCCATGGCTGGCTCGTCGCCCGCCACCTGCTCTGCGATTGGCTCGGCGGGTATTCCTGAGATGCGCAAACGCGGCTATTCACCTGGTTTTGCCGCCGGCATCATCGCTGCGGGCGGCACCTTGGGCATTTTGCTGCCGCCTTCAATCGTGATGATTTTGTATGCGGTGGCCGCCGAGCAGTCGCTCGGGCGCTTGTTCCTGGCCGGTATTGGCCCAGGCTTGCTGTTGGTTGCCTTGTTCGCTGCATACGCAGTCATGCGGGCACGCAAGGAATACAAACTAGCGCTGGCGGTTTATGAAAATGGCGGCGTCAAATCGGCCTATCTTGAGGAAGAGCGCTTCACGCTCACCCAAAAAGTGGAAATGCTGCCGCGCGTGCTGCCTTTTGTGCTGCTGCTGACCGGGGTCATGATCGCCCTGTATGGCGGCTTTGCCACGCCCACGGAAACCGCCGGTCTGGGCGGCTTGCTGGCACTGGTTCTGATTGCCACCATTTACGGCATCTGGCGGCCCAAGGATTTGGCCCCGATTCTGACCTCCACGCTCAAGGAATCGACCATGCTGATGCTCATCATCGGCATGTCGCTGCTTTACAGCTACGTCATGAGCGACCTACACATCAGCCAGGGTGCAGCCCAATGGATTGTCGGTATGCATCTGTCCAAATGGTTGCTGCTGGCGGTGATTTTGCTGATGGTCATCGTTCTGGGGTTTTTCTTGCCACCGGTGTCCATCATTTTGATGACCGCACCGATCCTGCTGCCGCCACTCAAGGCAGCCGGTTTTGACTTGATCTGGTTTGGTGTAATCATGACCATTGTGATGGAAATGGGGCTGATCCATCCGCCGGTAGGTTTGAACATTTTTGTCATTAAAAACGTGGCACCCGACATCCCGCTCAAGGATGTGATCTGGGGCGTCATGCCCTTTGTCGGGCTGATGTTTCTGGCGGTGTTCCTGCTGTGCTTCTTTCCAGGCATCGTCACCGGTTTGCCAGATTGGGTGATGGGCAGCAAGTAAACACCTTCATGCAGGCTGCTTGTGCGCCTGCGGCGGTGGCATCGAACTGGGTTGTAGGGATTGATGCGCTTTTATTCGTTTTCATTTTTGGCCCCACTCACTCTCCCCGCTCTCTCCCGCCCCGCCGGGCGGAAGAGAGGGCTAATACCACATTTGGCCGCGTCCTAAAACAGAGGAAGTACACGTGCCGAGGTGCGTTGCGACAAGAGAATCGAATATTTCCTTTCCCAACGTGCTTATCGAGCGGGTACTTCTTCGCTTTAAACACACGCCAAAATATGGCTGTTAGCTCCCTTTCCCGCCCGGCGGGGCGGGAAAGGGTTGGGGAGAGAGTGGGGCCAAAATGAAAACGAATACATTCTTATCAACAACCGCAACCCAGTTCGATGCCACAGGCCCATGCAATCAGGGGCTAAACGAACCCGCTGACCCGCGCAGCAGGCGCATAACCAGTACCGCAACCAACGCCAGTAAAATCGATTCGCCTTACCGAACCAAGGATACCAACATGAGCTCCGGAAAAATACTCGTCGCCCAAGGCGGCGGTCCCACTGCCGTCATCAACCAGTCGCTCGTCGGCGTGGCGCTGGAAGCGCGCCGCTTTGGCCAGGTACAGCACATTTACGGCGCGCATCACGGCGTGCGCGGCATCGTCGATGAAGATTTTGTCGATCTCACGCAAGAGACCAGCCACAACCTGGAGCTGGTGGCCAACACGCCATCCTCCGCGCTAGGTTCCACGCGCGACAAACCCGACATCGCCTACTGCCAGGAGATTTTCAAGGTATTGCAGGCGCACCAGATCGAGCATTTTTTCTACATCGGCGGCAACGACTCCAGCGACACCGTGCGCATCGTCAGCCTGGAGGCGCAAAAGGTCGGCTACCCGCTGCGCTGCGTTCATATCCCTAAGACGATCGACAACGATCTGGTCGGCAACGACCACACGCCCGGCTTTCCGTCGGCGGCGCGCTTTGTGACGCAGGCTTTTGCCGGTGCCAACCTTGACAACGCCGCGCTGCCCGGCGTCTATGTGGGCGTGGTGATGGGACGCCATGCCGGCTTTTTGACAGCGGCATCTGCGCTGGGCAAGAAATTCCCCGACGACGGCCCGCACCTGATCTACTTGCCCGAACGCACCTTCGTACTGGAGAAATTTCTGGCCGATGTGAAGGCCACCTATGAACGCTTCGGCAGATGCGTGATAGCGGTGTCTGAAGGCATTCACGATGCCTCTGGTGCGCCTATCGCCAGCCTGCTGGCCAAAGACCTGGAGCACGACGCCCACGGCAATGTGCAACTCTCGGGCAACGGCGCACTGGCCGATCTGCTGTGCAACGAGATCAAGTCCAGACTCAACATCAAACGCGTGCGCGGTGACACGTTTGGCTATCTACAGCGCTCGTTCATCGGCTGCGTCTCTGACGTTGATCAACGCGAAGCGCGCGAGGTCGGCGAAAAAGCCGTGCAGTTTGCCATGTGGGGCGGCTGCGATGGCTCCGTCGCCATCAAGCGTACCGGTTTTTATTCGGTGGACTACGAGCTGTTGCCCCTGGACGCGGTGGCGGGCAAAACGCGCGTCATGGAAGACGAGTTCATCAGCGCCAGCGGCACCGATGTGACCGATGCCTTCCGGATGTACCTGCGCCCACTGCTAGGCTCAGGCCTACCCGATGCCTTTCGACTGCGCCACAACCCGGTGGCCAAAGTATTGCATCGTTGAACATGCTTACCAAAACCTGTTGGCCGATATTGGCCCGGCGCATGGCGTGGCTGAGTGCTGCGCTGATGCTGGGCGGCTGTGGCAGTGCGCCCAACATTCCAGCACCGAATCCTGTGCCAGTACCGACACAGGTTGTCAAAGCCAAGCCAGTCATTGGCCTGGTGCTCGGCGGCGGCGCTGCCAAGGGTTTTGCCCACATCGGCGTTATCAAGGCGCTCGAAGCGCAGGGCATAGTTCCCGATTTGGTGATCGGCACCAGCGCCGGTGCGCTGGTGGGCGCACTCTATGCCGCAGGAATGAGCGGTTTCGAGTTGCAGGCGCTGGCCATTCCGTTCAATGAGTTTGAAGTCAGCGACTGGGTGCTGCCCGATCGCGGTTTGCTCAAGGGCGAGGCGCTGGCCAAATTCGTCAACACGGCGGTAGGCAACCGGCCACTGGAGAAATTACCGAAGAAATTTGGCGCACTGACGACCGATCTGGCCAGTGGTGAGCCGGTGGTTTTCCGCACCGGTGACACCGGCACGGCGGTACGCGCCTCCAGCAGCGTGCCGGGCATCTTCCAGCCGGTGCTCATCCGTGGCCGCGAGTATGTCGATGGCGGCCTTTCCAGCCCGGTGCCGGTGCGTTTTGCGCGCCAGATGGGCGCTACTTTCGTGATCGCCGTCGATATTTCTGACAAACCGACCAACAGCAAACTAAGCAGCACCTTTGATATCCTGATGCAGGCCGTGACCATCATGGGCCAGAGCATCACGCGCTATGAGCTGCCATTGGCCGATGTGGTGATTCGCCCCAACATCTCCCAGCTCAACGGGGTCGATTTCGCCACCCGCCACAACGCCGTGCTCGAAGGCGAAAAAGCGGCGGCATTGCAAATGCCAGCGCTCAAGGCGAAACTGGCGAGTTTTGGCACCCCCTGACTCTTACCAGGAACGGCACAACACAACTTCATTGTCACTATCCCAAGGTAAGCAATCCGACCAATAAACCAGTATGAAATTGGATTTTCTTCAAGCGCTGTCCATCAAAACCAAAGTGACCTTGTTCACGCTGGGCATTTTCCTGCTCAGTCTGTGGACGTTGGCGTTTTACGCCAGCCGGATGCTGCACACAGACATACAACACCTGTTGAGCGACCAGCAGCTTTCAGCCGCAACTTTGGTCGCCGCTGATGTCAATGATGAGTTGGCTAACCGATTCACAGCGCTGGAAAGCGTAGCCGCCAGAATTTCCCCTGCCACTATGGGCAATGCAGCGGCCTTGCAAACAATGTTGGAAGATCACCCGATTCTTGCTTCGCTGTTCAACGCGGGCGTCACTGTTGTTGCCCCGGACGGCACGGCGCTGGCTGACGTCCCGCGCTCAAACGGGCGCATCGGAGTCAATTACATCAAGATAGACTATGTAGCGGCCAACCTCAAAGAAGGAAAAGCGATGATTGGCAAACCCATCATCGGACCTACCTTGAAAGCTCCGGTCTTTGGTATGGGCGTGCCGATACGCAACACCCACGGCAACGTAATCGGCGCCCTGTCCGGGGTGACCAATCTGGGCAAGCCCAATTTTCTGGACAGTATTGCGCAAGGCCATTACGGCAAGACCGGCGGCTATTTGCTGGTCGCGCCGCAGCACCGGCTGATCGTCATCGCCTCCGACAAGCGGCGCATCATGGAAGAATTGCCCGCCCCCGGCGTCGATCCGGTGATCGACGCGCGTGTTGGAGGAAAAGAAGGCACCAAACTTTTTATCAATCCGCATGGTGTGCAAGTGCTGAGTTCGGCCAAGAATGTTCCCGTGGTCGGCTGGTTCGTCGTTACCTCGCTGCCGAGCGAGGAAGCCTTTGCACCGATCCGCGACATGGAGCAGCGCATGCTGCTGGCGGCCACCCTGCTCACCCTGCTGGCGAGTGCGCTGACCTGGTGGATGGTACGCCAGCAACTCGCGCCGATACTCGATACCGTGAAATCGCTGGCGGTCATGGCGCAGTCAGACCAGCACCCGCCGCCCTTGCCTGTCACCCGGCAGGATGAAATTGGCAAGCTTATTGGCGGCTTTAATCACCTGCTGGCAGAACTGAGGCAAAGAGAGGGCTTTCTCAAGCAAATTCTGGACACCTCCAGCGTGGCGATCTTTCTGGTCGATAAGCAGGGGCACATCACGCAAGCCAACCAACGCATGTCCGAGATGTTCGGTTACCCGCTGGATGATCTGCTTGGGCGTGAGTATGTCGCCCTGGTCAACCCGACAGAGCGTGATGAGGCACGACAAAATATGCTGGCGCTGCTGGCCAGTGTCATTCCGGCGGCGGATCTGGACCGACTGTATTGGCGCGCCGACCACAGCGAATTCTGGGGCCACCTGAGCTGCAAACGCTTTGTTGACACCGTCGGCCAGGAACAAGGACTGATCGGGGTGATCGCCGATATTTCCGAGCGCAAGGGCGCAGAAGAAGCACTGCGCCAGCATAACAACATGCTATCTACCCTCATCGAGAACTTTCCGGGTGGCATCTCCATGATGGACGCAGACCTGCGCCTGACCGCGCATAACAAGCAGTTCAAGCTGTTGCTGGACTTTCCCGATGCGCTGTTCGAGCAGCCTGACCTGAGTCTGGAAGATCTGGTTCGCTACAACGTTCAACGCGGCGAATACGGTCCCGGCGATATCGAGCAACAGGTTGCCGCCAGGATCGAGCGCGCCCGCAAATTCGAACCGCACAAGTTCGAGCGCGAGCGCTCTAACGCAAAGGTGCTGGAAGTTCGCGGCGAGCCTCTGCCGGACGGCGGTTTTGTCACCATGTATTTGGACATCACCGAGCGCAAGCAGATGGAAGAGCAAGTGCGCCAACTGGCCTTCTATGACCCGCTCACCGAGTTGCCCAATCGGCGCCTGCTGCTCGACCGCCTGAGCCAATCATTGGCCGAGAGCAAGCGCAGCGACCGCTATGGTGCCCTGATGTTTCTCGATCTGGACAACTTCAAGGCGCTCAACGACACAGCGGGCCATGCCGTGGGCGATTTGCTGTTGATGCAAGCGGCCCAGCGCATGAAAAGTTGTGTGCGCGAGGTCGATACGGTGGCGCGCTTTGGCGGCGATGAATTTGTGGTGATGGTAGGTGACCTGGATACAGACAAGGCCGCCTCGACGACCCAGACCAACAACATTGCCGAGAAAATCCGCGTTGCCCTGGCCGCGCCCTATCTGCTGACAGTCAAGCACGACGGCGGGGTCGATAGCACGGTCCAGCACCAATGCAGCGTCAGTATCGGCGCGGTGGTGTTCACCCAGCGCGAAGGTAGCCAGGACGACTTCCTCAAATGGGCCGATACCGCAATGTACCAGGCCAAGGAAGCGGGAGGCAATTTGATCCGGTTTCATGCTGCCGCTGGCGGCGGTTAAGGCATTGTTGCCAGCAGCGCCTGCTTCAACGCCAAACCCAGCTCCGGTTTCTGGTTGAACGGATCGGTCGGGTTGCGCGCCAACATGATGTCTTCAAGCCGGGTCTGCACCGAGGCGAGCGCTTTGGGGTGGCTGTAGATGTAGAACTGATTGACGGCAACGGCATCAAACACTTGTTGCGCAACTTCGGCCGCGCTGACTTTGCCTGAGCCCACCGCTTTGTCGCTCATCGCTTGCCCAATCATTTGGCTGCGGGTCGGCTGACTGGCTGGCGTCGTGAATTCTTGCGGCCGATTGCGCTGGCTTTGGTTGATGCCGGTCGGCACGAAAAATGGGCACAACACCGAAGCGCTAATTTGATCCGTGACCAAAGCCAGGTCCTGGTAAAGCGTCTCGCTGATGCTCACCACGGCGTGTTTGCTAGCGCTATAGACGCCCATATTGGGCGCGTTGAGCAGCCCGGCCATGCTGGCGGTGTTGACGATATGGCCCTGATAAGCCGGGTCTTGCTTGGCCGCTTTGAGCATCATCGGCGTGAAGACGCGCACGCCGTGCGCCACGCCCATCAGGTTGACACCAATCACCCAGTCCCAGTCCTGCGCACTGTTCTCCCAGATCAGGCCGCCGGCACCGACACCCGCGTTGTTGAAGACCAGATGCGGCGCGCCAAAACGCTCCAGCACGGCGCGGCCCAAAGCTTCCACTTCAGCGGCTTTGGACACATCCACTTTCAACGCCAGCACTTGCGCATGCGCCGCTTGCAGTTCGGCGGCGACCCGGTCGAGCGCGTCCTGCTGCACATCGACCAGCACCAGCTTCATCCCCAGGCGTGCGCCGATGCGCGCGCATTCCAGACCAAAGCCGGAAGCGGCACCGGTGAGAACAGCGGTTTTGTTTCTGAAATCAGTAATCATGATGTCCTTATTGAAACCTTCGACAGGAAGCGACGGGGATCAGGCCGCTGAGCGCCCCGGTGGCCTGATCCCGCGCGAAGTCTCCGCTCCTTTGACAAGAGCAGCAGCGTTTTCCAGCTCCGCAGCCGGGCGGGGGTGCATGCCGCCGTTCGTGTCCCCCGCCCTGCGGGCTCCTCCTTTACCTCACTTTGGCATGTACCCCCACCCTGCTGCTCAGAAGTGTTGTCTTGGTTTTTTGAACTCGAACTCGAATACCCAATCACCGGGATCAGGTTGCCTGGATGTTCTGCGTAGGTAAAGGAGGAGGCCGAAGGCCGGGGGACACGAAGCAGAGCATCCGGGCTGCCTGATCCCCCCGAGAGGCCGGTGTACTCAGCGTAATGGCAATCCAGTCTCACGATAATTTCACCAGTTGCTTGCCAAAATTCTTGCCTTTGAGCAGGCCCAAAAAGGCTTCAGGTGCGGACTCAATGCCTTGCGCAATCGACTCGCGCGCGCGCAGTCTTCCGGTGGCCACCAGCTTGCCCAACTCTTGCAACGCTTCGGGCCAGATTTCCATGTGTTCGCTGACGATGAAGCCCTGCACTTTCAGGCGGTTCATCAAAATCAGAGCCGGGTAAGTGAGCGGCATCGGCGCGCCGTTGTAGCCGGCGATCATGCCGCACACTGCGATGCAGCCAAAGGCGTTCATGCGCGTGAGCACCGCATCGAGCACCATGCCACCGACATTTTCAAAGTAGCCATCGATGCCGTTGGGGCAGGCGTCCTTCAAAGCCTTGGACAGTGAGGTCGCATCCGAGTGCACTTTGTAGTCGATGCAGACGTCAAAGCCAAGCTCTTCAAGCGCGTACTTGCATTTGGCCGGACCACCGGCAATGCCCACGGTGCGACAACCGCGCGCTTTGGAGAGAGCAGCAAAAGCGCTGCCCACCGCACCCGTGGCAGCGCTCACCACCATGGTTTCACCGGCTTTCGGCTCGATGATTTTGACCAGTCCATACCAGGCCGTGACACCGGGCATGCCGACGGCACCGAGATAAGCGCTCAGCGGGATGTGCGTGGTATCGACTTTGCGCAGCGCACCGGGCTGATCGGCGTCCACCACGCTGTACTCCTGCCAGCCGCCCATGCCGACCACTTTGTCACCGATAGCAAATTGGGTGTTTTTGGATTCCACCACTTCACCCACGGTGCCTCCGCCCATGGTCTGGCCCAGCGCCTGTGGTGCTGCGTAACTCTTGGCGTCATTCATGCGGCCGCGCATGTAGGGGTCGAGACTCAGAAAATGGTGGCGCACCAGCACCTGGCCGTCCTGGAGTGCGGGTGTTTCGCTGCTGATCAGTTTGAAATTGCTGACCAGGGCTTCATCAGTCGGGCGGCTGACGAGGAGGATTTGCTTGTTTTGTGGCATCTGGGATTCCTGAAAAAAAGATCAATCAGTTGGGATTGTTGTTGGCTCGGAAAGACCTGCGACGTTGAGCGCATTGGCGCTCTTCGGCCCGGTGGGCAGACGCCTGACGTACTTGAAGGTACCGGTGGAGTGGGCACAGGCGCGTCCGGCTTGATCAAATACCGTGGCCTCGACAAAAGCCAGGGTGGCGCTGCGGTGCATCAGATGGCCTTTGCCGGTGAGCTCGCCGCGCGCAGGCTGCATAAAAGTTGTTTTCATCTCGATCGTGACCACGCCCATGTCTTTTTGCACGCTGCGCGCCGCCACCGCCATGGTCACGTCGAGCAAGGTCATGAGGGCGCCTCCGTGAGTAACGGCAAACGAGTTGAGGTGCTCGGGCTTGGGCCGGTAAGTCAGTTCCGACAAACCGCCGTCATACAGTTGCAGCTCAAAACCCAGATGATCGACAAACGGAATTTTGACGCCCAGGCCCCAAGGTATATTCATATTCGTTCAACCCGCCAAAACCACGCTGACGCCACCATCCACCGCCAGCCACTGGCCGGTGATGTGCTTGCCCGCCGCTGAGGCATACAGCACGCACACGCCCTTGAGGTCTTCGTCGTCGCCCAGGCGCTTGAGCGGCGCACCCGCTGCCAACTTTTCTTCACCCAGCGCCTTGAGCGTTCCCATCGTCATCTTGCTCGGAAAAAAACCGGGACAAATTGCGTTGACGGTGATGTTGTACTGACCCCACTCGGCCGCCAGTGCACGCGTGAAATTGATCACCGCGCCTTTGGACGTGTTGTAGGCGATGGTGTTCAGACCAACCGGGTTGCCAGCCAGACCGGCAATGGAAGCGATGTTGATGATGCGCCCGCAGCGGCGCTCGATCATGCTGTGCTTGCCAATCGCCTGGCTCAGGATGAAATAGCCGCGCACGTTGAGATTCATCACCTTGTCCCAGGCGGCCACCGGATGGTCTTCGGCCGGTGCACCCCAGGCCGCACCCGCGTTGTTGACCAGAATGTCCACATCGCCCAGGCGTTGCAGCGTTTCACTGGCCAGCCTTTTAATATCGGCCTCGTTGGCGCAATCCGCCGCCACCCAGTGCGAATCAATACCGGCCGCCTGCAACTCGGCACAGGCCTGCTCCAGCTCGTCGGCCTTGCGTGCGCTGAGCATGATGCGCGCCCCGGCTTCGCCCAGCGCGTGCGCCATTTGCAAGCCCAGGCCGCGTGAGCCGCCGGTGACCAAAGCGGTCTTGCCACTGAGGTCAAATAATTGTTGGATGGTGCGGGTCATGTTTGGTGTCTCCTCAATGCGATGATGGAATGGAGCATTTTGCAGGAATTTTCAGCCTTTGCCCGACAGGAGCTGTCTCACGGGCGATAGAACCAGAATGTCCGGCTCCAGGCGCATTCGGTGTCGCCAGCCTTATCGGTTCTGACTTTATTGTTACAGTGCAGCCTCCAAAATACCAAATCGAAGGAACCATCATGGACATTTACGCAAAACTCGCTGAACTCAACATCAAGCTGCCCGAGGTGGCCACGCCGGCGGCGGCCTATGTGCCTTTTGTTCAAACCGGTCATCTGGTTTTTTTAAGCGGCCATATCGCCAAAAAAAATGGCGCGGTCTGGGTCGGGCAGCTGGGCAAAAACATCACGACCGAACAAGGCAAAGCGGCGGCGCGCGCTATCGCCATTGATCTGATGGGTACGCTGCACGCGGCGGTGGGCGACCTCAATCGCGTCAAGCGCATCGTCAAACTGATGGCGCTGGTTAATTCCACCGCCGAATTCACCGAACAACACCTGGTGACTAATGGCGCCAGCGAACTGCTGGGCCAGGTTTTTGGTGACAAGGGCGCGCACGCCCGCAGTGCTTTTGGTGTGGCGCAAATCCCGCTCGGTGCCTGCGTCGAGATTGAGTTGATCGCTGAGGTGGATTGAGGTCGAAGCAGCTAAACCAGACGCTCGATCGCTTGCGCCTGCACCGCCTGCAATTGCGCTTCACTGACCCGCTCGGGCGCAATCTCGGCCAGTGGCAGCAGCACAAAGGCGCGCTCGTTCATACGCGGATGCGGAACCACCAGTGTGACACTGTCAATGTGGGCGTCGCCATAGGTCAGGAGGTCCAGATCGAGCGTGCGCGGTGCGTTGCGGTAAGGTCTTTGACGCCCCGCCATTTGCTCCAATTGTTGCAACTCAGCCAGTAGTGCCGGTGCCGTCAATACTGTGGAAATTTCGACCACTGCATTGATGTAGTCCGGGCCACTTGATGCCACGGGCGCACTGCGGTACAGGCAAGAGTGTTTGATCAGCGTCACACCTTTGATGACGGCAATATCCTCCATGGCCCGCAGCAGCGCTGTCTGCGGCACCCCCAGATTGGCACCGAAAGCGACATAAGCTGTTACCGGAGGTCGCACCGCACCACTCAAATACCAGCGTCGGGGGCTGACGCAGCCGCGTCGCCGGTGCCACTGCTGCGCCGGCGGCGGCGACGTTTTTTGGGGGCAACATCACCCGCGCCGTCTGCTGTAGCGACGGTGTCGCCTGACGCAGTCGCTGCGCTGCCCACCAGAGGCGTTGCCGGTCGCGGTGCTGTCGTCCTGGGTGCACGCGCCAGCCGTGGTCTTTGCTGCTGCTCCAGGCGCACTTCATCGACCATGTCGCGCCGCAGGTTGTCGTCAGCCAGACTGAACTCCTGCCACCAGTCGGACAATACTTCGTCAATTTCACCGTCGTCAGCACGCAAGCGCATGAAGTCAAAGGCGGCGCGAAAACGCGGCTGTTCCACCAAGCCAAAGGGCGCACTGGCGACCCGCTTCTCAAAGCGTGGCTGCATCATCCAGATTTCGCGCATATCACCGGCCAGCTTGCCACGGCCAGAAACATCGCCAATACGCGCATTGAACACCTCCTCAATGGCGTCCTGCAAGGCCGGATTGGAATGCTGGCGTTCTTTGATACGCCGCGCCCAACCATCGCGAACGTCGGCCCACAAGACGCAGGCCAACAAGAAGCTGGCCACCACCGGTTTGCCCTCGCTCACACGGCGATCCGTATCTTGCAACGCGGCTTTGACAAAGCTCTGGTCGGCGCGCTCCACCACCACGTCGAGCAGCGGATAAATACCGCGCGACATGCCCAGCTGCTTGAGTTGCGCGATCGATGCCAGCGCATGGCCGGTTTGCAAGAGCTTGAGCATTTCATCAAACAAGCGGCTCTGCGGCACCTCAGCCAGCAGATCTTGTGACTTGATCAGCGGCGCCGCCGTTTTGGCCTCAAGCGCAAAGCCCAGGGGGCTGAGTTTGGCGGCAAAACGCACAGCGCGGATGATGCGCACCGGGTCTTCACGGTAGCGCGCAGCCGGATCGCCGATCATGCGGATGATGCGCTTCTTGCTGTCCTTGATGCCGTTGTGATAGTCCACCACGATTTGTGTTTGCGGGTCGTAGTACATGGCGTTGATGGTGAAGTCGCGCCGTACCGCATCTTCTTCCTGCGGACCCCAAACGTTGTCGCGCAGCACCCGACCGGTCGAATCCACAGCGTGCTTCATGCCGGCGAGCTCGCTCTTGCTGGTTTTCTCATTGCCCGCCACCTGTTCGGCGGCGGCGTTGTCCAGGTAGGCGCGAAAAGTCGAGACTTCAATCACTTCGTTTTCACGACCGCGCCCAAAGACGACGTGCACGATGCGAAAACGCCGCCCGATGATGAAGGCGCGTCGAAACAGGCCTTTGACCTGTTCAGGCGTGGCGTTAGTGGCCACATCAAAGTCTTTGGGATGCAAGCCGACCATCAGGTCACGCACGGCACCGCCCACGATGTAAGCCTCGAAGCCCGCGCTTTTAAGAGTGCGTACAACATTCAGCGCCCGTTCATCGACCAATTCCGGATCAATGCCATGAATTGCAGCCGGCACTTCCTCGCGTTTGCCAAACTGGTTTTTGTTTTTGGCTGAAGGAGATTTACCCAACAACCTGTCAATAAATTTTTTTATCATTTAACCCCTTAAAACAAGTCAAGTATGCGCCATCCGCGCTCGCTTGCAATGGCGCGCAAACGCTCATCCGGGTTGGTGGCAACCGGGTGAGTCACTTTCTCCAACAAACTCAAATCATTGATCGAATCAGTATAGAAAGTGCTCTCAACATCGCCCCAGGCAAGCTCCCGACTGGCCAACCATTGCTCAACCCGTGTGATCTTGCCCTCGCGAAACGAGGGCACGCCCTTGATCTCGCCGGTGATCCAGCCACTGCCACCGGACGCGGTGTCGCGCTCGAGTTCGAGTGCAATCAAATCTGCAACGCCAAAAGCCTGGGCAATCGGGTGCGTCACAAATTCATTGGTTGCGGTGACCATCACCACCGCATCACCCGCGCGCTGGTGCGCGCGAACCAGGGCCAGCGCTTGCGGCTGGATCGCTGGCAGCACCACCGTGCGCATGAAATCAAGGTGCGCTGCTTGCGAACGCACCGCCCCCTGCTGGCGCATCGCGGCCGTGGCAAAACGCACGTAATCGTGAATATCGAGCGTGCCGGCTTTGTATTGGTTCAAATAAATGTCGTTGCGTCGGTTGAATTCGAGTGCATCAGTCCAGCCGATACCGCTGGTAAAAACACCCCAAGCATAGTCGGAGTCGATCGGCAGCAGGGTGTAATCCAGGTCAAAAAGAGCCAGCTTCATGGTTGAATTGTGAATCAGGAATCTTCCATCATGGCTTTAATCAAGGGAACGGTGATGGCACGCTTGGTTTGCATGGCATAGCCATCAATCAGGTTGAGCAGCTCCATCAAACTACCCAGGTCGCGGCTAAAGCGCGTCAACATGAAATCCATCACCTCGTCATTCAAAAAAACGCCACGCGCATCGGCGGCCTGACGCAGCACTGCGCGTCGCTCGATTTCACCGAGCAAGTGCAATTGGAACACATGGCCCCAACCAAGCCGACTTCGAAGATCATCACGCAGTTTCAGGTCGGCCGGCGGCAACTCGCCTGCGACGAGCACGCCGCACTGATGAGTTTGGGCGTTGATAAACCAGTTGAAAGCGGTATGCTGTTGCAACGTGTTGTAGGCTTGTACGTCATCGAGCAAGATCACAGACCAGTCTTCATTGAATTCGGGCGGTTGCAGTGCCATGGCATCGAGCCACCCCACACTCTGGCCCTGCACGCGCAACGCTTGAGCGACTGCTTTGAGCAAATGCGTTTTACCGCTGCCACTGTCACCCCACAAGTAAGTTGGCACCGGTGAGCGAATGACGGCGTTTGATCCGTCACCGACCCAGAGCTGAAGATGCCTGAGCGCGGATTCATTGAGGCCGATAAAAAAATTGTCGAAAGTAGGCCCGACGGGCAGGCCAATATCGAGGGCAAGTTGCTTCATTGACGCTAACCCTGATAAAGCTTGCTGGCAAGGTAATGGCTCTGCGCCCGCCGCAACGCCACCAGCAGCACCGCGCTGGCGGGCAACGCGATCAGCACACCAACAAAACCAAAAACCTGGCCAAACGCCAGCAAAGCAAAAATAACGGCCAGTGGATGCAAGCCGATTCGTTTGCCGACCAAACGCGGTGTCAGGAAAAAACTTTCAAAAATTTGCCCCACTCCATAGACCACCGTCACCATAACGAACACTTTGACCGGACCGGCACTGACGGCAAATTCCAGAAAACCGGCCAGTGTGGCAAGAATCAAACCCAAGCCAAAACCAAAATACGGAACGAACACCGCAAGCCCGGTGAAAACGCCAATCGGCAGCGCCAGATCAAGGCCAAACAAGGACAGCGCAGCGCTGTAGTAAATGGCGAGCACACTCATCACCAGCAGTTGACCACGCAAATACTGGCCCAATACTGCATCGGCTTCGGCCGTAAAACTGTCGAAGCTGGCACGCAAGCGTGGCGGCACAAATTCAAGTAACCGGGAGACAAACCGGTGCCAGTCCATCAGTAAATAAAACAACGCAACCGGGATCAGAACGGCGTTGCCGATGAGCGCCAGCGCGATGCTGCCACCGAGTTTGAGGGACGTCAGGGCCGAGCCAAAAATCCCTTGAACATTGGCACCAAGGTACTTCAGGACAAACGCTTTGATGCTGCCGACGTCGAGCGAAGACTCAATGCCAAACTGTGCCAGGGCTGCTTTGAGCGAGTTGTTCAACCCATCGAGCAACAGCGGCACTTGCTCACTCAACTGGGGCAACTCCTTGAGCAGAATCGGCACCATCAGCAACACAATGGCCAGCAACACGACGACAAACAAAAGTTCAACCAGTAGCACCGCCAGTAAGCGCGGCAAGCGGCCAGAGCCGACCTGATCAAGCCAATCCACCACAGGTGTCAATGCGTATGCCAACACCGTAGCGACGACAAAGGGCGTCAGCACCGGGGTCAAAAGCCACAACACGAATCCGGCGATGACCACCAGCAAGGCCCAGGCCATAGTTCTTTTTTGAGTGAAAGTAAATTGCATGTTTTGGCGTGAGGCCGAACCCTTAGAATCTAGCCAAATTCTATCGGGCTTGACCGAGCCACCTTATCCGTCGCATTAATCTGCGCACTGTACATGACAACAGCCAAAGCACCCTCGCCCCTTTCCTACAAAGACGCTGGCGTCGATATTGTTGCCGGTGACGCACTGGTAGAGCGCATCAAACCGCTCGCCAAAAAGACCCTGCGTGAGGGTGTGTTGGCCGGCATCGGTGGCTTTGGCGCGTTGTTTGAGGTACCCAAACGATACAAAGAGCCAGTGCTGGTAAGTGGCACCGACGGCGTTGGCACCAAGCTCAAACTCGCCTTTGAGTGGAATATGCACGACACCGTTGGCATCGATCTGGTGGCCATGAGCGTCAATGATGTGCTGGTACAAGGCGCTGAGCCGCTGTTTTTTCTGGACTACTTTGCCTGCGGCAAACTCGATGTGGAAACTGCTGCCGCCGTGGTGGCTGGCATCGCACGCGGCTGCGAACTCTCAAACTGCGCGCTGATTGGTGGCGAAACTGCGGAGATGCCAGGCATGTATCCGGCCGGGGAATATGACCTGGCGGGCTTTTGTGTCGGTGCTGTTGAAAAATCAAAAATTCTCACTGGCGCTGGCGTGTTTCCGGGCGACATGGTGTTGGGCCTGGCCTCCAGCGGCGTGCATTCCAACGGTTTTAGCCTGGTGCGCAAATGCATCGAGCGCGCCGCTGGCACGCTGCCCGCCACGCTCGATGGCAAGCCGTTCAAACAAGCCATCATGGAGCCGACGCGTTTGTACGTGAAGAACGTGCTGGCAGCGCTGGCGCTGTACCCCGCTTCGGCCAGTTCAGGTCAGGGCATCAAGGCGCTGGCGCACATCACCGGCGGCGGCTTGCTGGAGAACATTCCACGCGTGCTGCCTGAAGGTCTGGCTGCGCATCTTGAATCCGGCAGTTGGCCGCAAAGCGAACTGTTTGCCTGGCTGCAAGCCACGGCGGGTATTGACGACTTCGAGATGAACCGCACTTTCAATAACGGCATCGGCATGGTGCTGGTGATCGACGCAGCCAGCGCCGCTGCCTGCGCGGCGACGCTGCGTGCGGCGGGTGAAGTGGTATATGAGATTGGCGTAATTGCCGCGCGCGGCGACGGCGCGGCCGTGGTGGTGAGCTGAGCTTTCGAGCTGGCCAAGAAGGGTTTTTGGGGTCGGATCACAATTTGGCAAAACCCCAAGTCCACGCTGCAACGCGCAGCGGAGCACCTGCAGGGACAGCCGAAGGCTGGGCGAATTTGGGCTCTGACCCCAATAACTCGTGCCACGCCTGCACTGGATTGCGGGTCAAGCCCGCAATGACATTCTGGGGAGCTGTTAACATTTTGAGATGCAAACCTTAAAACACATTCCCCGCAGCATTTGGGCGCTGGGCTTTGTCAGCTTGCTGATGGACACTTCCAGCGAGCTGATTCACAGCCTGTTGCCAGTCTTCATGCTCACCACGCTGGGCATCAGCGTTTTTGCCATCGGTCTGATTGAAGGCGCGGCGGAGTCCACCGCACTGATCGTCAAAGTATTTTCGGGCATGCTCAGCGACTACTGGGGCAAACGCAAACCGCTGGCAGTGTTGGGCTATGGCCTGGGTGCCCTGTCCAAGCCCTTGTTTGCGTTGGCCGGCAGCGCTGGGTGGATCTTGTCGGCGCGCTTGATCGACCGCGTCGGCAAGGGCATTCGCGGCGCGCCGCGTGATGCGCTGGTGGCGGACATCACACCGCCCGAACTGCGCGGTGCCGCGTTTGGCTTGCGCCAGTCGCTCGACACCGTCGGGGCCTTCCTCGGCCCGTTGCTGGCAATCGGCTTTATGCTGCTGTGGGCCAACGATTTCCGCAGCGTATTCTGGATTGCCTGCGTGCCCGCCTTTCTGTGTGTGGCACTTTTGATTTTCGGCGTGCAAGAGCCCGAACAACCCCAAGGTGCGGTACGCGCCAACCCGATCAGCCGCGCCAACCTGATGCGCCTGAGTCCGGCCTACTGGTGGGTGGTGGGCATCGGTGCGATTTTCACGCTGGCACGCTTCAGCGAAGCTTTTCTGGTGCTGCGGGTGCAGCAAGGCGGCCTCGGGCTGGCCTGGACGCCGCTGGTGCTAATTGCCATGAACCTGATCTACGCGGCCTGTGCTTACCCCTTTGGCAAGCTCGCTGACAGCGTGCGCCACACCACTTTGCTGGCTTGGGGCGTGGTACTGCTGATCGCCGCCGATGCCCTGCTGGCATACAGCAACCACGGTGTCGGCGTCTGGGCCGGCATTGGCTTGTGGGGTCTGCACATGGCCATGACGCAAGGTTTGCTCGCGGCAATGGTGGCCGACACCGCGCCCAACAATTTGCGCGGCACGGCTTACGGATTCTTCAATCTCATGAGCGGCATTTCCATGCTGTTGGCCAGCGGCTTGGCGGGTCTGCTGTGGGATCAGTGGGGCGCTTCAGTCACGTTCCTGGCGGGCATTGTCTTCAGTACAGTGGCACTGGGTTTGCTGCTATTGCGTCCACGTAACAGCCTCTCTTGATTTCAACGTCGAACGAATTGACGCAGGCTCAGGCCCAACACTCGCAGTGCCACAAAATAGATTGCCGCTGAAACCGACAGGATGCCAGCGAGCAGACCGATCCTTTTAAAAGCCTCTCCGCGCAATGCGATCCAGTCAAACGCCCCATTGGCCCAGAACAGGAACAGCGTCAATAAGGCGCAGGCCGTAAACACCTGTAAAACGAAGACACCCCATTCTGGCTCCGGCTTGTAACTGCCCCGTTTGAGCAGGCCTAGCAGTAGCCAAAGCGCATTGATCAGGGCACCGATACCAATCGAGAGTGTCAGTGCAGCGTGCGCAAACAGCGGCACCAGCGCGATATTGAGCAACTGCGTGATGACCAGCACCATGATCGCCACGCGCACTGGGGTTCGGGTGTCCTGGTTGGCGTAGTAACCAGGGGCCAGCACCTTGATTGCCACAATCCCGATCAAGCCCACGGCCCAACCCATCAGCGCGTAAGTGATCTTTTGCACATCAAAGTCGGTCATGGCACCATAGTGATAGAGCACTGCCACCAGCGGTTTGGGAAACACCAGCAACGCCAGCGCGCAAGGCAGAGCCAGCAGCAGCACCAGACGCAAGCCCCAGTCGAGCATGGCCGAATATTTGGCCGTATCACCTGCGGCCCGCGCCAAGGCCAGTTGCGGCATCAGCACTACGCCCATGGCCACACCCAGCAGTGCGGTGGGAAACTCCATCAACCGATCAGCGTAGGTGATCCAGCTCACGCTGCCGGGAGCCAGGTGCGAGGCAATTTGCGTGTTGATCAACATTGAAACGTGGGCCACACCGACGCCCAGCAGGGCCGGCCCCATCAATTTGAGAATGCGTTTGGTGCCAGGGTCTGCCCAGGCACTGAGCAGCGCGCCCCAGCGCAGGGCGATATGCGGAGTAAATCCGAGTTGTTTCAAGGCCAGTATTTGCACGACCAATTGCAGCACGCCGCCAAGCAATACGCCACCGGCCAGAGCGTAAATCGGTTCCAGGCCCAGGGTCTTGAACCACGGTGCTCCCAGCCAGGCCGCTGCAATCATGCACAGGTTCAACAACACCGGCGTGGCGGCGGGCACAGCAAAATGCCTCCAAGTATTGAGAATACCGGCGGCCAGAGCCACCAGCGACATGAAAGCGATGTAGGGAAACATCCAGCGCGTCATGACGACCGCAACCTCAAAGCTGCGCGGATCCTGTTGCAAGCCGCTGGCCATCGCCCAGACCAAGGCCGGGGACGCCGCCACGCCGATAATGCTGACACCCAGCAAAACCCAGGCCAGCACCGTCGCAGTCTGGTCGATCAGCAAACGCGTGGCCGCCCCACCGTACTGCGCTTTGGAGGCCGCCAACACCGGCACAAAAGCCTGGCTGAAGGCACCCTCAGCAAAAAAACGACGGAACAGATTGGGAATGCGAAACGCCACATTGAAGGCGTCGGTCATGGCGTTGGCACCAAAGGTGGATGCAATCAGCAGTTCACGCACCAAGCCAGCGATGCGAGACACCAAGGTCAAGAGCGAAACAACAGAAGCGGATTTGAAAAGACTCACCGCCCGAAGTGTAGCCGCCCTCACCTGCTAGAATTGCGCTCTTTGCTGAGAACATCCACAGACTCAAGGAATTACGAATATGGCATCTGGAAAACCCAAGAAAAAGAACCCGCGCTTGGCGTCGGGTCTTAAACGCGTCCGCCAGGACGTCAAAATCAACGCCGCCAACACCTCGCTGCGTTCCCAATACCGCACATCGGTAAAAAATGTGGAAAAAGCGGTGGTTGCTGGCGACAAGGCCAAAGCGACCGAGTTGTTTGGCAAAATGCAAGCGGTGGTCGATAGCGTCGCTGACAAGGGCATTTTCCACAAAAACAAGGCGGCGCGCGACAAGAGCCGCCTCTCCACCAAGGTTAAATCAATGACTGCAAAAGTAGTCGAAACTCAAGCCGCCTGATTTCAGGCAAATCGCACAGAGCAACTTTTCTGGAAAAGTTACTCTGCCGTTTGTAACGGGTGCGCTCTCAGCAAAAGCAAAAAAGCCGTCGCAAGACGGCTTTTTTGTTGGGTCTAAAATTACGCTTCAACGGCCCGCTATTGAACGGGCCGCTTCGTTTTGGTGCTTCCCAGGAGTTTGAATCCATGCACGTCGCTGCCGCCCCCTTCATCGAAGCCGCTTCACCTCACGTGATGAACACCTACGCGCGCTTGCCGATTGCGCTCTCGCACGGCCAGGGTTGTCGCGTCTGGGATGTCAATGGCAAGCAGTATCTGGACGCACTGGGTGGCATCGCGGTCAACACGCTCGGGCATAACCACCCCAAGCTGGTGCCGACTTTACAGGATCAACTCTCCAAATTGATTCACACCTCCAACTACTATCACATTCCCAATCAGGAGGTACTGGCAAAAAAACTGGTCGAACTCTCAGGCATGAGCAACGTGTTTTTCTGCTCGACCGGTCTGGAAGCGAACGAAGCCGCGCTGAAACTGGCACGCAAGTTTGGCCACGACAAAGGCATTGTGCGACCTGAAATCGTCGTCTATGAGAAGGCCTTTCATGGCCGCTCCATCGCCACCCTGAGCGCCACCGGCAACCGCAAGATACAAGTTGGCTTTGAACCGCTGGTAGAAGGCTTCATCCGGGTGCCGATCAACAACATCGAGAGCTTGCTGGCAGCAACTGCTAACAACCCCAATGTAGTGGCGGTGTTTTTTGAAACCATTCAGGGTGAAGGCGGCATTCGCCCCATGCAGATCGACTATATCAAGGCGGTTCGTCGCTTGTGCGACCAGCATGACTGGCTTTTGATGATTGACGAGGTGCAATGCGGCATGGGGCGCACCGGCAAATGGTTTGCCCATCAATGGGCCGACATCACACCCGATGTAATGCCGCTGGCCAAAGGTTTGGGATCGGGCGTACCCGTTGGCGCCGTCGTAGCAGGACCCAAAGCGGCCAACATTTTTCAACCTGGCAACCATGGCAGCACGTTTGGCGGCAACCCGCTGGCCATGCGCGCAGGTGTGGAGACCATTCGCATCATGGAAGAAGACGATCTGCTCGCCAATGCGACGCGCGTGGGCGCGCATCTGGTCGCCGCGCTGACACAAGCGCTGGCAACCGAACTGGGCAACCAAAGCGTCAAGGAGATTCGCGGCCAAGGCCTGCTGCTCGGCATCGAGCTGGACCGACCTTGCGCAGCGTTGGTAGCGCAATGTGCCAATAACGGACTGCTGATCAGCGTCACCGCCGACACAGTCATCCGACTGGCGCCACCGCTGATCATGACAATCGCAGAAGCCGACGAAATCGTCAATATCATGTGCCCGCTGATCAAACAACTTTTATCACAAGTTGCCCCATAAACTATGAAACATTACCTGCAATTCAGCGACTTCAGCGACAGCGAATACAGCTATCTATTCGAGCGAGCCGCCCTGATCAAAAAGAAATTCAAGGCCTACGAAAAACACCAGCCACTGGTGGATCGGACGCTGGCCATGATTTTTGAGAAGGCTTCCACCCGCACGCGTGTGAGTTTTGAGGCCGGCATGTACCAGATGGGCGGCAGCGTGGTGCATCTGACCACCGGCGACAGTCAATTGGGCCGCGCCGAGCCGATTGAAGACAGCGCCAAGGTGATCAGTCGCATGGTCGATCTGGTGATGATACGCACCTTTGAGCAAACCAAGATCGAGCGCTTTGCCGAACACTCCCGCGTGCCGGTGATCAACGGTCTGACCAATGAATTTCATCCGTGCCAGATTTTGGCCGACATCTTTACTTATATCGAACAGCGCGGTTCCATCCAAGGCAAAACAGTCGCCTGGGTGGGTGACGGCAACAACATGGCCAACACATGGCTGCAGGCCAGCGAAATCCTGGGCTTCAAAGTGCATGTCAGCACACCCGGCGGCTACGAAGTCGATCAGTCCATTGCCGGCTTGCGCTCAAGCGACAGCTACCAGGTCTTTGGCGACCCAATGCAGGCCTGTGCAGGGGCCGATCTGGTTACCACCGATGTCTGGACCAGCATGGGTTACGAGGCCGAGAACGCGGCCCGCAAGGTGGCTTTTGCCGCCTGGTGCGTTGACTCCGAGATGATGCAGGCGGCCAAGCCCGATGCGATCTTCATGCATTGTCTGCCGGCACACCGGGGCGAAGAAGTGCAGGCCGAGGTGATCGACGGAGCGCAATCAGTCGTCTGGGAAGAAGCCGAAAACCGGCTGCACGTGCAAAAGGCGTTGATGGAATATTTGTTGCTGGGGAAACTCTTTTCTTGAAAACACGCGTTGACTGCCGCCAACTTGACGCGCAAGACCCCTTGCGTCCTTTGCGCGAGCTGTTCAGCCTGCCCGACGGCGTCATCTATCTGGACGGCAATTCGCTGGGCGCACTGCCCAAAACGGCGCCAGCGCGCCTGGCCGAAGTCGTGACGCGGGAATGGGGGCAAGGTTTGGTTCGTTCCTGGAACAGCACGAGCTGGTTCACGCTGCCGCAGCGCCTGGGCGACAAAATTGCCCAGCTCATCGGTGCCGACCCTGGCGAAGTGGTGGTCACCGACAGCACCTCCATCAACCTTTTCAAAGTCTTGAGCGCCGCCTTGACGATGGCCGCACAGGACACGCCAAACCGCAAGCGAGTGCTGAGCGAGCGCAGCAACTTCCCCACCGATCTGTACATTGCCCAGGCGCTGTGCCAGGAGCGCGGTTTTGAGTTGCAACTGGTGGAGCCGGGTGACCTCAGTGCCAGCCTGACCAAGGAGGTTGCCGTGTTGCTGCTCACCCACGTGAACTACCGCACCGGCGCCATGCACGACATGGCGGCCATGACGGCGGCGGCGCACGCAGCCGGGGCACTGACGGTGTGGGATCTGGCGCACAGCGCAGGTGCGGTGCCCGTTGAACTGAAACGCGCGCAAGCAGACTTTGCGGTGGGTTGTGGCTACAAATACTTGAACGGCGGCCCCGGTGCGCCCGCTTTTGTCTGGGTCAACCCCCGACATGCCGAGCGCTTCTGGCAACCCCTGGCCGGCTGGTGGGGCCACGCCGCGCCTTTTGAATTCAGCGCCGACTACCGCCCGGCGGCCGGGATCAACCGCTACCTGTGCGGTACGCAGCCGGTTTTGAGCATGGTCGCGCTGGAATGTGGTCTCGACATCTTTGCAGCAGCCCAAACGCTGGGCGGCATGGCGGCGCTGCGAACCAAGTCACTGGCACTGACGGACTTGTTCATTGAACTGGTAGAGCAGCGTTGTGCCGGTGATGCCCTGGCGCTGGCGACGCCGCGCGCGCACGCCCAACGCGGCTCGCAAGTGTGCCTGCAATGGCAGCCCGTCAGCGCAGATGGTTCGACCGCCTTTGCCGTCATGCAAGCCCTGATTGCCCGTGGCGTGATTGGCGACTTCCGGGCCGGCGACGGCAACTTGCAGCAAGACATCCTGCGTTTTGGCTGTACGCCTTTGTACCTCGGCTTTGAAGATGTCTGGCGGGCGGTGGAGCACTTGAAACAGGTGCTGGACAGCGGCGAATGGAAACGCCCGGAGTTCAACCAAAAGCACGCGGTGACCTGATCAATTCAGCGCTGGCGTCAAGTCTCCCGCCTTGGCGCGCACGCCCGGCAAGGCCGGCAAATCAAAACGCTTGCTGATGAATTTGAGGATGGACGTGGTGTCGTAAGAAGTCGAATCAATGAATCCGCGTTTCACATGCGGGCCAATCAGCAGCGCGGGTACGCGCGAACCGGGGCCCCAACGGTCGCCCCAACCCGGCCCTTGCGGTGGCGGCACATGGTCCCAGTAGCCACCGTTTTCGTCGTAAGTCAGGATCACCAGCATATCCTTCCACTGTGCGCTGGCACGCAGTTTCTCCAGCACATCGGCCAAGTGGGTGTCACCGGTCATGATGTCGGTGTAGGACGGGTGCTGGCTGTCACGTCCGGCCGGTTTGTAAAAAGACACGGCAGGCAGATTGCCAGCGGCGATGGCGGCCATAAAGTCGTCACCGTCCTTGAGATGGCGTGCGCGGTCTGGTGTGCCAGGGGCAAAGCGGGCAAAATAGTTGAACGGTTGGTGATGCGGCTGGAAGTTGACCGAACCCCCGCTACTCTGGTAAATCACCTCTCGTTTGGCGTCGGGCGCTTGCATGCCATCGGCCAGCGCGGCGTTCCAACCTCCTGCGTACCAGACCCAGGAAACACCTTTGGCAGAGAGTGTGTCGCCAATGGTCGTGCTGGTTTGTGCTGGCACCGGTTGGCCCAGATCGAAGCTGCCGATCTTGAAGCCCTGCAGGTTGGCATAGGTTGCAGGTCCGTCGGGCGCAGGCGGAATGCCACTGGGCTGGTACGGTGGCTGCGAGGTATTGACCGACCAGCCATCGGGCGTCACGCTGCGGCCCAGGCTGTCACTGATGATTTGAACCGCCGCCACCGCAGCTGACGGCGAATCCGCTCGCTTCTCCAGGTGGCCAGCCGCATCCAGCCGCACTCGCATGCTGGCAGGGGCATCGGCATACGCGGGTGTGCAGGCACAAACAAGCCATTGATGATTCAGGTAAGAGCCACCAAAAGCAGCTTGAAAGAAGTTGTCGGCCAAGGTGTACTCCCGGGCCCACTGCCACAGCTTGAAGCGGCTGCCGTCGTAGTAGCCCATGGTCCAGCCACCGACATTGGACATGGCGGCAAACTTGTTGTTCTGGCCGCCGTTGATTTGTTCCTGATGGTAGAAAAAGTCATGGATAGGACTTGGCACGATCACGGTTGGCGGCCGGTTCACCGGTGCTGCATCAATGCGAAATGGGGCATTGGGCAGACGTGGATAGTTTGCGTCGGGTTTGCCGTCCCGTCCAAACACCAACAACTCAGGCAGCGGTTCGCCATTGTGGTCAAGCTGTGTCTTCTGTGTGGATGTCGCCTGACTGATGCCATTGGCACCGGGGAACAGGCCATACAAATTATCAAAGCTATGATTTTCAGCGTAAATCACCACGACGGTTTGAATGCGCTGCAGGGCCGCACTCTTGCCCGTTGCCACTGGCGCTGTAGCGCAAGCTGAGGCCAGGGTACCAAGCAACGCCGTGCCCACCACCGCCCGCACGACACGCAATCCAAAGAAGTGCCACATGTAAGTCTCCAATCAAATAACCGCTGCTGGATGGCGTTTTTTATTAACGCTGCTTCTTGTTGGGCAGGTTTCCCAGTGCTTCGCGGTTTTTATCGATGCGATCCTGGCGGCGTTGGTCCTCGCGCTCCATTGCTTTTCTTTTGGTGTAGCCGGACTTGTCCGCCCAGGCCCACCACAGCACCGCCAAACCAAAGGGTAACAATACCAGCCACCAACTCCACGTGGCAACGGGGCCAACGGCAAGGTATTTCATAACCAGTAAAACCAGTCCAAGTCCCAATAAGTACATGTTAATCTCCTGCTATTTGCAAAAAAGAGTTCGCGGCACAGTGGTTTGAAGCTATCAATACAATGATACGAGTCAACTGTAAACCAACCCCCGGATGAGACACCGATGAACCGCATTCTTTTTTCATTGGCGACCACAATCGCTCTAGCCACTCCTGCTATGGCCGATCAAGCGCTTGCTAATTCCAAAAATTGCATGGCTTGCCATACCGTTGATAAAAAAGTGCTCGGCCCAGCCTTCAAAGACGTTGCCAGGAAGTATGCCGGTCAAAAAGACGCAAGCGCCCAACTAGTGATCAAAGTCATGAAAGGTGGCTCTGGCGTTTGGGGTACAACACGAATGCCAGCCAATACGCAGGTTAACGAAGCTGAAGCCAGGAAACTGGTGGACTGGATATTGTCCTTGAAGTAAAGGGTAAACATCCGACAATTAGTTGGTGACAGGGCTGGTTCGCTGCGCCTGGCATCGGCCGGAGCCGATGACACACTACTGCGGTCTGTCCCACAAGATAAAATGAAGGGCGATGAAAAAAATTCATCGCCCTTCGTTTGAAATTCAACTCCCGCATCAAGGCGGAGTCAAGCCTGCTTAGGCAGTTTCGCCGTACACCGAGACCGTGATATCGACCAGCACGTCAGTGTGCAATGCAACGCCAACGGTGCTATCACCCACTACCTTGACCGGGCCGTTGGGCATGCGAATTTGCGCCTTGACGACCTTAAAGCCGTTCTTGCACAATTCTTCAGCAATGTCAGCATTGGTCACAGAACCAAACAGACGGCCATCGACACCAGCCTTTTGCGTCAGTTTGATGATCATTCCGGCGAGCTTTTCAGCCACGGTTTGCGATTCGGCCAGCTTGGCAGCGGCGGCTTTCTCGAGTTCGGCGCGACGCACTTCAAATTCAAGTTTTGCCGCTGCCGTAGCGCGGCGAGCGTGGCCTGCGGGAATCAGGAAGTTGCGGGCATAACCGTCTTTGACTCGCACGACTTCACCAAGATTGCCAAGGTTGACGACCTTTTCGAGCAGAATAATTTGCATAGTCATAGTCCTTAGATCTTGTGCTGGTCGCTATAGGGCAACATTGCGAGAAACCGTGCGCGCTTGATCGCAGTGTTGAGCTGGCGCTGGAATATGGCACGCGTGCCAGTCAGCCGCGCCGGGATGATCTTGCCGTTCTCGGCAATGAAATCGCGCAGCGTATCGATGTCTTTGTAGTCGATCTCTTCGACACCCGTCACTGTAAAGCGGCAAAAGCGCTTGCGCTTGAACAGCAGGTTCTGAGCGGGGCGTTTGGGGCGCTTGTCTTTGTTATTGAAACGTTTTGGTCCGGCCATGATGGACTCCTTAAATTTTTACGAATTAGTTAATCTTTGAAATTCTTGAATGTGAAACACAAGCTGTTTGCCATTGCGAGGTGTCATCAAAAAACCACTGAAGATTGAGTCACTGCCAATGGCTTGCTGAGCAAGCCGCTCCGCCAATGTACCCAAAGCCAGTGCTTTGATGCTTGCCTTGACCTGTCTTGTTTGGCCTGCTTCTTCAAGGTCTGACTCATGTTCGAGACGCAAATTGAGTGCGGGCAATCCGGCTGGTGTGTAACGCAGAGCATCAATCTGTGCGATACAAGCCGTCAAAACAAGGTGGTTAGCAACGTGTTCCACACTCCTCGTTGACAAAAATGCCGTTACACCAAGCCTCAGGCCTGGTACTCAGGCTGCTGGACCTTGCGGGCATCTTCACGTTCGACAGTTTTCATCATCGAAGAAGGATCCGTGTCAGCCTTATTCTTCAAAACCGTCAGATGGCGCAACACTGCATCGTTGAACTTGAAGGCATGCTCAAGATCTGCCATCACCGCCTGGCTGGCTTCAACGTTGACGCACAAATAATGGGCTTTGGAAAGCTTGTTGATCATATAAACCAATTGGCGTCGGCCCCAGTCCTCAACCCGGTGCACTTTACCGCCACCAGCGGTAACCATGCCCTTGTAGCGTTCCAGCATCGCCGGAACCTGTTCGCTCTGATCCGGATGGATCATAAGTATGATTTCATAATGACGCATTGATACTCCTTGTGGATAGCCCGGGTTTGGGCAGAAAAATCACCCTCAGCGTCTCATAGAGGTGTGATAAGGCAAGCCGGTGATTATAGGTGATTGCTGGTTCCGCAGATGAGCCGATCAGGAGACATCGGCTCAGAGCGGGTCAACAGGCTTATCAGGAGAGTGACGACAGTACCAGCAAAAACACCAAATACGCCGGCCGAAACTGGCTGAATCCCAAACCACAAGCCACTGCCACTTAAACCCAAAGCGACTCGAAGCGGTGCCGCGTTCACAACCATGTAGTAAACCGTCAAGCCCAGACCCGTGACCATGCCGCCAACAGCGGCTGGGCGTGTCGTTCTGGGCCAGAATATTCCGAGCACCATGGCTGGCACAAAAGCCGCTCCAGCCAGTGAAAACGAAGCTGACACCAAGTACAAGATGTCAGCGGGTCGCTGCGCCGCCACGTAAGCGGCCACCAGAGCCACCAGCAAAAGAGCGAACTTTGACAACATCACCCTGTGCACTGCGCTGGTCGGGTCGCCGTCTTTTGGGGGAAACAAATCATGCGCCAGCGCACTGCCGATGGTCAACAAAAGGCCGTCCGCCGTGGAGAGAGCAGCAGCGAGTCCGCCCGCTGCCACCAAACCTGACACAACGTAGGGCAAGCCGCCAATTTCGGGCGTAGCCAACATCACAATGTCCGCACCCAGATTGAGTTCGGCAAACTGGAGAATATGGTCACCATTGATATCGGTGACCGAAACCAGTGTTGGATCGACCTTGGCCCATTGGGCGATCCAGCCTGGTAAAGAATCGAAATTTTGACCCACCAATTGACTCATCACTTCAAATTTCACCAACACCGCCAAAGCCGGTGCTGACAAGTACAAAAGCGCAATAAAAAACAGTGACCAGGCCACCGAGGTGCGCGCCTCGGCGACCGAGCGAGTAGTGTAAAAACGAGTCAATAAATGGGGCAGCCCGGCTGTCCCCACCATCAGGCAAAACATCAAGGCCAGAAAGTTACGCCGGGAAACTTCAAACGCCTGACGTTCCGTCGCGTTGCCTTTAGGATCACCAGCAAAAGGCTTGGCGTGCTCAGGCATGCCGGCCAAAGGCTTGGATCGCTCCAGGTTATCCTGCATCGCTTGCGTCCAGCGCTCGCGTGCAATAGCGGGATCCCTGGGCAAGTTGGCCAGTTCACGTCTTGCCGAAATGATGATGGATTCATCGGCCTGGCGTTCATTCAAAAAGCGAATCCGATCTTTGAGTATCTTGCGTTCGCTTGCCAACGATGCTTCGACGTTTTGCAGCTTGAGCGCAAAGCCCTCAGCTCTTCTGGCGTATTCGTGGATCACTTGCAATTCGGCGGGTGAATCAATAAGTTGGCGTTCCAATTCAGTTATTTTTTGCAATTGCTGGCCGTAAACGAAAGGCGCTAACGGATTGCCAAGCTGTTTGTATGCCAGCCACGAAACGGGAATCAGAAACGCCAGGATCAAAACGACATATTGGGTCACCTGAGTCCAGGTCACCGCCCGCATGCCGCCCAAAAACGAACACACCAGAACACCCCCCAGTCCGAGCAGAATGCCGATTTCAAACTGGACACCGGTCAGGCGTGAAGTAATCAAGCCGACGCCATATATCTGTGCCACAACATAAGTAAAGGAGCACAGTACCGCAGCCAACGCGGCAATGATACGTGGCCAGCGACCACCAAAGCGAACGCCGAAATAATCGGGAATGGTATAAAGCTCGAGCCGCCTCAAATAGGGCGCCACCAGCAGCGCAACCAGACAGAATCCACCCGTCCAACCCAGCACGTAAACCAGCCCTCCAGGCTGCGTCGGTGTGCCGGCAAAACCCTGTAGATAAAGCCCACCCGCCATACTGATAAACGAGGCCGCACTCATCCAGTCGGCCGCCACTGCCATTCCGTTGTAAAACGCCGGAATGCTGCGCCCGGCAACGTAGTACTCGTCGGCATCTGAAGTACGACCATAGATGCCGATGACGGCATACATAGCGAGCGTGGCAAGCAGAAAAATAGCACCAATCCAGGTCTTTTTTAGCCCAAATCGCTCTGCCAGTGCCAGTATCAGCAAAAAGAGCAGCAGGCAGGCAACATAAGTGGCAAATTTACGATGCAGACGGAGCTTGTAAGCCGTATAAACCAAATCCTGAGCGGCGCTTGGGCCGTCGCGCCGATTGGCAACCCAGGCGAAAACGGCGACGATCGCAATAAAAATGAAAACGCTACCCTGGGCTGCAAACCAGTAGTCCAAAGGCCAACCGGCAACGATCATCTGCAAATCGCGAGCAAAAAAAACAACGCCGAATGACGCTGCAAACCAGATCGCCAGTAGCCAGCCATGCAAACCAAGACCGCCAGCAGGCGGTTGGAGTGCAGACGGTGCCAGCGTTGGATTAGCCATTTCGCTACATCACGACACCTGGCGTTGCCAGACGCCCCTGACGTTGGCTACTGACTGGCGAGTTGGCGCCACGTCGCGATCACCGAGTCCGGGTTGAGTGACATCGATTCAATGCCTTGATCCACCAACCAGCGGGCAAAATCAGGATGATCGCTGGGCCCTTGGCCACAAATACCAACGTACTTGCCCTGGGCACGGCATGCATCGATGGCGAGTTTGATCAGGGCTTGGACGGCCGGGTCGCGTTCATCAAAATCAGCCGCCAACAATTCCAGCCCCGAATCCCGGTCGAGCCCGAGCGTGAGTTGGGTCAGATCGTTGGAGCCGATTGAGAAGCCGTCAAAATACGCCAAAAATTCTTCGGCCAGAATGGCGTTACTCGGCACCTCGCACATCATGATTATTTTGAGGCCGTTTTCACCGCGCTTGAGACCCTGTGCGGCCAACAAGTCCGTCACTTTTTTGGCCTGTCCGAGGGTTCGCACAAACGGCACCATTAACTCGACATTGGTGAGTCCCATTTCTTGTCGCACCCGGCACATTGCCTCACACTCCATGGCAAAGGCCTCGCCAAAATCGGCACTGACGTAGCGCGCCGCACCACGAAAACCCAGCATCGGGTTTTCTTCCTCCGGCTCATAGCGGCTGCCGCCCATCAGCTTGCGGTACTCATTACTCTTGAAGTCAGACAAGCGAACAATTACCGGTTTGGGCCAGAAAGCAGCAGCAATCATTGCGACCCCCTCAGCCACTTTATCGACGTAAAAGGCACGCGGTGAAGCATGGCCGCGGGCCGCCGATTCGACCGCTATTTTGAGATCGGGATCGATATTGGGGTAGTCCAGAATGGCTTTCGGATGGACGCCGATATTGTTGTTGATGATGAATTCAAGACGCGCCAGACCGACGCCGGCATTGGGCAACTGACAAAAATCAAAAGCCAGTTGCGGGTTGCCTATGTTCATCGTGATCTTGACCGGAATTTCGGGCATGGCACCGCGTTCAACCTCGGTAATTTCGGTTTCCAGCAGACCGTCATAAACAAAACCGGTGTCACCCTCGGCGCAACTGACCGTGACCAGCATGCCATCCTTGAGGACTTCGGTTGCATGGCCACAGCCGACCACTGCCGGAATACCGAGCTCGCGCGCGATGATGGCGGCGTGACAAGTACGCCCGCCCCGGTTGGTCACGATCGCAGAAGCGCGCTTCATGACCGGTTCCCAATTGGGGTCTGTCATATCTGTCACCAGCACATCGCCGACCAGCACTGTGTCCATCTCGCTAATGTTATGCACAACGCGCACCCGACCCGTACCAATCTTCTGGCCAATCGCTCGGCCATCGACAATCACGGCGCTTTTGCCCTTGAGTTTGTACCGGTACTCGGCCTTGCCGACAGCCTGGCTCTTGACCGTCTCCGGGCGCGCCTGCAGGATATAGAGCTCGCCATCGAGCCCGTCTTTTCCCCATTCGATATCCATCACACAGCCATAGTGCTGCTCAATCACCAGCGCATAAGCCGCCAGCTTTTCCACTTCGGCATCGGTGAGCGAATAGCGGTTGCGCAGTTCGGTCGGAACCTCCGTGGTTTTAACCAGTTTGCCACTTTGGGTTTTTTCGGCTGCCGTGGTGAATTGCATCTGAATCAATTTGGAGCCCAGACTGCGGCGAATCACGGCGCGTTTGCCAGCCCTGAGCATGGGCTTGTGCACATAAAACTCGTCCGGATTGACGGCACCCTGCACCACCGTCTCACCGAGTCCGTAGCTGGAAGTAATGAACACCACGTCTTGAAATCCCGACTCGGTATCGATGGTAAACATGACGCCGGCCGCCCCCAGGTCGGAACGCACCATGCGTTGAATGCCGGCACTCAAGGCCACTTGCTCATGGGCAAAGCCTTTGTGCACCCGGTAGCTGATGGCGCGGTCGTTGTACAAGGAGGCAAAGACTTCCTTGATTTTTAAAAGAATCTCGTCAATGCCGATCACATTCAAAAAAGTTTCCTGCTGACCGGCGAATGACGCATCGGGCAAATCTTCGGCAGTAGCCGAAGAGCGCACCGCAAACGAAACATCGCCCTTGCCTGCACTCAGGCTGGCAAAGGATGCACGAATGGCCTGCTCAAGATCGGCCGGGAAGGGTTGCGCCTCGACCATGGCACGAATCTCAGCGCCCACCTGCGCCAGCGCTCGCACGTCCTCGGTATCAAGGTTGCTGAGGCGAGCCTTGATCTTGTCTGCCAAACCACCGTGGCCAAGAAATTCTCGAAAGGCATGCGCCGTTGTCGCAAAACCGCCGGGTACCTTAACGCCCGAAGGTAGATTTGAAATCATCTCGCCGAGACTGGCATTTTTGCCGCCAACCGACTCGACGTCGGTCATTCTCAGGTTTTCAAACGGAACGACCAGGGCGGTCGGAGTGAAAAGTGCAGACATGGGAAAGCTCCAGAAGTTAAAACCGGATCAAGGCATAAGCCCGCGCGCGGCGGCGCATAGGCTATGCTTATGTCAGCAGCGTGACTTTGTCGTTGTTTTAGTCGGTCAGTGCAGTACATGGTGAATTTGGGGTTGGTGATCGGCATTGTAGACTGGGAAATTGGCGGTAATAAAGCGCACGCCTGGACAAAACTCAACAGTAATCTCATTCATACCAACAATGTCCCATCGAACTGTATTTTTTATTTCTGACGGCACCGGCATTACTGCCGAAACCTTTGGCAACGCCATTCTGGCCCAATTTGAAAACAAATTCAGACGTGTACGACTGCCTTTTGTTGACTCGGTTGACAAAGCACATCAAGCTGTACGCGAGGTTAACCATGCCAGCAGTGTCGATGGCAAAAAATCCATCGTTTTCACAACGCTGGTGAATATGGAGGTGTTAGAAGTTATCACCGAAAGTTGCCAGGGCATGCTGCTTGACATGTTCGGTACTTTCGTGCGGCCCCTGGAAAACGAGCTGAATGTCAAATCCAGCCACCGCATTGGCCGCTTTAGCGATGCCAGCAAGAGTCAGGCCTACCAGTCACGCATTGAAGCCATTAATTTCTCATTGGCCCATGACGACGGCCAATCCCACAGCGATCTGGATCATTCTGACGTCATTCTGGTGGGTATCAGCCGTAGCGGCAAAACACCCACCTCGCTTTACCTGGCGATGCAATACGGGCTCAAAGCTTCCAACTACCCGTTGATTCCAGAGGACTTTGAGCGCCAGCAATTACCGCCTGCGCTCAAAGCGCATCAGAACAAGCTGTTTGGACTGACGATTGCACCTGAGCGCTTGAGTGAAATCAGAAATGAACGCCGCCCCAACTCCAAGTACGCTTCATTGGAAAACTGCCGCATGGAGGTCAGTCAAGCCGAAGCCATGATGCGTCGCTCGGGCATCCGCTGGCTCTCGACCACGACCAAGTCGATCGAAGAAATTGCCACCACCATCCTGCAAGAAATCAAACCCGCTCAACTTGACTATTGAGTTGGTGGTTGGGAATAGGGACTAAAACGCCGCTTCCACCATAGCGGCACAAGTCAGGTCACGATCTGCCACGACTTTCAACCAGGCACCTATTTTTGGCAATTCGTAATGGTAAAAATAGGTCGCCGCGCTGATCTGGCCAATGGTCATGGCGCTCGATGGGTCGGCATCTGCACTCAAGGCAGCCAAGTTCACATCCAGCCAGATCCAGGCCAGCACGGTGTGGCCAAAGGCCTGCATATAGGGCACGGCATTGGCCAGCGCAGCGCCAGGATTGCCGGTTGACCAGGCGGCTTGAGTGGCGGCAATCAACTGCTCTAACGCAAGCGTCAAGTCAGTCGCATGCCCTGCCAGAAGAGGCACTTTTTCGGCCCGCTCGACGCTCGCCCCGATGCGCGCCGCCAGCAGCGCCAGGCCACGCCCGTTTTCCAGCAACACCTTGCGGGCCAGCAAGTCCAGCGCCTGAATGCCATGTGCGCCTTCGTGGATCATGTTTAAGCGATTGTCGCGCCAGTATTGCTCGACCGGGAAGTCGCGCGTGTAGCCGTAGCCGCCGTGAATCTGGATTGCCAGCGAGTTGGCTTCCAGACACCATTCGCTCGGCCAGCTCTTGGCGATGGGGGTCAGCACTTCAAGCAGCAGACGGGCTTCATCGGCCGCCTCGGGCGCGCCGCTGTGTTGCTCATCGACTAGGCGGGCGCAATACAACTCCAGCGCCAAAGCGCCTTCGCAGTAAGACTTTTGCGCCAACAACATGCGTTTGACATCGGCATGCTCAATGATGCGCACTTGCGCCATGGCCGGGTCTTTGCCGGCAGCACTTAAAGCGCGCCCCTGCAGCCTGGTTTTGGCATAGTCAAGCGATGCCTCATAACCCGCCAAGCCGAGCATGGTCGCCGCAATGCCAACGCCGATGCGCGCCTCGTTCATCATGTGAAACATGCAGCGCAGACCATCGCCCGGCTGACCCACCCGGTAGCCAATCGCACCGGCACCATGACCGTCCAGCCCAGCACTCGTGCTGCGCACCGGATTCTTGCCCTCGCCAAAATTGAGCAAGGTGTTGACAGTGCCGCGCCAGCCGCATTTGTGATTCAAGCCCGCCAGTGCCACGTCATTGCGCTCGCCGGTAAGTTGGCCAGTCGTATCCACCAATTTCTTTGGAACAATAAACAGTGAAATGCCGCGTGTGCCTGCCATCAGCTTGCCGTCCGGCCCAGGAATTTTGGCCAGCACCAGGTGAATGATGTTCTCGGTGAGCTCATGGTCGCCGGCTGAAATCCACATCTTGTTGCCGCGCAGGCGGTAGCGCGGCCCGAGCGGATCATTCTGAAAATCCGCACCGTCGGGTGTGGCACGGGTTGCGATATCACCCAGGCTTGAACCTGCTTGCGGCTCCGACAGGCACATGGTGCCCGAGAAGCGCCCTGAAAATTCATTCCTGGCAAAAACTTCCTTTTGCACGGGCGTGCCATACGCCATCAGCAAGTTGGCGTTGCCGGTGGTCAACATGCCGGAACCGATGCTGACCGAGGCCAGCGCAAAGAATGAGTTCCCCGCTGCCTCAATCGTGTAAGGCAATTGCATGCCCCCCATCTCATAGTCTTGCGCCGCACTCAACATGCCCGATTCGGCATAGGCTTTATGCGCCTCATGCGTAGCTTGCGGCAGGATGACGTGCTCACCGTCAAAGCGCGGCTCCTGGATATCGACTACGCGGTTGAACGGTGCATATTTCTCGCGCGCAATGCGCTCGCAGGTGTCAAGCACTGCATCGAAGATCTCACGATTGTGATCGGCAAAACGGGTGCGTTGATTGAGCGACTCAACGTTCAACCATTGGTACAGAAGGAAATCAAGAATGGTACGGTGTTTCATGGTTTTATAGCCACCAAGAGCTCATCCCTACAGCGTCAAAATCGAGCACCCGGTCGTCTGACGCGCTTCCAGGGCACGGTGCGCCTGTTGCACCTCTTCAAGCTTGAAGCGTTGCCCGATGCGGATATTGACTTTGCCGCTGGTCACCGCCTCAAACAAATCATCGGCCATCGCCTGCGTGATCTCGCGGGTGACAATGTGACTGAACAGCGTCTGACGCGTCAGATAGAGTGAGCCCTTGACGCCGAGCAAACCGGGCGCAAACGGTGGCACGGCGCCGGAAGCATTGCCAAAACTGACCATCAAGCCAAACGGCGCCAGGCAGTCGAGTGATTTGTCCCAGGTGTCTTTGCCGACCGAGTCTAAGACGACGCGGACACCTTTGCCCTGGGTGATTTCTTTCACCCGGGCCAGAAAGTCTTCGGTCGCATAGTTGATGACAAAGGCGGCACCGTTTTCTTTGGCCGAAGCACATTTGGCTGCCGACCCGGCCGTGCCGATCAACTGCAAACCCAGCGCGCGCGCCCATTGGCAAGCGATCAAACCGACACCACCGGCGGCGGCGTGGAACAGCACAAAGTCGCCCGCGTGCAAGCCACCCTGCGGTTGCGTGCGCTTGAGCAGGTACTGCGCCGTCAAGCCCTTGAGCATCATGGCGGCGCCGGTCTCAAACGAAATAGCATCAGGCAACTTGCAAACGCATTTGGCCGGCATCACGCGCAGGTCACAGTAGCTGCCGGGTGGCTGACTGGCGTAGGCCGCGCGGTCACCCACCTTCAAATGGGTGACGCCCGCCCCCACCGCTTCAACCACACCGGCTGCTTCCATGCCCAGTTGCAAGGGCATAGGCATTACATAAAGACCGCTGCGCTGATAGACATCAATAAAGTTCAAGCCCACCGCGTGGTGGCGGATGCGGATTTCACCCGGGCCAGGTTCGCCCACCGAAACCTGAACCAGCTTGAGTTGCTCGGGGCCGCCGTTTTGATCAATGCGAACGGCGCGGGAAGTGAATTGGGTCATATTGGGTCTCCTGAGATTTGAACCGGCAAAAAATTATTGCGCCTTGAAGCCGCTGGCCTGGATGATGCGTTTCCAGGTTTGACTGTAGGCCCGCTCACGGCTGGCGAGTTGCTGGGCGCTCATGTAGCCCACCGTCAGTCCCATGGCAGTGAGCCGCTCATGCACATCGGGCAAGGCAATCACTTTGGCCACGGCGGCGGAGAATTTGTCAAGGACCGCATGCGGTGTGCCAACGGGCGCAAAAATGCCGTAGTACGGTATGTCTTCAAACCCCGCCAGCCCCAACTCCGCGAAAGTCGGCACATCGGGCAGCAGCGCCTGGCGTGCACCGCCCAACACGGCCACCACGCGAATCTTGCCCGCCTTGTGGTTCTCGATGAAATCGGGCACCGAGCCAATCCCGGCATTGATCTGGTTGCCCAGCATGTCAACCATCATCGGCGCGCTACCGCGGTACGGAGCGGCCTGCAAATCGAGCTTGTATTTCTGGCCTATGAGTTTGACCAGAAATTCGGGCACCGAGGCTGGCGCCGGTACCCCAACCGTGCCTTTGCCGCCGCCCTGTTTGCGCAGCCAGGCCACATACTCGTTCATGGACTTGGCCGGGGTACCGCCGGAGACCGCCAGCGCGTTGACAAAAGTAGCAATGCCGGCCACCGCCACAAAGTCCTTGGCCGGGTCAAAACCGGGGTTTTTCACAACCAGCGGCAGGATCGAAATGGTATGGTCGTGCGAGAGGAAATAGGTCGTGCCGTCAGGCGCAGCGGCTTTCAAGGCTTGCGCTGCAATCTGGCCGCCCGCACCCGCCCGATTTTCAACAATGACGGTGGTGCCCAACTGGTCTTTCAATTTATCAGCCAGTATGCGGGCAATGGCATCGGTGCCGCCACCGGGCGGAAACCCGACGATGAGTTTGATGGTGCCGGTCTGTGCCTGGGCCATGCCAGCGAGCGACAAGGCGCCCAGCATGAGGGTGGTGCGAAGCGTTTGAGCGCAGCTCTGCAAAAACGAATTAGCCATTGGTTACTCCATCGGATCAAAGTGGACAAACGTGACTTAAAACACCCCGGCGTAAGCACCGCCATCGGCCAGCACGTTCTGCCCATTGATGTAGCCGGCTTGCTGGCTGCACAAAAAAGCGCAAATGGCACCAAATTCAGAGGGCGTGCCAAAGCGCCTGACCGGAATCGTATTGCGTCGCGCTGCCGTGACGGCGTCCAGCGCCTGGCCGGTTTTTTGCGCCGCACCTTGCATCAACGCCTTGAGCCGGTCGGTATCAAAAGCACCGGGCAACAAATTGTTGATGGTGACTCCCTGCGCGGCGATCTTGCCGCGCGCCACGCCGGCCACAAAACCTGTCAGGCCGCTGCGCGCACCATTGGACAGGCCCAGAATTTCAATCGGCGCTTTCACGGCGCTGGAAGTGATGTTGATGATGCGACCGAAGCCGCGTGCTGCCATGCCATCAACCGTGGCTTTGATGAGCTCAATCGGCGTCAGCATGTTGGCCTCCACCGCCTTGATCCAGGCGTCCCGGTCCCAATCGCGAAAGTCGCCGGACGGCGGGCCACCGGCGTTGGTCACCACAATGTCATAGTCGCTGCGCAGCGCAAATACGGCCTGACGTCCCGCCACCGTGGTGATGTCGGCGGCAACCGATTGCACGCTCGTACCCTTTGGGCGTGCGCTGTCGGCCATCAATTGTGCGGCAGCGTTCTGCAATGCCTCGTCGCCCCGTGCCACGATCAGCACATTCACGCCTTCGCGTAAGAGCGCCTGGGCGCAACCAAAACCCAGCCCCTTGCTAGCGCCACAGACCAGAGCCGATTTACCGGCAATGCCTAAATCCATAACAAATACTCCATCAGTTAGAACAGTTTCCCGCCATGATAGTGGCGAAACCCAAAGCCAGGACGCAAGTCAGAAAGACTTTTATCGAGCGTTGCGGCTAAAAACAAAGATTCCGGCAATCACCAGCAAGGTGCCCGCCGCCACCCAGACGGTAAAAGGTTCGCCCAGAATCACGATGCTCATCAGGATGGTGGACATCGGCCCCACCATGCCGGCCTGCGAGGCCAGACTGGCGCCGATGCGCTCAATGGCCATCATCACCATGAGCACCGGCACGGCGGTACACAACGTGGCGTTGAGCAGCGAAAGCCAGATCACCTCGGGCGCCACCAGCGCAGCACTCCAGGGCCGCAGCAACACAAACTGCGCGATGCACAACACACAGGCCACCGTGGTCGCCAGTCCGGCCAGCCGCAAGGAGCCCAGGCGTTGCACCAGCTCGCCGCTGAAATTCAAATAGATCGCATAGCTGACGGTACTGAGAAAAACCAGCAAGGCACCCAGTGCCACGTCGACGCCTTCAAGTTTGATCTCCTGGCCAAACACCAAAAATACACCGGCATAACTGATCAACATGCCAAAGACCTGCGCTCGGCGAATCCGACGCTGATAAAGCAACCAACCCAGCCCCAGCACCAGGGTCGGGCAAAGGTACAAAATCAGCCGCTCCAGCGAAGCGCTGACGTAAGACAAACCCGCAAAATCCAGAAAGCTCGCCAGGTAATAGCCCGTAACACCCAGACCCACAATACCAAGCCAATCTTTGCGCCGCAGCGGCGCTTTACCCCGGCTCGACCACCAGGCCATCAGGGCAAATATAGGCAGTGCAAACAACATGCGGTACATGATGAGCGTGACCGCATCGACGCCATAGCGGTAAGCCAGCTTGACGATGATCGCCTTGCCGCTGAACGCGATGGCACCCAGGGTGGCCAGCAGCAGACCGGGAACTATGCTCTTGGAAACTTCTGGCGCTTGCTGCATGGGAACAATAGATAAATCCAAACCATCCGGACGGCTTGGGACGTTACGCGTCATCTTTTTCAATGACATCAACGGTAAACCCGATAGGGCGACTTCTTGTTTTTGGCGTCGCCATTAATGCACGCAAGGCGTCGATTACTTCTGCGAGTGAATGATCGTGGTCGCCGACCCGACGCTCCAGTTCTGCCAGTTTTTGCGCCAACGCCTTGTGATTGCCCATCAGTTCTCGCAACTGCACAAAGGCACGCACCACATAGACGCTCATTTCCACGGCGCGATCGGAGTTCAACACGCTGGCGGCCATGATCGCACCATGTTCGGTGAAGACATAGGGCGACGTGCGCCGACCGCCCCAACTTGAAGTCGCAAATTGCGACTTCAAGTTGGCAAACTCTTCGGTACTTAACTGAAACATGAAGTCTGCTGGGAATCTTCCAGAATTACGCTTAACCTGCTCATTCAGGCGTTTGGTTTCCACCTCGTAGAGTTCTGCCAAATCCGCGTCCAGCATGACCCGTTGCCCACGAATCACCAGAATGCGCCCGGCCAGCGCCTGAGGAGACAAGGCCGCCTTGGCTGTGCCACGCAATATTTTTTGAGTCATGGTGTCATCTCCGAGTTCAACTTGAGATCACAAATTGGGTCGAGGGCGCCGCAGTGGATGGCTCCGCGAATGTCCCCCGCCCCTTGGGCTCCTCCTTGATTTCACTACGCCACCCACTGCAGCGCCCTCGGCAACAAGCGTCTGTGGTTTGCGCTGCTCGCACACCACCGCTGTTTGAAGGATCAGGCTGACGGGGCGCTCAGCGCAGCGGCATAAAGGCGGAGGCCGAAGGCCGGGGGACAGCCGCGGAGCGGAGTGCCCCGTCAGCCTGATCCTTCCGCCATGCCAAACGGGGTTTGCACTGTCATCATTTCGGAAAGTATCCATGGTGATGAACAGTTTATCGGCTGGCCTTGGCCATCGCGCCGGTGATGTGCACGGTCTCCACGCTGACCGTGGTCACGCGCGCCAGCAGGTCAATGACCTTTTCCTTGTAATCGGCGAAGCGGTAGTTGTCGAACTTCTCGCGGATGGTGGGGTCTTTGGGTTTCTTTTCCTTGTACTGGTCCAGCACCCATTCCAGCGCGCTGCGGTTGCCTAATCTGTAAGTCCAGGCCTCAGCGGGAATGCCGCGCAGCGTGGTCTCAGTATCAAGCGTGATGCAACCCGCCGCTGGATCGGCACGCAGCATGGTTTTGGGCGACATACCGGCGGCGCGGACTTTCTCGTCGGGCGTGTCGGTGCGCGTGAGCGGGAATGGCGCCACATTTTCATAGCCGATGTGGAGCTGCATCAGCGCCTCGCCCCAGGCGGCCCATTGCCAGAAATCGGCATAGAAAGGTATGCGCGGAAATTCGCGCTTGAGGTTCTGCGCGTACTTCTCGCGGTACAGCGGGTCGTGCAGCACGGCGTAGCAGTAGTGGAAGATGGATTGTTTGCTGATCTTGCGAGCCGCCCTGCCCTTGCCGATTTCATCGGCGTAATGGGCGCTGAATTGCTTGAGCGCCCAATCGGTGATGTTGTCGTGAGTTCCTCCGCTTTTGTCATAGCGTTGAAATGGGATACATCTGGTTCCCCCTGACGCTGGGCTCACAAAGTTCAAGTCCGGTAATTGATCAATGGCCAATGCGAAAAATGGTTTGCCAGATGAGTCACCCATCAAGGTAATCAATCTGTTTGCATTCGACAGTTGGCTACCGAACATTTCATAGTGAAGAGCGGTAAGTCGATCAGATGTTATTTTTTCGGCAAAGAACTTGCATTTAATAAATGGTCGATATGCAGCATCAACAATTTTCGAAGACTCAAATTTGAGATCGGCGGTTAATGTGCCAAGGTTTCTTTTTAACGTCTCACTCCACTTTATCGATGTATCAAAAGCATTTATTCGAGCGCCTGCCGCGCGATTCTTATTGAAAACGTCAACCATAAACCGAGTCTTTTTCTCAAGTGATTCACGGTCGTAGTCATATACCCACTCATCTCTAGCAGTCACAACTCCCATGCTGTAAAAACTTGTGATGCCAAAGCCTGATTTGCCTGCTCTATTGCTGATATCTACCAAAGGCAGCAGCGTGTCAAAGTCGTTGTTCGTCAGATTGACCCAGTTGCCGACCTTGTCTGGCCGAACCTCGTCGAAATCCAGGCCACGCATTGGGTGGTTGCCTAGAAAGCTGAGCTTTTCCTCGGCGGTCTCCATTTCGGGGCGGCGCAGGTAATAGACACGAGCCTTGACCTCACCCACACCTCTCCCAGAGGGCGAGGGCTTTGACCTTTTCACCATAAAGCTGATCGCCACGCCGGTCTGGATGCCGAAGACATTGTGCTTGGTGCCGCTGAGTTTCGGGTTGGCGCGCACGTCGCCGCCCAGGTCCACCACATAGATGTCGGAGAACTCTTGCGCTACCGTTTTGCGAAAACCGTCAAAGGTGCGGCTCTCGATGAAGCTGCGGTTCGTGACAAACGCCAGCACGCCGTTATCATCGAGCCGGTCGCTGGCCCAGCGAAAGAAGCGGGCATACATGTCGTAGAGCTTGGTCTTTTGCGCGGTGCTCTCGGCGATGTAGGTCTGCTTGATGCGTTTGTCAATCTCCTGATATTCTCGATTTTTATTGTTGTCGTTTTCGTTGGCCTGGTTCGCGTTGTAAGGCGGGTTGCCAATGATGACGCTGATCTTGCGGCTGTTCTGGCGCTTGATGCGGGCCACGTTTTCTTCGCTCACGCTACCGAACAGATCGGCGTTCACGCCCCGTGCGGAAGTGTGCAGACCGACGTTGTCCAGAGTATCGACAAAGCAGAGGTTGGGAAACTCTTCGTAGCTGCCGGTGATGGCGGCGTAGGTGGCTTCAATGTTCAGGTTGGCCACGTAATACGGCAGGATGGCAACCTCGTTGGCGTGCAATTCATGCTTGTATTTGTGCGCCAGTTTTTTCGGCTGGCCGCGAAAGTGCTCCAGCAGTTCGCAAATAAAAGTGCCCGTGCCGGTGGCTGGATCGAGGATGTCAACGTCCTGGTCGATCAGGTTTTTATCGAAGTGCTTTTCACACAGCCAGTCGGCGCCGTCGATCATGAAGCGCACGATTTCGCCCGGCGTATAGACCACGCCAAGACGGTCGGCCGCCTTGGCGTTATAGACCTTGTAGAAGTTTTCGTAGATGACTTTCAGAAAAGTCTGCTTCTCGCTGTGGCTGCTGATCTGCGCGGCGGCGGCGCGAATGGCGGCGTAGTAGGTCTCCAGGCCCTTGAGCGTGTCTTTCTTGAGGCTGCCGGTGAAGAACTCAGCCTCCAGCGCGTACAGCTCGCGCGCCACGTTGTTGTGCTGATGAAAGTCTGAATCGTCAAACACCTTGGCAAAAATTTCTTCGGTCAGGATGTGCTGGATCAGCATCTCGCGCACGTCAGCCTCAAGCAGGCCGGGGTTAATGGCCTCCTGCGCATGAACGAGGAATTTCGCCTCAGCGGTGCGAAAGCCCGGGTTCTTGTCGTGTTCGTGCTCAATCATTTCGCGCAGGGCCTTGAGCACAGCGGGTAAGTCGGCCTTGAACTGCTCCACGGCAGCGCGAAAGCCCGCGATTTCGGGCCGCTCGAAACTGAAAAAAAGTTTGAGCAACTTCGCCAGGGCCACCGTGTCGGTCATGTCGCAACGCAAAACTTCATTGCGGTTTTGCCAGAGCACGGCAACTGCATCGTCACTGAAAATGATGTTGTCTTGCGGATAGCCTTTTTTGAATTTCTTGACGATCTCCTCGTCCAGGTCGTCAGCCGCGTCCTTGGCTTCCCAGTAGCCCAGCGGCATGCGCAGCTCGTGCAACAGCACGCCATCGACATTGATGTTGGTCTTGAACGCGGTCTTCATGCCGTATTCGGCAATAAAGATCAGCTTGTTCTCTTTGCCCCAGTTTTTGAGCAAGTCCTTGAACGCCTCGCGCACGTTGGTTTCACGCTGGCTCCCGCTGACGCGTCGAATGATGTCAAGCTGCTTGAGGTATTCGTTGATGAGGATTTGACTCATGGCATAAGGTGCGTAGGCGTAAGGAAGCTTAGTCGAACGAAAAGGCTCGCTGGATGACTAGCGTTCACTTAACGTCTGTCCATCAGATTGCGCAGTGCATCCGTGGGCCGACACGGCTTTTCACAATCCGCTACAAAGGACTGAAACGCTTGATGCGACAAAATGAGTGGATCGTCATCTGCCACGATGCGACTTGCAGCCTCGTAGACGCGTCGTAACACGAAGTCGGAAACCGTCAGACCCACCATTGCGGCTGCCCGTTCAATCGTCGCCTTAACACGTGGTGTAGTTTGCAGGCTAATTCGAGTGAATTGCCCACGACTGGAGGCAGACTGCATGACGATACTCCCGAGTAAAACCATATTGTGCGGTCATTTGACGCACAAATCTTGAATGCCAACCCCATGGCCTGTCACCCTTTGAAAACCTTGTTATGCAAGCGCTGCAATGACCACCAGACGCCCAGCGCTACCAGCGGGATCGCAACCGCCGCCGTGCTCTCGGCGCTCCAGGGCCAGCCCAGAGCGTTCGCGCCTTTGGCCAGGTAGCTGACCAGCCCCACAATGTAGTAGGTAATGGCCGCCACCGACAAACCCTCCACTGTGGCCTGCAACTTGAGTTGCAAGCCTTGGCGCTGGTTCATGGTGGCGAGCAGCGCCTGGCTGCTTTGCTGCTGCTCAATCTCAACCCGCGTGCGCAGCAGGTTGCTGATGCGCGCAACGCGTTGCGACAGCGCATCCTGGCGTCGTGTGGCCCACTCGCAGGTGCTGCGCGCCGGGCTCAGGCGGCGATCCATGAATTCGCCAACGGTCTGCATGCCGGGCAGGGCCGACTCATTGATCTGGCTGATGCGTTTGTCCACCAGCTCAAAGTAAGCCACGCTGGCCGAGAAGCGCGAATGGGTGGCCGCGTGCTGGCTCTCCACTTGCCCAGCCAGACGCGTCAGACGATCGAGCAGCAGCGGTTCATCCTGCGGCGTGGCGCTGCGAATGGCGCTGGCCAGATCGACCAGCTCGCCCTCAGCCAGCGACAAAATACGGGAAGCTTCGCGCGCTGCCGGTAGGCCGAGCAAGGCAGCCATGCGGTAGCCTTCAATTTCCAGCAAACGTTGCACCAGACGCCCCAGGCGCCTTGGCGACAAGTCGTTCACCAACAGCACCATGCGTGAAAAACCATCGGCGTGGATGGCAAAGTCGGTGTAGAACTCTGCCCCGCCGCCAGCCACACTCGACGCCACCAGCGTGTCTTCCTGCAGCATTTGTTTGATCAGCATCGGTGCAACCGAGGCATCGGCCGGCAAAGCCCACAGGTGCAAACTCGACAAACATTGGCCTGGCAAATTGGCAAACCAGTCTTGCGGCACCACCGCCAAAGCACGCACCGGATCAACATCTCCCAGGCGCTCGCTCGCCAGCGGGTACATGAAAGTCCAGGTGACAAACTCGGTGTGCATCTCCCAGCGAAGATGAAATGCGCCCAGGTCCATGCGGAAGTGGCTCGACTGCGCGTCGGGCAAGGGCAGGTGACGCTCGCGCAATAACGCTGACAGGTGCGCCCGGCTCAGTTCGCGCTCGGCACCGTCGCACAGCATCACCACATGCGAGATCGCCAACGGTGCCAGCAAGGCCTGTGGCGGCCGGGCGTGAACTTCGTTGTGCAGCGCAGCGCGTTGCGGGTGCTGGGGTAAGGGGTGATTCATCAGAGCTTCTACAAATCCATTATTTCGTCACTATCGATGACAAAGGGCTAGCTCAAAGGCGGTGTGCAAGCCAACACCTCTTCCAGCACGGTCAGCCCTTCGGCCACGCTCAAGGTGCCAGCCAGCCGCAGCGGGCGCATGCCATCGCTGATGGCCTGACGTTTGAGCGCAGTACTGCTGGGCTCACGGATAACCTGCCCCTTGAAAGCTTCGGACACTACCAGCAATTCGTACAAGCCCATGCGCCCCATGAAACCAGTCATGCGGCAGTCAACACAACCGACTGGTTTGAAAGGCTGGTAAGCGCCATCGAGCTGCCAGGGCTTGACGACCTCGGCCAGTGCTTCGCGGCTGGCGGCCGGGTCGGGCACCTTGCATTGCTTGCACAGCGTGCGCACCAGACGCTGTGCAAGCACACCGAGCAGGGTGGCGTTGATCAGGTAGGCGGGCACACCGAGTTCGAGCAGGCGCGTCACCGCCGATGGCGCGTCGTTGGTATGCAGCGTGGAAAAAACCAAGTGCCCGGTGAGGGCGGCCTGCACTGCCATCTCGGCGGTTTGCTGGTCCCGGATCTCGCCCACCATGATGATGTCGGGGTCCTGGCGCATGAGCGCACGCAAGCCTTCGGGAAAACCAAAATCGAGCTGCGGCTGCACCTGCGTCTGATTGAACGTGGGCTCAATCATCTCGATCGGGTCTTCAACCGTGCTGACGTTGACCTCTTCGGTGGCGATGCGTTTGAGCGTCGAGTAAAGCGTGGTGGTTTTGCCGGAACCGGTCGGACCCGTGACCAGAATAATGCCGGTGGGGCGCTTAACCAGGGTCTCCCAACGCTGGGCATCGTGTGCCGAGAAGCCGAGCGCGTCGAGGTCCTTGACAGTGGTGTCGGGGTCAAAAATGCGCATCACCATCTTCTCGCCAAAAGCGGTTGGCAAGGTTGATATCCGCATCTCGATTTCATCGCCGCCGGGGTTTCTGGTTTTGATGCGGCCATCCTGCGGCCGCCGCTTTTCCATCACGTCCATGCGACCGAGCAGCTTGATGCGCGCTGTCATCGCCACCAGAACACCCATCGGCATTTGATAGACCGGGTGCAACACCCCGTCGATGCGGAAGCGGATCACACCCTGTTCGCGCCTGGGCTCCAAATGGATATCGCTGGCGCGTTGGTCAAACGCATATTGCCAGAGCCAGTCCACCACCTGCACCACGCTCTGGTCGTTGGCATCAAGCTGCTTGTTGCTTTTGCCGAGCTCCACCAGTTGTTCAAAACTCGCACTGCCACTGCTGCTCCCGGCCTTGTTGGCAGCCCGCACCGATTTGGCCAAGGCAAAAAACTCGGCGGTAAAGCGGTGAATTTCCTGCGGATTGGCCAACACCCGGCGCACGCTGCGACGCGACTGGCGCTCGACTTCGGCCACCCAGTCGGTCATAAACGGCTCAGCGGTAGCCATCACCACTTCACTGGCGCTCACTTGCAACGGCAAAATTTTGTGCCGCTCGGCATAGGCCGCGCTGATCGTGTCGGCCACCTTGCCCACATCCACCTTGAGCGGGTCTATGCGCAAATAGTCCAGGCCGACACGTGCCGCCAGCCATTGGGTTAATTGCTCAATGTCCATCGGTTTGTCATCAAGGGCGCGGCGCACCGAAACACTGGCCAGGCGCACCAGGGGGTGTTGCGCGCTCTCGGCCTGGGCACAGCGTGAAGTGATGCGCTGGGCTTCTTCGGCACTGATCACGCCGTCGCTGCGCAACCACTGCACCAGGTAGCGCCAATCGAGCGGCCCGTGGTGCGCATTGCGTGCCGGTGACTTTGCAGTTGATGCGCTGTTCATGACGAGACCGGTTTGAAAACTCGTACCCATTTGGTGGCGGGCAAACCCCAGCGGGTTTGAATGATGTCAGCGCGCGTCGTCAACAGTTCGCGCTTGGGCCTGCTCGGTGTGTGCTGGGCCAGCACCACCGTGTTGCCTTCGCGTGTCGGCTTGAACGCCCACACCGCTCGTTCGCCAAATGCGGCGGTGATTTTTTCAACCGTGCGCGCAAAGCTCGAAGCGCGACCAAACAAATTGACTGTCATGCAACCTTCAGGCGTCAGCAGCCGTCTGCAATGTGAATAAAAAGGCAGACTGTCCTGCACCGGTGCAGCGGCCTGGTTGTCATACAAATCAACCTGCAACGCATCGACGGCGCCCCACCACCTGGGGTTTTGAATTTCAACGGCGGCATCGGCCAGCACCACTTGCAGGCGGGCGTTCTCGGCTGGCAACTTGAACCAGCCGCGACAAGCGGTGAGCACTTGCGGGTTGAGCTCAATGGCGGTAGTTTTCATGCGCAGCTCCTTGTTGCAGAACTTGGTCAGGGAGCCCGCGCCCAAGCCCAACTGTAGCGCTTGCCGCGCTGGCACCGAGTCGGGTTCCACAAACAGCAACCAGGCCATCATGCGCTCGATGTATTCATGCACCAAAACATTAGGCTGATCCAGATTCATCGAACCCTGAATCCATTCGGTACCCAGATGCAGGTGCCGCAGCGAGCCTTGGTCGGAGAAGTTGACCTCGGGAAGAGTATTTGTGCGTTTTTTCAAGATTGAAGCATTATCCCCAAACCCGATGAAGACCTTATTGAATATTCGAGTCAATAAATTTTAAAAAATTCATGGACAGTTTGCTGAGCCAGGCTGGGTGTCAACTGGCGGTAACAATCGGGACTGTGATATCCGCAACCTCTGTTCTATCGACCCCCGCCTGTGGGCCGCGCTGTCCCACATGAAACCAAGACCGCTCGTGCTCTTGCTGGCGTTTGTGCTGCTGGCTCATTGGGCAGGCTTGGTCTGGCTGCGCGGACAGATGCCCGATGTGCGGCCTCTGATCCCGATGGTCGATCCCCTGTTTACGCGGATCGTGGTGCCGACGCGCGCGATCCAAGCGCGTCTGGTTCCGCCCAAGACGCACCTGGCCCATGTGCCTCAGAACACCGTGTCAAATGTTACACAGGCTGATGTCGCAGCCGAGCCTGCACCGGGACAAGAGCAACCGGACGGGCCACGTGATTCGCACCCGAGCGATACGCTGGCCCAAGCTGTAGCCCAAGCCGCATCCGCGCCAGACCTGGCAAAACCAACAGACCCGACAAAGGCGGCGCTGCCAGCGGCACCAGCCACTGTAGCGAGCGCACCCGTGATCGAGGAATCAACGCCCGCACTGGACAGTTGGCCCACCGACACGCGCGTCTCTTATCAACTGACTGGCAATTACCGTGGCCCGCTGTATGGCAGCGCCCGCGTGCAATGGCAGCGCGAGCAGAGCCGCTACCAGGTACGGGTCGATCTGCGCATGGCGCTGGTGCTGGGCGTGTCGATGATCAGCCAAGGCGAAGTTAGCGACGCTGGTTTGCGACCCCAGGTCTATGAAGAACAGTTTCTCGGCAGCGTGCGCCATCTGACGTTTAATGGCGGACTGGTCAAGTTCCATGACGGCAGCCAAGTGCTTGCGCCACCCGCGCTGCAAGACACTGTCAGCCAGCTGGTCGAACTCAGCCACCGCTTTTCCAGCGGGCGTGAAGCTCTGAAAGTGGGCGGCCAAGTGAGTGTCTGGCTGGCACGGCCACAAGGCATGGCCTGGTGGACCTATGACGTAACCGATGAGGAAACGTTAATAACCCCTGAACTCGGGCCAGTGCCGGCGTTTCACCTGGTGCCGCGGCCGATCGCCAACCCCAGTGGCGTGATCACGGTCGAGCTCTGGTTTGCGCCCAGTCTGCAATACCTGCCGGTGCGGCTGCGGATTTCACTGGGTTCCGGGAATTTTGTGGACTTGCTGGTGGAGCACATCGAGCAGGCCGCGCAGACGCGGTAAGGCCGCCAGCGCGTTGCGCACGGTGGCGTCGGCCAGTTCATCGGCACTGATGCCTCGCAGCGCCGCCAGTTCGGCCCCGATGCGCGGCAACTCAGCGGGCTCGTTACGCGCTGGTGTCGAACCCGCAGCGCGTTGCTCCGCCGTTTTATATAGCCAGTGCGGCGGCATATCAGGGGCATCGGTTTCCAGCACGATCGACTCCAACGGAAGACGGGCAGCCAGACGACGCAATTGCAGCGCGCGCTCAAAGGTCAGCGCACCACCAAAGCCGAGCTTGAAACCCAGCGCGATAAAGGCCTGCGCCTGCTGCTCGCTGCCGTTAAAGGCATGGGCAATACCATGCCAACACCCGGCCTTGCCGCCCACCTGACGCAGCCCTTTGAGCACCTGATCAACCGAGTGCCGCGTGTGCAAGATCACCGGCAGATCATGGCGACGGGCCAGTCTGAGCTGCTCCAGGTAGAAGTATTCCTGGCGCTCGCGCAGCGGGCTGGTGCTCAGCTCAGGCACAAAGTAGTCGAGACCAATTTCACCGATTGCAACCAGGCGCGGATCAGTGCGGTGCATCTGCAAGGCCGCATCCAGCTCAGCCAGATCGCCGTCTTTGGCCTGCTTCACGTAAAGCGAATGAATGCCCAGCGCGTAACTGTCGCCGGTGGTATATGCCAACTTGCGCACCGCCTCGAAGTTGGCCACCTCAACCGCTGGCAACACGCAATGTGCGACACCCCGAGACGCCGCCCGCGCACGCACCGCCAGCGCGTCTGGCAAAAATTCAGCTACGTCGAGGTGGCAATGGGTGTCGATCCACTGCATCACGGTTGCAGCTTGCCCTGCACCAGCCGCCATTGCCGCCCACAACGCGCCGCCAGCGTTTCATCATGGGTAACGACAATGAAGGCGGTGCCTTGCGTGCGCGCCAATTCGAGCATCAATTCAAACACGTCATTGGCGCTGCCGCGGTCGAGGTTACCGGTGGGCTCGTCGGCCAGCACACAAGCCGGTTGCGTCACCAGCGCGCGGGCGATGGCGACGCGCTGGCGCTCGCCACCGGACAGCTCCGACGGACGGTGTTGCAGCCGTTCTTGCAAGCCCACCGCGGTCAGCATTTTGCGCGCTGCTTGGGCCGCTTGCTGAGGTGCCTGGCGCCTGATCCACAAAGGCATGGCGACGTTGTCGATGGCACTGAATTCATTGAGCAAATGGTGAAACTGATAAACAAAACCAAGGTACTGGTTGCGTAGCCGACCCTGCGCGGCGGCACTTTGGCTGGCCAGGTCGACGCCGTTGAGATGCACCACACCGCTGCTGGGCGCGTCCAGGCCTCCGAGCAAATGCAGCAATGTGCTTTTGCCCGAACCTGAGGCACCGACAATGGCCAGCGTCTCGCCAGCGCGCACATCCAGGTCAACGCCTTGCAGCACCGTCACGTCCAGGCGACCTTCGGTGAAACGCTTGGTCAGTCCGCGGGCACTCAGGACAATAACGCCATCGGTGCCGGGCCGCCCCAAGCCGATGGCAGCACCCTCGGGGGGCAGCGCAACACACGCAGTGGCAAGCGTGGGGGCAACATCACTCATAGCGCAGCGCCTCGGCCGGATTCACTTGGGAAGCACGCCAGCTCGGGTACAGCGTGGCCAGAAAAGCCAGTACCAGCGAGATGAGGACAATCGGCAGGATGTCGGCCTGCTGCGGCTCGCTCGGCATGCGGCTGATCAGGTAAATGTCTTTGGGCAAAAAGCTGGCATGGAACAGATGCTCCAGCGCAGGCACGATCACGTCGATGTTGAACGCCACGCACAGCCCCAACGCCAAACCTGCAAAAGTGCCAATTACCCCCACCAGGGCGCCTTGCACCACAAAAACGCCCATGATGGAACTTGGACTGGCACCCAGTGTGCGCAGGATGGCAATGTCGGCGCGCTTGTCGGTCACCGTCATCACCAGCGTCGATACCAGATTGAAAGCGGCCACCGCAACGATCAAGGTCAGGATGATGAACATCATGCGTTTCTCGACCTGCACGGCGGCAAACCAGGTGCGGTTCTGGCGTGTCCAGTCACGTACCACCAGATCGCCCCCCAGGCTGCTGGAGAGCTCACTCGCAACCTCAGGTGCCTGGTGCAAGTCGCGCAACTTGACGCGCACACCGGTCGGGCCTTCCAGGCGAAAAATCTTGGCGGCATCGTCGATGTGCATCAGCAGCAGCGCCGAGTCGTATTCGAAGTGGCCCGAGTCAAAAGTGCCCACCACCGTCATCTGCTTGAGGCGCGGAACGATACCGGCTGGGGTGACCTGCCCGCTGGGTGCCACCAGCGTCACCCTGTCACCTTGGTGCACGCCCAGGCTGCGCGCCAACTCGATGCCCAGCACAACGCCAAATTCGCCCGGAACCAGGCGTGCCAGCGCGGCGTTCTTCAGGCCGATGGCCAGATCGGTCACGTCGGCCTCGCGCGCCGGGTCAATGCCCCGCACCATGGTGCCCTTCATGTCCTCGCCCCGGGCCAGCAAGGCTTGTGCGGCGATGAAAGGGGCAGCACCGAGCACCTGCGGATGCGCGCGGACCTGAGCCAGCGTGCGTTCCAAATTGGGTAGTGCGCCACCGCCCGGCGCAAAAATTTCGATGTGCGAGACCACCCCGAGCATGCGGTCGCGCACCTCTTTTTGAAAGCCGTTCATCACCGAAAGCACAATGATCAGCGCCGCCACGCCCAGCGCAATGCCCAGCATCGAGACACCCGAAATAAACGAGATAAAGCCGTTGCGCCGGGTCGCGCGGCCAGCGCGCGTGTAGCGCCAGCCGAGAATAAGTTCGTAGGGGAGTTGCATGGATGGCTGACTGTAAAGCAAATTTCGCTGAAAACGGGGCTGCACGCCAGATTGCGGATTGTGGCATTCAACACAATCGCCCACGGCTATGATTAACCCATGCTTGGCCATGACGACAGCGAATCTGCCAAAATGCAGCCATGCGACTCAGAACCACATGGATTGCCGCGCTTGGCTCGCAATGACGGACTCGAGCCAACAAAAAATAAATGAACACGCTCAACATTGTCGAATACTCGCAAGCCCTGGGTCGCCAGGCCAAGGTGGCTTCAACGCTGATGGCCAAAGCCAAAACAGCAACCAAAAACCTTGCTCTTCGTACACTGGCCGAACTGCTGCGCGCCAATGTTGACGCATTGCAATCGGCAAACACCAGCGACCTTGAACGCGCCGGCTCTGCCGGTCTGACCGCACCGCTGCTGGATCGTCTCAAACTCACGCCCAAAATCATCGAGATCTGCGCCCAGGGTTGTGAGCAGATCGCCGCCATGCCGGACATCATTGGTGAAATCACGGGCCTGAAGCAGCAACCCAGCGGCATTCGGGTCGGGCAAATGCGCGTGCCCATTGGCGTCTTCGGCATGATTTTCGAGAGCCGTCCGAACGTGACGATCGAGGCCGCCAGTCTGTCGATCAAAAGCGGCAACGCCTGCATTTTGCGCGGCGGCTCGGAGGCGATTGAATCGAACCAGGTGCTGGCCAAACTGGTGCAACAAGCGCTCGCCCAAAGCGGCTTGCCCGCAGATGCGGTGCAGTTGGTCCAAACCACCGACCGCGCCGTGGTGGGGCAACTCATCACCATGGCGCAATATATCGATCTGATCATTCCGCGCGGCGGCAAAGGCCTGATCGAGCGCATCAGCCGAGATGCAAAGATTCCCGTCATCAAACACCTGGACGGCAATTGCCATGTCTATGTGGACGACCCCTGCGACATCGCCATGGCCGTGCGCGTGGCCGACAACGCCAAAACCAACAAGTACAGCCCGTGCAACGCGGCCGAGAGCCTGCTGGTGGCGCGCGGCGTTGCGGCAGAATTCTTGCCACAAATCGGCGCCATCTATGCTGCCAAAGGCGTCGAGATGCGCTGCGATGCTGAGGCAATGGCGCTGCTAAAGGGCAGACCTCACCCCGGCCCTCTCCCAAAGGGCGAGGGGGTGAAGCGCCGTTCGTCTGTCACAGCCAAGTTGCAGCTCGCCACCGAGCAGGATTGGTTTGAGGAATACCTGGCGCCCATCATCAGCATCAAAGTCGTGGCCGATGTGAATGTGGCGATCGCGCACATCAACCATTACAGCAGCCACCACACCGATGCCATCCTCACCAGCGACCATAACCATGCGCAGGCGTTCGTGCGTGAAGTGGATTCGGCTAGTGTCATGGTCAACGCCAGCACCCGCTTTGCCGATGGCTTTGAGTACGGGCTGGGCGCGGAGATTGGCATCAGTACCGACAAGTTCCACGCCCGTGGACCGGTCGGGATGGAGGGGCTGACTTCGCTCAAGTACGTGGTGCTGGGAGAGGGCGAGTTGCGCGCTTGAACCTGTTGCCGTGACTTCTTTGGCTTACCAACGCCATCTTTATCAATTTGAAAGGATCACTGTGCCTTGCTCTAGCTCTCTCAAAAGCACCTTGACGTGTGCGCTGCTGCTCACGCTGGTTTCGCCCATGGCAGCGCAAGCCAGCACTGCGCTGGCCGTCGAGCACGGTTGCTACAGTTGCCATGGTCTCTACTTACGAGACGAAGCGCCAAATTTTGAACATACATCGTCCAGGCTCGCCAAATACAAAGGCGACGCAGTTGCCGAGCAGAAATTTGTGGAAAGCTTTCGCACGGGTCAAATGTTTGGTCACATCGATGCCCATGAGCGACTCAGCGCCGAAGCCGCCAAGGCCCTGATTCACTGGCTGGTCGAAGGTGCCAGGTAACACAAATCAATGCAAGACCTGAGCCCACAACACCTCCTCATCCCCTTCGCCTTTTGCAGCTCGGCGGGTTGCCGTCAAGCGTTGACAATCCTCAAACTGCCGCACCTTGAAAAACTGCTGCCTAGACTGACCCCAGAAGCGACCGACACGGGTGACGTAAGCAGCCTGTCACCGCCGCATGAACGGGCTTTGGCGCGTGCGCTGGACCTGCCGGTGAAAGACGGGCTGATTCCCTGGGCGGCATGGCAAGCGCATGAGGCCGATAGTGCCTGGGCTTTCATTACCCCCTGCCACTGGCAAACGAGTTCCAGGCAGGTGGCGATGAGCGCGGAGGAGCTGCCCGACTTCACGGCGCAGGAGTCGCAAACCCTTTTGGCGGCGATGCAGCCCTACTTTGCCGAGGACGCAATCGTGCTGCGCTATGACCAAGCAACCCGCTGGTTGGCTTGTGGCGACGCGTTCAAGGGACTCGCCACGGCCTCGCTGGACCGCGTCGCCGGCTGTAGTGTGGCAACCTGGTTGCCACATGCAAGTAGCGCCATCGCGCTACAGCGTCTGCAAGGCGAAATGCAGATGCTGCTCTACAACCATCCGGTCAACGACGCCCGCGAAGCGCGCGGCGTGGCAACGGTCAATTCATTCTGGATCAGTGGCACCGGCCCTCACCCCTGCCCGCTCCCGCAGGCAGTGGGAGCAAATGCTCCGACCGTTGTTGCCACTTTGCGCGCGGCGGCGCTGGCCCAAGACTGGTCGGCCTGGGTCAGCGCCTGGCAAGTGATCGACGCGACCGTGTGTCAGGCTTTGCTGAGCGCGCAAGCGCGCGGTGAGTCGGTACAAATCACCCTCTGCGGCGAACGCAACGCCCAGACCTTTGTCGCCAAACCACAGTCCATCCGGCACCGTGTCATCAATTTTTTTGGCAACCAACAAGCTGCTTGCGCAGTACTTGAACGGCTATGAAGATCATTGCCCGCGAGATTCCACCGCGCAGCGCCTGGGCACTTGAGCAGGCTGGCGTTCACCCCTTGCTGGCACAACTCTATGCGGCGCGGGGGGTGCAAAGCGCGCAGGAACTTGACAACGCGCTGGCGCGTCTGATTGCGCCTGCCGAGATGTTGGGTTTGGATGCGGCAGCCACGTTGCTGGCTGATGCCATTGGCGCCAACCAAAAACTCTGCATCGTGGCCGATTACGATTGCGACGGCGCAACCGCCTGCGCCGTGGCCGTGCGCGGCCTGCGCCTGCTCGGTGCCCAATACGTCAGCTACATCGTGCCCGACCGCGTGGTTGATGGCTACGGCCTGACCGCGCCGATCTCCGAGCGCGTCAAAGCCAGCGGCGCTGACCTGCTGATCACAGTCGATAACGGCATCGCCAGCTTCGAGGGCGTGGCCCGGGCGCGCGCACTGGGCTTGCAGGTGCTCGTGACCGACCATCACCTGCCCGCCAGTCGCGATGGACTGATCGTGCTGCCCGAGGCCAACGTCATCGTCAACCCGAATCAGCCCGGCTGCACTTTTGCCAGCAAATCCATCGCGGGTGTCGGTGTCATGTTTTACGTTCTGCTGGCGTTGCGCGCCGAGTTGCGCGAACGCGGCGCGTTTACCGCCGCCTTGCAACCCAAACTCGATACCCTGCTGCCGCTCGTTGCCCTGGGCACGGTGGCCGATGTGGTCAAGCTAGACGCCAACAATCGCCGCCTGGTGGCGCAAGGACTCAAACGGGTGCGCGCGGGTGCCATGCCGGTCGGGCTGGCCAGTCTGTTCGTGGCATCCGCTCGCAGCGCGCCAATGGCCACCACCTTTGATTTTGGCTTTGCCCTGGGTCCGCGCATCAACGCCGCCGGTCGGCTGGCCGACATGACGCTGGGCATTGAATGTCTGCTCACTGACGATGCAACACGGGGCGCAGAGCTGGCCAAAATGCTCGACGGCATCAACCGCGAGCGCCGCAATATCGAAGGCAGCATGCGCGAACAGGCGTTGGCAGTGGCCGAGTCGTTATTTGACGATGCGGCCAAGGGAGGTTTGGAGGCACCGCCGGCAATCTGTGTTTTCAATGCCGATTTTCACGAGGGTGTGGTCGGCATTGTGGCTTCGCGTATCAAAGACAAGCTGCATCGCCCGACCTTTGTCTTTGCGCAAAGTGGCGCACCGGGGCGCGCGCATGAGCTCAAGGGTTCGGGTCGGTCCATTGCAGGATTTCACCTGCGCGACGCGCTCGACCTGGTGGCCAAGCGACAGCCTGGCGTGTTGCTGCGTTTTGGCGGCCATGCCATGGCGGCAGGCTGCACCATTGCAGCAGAAAACTTTGCCGCCTTTGAGCAGAGCTTGAACCAGGTTGCGAAAGAATGGCTGGACGCCGCCACGCTGCTGCGTTGCCTCGATACCGATGGCCCCTTGAAACCCGAATACCGCCGCGTCGAATTGGTGGACATGCTGCACCAGGAGGTTTGGGGCCAGGGCTTTGCAGCGCCCACGTTCAGCGAAGAAGTCGAAGTGCTGTCGCAACGACTGGTGGGCGAAAAACACTTGGCCCTCAAGCTCAAACATCAGGGCCAACCGGTCGATGGCATCTGGTTTGGCCGTACAGAGCCATTGCCAGCGCGCGTCAAACTAGCATTTCGACTCGATGCCGATGCCTGGGGCGGAGTGCGCCGAGTCCGGTTCTTGGTGGAAGCGGCGGAGTTATTCTAGAAACATGTCTCTCATGTTTGGGGATCACCGAATTTTTGGCACCGACTGAATATCAAGGTTCATTTGAGTCCATCATATGGGGGCACTCCTTGAGCTTGCACGGAAAATTCTATGCGTTGGACAAATGCGTCAGCTTTTCTGGGCTTAGGATCAGAACCAAGCGCCCACCGCGCGCGATGATCCTCTCGCGCTCCAAGTTGGTGAAAATCTGGGACACACTCACACGCGAAAGTCCACAAATATTGCCCATCTCCTGCTGCGTGAATGTGATGTAAATGAGAATGCCCTGCGGATTCGCTCTGCCATAACTGTTCATCAGGCCCAGAAGATAGTGGCAGACCCGGCGTTGACCCGAGTTGGGGCCTTGCATTGCCAAATGCTGCATCATGATTCGTAAGCGCGTGCTTGACATCTCAAGGTGCTGCCGCAGCAGGCGCGGGTTGCCATCCAAAGCCCGCAAAAAAGTGCTGGTTTGCACCGTACTCACCACCGAGTCGGTAGCTGCCACCGCTGACAGTACGTAGTGCTTGGTCGAAACCAGCCCACAGTCCCCCAAGATGCCATTGGTCCCAACAATCATCAGGTGTCGATCTTTTCCGTCAGGTGAATAGGCGGTGAGCCGAATACGGCCCTTCTCTACAACATACACCGTATCAGCGACTTGGCCTTCCAAAAAAAGCATTTCTTCGGTGGCAATTTGACGTTTGCGGGTTCCTTGGGTGACATCCTTCCAATCAAATTGCAAGTTGGCCAACCACGGAGACACAATGGCGCTGCCCGAGTATTGCCCGCCGCTGGCTTGTTGCAGAGCGTTTGCTAAAGGAGCGTCATTTGAGTCGGGTGTCATGGCATGAGCTGTTGTGAACTCGTGGTGGATTTTGCAGGATTGTAGGGTTTACACCCATGAAAAACTGTGGTGTCAAGTAAAGTGCCTTACATCTTGCAGTCAGAGACCTCACTACGATCCATCATAGGAAGCGAGGTCAATGGAAGCCGCATGGATTGCATCTGATCTTTCATCTGATCGCGACACTCCATTAACCCTCCATTGAAAGATATTGATGATGATTAAGAAACTGATTCCGGCCGCTGTCTTACTGACGGTGATGGGAGCGGCACAAGCGCAGGTCGCCGCTCCGGCGGTCACCTTTTACGGCTTGATTGACATGAGCTACGGAAAGAACGAAACGATTGGCGACAAAAAGTTCGATTTTCATTCTGGCGGCGACAACGGCAGTTCAGAAGGCAATTCGACCACTCGCGTTGGCCTCAAGGGCAGCATGGACGTTGGTTCCGGCGTAAAAGCCAACTTTAAGTTCGAAACTGGCGGCATTACCAGCAACGGCGAAGTAAACCCCGGCGGCTACTTCTTCAACCGCCAGGCCTGGGCTGGTTTTTCCGGTAACTTCGGCGAAATTCGTCTCGGACGTCAGGACAACGTCCCATTGCAGGTAATGAGTGACTTCGACTTCAACTGGTCTTCCAACGCATCATCTGCGGGGCTGCTCGCACTGACCCATCCGGGCTCACTCAATAGTCGCCAATCGCGTTCGCTTCAGTACATCTCGCCAGCGATGGGCGGCCTGAGCGTACAAGCGGGTTTCCAGCCTGAAAGCAATGATTACACCGGCACTACGGGTAACCAAGCAAACTACTCGCTGGGCTTGAAATACAAGGCTGACAAGTTGCTCATCGGCTTCGTAACAGAGTCTGCTCGCACCGATCCCGGTTCCAGTTTCTATTCCGTGGCAGGCAGTTATGACTTCGGCGTCGTCAAGGCCGAGATCAGCTATGCAGATGGCGGTGTCGGCTTCAAGGGCACCACCGTGGGGTTCCAGGCTCCCGTGGCTGGATTCAACATCGGCCTCACGTATGCGAAGAACAGCGACGCTGCTGGCGCTACTGCAACCGAGGTCTGGATCAATCGTGAAATCTTCAAGAATACTTACGCCTACCTTCAAAACGGCAACCTGAACAAGGCAAATGCATATTTTGCCAAGGGTAACGCCACTGCACTGGGCGTGATCTACTTGTTCTAATCCTGCGCTGACGCCCGGCAGTTATCTTCATGGTCCCCATGATGGTTTACTGTCCGTTTGCAGGACCAACGAACCGGCATGTTTTCATAAAAACCTTTTCAAGGCTGGAATTGCGTGCGACTGAAACAACTTACTAATCAAAACTAATTCTTATGACATTTAACTTTGAATCACAGCGCGCACTGTTCCCGATCTTGGCTAAAAAGGCACAACTCTCCAGTTGCTCCCAAAGCGCCTTGAGTATGCCCGTGGCGCAGGCTATTACGGACTACACCACTGGCTGGTTGGAGCGTGGCATGGATTGGGCCGGCTGGATGGAGACTGTGCATGCCGCAAAGGCAGAGTTTGCGCGCCTGATTCATGCCGAAGCCAAAGACATTTTTGTGATGTCTTGTGTCTCGGACATTGCCTCATCGATAGGAAGTTCCATGGAATTTACTGCCGAGAAAAACGGGATCGTTGTGGGTGAAATTGATTTCCCCTCTCTGGGCCATGTTTGGTTGGCACATGAACGCAAAGGTGCAGCAGTGCAATTTGTAAAGGCAGATGATAACCACTGCATTGACTTGCAGTCCTACCAAAGCGCCATTGACGACCGCACCTGCCTGGTATCGGTATCCCATGTGTCGTACTACAACGGGTTCATACAAGATATTCGAGCTATTGCCGACATAGCACATAAACATGATGCGCTGATGTTCGTGGATGCCTATCAGTCAGTCGGCGCCTTGCAAATTGATGTGGTGCGTGACCGAATCGACGTGTTGGCCTGTGGAGCACAGAAGTTTTTGCTGGGCTGCCCGGGCATTGCATTTGCCTACATTCGCCCTGAACTGGCCAATACCTTGCGGCCCAGCAACACGGGCTGGTTTGGCCGCGTTAACCCTTTTGCTTTTGATATACGTGCGTTGGATTACGCCCCCGGCGCTCCACGGTTTGACACCGGTACACCACCCATGGTGAATGCCTACGCGGTGCGGGCGGGAATGCAATTGCTAAACAGCTTGGGCATGGACAAGGTAGCGCCTTACCTTGCCCATTTGTCGTCAGTAGCGTTGCAAGAAGTAAAGCGTTTGGGCCTACGCTGCGCCAGTCCGGATAACCCTGCGATAAAAGCGTCCAACACCGCCGTGTACGTTAGCGACTCCCTTGGCGTGGAGTACAAGATGGCTCAAGCGGGGTTCATTGTGTCTGCGCGTAACGATGTCATACGTATCGCACCGCACTTTTACAACACGGAAGAAGAAGTGGTGATGGCCCTGCGGGAATTGGCGCACCATGCTGGATAAACCATCAAAGAACGCGTGGGTATTGCAAAGTGCAATGGTGGGACTGGGTGCAGCCGTGATTTCTTTCAACTACTATGCATTCATGCTGCCAAACGGCATTCTTCCGCCGGGTTTGGGCGGCTTGGTTGCCTTATTTTCTCTGTGGGCGCATCAACCCATGAGCTTGGTCAATGCGCTGGCCAATTTGCCCATATTTTTGCTGGGGCTGCATTTTGTGGGCGTTCGGTTCTTAGTGCTGAGCGTGGTGGGTGCGGTGTGTATGTCGCTGTTTTTGTATGTCTTTGACGCGCTTACTGGTTTCCCCAATTGGTGGGTGGGAACGGTTGCAAGTGGTTTGATCAATGGGCTCGCTATCGCTTGGGTGCTCCTGTTCAAGGGAGCCACCGGCGGTTTGGATGTGGTATGTGTGGTGCTGGCAAAATTGTTTCCTCGATTTGGTGTAGGGCGCTTCATGTTCGCCATTAACACTGTAATTGTTCTATTGGCCGGATGGTCGCTGGGATGGGCGAGTTCGATGGGGTCCATCATCTCGATGTATCTGGCAGGTGTCACCATTGACCGGGTCTTGGCTCGCGCCAAAGCCCGCGGCTTTGTCCTTGGAACGTAAGGAGGCCCTTATGGTGTAAAGCCACTCCACGTGACCTACACGCGCTTGGTACGAATGTGCGGCCTTTGGTTTGAAGCAGAGAGGAAGTCAATTCCCCGGCTATTAGGGCGTACGAATAGATGCAGTATCGGGTGGGCGGTGTAAAACAAAGTTGAACAGCGAAGCGTGCGAGACGCTGTGTATCCAATATTTCAGCTCATGGGCGGAAAAATTTTTTTATTGTAAAAACCTGAAGGAAATTGATATGTTAAAAAAGATATGTGCTTGGGGACGTGCCATTGGAAGTGCTCTTGTGCTGACCGGCGTTGTGCTGAGCAGCCCCAATGTTTTGGCACAAGATAAATTGGTGGTCGGTGCCTATCCCTCTAACCCTCCCTGGGAAACCCATACACCGGACGGCAAGTACGTGGGATTTGAGGTTGATGTGGTGAATGAGGTAGGCAAGCGGCTGAACCTGAAAGTGGAATTCGTGCCGTTAGACTTTCAACCCCTGTTTGCCGCAGTCAGTTCCTCCCGGATAGATCTGGCTATTTCCTCCATTTCGATCACCCCGGAGCGTTTGAAGAGTCTGGCGTTCACGCAGCCTTATTACGATGCCGATGCCGGTGTTGGTACAAGATTGAATTCGCCAGTGAAGAAGGTGGCTGATTTCAAGGGGAGAACCGTTGGCTACATTAGCGGAACTACCGGTGAAGCCTGGGTCAAGGCCAACGAAACCAGCATGGGTTTCAGCACAAAGAGCTACAAAACGCTAGAAGACATGGTTTTAGACCTCAATGCCGAACGAATCGATGCGGCCTTAAGCGATGTACCCACCTTGCAGTACACCTTTGCGAAAATGAAGGGCTTGGTTGTGAGCGACAGCATGCCTAGTGAGCTGCGCTACGGCTTGATGATGCGTAAAAACCATCCCTTGCTTGGAAAGATCAATGCCGCAATTTCAGCGATGAAAAAAGATGGAACGATGGCCGCAATTCATAAGAAATATTTCGGTGTTGACGCGTCGTCATCCTCGTCCACTCTCAAAGAATTTCCGATCCCTCATTGAGCGGCCTGTTGATTGCTGGGGTTGGCCTTCCATACCCCAGTAGCGGCCAACCAACTGCCCAGAAACTTGTATGAATCTAGTTGACACTTTCTTCAATTGGGAGATTCTCGTGATCTCCATCCCCGCCTTGCTGCGCGGGCTTCTGATGACCGTGGTACTTGGTGTCATGGGCATCGTTTTCGGTACTCTTGCAGGCTTGGGGGTGTGCATGGTACGTCTGTATGCACCCAAACCCCTGCGCTGGTTAGCCGTTGCATACATTGACTTGCTGCGTGCGACGCCTATCCTGGTGGTGTTGATATTGATTTATTACGCGCTGCCGTTTCTGGATATCCGGCTCTCGTCCATGACCTCGGCCGGGCTGGCGATGTCACTGGTGATGGCGGCTTATTCGGCTGAGATCTTTCGCTCCGGTATTGAGTCTGTGCCGGGTGGGCAGACCGAGGCAGCCAATGCCTTGGGTCTGAGTTTTTTTCAGCAGTTTCGGCATGTGGTGTTACCCCAAGCTTGGCGCATCGTGATACCGCCGCTCACCGGCACTTGGGTGTCTTTGATTAAAGACACCTCGCTGGCATCTACCGTGGCCTTGCCCGAGCTTTTGAAGGAAGCCTTGGATGCACAGGCCTACCATGCCAATCCCACCCCGCTGATTGGTGCCGCGATAATTTATGTGTTGTTGCTATTGCCTTTGGTGCGGCTGGTAGGTTTGCTTGAAAAAAGAGCCAACCGCAGCACTCGACGTTGAAATGAAATTGGGAGACGCCCGTGTCAAAGTTTGCGGTTGAAATGAATAATGTCAACAAGTGGTACAGCAACGATTACCACGCCCTGCGAGACATCAACTTGCAAGTCAAAGACGGCGAACGAATTGTGCTATGCGGTCCCTCTGGGTCAGGCAAATCGACCCTGATACGCTGCATTAACCAGCTTGAAGCGCATCAAAGCGGCCAGATCAAGGTGAATCAAATGGAGATGGGACCCGACAAGCGTGTTACCCACCAGGTGCGTCAAGATGTGGGCATGGTGTTCCAAAACTTCAACTTGTTTGGGCATTTGACCGTGCTGGAAAACTGCATGCTGGCCCCGTGCAAAGTGCGCAAGGCCTCTCGTTCTGAAGCCCAGGAATCGGCATACCAAAGCTTGGCGCAAGTCCGTATGGCCGACCATGTGCACAAGTACCCGGCCCAATTGTCGGGTGGGCAGCAACAGCGTGTAGCCATAGCCCGTGCCCTGTGCATGCGCCCCAAGATCATGTTGTTTGATGAGCCCACTTCCGCGCTGGACCCGGAAATGGTTAACGAGGTGTTGGAGATCATGGTTAACTTGGCTGTGCAAACTGGAATGACGATGTTGTGCGTAACCCATGAGATGGGATTCGCACGCCAAGTCGCGGACCGCGTGATTTTTATGGACGCAGGCCAGATATTGGAAAGCAACACTGCTGAGGCATTTTTCACCTGCCCCAGCCATGAAAGGGTCAAAGCGTTTTTAGGGCAGTTGGTGCACTGAACATGATGACAAATCTTTGTATGCCGGTGTCGATGAAAATATGAAAAATGGCGAAATTGGGGCGCCTTACCCCGAGTCAGAATTATTCAACAACACCTCTTTATTGCAGACGCCGATTGAAGGCTCTAAATGAGAATTTACGGAAAATGTTTACACAACCACAAGGAGATCACCATGAGTCAAGCACTTGCCCAACTTGCCACTGAACTAGCCAGCGGGAAAATCCGCATTGTCGACCTGACGCAAACCCTCTCATCCGAGTTTCCTGCGCTGGAACTACCGTCGCAGTTTGGCCAAGTGTGGCCCTTCAAGATGGAGCGCATCTCCCAGTACGACGATGCCGGACCAGGCTGGTACTGGAACAATTTCTCATGCGGCGAGCACAGTGGTACTCACTTTGATGCGCCTGTGCACTGGATCAGTGGCAAGGATTTCCCGAACAACACCGTGGACACAATTGCTACTGAGAACTTTATTGCTCCCGCCGTGGTGGTGGATGCCAGCGCTGAGGTCGCCGCCAACGCCGACTGGTTGTTGACTGTCGAATTTCTCAAGGCATGGGAAGTCAAGCATGGTCATATCCCGAAGGGTGCATGGCTGTTTTTTCGCACCGACTGGTCCAAACGCATCCACGACCCTACAGCCTTTGTCAACATGAAGGAAGACGGCGCCCACACTCCAGGCCCAACGCAAGAAGCAGTTGAGTGGCTGATCAAGGAGCGCGATGTGCATGGTTTCGGCGTCGAGACTATTAACACAGATGCAGGACAGTCTTACGCCTGGCCTGTGGCCTACCCATGCCATACGTTTATGCATGGTGCCAACAAGTACGGACTACAGTGCCTGAAGAACCTGGATCTATTGCCCGTTACCGGCACTATGATCGTTTCGGCCCCCCTCAAAATCAAGGGCGGCTCAGGTAGCCCGTTGCGCGTGATGGCATTGGTTGCGGACTGATTTCTTCTTCACACTCTCGGCAATCGTTTCTTACGATCACCGAGGCGAACGATGCGGCGGCGCCGAACTGAAATGACTCATGAGCAGGCAGTGCTTGTCAATGATGTTCCAGTATGGGCGACAAGGCTCCGATCTTGCGTTACAGCACTGACATCGCACTCGCCGCTTCGTTCCATATTTTCGCCTCCTTCAGTTCGCCTTTGCGCGCAGACTGAAGGAGGGACTGAGTTAGCCTCATGACTGAAAACGCAAGGAGCCACTATGGCTGAAAGATCATTTGCTGCCGAAGTAAAGCAGTTGACGGTGCCAGCGGGCACGCTGTTCAGGGGCGATGGCATCTTGGCCGTGACCAAGGCCTTGCTGGAGTGCGGCGTAGGCTACATCGCTGGCTACCAGGGTTCGCCCATTTCGCACCTGATGGATGTGCTGTCAGACGCACAACCCATTCTGGAAGAACTGGGTGTGCATTTCGAACCAAGCTCCAGCGAAGCTGCGGCGGCGGCCTCCCTGTCAGCCTCTGTTATGTATCCAATCCGTGGCGCTGTGACCTGGAAATCCACAGTGGGAACCAACGTGGCGTCTGACGCACTGGCAAATTTGGCCTCGTGCGGGGTCACTGGTGGTTCGCTCATAATTCTGGGAGAAGACTACGGCGAAGGCTCATCCATCATGCAGGAGCGCAGCCACGCTTTTGCGATGAAGTCGCAGATGTGGTTGCTGGATCCGCGTCCAAATCTGCCTGCCATCGTCAAGGCGGTACACGACGGGTTTGAGTTGTCTGAAGCCAGCCGCACGCCAGTGATGCTGGAACTGCGTGTTCGTAGCTGCCACCTACATGGCAGCTTCATGACACAGGCCAATATACGGCCAAAATTCTCGTTGCGTCAGGCGATGGAAAATCCCGTGCGTGATACCAGTCGCATCGTGCTGCCTCCAGCGGCCTACCTGCACGAGCATGAAAAAATCGTCGACCGTTGGCCCGCTGCCGTGCGCTTTATTGAAGAGCGCAAACTCAATGAGTTCTTCGATGGCGACCTGAACGATATCGGCATTGTGATGCTCGGCGGAATGTACAACAGCGTACAAAGAGCGCTGACGGCATACGACATGGCCGACGTGTTCGGCAATAGCCGTATTCCACAGTACGTGCTGAATGTTGCCTATCCGGTGATCGAGTCCGAGGTGCTGCGCTTTTGCGAAGGCAAGATCGCCATTTTGGTGGTGGAAGAAGGCCAGCCGGAGTACCACGAGCAAAACATCCACACCATACTGGGCCGCGCGGGTGTACGCACCACGATTCACGGAAAAGACATGTTGCCGCGCGCAGGTGAATACACCGGATTAGCACTCAAGAAGGGCGTTGGCAAGTTCTTGGCGCGCTACTACCCCGCAGCCCTAGCCAATGCAGTGCCCTTGGGCATGCCGACTGTGGCAGCCCAGGCAGCAGCCGCACAAGTTTCGCGGCAGGTCGGCACGGTCGGGCAGATCCCATTCACCTCCACAGCGGCCGCTGCCGCTGCCACTGCCACCGTGATGATTGGCGCTACAGAATTGTCTTCGGTGGTGCCGGTCCGACCACCGGGCTTTTGCGTCGGATGCCCCGAGCGTCCGATCTTCTCTGCGCTCACGTTGGTCCAGCAGGACCTGGGAATGCACCACATCGCGGGCGACATCGGTTGCCACTTGTTTGCCGCGCTGCCTCCGTTTAATCTGGGGGCTTCCACCATGGGTTATGGCCTTGGCGTGTCGAGCGTTTCGGCGCTGAACGTGGCAGCCGGCAAACGTTCCATCGCTATCATGGGCGATGGTGGCTTCTGGCATAACGGTTTGACCAGCGGGATTGGTAACGCCGTGTTTAACAAGTCCGACGGAGTCATCATCATCGTTGACAATAACTATGCCGCCGCCACCGGGGGGCAGGACATCCTGTCCTCCCGCGCCGAGAATGAACACCGCAGCACGTTCCACCCGATCGAAGCGGCGGTACGCGGCGTGGGAGTGGAGTGGGTGCGCACGGTGGACCACACTTATGACGTAAACCGCATGCTGGTCACCCTCAAGGATGCGTTGACTTCGGACTACAAAGGTCCGAAGGTGATCATCGCGCAAAGCGAGTGCATGCTCAACAAACAACGCCGCGTCAAGCCGCAAGTAGCGGCGGCCGTCATGCGCGGCGAGCGTTCGGTGAAGGAGAAATTTGGAGTGGACGCGGCTGTGTGCAACGGCGATCACGCCTGCATGCGGGTGTCTGGCTGTCCGTCGCTCACGCTCAAGTCAAGCGGCGATCCGCTCAAACCCGATCCGGTGGCCTATGTGGACGACGGCTGCGTGGCTTGTGGCCACTGTGGCGAAGTGGCTGATGCTGCTGTCTTGTGCCCCTCTTTCTATCGCACCGAGTGGGTGCGCAATGCCAGCGCCTGGGAGCGCCGCCTGCACGGCTGGCGCAAGACCATTGTGAGCTGGTTCCAGTCCCGCCAACACCGCTCGCTGAACGCCCGCGCCTTGTATTCGGAGAAATTATGATAACCACACGCAGGCTAGGTGCCGATCCGCGCCGACCCATCTCCATCGCCATTCTCGCCATGGGCGGGCAAGGCGGTGGCGTGCTGGTTGACTGGATTGTGGACATGGCCGAACACAACGGCTATATCGCGCAATCCACCTCGGTTCCAGGTGTCGCTCAGCGCACCGGGGCCACTATCTACTACATCGAACTTTACGCGCAGAGCCACGCCAAGTTCAAGGGTCAGGCACCAGTGCTAGCGCTCATGCCAATGCCTGGCGAGGTGGACTTGGTCATAACTTCTGAACTGATGGAAGCTGGCCGGGCCATGCTGCGCGGCTTTGTGTCGCCCGACCGCACGACGCTCATCACCTCAAGCCACCGCGATTACGCGACCGTGGAAAAGGTGGTGCCAGGCAACGGCGTGGCTGATGCCCAGGCAGTGTTCGAGTTGGCACAGAAATACGCCCAACGCTTCCTTCATGACGATATGCAGGCGCTGGCACATCAGTCGGGCAGCGTGGTCTCGGCCGTCCTGTTTGGCGCATTGGCGGGCTGCGGTGAGTTGTCGTTTAACGATGAGGCTTTTGAGGCCACCGTAAAGCGCGGTGGTGTTGGTGTTGAAGCCAGCCTGCGTGCCTTCCGTGCTGGCGCTGCGTCAGCGCGCCAGTCCTTCAAAGCCCAGGTGCCCGTCAATCCCATGAGCACTGCGCCGCAGCCGCTTCCTGCCCGTGCGGCCAGCCCGGAAGTGGAGCCCCTGCGCGCGCGCATTGAGCGCGGGTTCCCGCAACCTACGCACGCCATGCTCGGCGCGGGGCTGCAGCGCGTGATCGAGTTCCAGGACGTGGCCTACGGCAGCGAATACCTAGATCGCATGGCAGACCTGCATGCGCACGCTTTACGGTGCGGCGATGCCCAGAACGAATATGCCACCACGGTGGAGGCTGCGCGCTGGTTGGCTGTGGCGATGGCCTATGACGACGTCATCCGAGTCGCCGATCTCAAGATCCGTGTCGAGCGCTTCGAGCGGGTACGCGAGGAAATTGGCGCGCCAGCAGGCGAAGTGGTGGGCACGACCGAATACTTCCACCCCCGGCTGGAGGAAATTTATGGTCTGATGCCCCCCGGCTTGGTCACGTGGATAGAAAGCAGTCCCCTGGTGCGTGCGCAACTGGTCAAACGCATCGGCAACGGAAAGCGTATTCGTCCGCACACCGTTCGCGGTCACCTGACGTTGCAGTTCATTGCTTGCCTGCGCCACTGGCGTCGTCGCAGCTTGCGGCATGTCAATGAAACGACACACATAGTCCAGTGGCTCGAACAGGTGAAAACTCTGCTCAGCGTTGACTACCAACTGGGCCTGGAACTGATACGCTGCCGACGGTTGGTGAAGGGTTACAGCGACACCCATGTTCGCGGTAACAGCAAATTTGACCGCCTGCTTCTTGCGGCAAACTTGCTCAACGGCCGCGCCAGCGCCGCTGATGACTTGGTGGCGTTGCGCAAGGCTGCATTAGCAGACACGCATGGCGAACAACTTCAGCAGCGATGGGCGTTGCTGGGCCTGCCTGAAGGTTAAGCACCGGGTTTAGGGTATCGCAGCGCAGACCGCCACCTAGGTTGCTCTTTCCCCCGGACTGTGGCAGTCAGAATTGAAGCCGCGAATTTCAAGGTGAGAGCATGGACGAAGTGATCAACTGGTTAACTTTCTGCAACCATAACTACTGATAGGCATTGTGCACATTAAACTGATCGATTTTAGTTGAAATGCATATAGTTTAAGTATTGACAATACATGCATACAACTCTAAACTTCCAACTCCCTACTAGGAATCATGATGGATATCCCGAACACCTTAAGAGAATTGAAGAACCACGATCTGGTCAATGATATTTCTAAGCTTTTCGTCAAGTTTGAGAATCGCCCTGCACACCTGATCGACGGCACCACCAAGGAGTACGCCAAGTACTATGCCGGTCAGCCGCAAAAATATCACCCGGCCTTTCAGTGCCACTGATCACTGAACCCAATTAGGAGAAAAAAATGAAAGTCAACAAACTCGATCACATCTGCATCGCAGTGCGCAATCTCGACGAAGCGCGCAAGATATGGGAACCGATGCTCGGCAAGACCGCTCCGGACGACGCCTATGTCGACGAACCCGAGAAAATCCGGGTGGCACGGTATTGGCTTGGCGGCGTCGGCTTCGAACTGATGGAGTCGCTCACGGCGGACGGCGATGTCGCGAAGTTCATTGAGCGTCGCGGCGAAGGAGTAATGCTGCTCAGCCTCAACGTCGACAGCACGCCCGAAGCCGTCGAGGAGATTGCCAGCAAAGGTTACCCGATGATCGGTGGCCTGCGCTCATTCCGGGACTGCCAGTTCGCCTTTGTGCACCCGAAGAAGATGAACGGAGTCCTGCTCGAGGTGATCGACTACAAGTGGCCCGAGCTCGAAGCTTGAAATTCCTATCTTTCGGCGGGGTCTAGCGTCATGGCCAAGGTCAAAAAGCTCGGCAAGCACATCACCATCAATGCCAACAATTGCATCGGTTGCCGGGCCTGTGAAATGGCATGTTCCGCTTTTCACGCCAAGCCGCGTTACAGCAGCATCAACCCAAAGCGTGCGCGGATTCAAATCGTGCGCGATCTGCTGAAGAACATATACCTGCCTGTCTTTGCCGGCCAATACACCGCTGCGGAATGTGCCGGACGGACGAGCTACATCCTGGATGGCAAGGAATACAGCAATTGCGATTTCTGCCGTGCCTCCTGTCCGTCACGTGACCTGTTCAAGGAACCCGACTCCGGCCTGCCGCTGAAATGCGACATGTGCGAGGACACTCCAGCGCTGGCGCTGCCAAAGTGTGTCGAGTGGTGCCCCAACGACGCGCTGATCTACGAGGAGCGCGAGGAGGAAATCGAGGAAGAAGCGCCGCAATTGGGCGAAGTCCAAATCAGCGTCGCTGCAATGATTGCCAAGTACGGTCGGCAAGAGGTGCTGGAAACGATCGCCAGAGTGGCGCAGCGCTAGATTCCCCAAAAAGGAGACGAAATGAAGTACGCGCAAACCGGATTTAACCTCGAAATTGACCTGAGCACCGGAAGCATCGAGAGAGAAGCCACCGAAGAGAAATTGACCGAACTTTACCTTGGCGGACAAGGCACTGCCGCGAAAATACTCTGGGACCGGGTGCCGCCTGAAGTCGATGCATTTTCTCCGGACAATTTATTGATCTTCAGCACGGGTCTATTGGTTGGTACGCCGGTTGTCGGCGCCAATCGCACTATGGTAAATACCATTTCTCCCCAGACAGACCGTTATTCCCATTCGATATTCGGTGGTTTTTTCGGGCCCGAACTCAAACATGCCGGTTACGACAAGATCATCATTCAAGGCAAGGCGCCCAGTCTGGTCTATTTGTATATCCATAATGACAAAGTTGAAATCCGGGATGCCAGCCACCTCCAGGGAAAAGGGGCTTCTGAAACAGCCGAACTGATCGTAGGCGAGCTGAAAGATCCCGCAATCCAGGTGGCCGCTATCGGCCTGGCTGGTGAAAACAGGGTCTATATGGCATCCATTGAACATGCCAACTCCAGCGCTTCTCGTGGGGTCGGCGTGATCATGGGAGACAAGCGACTCAAGGCGATCGCGGTTCGTGGCACCAAGGATATCTATACGGCCAGACCGGCGGAATTGTTTGAGATATGCAACCGCATGGTCAAGGAAATCCATGCCAACCCCCATGCGGGTGACACTATGGCAAAGGGGGAAGGCGACGAATTTCATGTCGATAACTTCGCCTGGGGCAATGCGCGGGCGCGGAGAAAAGATTTCTGGAGCAAAGAGCGCGAAGAAAATTGGCTCGCACTAGAAAAGAAACTGCGAGTGCGTTGGACCGGTTGCTACAACTGCCCCAAGGATTGCCACCAGGCGATGAATTTTCCTGGTCGGCCTCCTTATTTTCAGAAGTGTTACAGCAAGCTGACCTATGCAATGGCTGCTTTCGAAGATCTGGAATTCGATTACGACATCATCGGACTTACCCAGGAGTATGGTCTGGATGCCTACTCGACGCCGCAAGCCATGGCCTTTGCCATTGAGCTCTATGAAGCGGGCATCTTGACCGATCAGGACCTGCCTGAATTTCCACCAACAGGCGCGGATAGGTTCTTTTATTTGCTAGAGAAAATTGTCCGCCGGGAAGGGATCGGCGATGTACTCGCAAATGGTGTTTATCACGCCGCCCGTCAAATCGGCAAGGGCGCAGAGGCCTACGACCACAACACCATGAAGAAATTCGAACAGGTGCCCATCAAACTGTCGATGGTCAATTACCCGTATTTCCTGATGTATGCCACCGGCGAGAAAATGGCCATCAATCAGATTGAAGGATCCTACCCTCAAGTGTCCATTGCTGACAAGGCGGAGCGAGAGGAATTCGTCAAGGGTTGGGACGCAGCGCCTGATGAACGGTTCAAGAAATGGTTCCTGGAATGGGAGCCACGCCAACATCCCTCCCCGGAAGCGTCCATCAACATAGCCCACTGGAACGAGGCCATGCATTATGTGGATGACGCCATTGGTAGCTGTGCCTTCCTGTCGTCATTCAGAGGCCAATTTGGCGGCAGGCCTCCTTACCACATTCATAATCTGCCAGAGTTGATTTCGCTAGCAACCGGCATGGTTCTTGACTCGGACGGGCTATGGAAGATCGCTGCCAGAAACCGCAATTTGGTAAGAGCCATCAATGTACGCAGAGGCCTGAGACGAGTCGATGAGGCACCTCCCGCCGACCAGTGGAAAAAACGCGATCCCGAGGCCGAGCAACAGTTGCTTGACGCCTACTATGGATTCAAGGGATGGAATAGCGATGGCATTCCAACGGGTCCAACCTTGGACAAACTTGATTTGTCGTATGTCAAGGAAGATTTTGTCGAAAGGGGAATCCTTGGAAATACGTGATTACCATTATTAATTTTAATTTTCCGGACAAAGCGCATGCCAAAAAGTGATCGAATATCCAACAGCCAGCCAACTTCTGACGGGTTGCACCCACCCACCCTCAGTAGCGACGACCACATTCCCCTACGCATGTGGATACGCCTGGTGACCTGCTACCACTTGATGGAAATTCGTTTGCGCACCGAGTTGCGCACTAACTTTGACAACACCCTACCACGCTTCGACCTGATGTCACAACTCTACCGCCATCCGAAAGGTCTCAAGATGGGTGACCTGTCGCGACTGTTGATGGTGACCAGCGGTAACATGACTGGAATGACCGACCGCCTAGTTGTTGAAGGTTTGATCCAACGGTTTGACGATCCGAAAGATCGTCGCGCCTACCATGTCAGTTTGACTCCCAAGGGAAAGAAGCTTTTCCAGAAAATGGCCGTTCAGCACGAGCGATGGATTACCTCGCTGCTCGGTGATCTAGATGAAACCGAACTTCATGAGATTCACGATGTGCTGGGCAAGCTGAAACTACATCTCACCACCCAGTCACAAGCCGCCTGACGAGCATCTGCGGTCGGGTGATGTTTTCGAGCTGGGTTTCTTCAACTCAATTTGTGGTTGACCACAATTACCTTGGCCGGTTAGAGGCCTAAACCGGGTTGATTCGCAAGGTTTTAGAATCAACCCGTGACCTCCATGCTCAACGCCGACCTCCATTGCCATTCCGTCATCTCAGACGGCACTCTCACACCTGAGGCACTAGCCATCCGTGCCAAGGCCAATGGGGTGCAACTGTGGGCGCTGACTGACCACGATGAAATTAGCGGACAGCTGCGCGCTGCGGCGGCGGCACGGGCAGCGGGCCTGAACTACCTTACCGGCGTTGAAATTTCAGTCAGCTTTCTGCATCAAACAATTCATATCGTCGGTTTGGGTTTTGATGTCGAAAACCTGGCTCTCAAAATTGGACTCCAGAAGACCCGGGGCGGCCGTGGTCAGCGGGCCGTGGAAATGGCCGACGACCTGGCCAAGGCGGGAATAGCAGGCGCTTATGAAGGGGCACTCAAATTTGCCGGCAATCATGATTTGATCTCGCGCACCCATTTCGCCCGCTTTCTGGTCGAGCGCGGCGTTTGCCGCGATACCAATGAGGTGTTTCGCAAATACCTCACCCCCGGCAAACCCGGTTTTGTTGAACACCATTGGGCTAGCCTAAAAAACGCCGTGCAATGGATTACCCAGGCTGGCGGCATGGCGGTGATTGCGCATCCGGCCCGCTACAAATTGAGCAGCACCGAAGAATTTGCACTGTTTACGGAATTCAAAGGCCACGGGGGCCAGGGTGTTGAGGTCGTCACCGGTAGCCACAGCCCGGCTGAATACATCAGCTACGCCGACAGCGCGCGCGAGTTTGGTCTGGCGGCGTCCCGTGGCAGCGACTTTCACAGCCCGGACGAGAGCCGCACCGAGATCGGCACCCTGCCCGATCTGCCGGGCGATCTGACTCCGGTTTGGGAGCTGCTGGCTGATCGCATTCAAACCGCCAGCGTGGTTTGATTCGCAGACAATACGCTCATGCCCCTGCTCTTTGAAGTCCACCCGACCAACCCGCAAACTCGTTTACTCAAGCAAGCCATTGCCTTGCTTGACAAAGGCGACGTGTTGGCGGTGCCGACCGACTCCAGTTACGCGCTGGTCTGTCATTTGGACGACAAGGCGGCAGCCGACAAACTGCGCCGCATCCGGGGCGTTGATGACAAGCACCACCTGACGCTGTTGTGCCGCGACCTCTCGGAACTGGCCAACTATGCCCAGGTGGATAACCAGCAGTTTCGACGCATCAAGCTCGGTACACCTGGGCCTTACACTTTTATTCTCGAAGCCAGCAAGGAAGTGCCACGCCGCCTGAGCCACCCGTCGCGCAAGACCATCGGATTGCGCGTGCCAGAGCACAAGGTCTTGCAAGCGCTGCTGACACTGCACAACGGACCGCTGCTGGCCACCACTTTGATCGAGCCGGGCCAGACCCAACCACTCAATCAGGCCGCCGACATCCGTGAGCGCTACAAGGGCCAGATATCCGGTGTCATCGACGCCGGTGCCTGCACGCTGGAGCCTACCACGGTGCTTGACTTGAGCGGCGACGAGCCGGTGCTGATTCGCCAGGGACGCGGAACGCTGGCAGCGCTTGGTCTTTAATTTACAACGCGGTTAGCCCGCTCTGAGACAATCACCCAATGGATATTGCCCACCTGATTCAAACCGTTGCGATTTATGCGCTGCCGGTACTGTTTGCCATCACCGTGCATGAGGCCGCCCACGGTTATGCCGCGCGCCATTTCGGCGACGACACCGCCTACGTGCTTGGGCGCGTCACGCTCAATCCGCTCAAGCACATTGACCCGGTGGGCACCATTCTGATGCCGTTGTTGTTGTACTTTGCCACTTCGGGTGCCTTCCTGTTTGGCTACGCCAAACCGGTTCCAGTGCGCTTTGGCAAGCTGCGCAACCCCAAGCGCAACATGATCTGGGTAGCGCTGGCCGGGCCCGCTGTCAACCTGATTCAGGCATTCATCTGGGGAGCCTTGTTGATCCTGCTTGAGGGTGCCGGTGTCGAGGAATTATTCTTCCTCAAAATGTGCCAGGGCGGCGTGCTGGTCAACGTGGTGATGTTTGCCTTCAACCTGTTCCCGCTGCCGCCGCTGGACGGTGGGCGCATTCTGGTCGGTCTGTTGCCCTACCGTCAGGCAGAACTGGTATCGCGCCTTGAACCCTGGGGATTTTTCATTGTGATGGCGTTGGTGATCGCCGGAGTGGTCAGCACGCTATGGCTGCAACCAGTGATGGCCTTGACCCTTTGGTTTTTGAATCTTTTATTGACCCCGCTGGCCATGCTGTTTACGTAAGCCGGACCTTTTATTTCATCCACTTTTCTTGCCATGACTTCAACGCGTTTTCTGACCGGCATCACCACCTCCGGCACACCCCATCTGGGCAATTATGTGGGCTCGATCCGGCCCTCGGTACGGGCCAGCCTTCGCCCAGATGTCGAGGGTTTTTATTTTCTGGCGGACTACCATGCCCTGATCAAAATTGACGAACCTTCGCGCATCCAGCGCTCGACGCTGGAGATTGCTGCAAGCTGGCTGGCCGCCGGGTTGGACCCGCAGTGCGTGACTTTTTATCGTCAATCGGATATTCCTGAAATCCCCGAGCTCACCTGGTTTCTAACCTGCCTCACCGGCAAGGGCCTGTTGAACCGGGCGCACGCCTACAAGGCCATCGTGGACAAGAACACCAATGCCGGTTTGGACCCGGAATCCGACGTGACGGCGGGCCTGTTCATGTACCCGGTGTTGATGGCGGCTGACATCTTGATGTTCGACGCTCATCAGGTGCCCGTGGGTCGCGACCAGGTGCAGCACATCGAGATGGCACGCGATATGGCGCAAAGCTTTAACCACCGTTACGGCCAGCACTTCACTCTGCCCGAGGCTGCCATTGAAGAAAACGTGGCCACCCTGCCTGGGCTCGATGGCCGCAAGATGAGCAAGAGCTACGACAACCACATTCCACTGTTTGCGCCGCGTGCGCAATTGCAAAAACTGATCGCTGGCATCGTGACCGACTCACGCGCGCCCGGGCAAGCCAAAGAAACCGAAGGCTCGGCCCTGTTCCAGATTTATCAGGCTTTTGCCACATCCGAAGAAACCGCTGCGCTGCGCCAGGCCTACTTGCAAGGCATTGCCTGGGCTGATGCCAAACAGTTGGTGTTTGAGCGCATCGACCGCGAAATTACCCCCATGCGCGAGACCTACCTGGCACTCCTGAACGATCCGGCCAAAATCGAAAATATATTGCTCTCGGGCGCTGCCAAGGCGCGAAAAATCGCCACGCCTTTTATGGGTCAATTACGCCAGGCCGTGGGCTTGCGTGATCTGCGCACCCAGGCCAGCAACAAGGCCGCCAAGACTGCCAAAGCGGCGTTGCCGGTGTTCAAGCAATACCGCGAAAAGGACGGCAAGTTTTACTTCAAGCTGGTTGAGCCCGTCGGTCGCGTGCTGCTGCAAAGTCTTGGCTTTGATACCCATCAGGAGGCTGCTGCCGCCATCGCCGCTCTGCAGACACCCGCCGGCCTGGCGTTACCGTCGCTGCAAGCCCGGTTGCAAGCGCAAAACGGGGTCACCGAAAGCGACATCAGCGCCGCCTTGGATCAACTTGCAGCGAGCGCTTGAACCAACCTCAGCGTGTCAGCAGGAAGTCTGGCCAGACTGGCTTGCTGTGTGTCGCGATAAACCGCGCACATCCTTGCAAAAAACGGGGCAAGCACGCCGCGCACTACGCGAACGCACAGCATCGTAAAGCCGAGAGTCGGCTGATACAATGCGCCCTGCTTGACGCTGGAGAGATGGCAGAGTGGCCGAATGTACCTGACTCGAAATCAGGCGTACCGCAAGGTACCGTGGGTTCGAATCCCACTCTCTCCGCCAGTTCCCCTCTGAGAATTTGAAAAAATAGCGATTTACCCACGTTTTCACCCATGCAGTGAAAAACCATTTTTCTGATTCGCACGCGCAAAAATTTAGCTGAGCTGCGGTCCCGTGCCATCGGGTTGTCAACTTTGACACTGCCCCTCGGTGCCGGATCATCAGGCGGGCGGTAACGGGGTTGCATCGTGCGACTCCGTTTTACCATCACGCGTGCGGCCGTACCTTAACCTCTTCCCATGATGCGAAGAGGTCAAAAGGTCACCCCTCGCGCGCGGTAGTGGTTGCACCAGGCCAAAGAAAACCCGCGCAATGGCGGGTCTGTCTGTGCGTCCAGGTTGCGGCGATCGTCACCTGTTGCTGTAAACCAGTTTAGGCGGCGCGGCCGGTGCGAATTTCCCAACACTGGCCACCTTTGCAGCGTCCTGCTTGTCTGCTTTTTTGCCGTCGCCCTTTTTCGTGTGCGTGTACTGCACCGCTGCAATGGCCGCCCGCACCTGTAGCGCGCTGGCATCGATCCGGCCAAGTGCTACATCCTGCAATAGTTTGAGCATGTCGCTGCCCTTTATCAGAATATTTTTCTCGGGTGGCTTTTTTGGCCGTCCGGCACCAGGGCGAGCGCCACCACTTCTACCGGGTTTTCCACTCATTTGATTTCCTTTGAAAACGGTTTTTATTGTCTGTATGCGGAACCAGTCGGTCTAGAGCAATAGGAACTGCACTCTTATTGCCTGCCCCTAGTCTGTGCCGTCAGCGGCGGGTGCAGCAAGGCGTTGCTCGAATGCGTCAAGCCGGTCGCATAGATCACCAATTTCAGCGCGGTCGATGTGCGCTTGGTCGCGTAATTCACGGATCCGTCGTTCAAGGTCGGTCAAGGCGGCTTTTGTGGCTTCGTGAAGTTTTTCGAGTGTCATGGTGTGCCTCTCAATGTGCGATCAGATCATCAAAGTATTTGTCTGCGCCAACGGCGGCGGCGCTCGCAGCACCAGCACCATGGCTCTGTGCTGTCTCTGCCTTAAGCCTTGACTGTTGCGTCAACCGCATTGAACGGGCGAACATGGCAACTTTTGCTGATTCACCAGCGGCGAGTTTTGCCAACTTATCGAACGTGTCCAGGTCACTCAACGGATCAAGCGTAGCCAGTGCCGCCTCGATCTGAGCGGCGCGGGCAACGTGCTGGCAATACGCCACCAGCATCGGGGTTTGCTCCAACGAAAACCAGTCATCGGGCAGGTTATCGACGGTCTGGTGCCAGATCACCTTCTGAGCGTCGTTGAGGGTGTCAGGCGGCTGTAAACGCGGGTTGGCGCGATCAGCCAGAGCTTTGAAGTGCAGCAGGGTAGGCTTTTTCATTGTTGAAAATCTCCATGTTGGTGAAAGTAATGGGACCATGCGGTCTAGAGTCGAGGCAAATAGCACTTTGCGATAGCCCTGCCCATCATTGGTGCATTGGCCAGCCGTCAATTGAAATTGTCACGCGCGGCTTGATCGTCTTGCCATCCTCTTGTGCTGTCTTGACGTCGTGATGCTGCCTGCACAAACTTTGCCAATTCGTATCGGCCGCCCAGAATAGAACCTTATCCCCACGATGGGGAATGATGTGATCTATCAAAGTTGCTGCCGTTAACCGCTGTGGTGTCTCAGCCATGCACATCTCGCACAATGGATGCTTGCGTAGCCAGCCTTCACGCGCCTGCTGCCAACTGCGCGAGCGCACTAGGACTGACAAGCCACACTGCGCGTGCCCACCTGATGCTGTGTTGACGCGCATGGAATCACTGCCACCATGAAACCGGCATTCAGTGGTGCGCCACTTTCCACGGCCATCAAGTTTCAAGCCTTCGCCTTCAAAATAGGCGATTGGATCGGGCAGGTTGTCGCGGAGATATTCACCCATGATTGACCCCCACCATCAGAGCGAACGCCACCAGATCAGCGTAGCTCGGACAGTGCCGGATCAGGCCCCACTTGCCTACAAAAAAATCATTGTTGCTGCCGCGAGTAACGACTTGGCCTTTCATCGCCAGTTGCGCGATCGTGGTTGCTTCGTGTTGGCGAAAGTGGCTAGAATCGGCGTGTTGATTTGTTTCCTGAGCGGCCCCGGATGTGTCCAGCATCCCGGCCGCTTTTTCGTGGCCGCTCATTAAGCTGCCACCTTTGCGCCCTGCGCGTCACGCCATTCAATCAATTTATCACCGGGTATGACGGTGCAGCGTGCGCTCAGTCGAATTGGACGAGGAAAATCCGGCCTCTCTTTAATCCAGCGCCAGAGTGTCGCGGTGCCGATGCCCAATAATTCGGCGGCTTGTTTTGGCCGGTAACTTTGTGATGCCATTTATCGCTTTCATGTGTCCCGCGTTGCCTATTGGCTTGCGTAATGAAAGCGAGTAAACGTCGTATTTTCTGGCGTGTATAAGGAATCTAACGCACCCTATTAGCTTCCGGGGGGGTGATTTTCAGCGCTAAAAATCCGAAGTCGATCAATTTGTTAGCTGCGCTCAAGTCTTTGCGTACTTGATCGTTTCCAGAAAATTCCGGGTAGGTATTTGGCATTCCAGGATACAGTTCCTTTGCAATTTCCGCGCTTGTCGTATTGGCTTGTGTCGCGTCCCAAACCCTCAAATATTGCTGCAATTTTTCAGGTTTACGAAGCCGATGTATAGGCGGCGTTATCCCCAAATATTCCCGAACATCTTTCAAATATTTTCCGGCGTGTTGAAGTTGTTGATCTAGTTTTTCCTCAAGATCGAAACGCACCCACACTTCGCTTCGTCTCACTTGCAAATATTCTTCCCATTGCTCTCCGCTTCGCCGAACGTGTCCCGGTTCGCCAGCGTCTGCACCGGCAAACCCCATCAGTTGATGCAATCCAAAAATAAACCGTTGCCAGCCTTGTGCATTATCTGATTCAGGCCAATGCTTTGCGCGACAGGTAACACCCCACTTGTCCGCGAGTTCGCGCCGTAACTGATACGCCTCATCAGCCGGGTCAAGCCCATCGCCCCAAGCTGCGGGCCAGCGCTCGCGGTCAACTTCATACTCGGCATTGCGTCGCATAAATTCCCAAGCCCACCGACTTGATGAGTCCGCCCAGTGTGGCAAGCCGGGATAATTTTCAAGCTTTCGCCAGTCAATCGGTTTCATGCTGCCACCTTCGCCCGTATCGCCACCACGTCGCCAGACTTGGCGGGTAGGTCGCAGAATTTCGCCCAGGCTTGCATCATGGCGCGTCGTTTTTCGAGTAAGTCGCCGCGCCGGTAAGCGGCTTCGGATTTATCCTCGATGGTGTGGGCCAGGGCCATCTCTGCCACGTCGCGGGGGTAAGCGGTTGACTCCGATACCCAATCACGAAAAGTCGATCTAAATCCATGCACAGTCAGATCAGCGCGATCCATGCGCTTAAGAACTGCGAGACAACTCATATTCGATAGCGCCGTGTTTTCTTTTGCGCCAGGGAATACAAACTCATTTACGTGTGGCAGATCACGCAGGATTCGAATTGCCGATGCGGACAATGGGACTCGGTGTTCACGAAAAGACTTCATTCGTTCTTTGGGGATAGTCCACAATCCAGCGTCCAGGTCGAACTCTGTCCACTTGGCGTTAAGCGCCTCACTGGTACGGGTAGCGCAGAGAATGATGATCTCCAGCGCCCTTGCAGCAAGCCCAGGCATAGCCTGCAAAGCCACCATAAACGCGCCGATTTCAAGCCAGGGCAGGGCTGCATGATGTGCCTCTGTTGCCACCTTGGACGGCTTCGGTAAGGCTTCGCTTAAGTGTCCACGCCATGCGGCCGGGTTGTCTCCGCTGCGATAGCCTTGCACCTTTGCCCAATCGAGAATCTTTTCAATGCGGCCGCGAACCCGCGTTGCCGTCTCGGTTTTGGTTGTCCATATCGGCTCCAAAATCCGCATAACGTGAGCGGTCGTTACCAGTGCCACCGATAGATCACCGATCACCGGACTGGCATAAGTTTTCAAGGTGTTGCGCCATTGGTCTTCATGCTTGGCATTGCGCCAGCCGGATTTGTTGGCTTGAATGAACTTGTCGGCCGCTTTATCGAACGTGATGACGTTGGCCTCAGCCATGCGCCGGGTCAGTAGGGACGCCTTGCGATCATCAATCGGGTCGATACCGTCAGCCACCATCTGCCGGTACTTGGTAGCACGGTCTCGCGCCTCTGCCAGCGTGAAGGTGACCAGTGAACCTAAACCCATTTCACGCGGCCGCTTGTTGACGGCATAGCGCAGTACCCAGGACTTGCTGCCGCCTTTGGCAACTTGCAGGTACAGGCCAGCACCATCGAAAAAATAACCCGGCGTTTTGACCGTTTCCACCTGTCGCGCATTCAGGATTCGAACTCGACGTGTCATTTGTGACCCCTTTCTTACCCATGTTGTTGAGTGCGATTATATGGGGTTACGTGATGCCACGCAAGACAATCAATTATTTATTTTCATTGGTAAAAACAGGAGAATGATAGAAATCGGGATTACGTGCAAGTTAGACGGAAAGGACACTCTCTCCGCCAGTGAGTATGAACCCTTCCGAGTGAGAGGTTCTTTTTTGGCAAAGGCCCGCACCACGCGGGCCACAGCCCGATACTCCAATTCTCAAGAATGCTTCATCCCGGTTCATCGCGCAGCAGGTTGGCAAGCTCTACCGCCGACGTGACTTCCATTTTGTGGAAGACGCGCGAGCGGTGCACTTCGACGGTCCGGATACTGATGTTGAGCCGGTCGGCAATCAGTTTGTTGGGCAAGCCCTCCACCACCAGACGCATCACGTCGCGATCGCGCTCGGTCAAATCGGCCTGGCGCGTGCGTACCCGGACCGCCTGGCGACGTGCCTGCAGCAATAGCGCTGATTGCGCCAGCGCCTGTTCCACCCGGTCCACCAATGCATTGCCGGAATACGGCTTTTCGCAGAAATCGAAAGCGCCACGTCTGACCGCATCCACCGCCGTTGGCACGTCAGCGTGACCGGTCAGAAATATCACCGGCATGATCAGGTGCAACTGGCGCTCGATCAGCCAGTCAAACAGCGCCAGCCCGCTCAAGCCCGGCATGCGCACATCGAGCAACAGGCAGCAGGGCTGGTCCGATGCCGCACCCGGCGCGCCAACGAACTGCTGCTGAAACGCTTCGGCGCTGTCGAAAACCTCGCTGTGCAAACGCCGTGAGCGCAGCAGCCAGGCCAACGCTTCGCGCACGCTGGCGTCATCGTCCACGATAAAGGTACGGGCGTCGATCACAGGTTGCATGGTGCGATGTTATGCCACGCCGGCGGCCGGCAAGGTGAAAGTGAAAACGGTGCCGTGCGGAGAATTGGCCGCAAACTCTAGGGCGCCGCCGTGTTGCTCCACAACCGTGCGGCAAAGACTCAGGCCCAGACCCATGCCTTCGGTCTTGGTGGTGAAGAACGGCTTGAACAGTTGCTGCTGCACCTCAGGCCCGATGCCCCCGCCAAGATCGGCTACCGAGAATTCAACCCATTTCTTGCTGGTGCCATGGGTGTTGGCGAGGCGCACGTCGATCAGCAGGCTGCGCTCCAGAATCTTCGGCGAATCCATGGCCTGCATGGCGTTGCGGGCCAGGTTGAGCAGGACCTGCTCAACCATGGTCCGGTCGCACTGCACGGACGGCGTTCCCGGTTCCACTTCGGCCTGCACCCGGACCGACAATTGGCGCGCCTGTAGGTAAACCAGCGGCAGGATGGCATCGAGCAAGGCCTGCGGGGCCACCGCCTCACGCACCTGGTCGCGTCGGCGCACATAGTCATGCACGCTTTTAATGACCTTGCCGGCGCGCTCGGCCTGCTCGGCAATACGCTGTAGCGCCAATCTCACCTCGGAGCCAATTGGTACGGCTCCCTGCGGATCTGCGCGCAACAGATTGAGGGAACCCGCGGCATAGCCCGAAATGACGGCCAGGGGCTGGTTCAGTTCGTGACTCAGCAGGGAAGCCATTTCCCCCACGGTCGCCAGGCGCGCGGTGGCCTGCAGGCGCTCCAGTCCGGCGCGTGACAACTCCTCCACGCGGCGCTGCTCGCTGATATCGAGCAGCGCGCTCATCCATCCGCTCTGCGCACCTTGCGCGTTGATGAGCGGCGCTTCAATAACAAGGACCGGAAAGCGGGAGCCGTCCTTGCGCATGAACACCGACTCGTAGCCCTCGCGCGGCGGCAGGTTTCCAGCGTGGCGAACAAGCTGGCGCTGCCGGTATTCTTCACTGCATTCCGGCGGCCAGTATGGCGCTGGCGTGCCAGGCGCCAGCAATTCGTCAGCCGAGAATCCGACCATCTGGCAAAAGGCCGGATTGACATAGGTGGTGTGGCCTTGTAGATCGCGTGCGCGCAAACCCGTCACCAGCGAATCCTCCATCGCCTTGCGAAATGCCAGCATATCGGCCAGATCGTGCTCCGCCTTGAAACGCCGGCGCATGTCCTCGCCCAGCAGCGCCAGCACCGAAACCAGGGCGATCGACATCGCGGTCACCAGCGCCGTCAGCACATTGGGAAACAGGTCGGGGGTAGCGCGCCAACTGTCCATGCGCAGCACCATGGACGTTCCCGGCAAATTCATCAGTTGGCGCGCCGTGAAGATGCGGCTGCCGCGCCCGATCGAGCCAAACACGGCGAGCCGGGTGCCGTCGCCCTCGGTAAAGGATACTTGGTAGTTTTTCGTCATCGGACGCGTCAGCGAACCCTCAAGTACGTCACGCAAGGCGTAGGAGGCGATCAGATAGCCGGTCACATTGGCGCCGCTTTGCAGGGGCAGGCAGAACTCCATGACTTCCAGTCCCAGGCCATCGACCATGGGCACGAAATAACTGCTGGCATAGGCCGGTCCGCTGAAGCGCCGGGCGTTGGCGCAGGCCGCAGCGACCTCCGACTGAACGTCGCTGCGCCCCTGGTGATCAAACGCGGGCACGCGAAACGGAGTGTCCACATGAGCCTGCAACCGCAGCGTGCTGTCGCGCCATTCGATGCGCAGGATTTCGCGGTGTTCACGCAGCATGGTGCCGGCATCGATCATCCATGTGTTGGGTGTTGGGTGAGTGTACTGAAGCGCCTGTAGTTCCTGAGCGTTGTGCGCGAAGACGGCCCGGACGTCGCTCACGGCCTCGGCCACATCGCGATCGAGCCGGGCCTGCACCTGGTTGGCCTCATAGATGCCGGCCAGCCAGACCAGCATGGCGAGCAAGGCCGCCACCAGCAACACCAGCGAACTCCAGAGGGTGCGCCGACGCACGGTCGATGGGGAACGCTCCGCCGGCAGCAACACCTGCAACGAGCCAACGTTCGCGCTTTGAGCTTGAAATTCCTGTCTCACCCAGGCGTCCTCGAAGCAATCGGTACAGTGGACACTAGGAGGACGCGTCGGTCACGAACAAATTTCATCGCGGACTAGAACATGCTAAGTTTGTAAGAAGCAATTAATTTTGTCATACTGAACAGCTCTTGAATCCTGCGGCTAGCAGTTCAAACGCCAACGGGTTTTCCCGTTGGCGTTCGGGTTGCCTTCTCAAACCTGTAGCGGGGCCACCGTGGGTGCCGGTGGCGCTCGGCTGAACACAATGGAGGCGTATTCAGGCTGCTAACGGAGCCGTTACTTTGCGCGACTGAAAGTAAAACGACGACACCTGCCACACGATGAAGAGGGCAATCAAGCCGAGCAAGATGCCGCTGATGGGGCGAGTGATGAATATGCTGAAATTTCCCCGACTGAGCAGCATGGCGCGCCGGAAGTTTTCTTCCAGCATGGGACCCAGGATGAAGCCCAAGATGAGCGGCGCGGCCTCCAGCCCCACGCGCATGAACAGATAGCCAAAGAAGCCAAAGAGGGCGGTAATGAAGATGTCATCCAAGCTGTTATTGATGCTGTAAGTCCCGACGCAGCAGAAAAAAAGGATGGCCGGAAACAGCACATTGAAGGGAATCTTGAACAACGACAGCCAGTAGCGCACCAGAGGCACGTTGAGAATGACCAAAAAGCAGCTGCCCACCCACATACTGGCCACCAGACCCCAGAACAATTCGGGGTGACTTGCGATCATGTTCGGGCCGGGCTGGATGCCCTGGATGATGAAGGCGCCCATCATGAGGGCCATGACCGCGTTCTCGGGAATACCGATGGCCATGAGTGGGATAAAGCTGGTGCGCGCGGCCGCTTCGTCAGCGGCAGCCTGCCCGGCAACGCCCTCGATGGCGCCGTGGCCGATCTCATCCTTGTATTTGCTGAAACGCTTATCGACGGCATAGGCTGCGAACTGGGCGATCGTGGGCCCCCCGCCAGGTAAAAGGCCTAGCGCCGAGCCAATCACACTGCCACGCAAGGCGCTGGGAATGATGCGTTTGAACTCGGGCCAGGTCGGCATGAGTTTGATCTTGCCGTTGAATGGCGTGAGCTGACTGCCGCTGTCGAGGTTTTTCACGACCTCGGCAATGCCGAAGAGCCCCAAGGCGACGCTGATCAAGCCAACGCCGTCCATCAGAAAGGTAAAGTTCATGGTGAAGCGCGCAATGCCACTGTTCACATCGGTGCCGACGGTCCCAAGCAGCACGCCTATAAAGGCCATGGCAAGACCATTGAGCAGGCTGCCGGTGGTGACAAAGCTCACGCACATGAACCCGAACAACATGAGGGCACAGTAATCGGCCGGGCCAAATAAAAACGCCACTTCGCCCAGTGCCGGGGCCATCGTCGCCAACACCACAATGGCCACGGTACCCCCAATGAAGCTGGAAATGCCCGCGGTGAACAAGGCCAGACCGCATTTGCCATTGAGCGTCATCTGGTAGCCATCGATACAGGCCACGATGCTGCTGGCGTGCGGAATTTTCATGGTGATGGCGCTCACGCTGTCGCCGTATTGGGCGCCGTAGAAAATACCAGCCAGCATAATGAGCGAGCCCGTGGGGGGAATGGAATAGGTCAAGGGTAGCAACAGGCTGATGGTAGCCAAGGGGCCTAGTCCAGGTAGCAGTCCCACCATTGTGCCGAGGACGCAGCCGATGGCGCAGTACATGAGGTTGTGCAGGGTGAGTGCATGTTCAAAACCAAACGCGAGGTTGTGTAGGATTTCCATCAGAATAAGGGCAGTTGCAGGCCGAGCCCGTATTGAAACGCAAAGGCAATGGCAATCAGGCCAGCCGAGATTTTGAGGTTGCGCACGACAGAATATGAAGTGGCGGCAAAAGAGGAGCAAAACACCAGGAACACAATGCCCAAAATCATGTTGAGGTACTGGGAGAGCAGCGCAAACCCGCACAGACCCAACAGGACAAGGGCAATGTTCTTCATGTTGTAGCTCAAAGGTACGACGGCGACGAAGCGCGAACGCACCACGCTGACCAGGCCAATCAAAAACAGCAGGCAACTCACCATCAGGGGAAACAAGCCAGGGCCGGCCCGGCTGAATTGGCCGATGGTGTAATTCAACGCCCCTATACCAAAGATCAGGGCGATCGCCATGAGTACCAGGCCCCTGACTAAATTCGTGTTATTCATACTTTGTCGAACCTCTTTCTTTTCTAGGCCTATTCAGATTCATACCATCTGAACAATGAATATATTCGCGTCATGCATCGCCTCGTTTTTAGATCATCACGGAAGGCTTACTTGACGGGAAATCTTGTATGTCAATTTTAGGGAGCCATAGAGGAGCCTTGCATGTGGGAACTACGCAAGGGAAACTACTTAGTCCGCATAAAAGGGTTCTGTTGCAATAAGCGTAAACGACAATCCAACCCATGCTTGATTTCCGTATAAGTTCGATCAACAGCGCCTTGCGCAAGGTACTCATTCGGCGGTTTTATTGCTTTAAGGACTGGTGGTCGCGAAGAAACTCGTTGGCGCTCATCTGAGCAGAGGGCCAGTCCATAGAACTGGTCTGCTGCAGACGCCCTTGATCCGGCGGGACAGTCTGTAGCGGTGACCCTCAAACTCGACGTGCTGATCGATGTGATCTCTGACCGTCTTGAAGACGGCCAACTCCCAGGTTTGCCTGGGCAGTGGGCGCAGGACCGGTACGCCGATTTCAGCGAAGACGCTGACACGGCAGCCGGGCAACTTCTGAAACGGCTTGTTGTTGAGTTACACCAGCAGCGGCGCAATGGCCTCGTTGACCGCTACGGTCTTTTAGCAGCCTCAGTCGATAGTTGCGCCAGAGTCTTTCACAACTTTTTCCCAGCGCGATAACTCCGAACGCAAGTATGCCGAGAACTGGGTCGGTGTACTCGTGGATATCTCCACACCGTCTCTCTCAAGTAGGGTTTTGACTTCGGGAAGTGACATGATTCGGACGATCTCGGCACTTAGTTTGTTTATCGTGGCTTGCGGGGTGCCAGCTGGCGCAACCACGCCTTGCCAGGCAACCGCATCGAAGTTCTTAGTTCCAGATATTCCGGATTCGGCAATCGTAGGCACATTTGGTAATGCCGAAACGCGCTTTAAGGACGTCACGGCCAGGACCCGCAATTTTCCAGCCTGAATAAACGGTAGTGCCGGCGCAATGTCCGTAAACATCACCGAAATATTTCCCGCGACAACATCGGTCAATGCCGGCGAACTTCCTTTGTAGGGAACATGCACAAGCTTGGCGCCGGTGGCGCTCCTGAACATCTCTGCCACAAGATGTTGCGGGCTGCCATTGCCTGCGGACGCGTAGTTCAATCCACTAGAACTGGCCCTGGCAAGCGCGACCAAATCGGCAAGTGTTTTAGCTTCAACAGACGGATTCACAACCACAGCGAGCGGCACTGACGCAACTTGGGCAATAGGCGCGAAATCAGTCACAGGGTTGTAGTTGAGCTTTTTGTAAAGCCAGGGATTGACCGCCAGCGTCGTGCTGGTTGCCATCAACAAGGTTTTCCCGTCAGCCGGTGAGCGCGCCACAAAAGCGGCCGCAATGCCTGTCCCTGCGCCGGGCTTGTTTACGATGATGACCGGGGTGCCAAGGGTTTCTCCCAGGTTGCGGGCAATGATGCGGCCCAGGATGTCGGTTGTTCCACCAGGGGCATACGGGACAACAATCTGTGTATTGTTTCCCTGCGCAAGGGTTTGTTGACAAGATATCGCCCCCAAGCATGCCGCAA
>PKWM01000013.1 GCA_003133245.1 Rhodoferax sp. | reverse complement strand
TGATGCCGCGCGCTTTTTCTTCAGGGGCTGCGTCAATCTGGTCGTAGGCTTTGGCGGTGCCGCCAAATTTGGCTGCCATCACGCTGGTGATAGCCGCAGTCAGGGTGGTTTTGCCGTGATCAACGTGGCCAATGGTGCCGACATTGACGTGCGGCTTGGTGCGTGCAAATTTTTCTTTTCCCATTTTCAATTCCTTAAAGAGCAACGCCCGTGGATTGATTTAATGTTTGCATTTCGTCACGGTATCCCTTGCCACGGGCAGCTCGGGGTGCGAAATCGCAGACAGGTTTTGGTTACTTTGCCCTTGCCGCCATGATGGCTTCGGACACGTTACGGGGCGCTTCGGTGTAATGCTTGAATTCCATGGTGTAAGTGGCACGACCTTGTGACATGGAACGCAGCGTTGTCGAATAACCAAACATTTCGGACAATGGGACTTCTGCCTTGATAACTTTGCCCCCACCCAGCATATCTTCCATACCTTGCACCATACCGCGACGCGAAGACAAATCGCCCATCACGTTGCCGGCATAGTCTTCTGGTGTTTCAACTTCCACTGCCATCATTGGCTCCAGAATGACCGGGCCAGCTTTGCGACAACCGTCCTTGAAACCGAAAATGGCCGCCATCTTGAACGCGTTTTCGTTTGAATCAACGTCGTGGTAGGAACCAAAGTGCAGCGTGACCTTGACGTCCACCACCGGGTAGCCAGCCAGCACGCCCGAGGTCACGGCCTCGCGAATGCCCTTCTCGACCGCTGGAATGAACTCGCGCGGCACCACGCCACCCTTGATGGCATCAATAAACTCAACGCCCTTGCCAGCTTCATTGGGTTCAATCTTGAGCACCACGTGACCGTATTGGCCTTTGCCGCCCGACTGACGCACAAATTTGCCTTCGGAGTCTTCCACCGTCTTGCGAATCGTTTCGCGGTAGGCCACTTGCGGCTTACCAACATTGGCTTCGACGCCAAATTCCCGGCGCATGCGGTCCACGATGATTTCGAGGTGCAGCTCGCCCATGCCGGCAATCAGGGTTTGACCAGACTCTTCGTCGGTTTTCACGCGGAACGAAGGGTCCTCCTGCGCCAACCGCTGCAAGGCGATCCCCATCTTTTCCTGATCGACCTTGGTCTTGGGCTCAACCGCCTGGGTAATCACCGGTTCCGGGAACACCATGCGCTCAAGCATGATGATGGCGCTTGGATCGCACAGCGTTTCGCCGGTCGTGACATCTTTCAAACCGACACAAGCGGCAATATCGCCGGCGACGATTTCGCTGACTTCCTGACGATTGTTGGCGTGCATTTGCACAATCCGCCCGATGCGCTCTTTTTTGCCGCGAATCGGGTTATAGACGCTGTCGCCCTTGTTAAGCACGCCCGAATAGACGCGGACAAAAGTTAACTGCCCGACAAACGGGTCGGTCATCAGCTTGAAAGCCAGAGCCGAAAACTTTTCTTTGTCGTCAGCCTTGCGGGTGACTGGCTGCTCATCTTCGTCGATGCCCTTCACGGGAGGAATATCAACCGGTGATGGCATGAACTCGATGATGGCATCGAGCATGCGCTGCACGCCCTTGTTCTTGAACGCCGTGCCACACAACATGGGTTGGATTTCGCTGGCAATGGTGCGCGTGCGAATGCCCAGCCTGATCTCGTCAGCCGTCAAGTCACCGCCATCAAGGTACTTGTTCATCAGCTCTTCAGACGCTTCGGCCGCGGCCTCAACCATCTTCTCACGCCACTCTTTGGCCAGAGGCAACAATTCGGCGGGAATTTCCTTGTACTCAAATTTCATGCCCTGGGATGCTTCATCCCAAATGATGGCCTTCATCATGATCAGATCCACCACACCGACAAAGTTTTCTTCTGCACCAATCGGAATCACGATCGGGACCGGATTGCCCTTGAGGCGTACCCTCATCTGCTCAACTACCTTGAAGAAGTTGGCACCGGTGCGATCCATCTTGTTGACAAAGCCCAGGCGCGGCACCTTGTACTTGTTGGCCTGGCGCCAGACCGTCTCCGACTGCGGTTGTACGCCACCCACAGCACAATAAACCATGCAGGCGCCATCAAGTACGCGCATGGAGCGCTCCACCTCGATGGTGAAATCAACGTGACCAGGGGTATCAATGATGTTGATCCGGTGCTCTTCGAAGTTGTGCTCCATGCCTTTCCAGAAACAGGTGGTCGCAGCGGAGGTGATCGTGATGCCACGCTCTTGCTCCTGCTCCATCCAGTCCATGGTGGCCGCACCGTCATGCACTTCACCAATTTTGTGATTCACGCCGGTATAAAAAAGAATACGCTCGGTCGCAGTAGTTTTGCCGGCGTCAATGTGAGCTGAGATACCGATATTGCGGTAGCGCTCAATGGGGGTATGGCGAGCCATGATGAACCTCTGTAAAAATTAAAAAGCTACACACCTGCAAACATTCCAGGGCGTAGCGAGCGGCTGTCAGGCGAGAAGCGGGTGGCGGGAACCCGCAGCGTACTTCAGGTACGCGAGGATTAACCGACGGGACCCACAACGACGGATCACAGCCGCGCAGTAGCCCCAGCCCTTAAAAGCGGAAGTGGGAAAAGGCTTTGTTGGCCTCCGCCATCCGGTGCACTTCATCACGCTTTTTCATGGCACCACCACGGCCTTCGGTGGCTTCCATTAGCTCATTGGCCAGGCGCAGCGCCATCGACTTCTCGCCGCGTTTGCGGGCGGCTTCCTTGATCCAGCGCATGCTTAGTGCCAAACGGCGTACCGGACGAACTTCGACCGGCACCTGGTAATTGGAACCGCCAACCCGGCGGGATTTCACTTCAACCATGGGTTTGACATTGTTGATGGCCATGGTGAAGGCTTCAACCGGATCTTTACCAGGGTTCTTTTTCTCGATCTGCTCTAGCGCACCGTAAATGATGCGCTCAGCGACCGCTTTTTTGCCGCCTTCCATGATCACATTCATGAATTTTGACAGCTCGACATTGCCGAATTTTGGATCCGGCAGAATTTCACGTTTAGGGACTTCGCGACGACGTGGCATTGGTTCACCTCTTTGCTTCAGTTGATGGTCTTGGGACCACCGCGAGAGTTAATCAATAAGACTCTCACTTACTCGACCCGGACTTCGGGTCACTTCGTTTGTTGAATGCGCCACGCAATAAACAAACACCTTTAATTTTTAAAAAACGGTCGGCTTATTTGACCTTGGGCTTTTTGGCACCATACTTGGAACGCGACTGTTTGCGGTCTTTCACACCTTGCAAGTCGAGCGAACCGCGCACGATGTGGTAACGCACACCTGGCAAATCCTTGACACGACCACCGCGCACCAGCACGACCGAGTGCTCCTGCAGGTTGTGGCCTTCACCGCCAATGTAAGAAATAACTTCAAAGCCGTTGGTCAAGCGCACTTTGGCGACTTTACGCAGCGCCGAATTGGGCTTCTTGGGCGTGGTCGTATAGACCCGGGTGCAGACACCGCGACGCTGCGGAGAATTTTGCATCGCAGGGCTTTTGGACTTGATTGTCTCGACCTCGCGTCCCTGACGCACTAGCTGGTTAATGGTTGGCACTTGAGCCTCCTAATGACTAAACGTCCCTAAACGTTTGAAAAACATGAAAACTTCGAAAACACACATGCCTTTGCGAATTCTCGAAAAGCTTTCGACTATAGCAGGTCAAAGCTTGGTCCGCAATAATTTTTAACAGTTCAGATACCGAGGCATTGTTTGCATGTACTCACTTTTGTCTATTTAATCCACAAACGCAGGGCATCCCAGGCCCGACCGAGCAAGCCAGCCTGATCTACCGCCTCCAACGCGACCAGGGGTATATCAACCAGGGGAACATTCCCGCTACTTACCTTCAGAATTGCGATTTGTTGGCCTTTGATGAAGGGGGCAACCAACGGATCTGCCCGCACCACCTGCGTTTTAAGCTTGCCTGCCGTTCCCGTTGGGACCGCGACCACTATCGCCTGGGGACGTCCAAGCTTGACCGTTGCGCTCTTGCCCTTCCAGACCGCAGGTGACATGACAGCCTGGTTGGCGTCAAACAACTTGACCGCCTCAAATGCGGTGTAACCCCAATTGAGAAGTTTCTGCGACTCATAGGCTCGCGAATTCTCACTGGCTGCACCCAGCACGATCGACAGCAGACGCCGACTCCCCGTGGCACCTGGCGCTCCGGCAACCGCACCCGCTGTACCCAGGCCGGGGAAGTCGCGCTTGGAGGTGGCAATCAGACAGTACCCAGCGGCATCCGTGTGTCCGGTTTTCAAACCATCCACCGTCGGATCGCGAAATAGCAGCAGATTGCGGTTGCTATCATTGGCCGATGGAGTGCCCTGGTAGCGGTATTTCTTGATCGCATAGTAGGCGATGTACTCCGGAAAGTCGCGCATCAAACGGGTCGTCAGGATGCTCAAATCACGGGCGGTGGTGGTGTGGCCCGCCTCGGTCAATCCTTCCGGATTCTTATAGCTGGTGGCCTTCATCCCGAGCGCCTTGGCCTGCTCGTTCATAAGTTGCACAAAATGCTCGGCCGTCCCGCCGACGCCTTCGGCCAGAGCCATAGTGGCATCGTTGCCACTTTGCACGATCATGCCCTTGATGAGGTCTTCCACTGGCACCCTCATTTTGGGATTAATGAACATGCGCGAACCCGGCATTTTCCAGGCGCGTTCACTGACAGGGAGTGTTTGTTTGAGGTCTATTTTTTTGCCCCGCAAGGCATCAAAAACCAGATAAGCCGACATCAACTTGGTCAACGAGGCTGGCTCGACCGGGCTATCAATGTCTTTTTCTGCCAGAAACTGGTTCGCCGTGACATCGAGCAACAGATAAGAACGTGCAGCAATTTCGGGTGCTTGCGGCATTTGCGCGGCCAACGGAAAGCAAACCGCAGCCAGCAATGTAAAAAATAGTTTTTTCATGGGGATATTTTAGTTTTCCGGTTCCCGAACCCAGAGCCGGGTCAATGCATACACCAGGACAGCGTACGGCCACGACCACCCGAGCCATTGCGCCAGTCCGTGAAAGCGAATAAAGCGACCCTGCTCCCAAGCAGCCAAAGTGTGAGCAAAATAGGCACTGGTCGGCGCCTGGTTAAGCAAGCTGAGGTAAATGCCAAGTGCCAATAGAACCAAGGCAGCGCTGTCAACAGTGCCACCATCAACCCCCCTTTGACTGGCCCTCCGAGCCACGCCCAAGCGTATTGCGGTCCATAACTCAATGCTGCTGAAAGCGCGCTAACAGCCAGGCCGAAGCTCACCAGCAGCATTAGGAACGCCGCTCGACGCGGTGCGGAACTGATGATGCAATAGCCCAGCAAACAAGGCATCAGCAAACCCAGCATGACACAAAGTAATTCTGCGCCAGGTACCAGGGGTTGCAGTTCAATCGCGCGCACTGGCAACCAGGCCAGAAACGGTGTGTCTTGCAGTACCCCGGCCAACGCTGTCTCCAGCCGCTCGACCACCTGCCCCAACCCGAGCGGCACGGCTGCCGGAAACAACAAGGCCAGCGGCCACAAGGCTAACAGCACCAGACCACCTCGCGCGTCCGCCACAAACCAGCGCGCCCTGAAAACGCTCCAACGGGCAATGACACCCAGTTTTTCCATTGCCCAGGCCAACGAGGCACCCAACCAGGCACCCAGCACATTGAGTCCCAAATCGACATTGGAAGGTACGCGAGCTGGCAAATAGCTTTGCAGCGACTCCATCGTCAGTGACAAAACAAACGCCACTATCGTCGCCCGACCGACCGCGTTGCGTGTCCGACCTCTGCGCAGGGCAGAGAGTGTCAGTAAAAATCCAACCGGAACATAACCCAGCACATTGGAAACGACATCGAAGACGGTCCAGTATTTGGGCCAGGGGCTGCCTAGAAAAGCCCACGGCACAATGCCTTGATAACGCCAATCGGCAAAAGGATACAGACTGGCATAAACAACCAGCCCGACATAAACCAAGGCCAAAGGCCAGGCCGAAGTCTTGTGCAGCATGCGAGCAGTTTAGGCCAAAAAAACCCCAGCACGAGGGCTGGGGAGATAAGCCTATTTGCTGTCACACATCAAGGCCCCGCTCAGGGAGGAAAAGCGGGGGGCGGTAAACCGCCCACGCGCAATATAGCAAAATCGGGACTAAGATTCAAATCGGCGAGTGAGATATTTTTTCACCTGAACGATCAAGCCCCCTTCACCTCTTACCTTTTTCATCATGACAACTTTCGCTCCATACCCCCTGGGCCGACCACGCCGCTTGCGTCGCGACCCCTTTACCCGCAACCTGGTGCGTGAAAGCACATTGACAGCGCATGACCTGATCTATCCCGTGTTTGTTGTTGACGGCAAACAACAGCGCCAGGTGATCGGTTCGATGCCGGGCGTGGAGCGCCTGAGCCTGGATCTGCTGCTGCCAGTGGCCGAGGACTGCGTCAAACTGGGTATTCCGGTCATGGCCCTGTTCCCGGTCATTGAGCAGTTCCTCAAAACCCCCGACGGTCGAGAAGCCCTCAACCCGGACGGACTGGTGCCACGCGTGGTGCGGGCTTTGAAAAGAGAATTTCCCAATCTCGGTGTTATGACAGACGTGGCTCTCGACCCCTACAGCAGCCACGGCCAGGATGGCCTGCCCAGCTCCGACCCGGCTGAAAATGGCTATATCATGAACGATGAAACCGTGGAGGTGCTGGTGAAGCAAGCGCTAACACAGGCTGGCGCCGGCGTCGATATTGTGGCCCCCAGCGACATGATGGACGGGCGCATCGGCGCGATCCGTCAAGCGCTCGAAGCCAATCACTTTATTCACACCCGTATCATGGCCTATAGCGCCAAATACGCTTCGGCGTTTTACGGCCCGTTTCGCGATGCCGTCGGCTCAGCGACAAACCTAGGCAAAAGCAACAAACAGGTTTATCAAATGGATCCGGGCAACTCCGACGAAGCGCTGCGTGAAGTCGCGCTGGACATCGCCGAAGGTGCCGACATGGTAATGGTCAAGCCTGGCATGCCCTATCTTGACATAGTACGCCGCGTCAAAGATGAGTTCAAAGTACCTACCTTCGCCTACCAGGTCTCGGGTGAATACGCCATGCTCAAGGCCGCCGCCCAGAATGGCTGGCTCGACCACGACGCCGTCATGATGGAAAGCTTGCTGGCGTTCAAGCGCGCCGGGGCCGATGGTGTGCTGACTTACTTTGCCCGGGAAGCCGCCCGGTTACTGCAAAAGAATTAGTCGCCAGCGCAGCGGGTGCTTACTTAGCATCCGCTTGTCCCAACCGCTCACTCTTCCAATAAACGTCATCACCAACTGTGCCATCGGAACGGTAACGGTTGAGCACGCGAGCCAGAACAAACAGCAAATCACTTAAACGATTAAGGTACTGGCGTGGTCCGTCCTTGATCGGCTCCTGGCCCCCGAGCGCGACCACCGCGCGCTCGGCGCGGCGTGCGACCGTGCGACAGACATGGGCCAGCGCAGCGGCGCGCGTGCCGGCCGGCAGGATGAATTCCTGTAGCCCCGGCAACCTGGCGTTGTGCTCGGCCAGAGCGGCATCCAGCGCCACCACGGCCTGCGCTTTGAGCAACTCAAAACCGGGAATGGAAAGCTCGCCGCCGAGGTTGAAAAGCTGGTGTTGGATCTCCACCAACAGCGCTCTGACGCCTTGCGGTAGATCTTCACACAGCAAGACACCAATGTTCGAATTGAGCTCATCGACATCGCCCATGGCCTGCACGCGCAAGCTGCTTTTGGCAACGCGGGTGTTGTCGCCCAGTCCGGTGCTACCGTCGTCACCGGTGCGTGTGGCAATTTGTGTCAATCGTTGTCCCATGAAGAATCTCCACTATTACGAGCCATTGTCACAGCAAAACATCTTTGGTTCCCAGTCTTAAAATTGCACCGCCAGGAAATAAATTCAAGTTTTCACCTCAGAACAACTGTCTCAACAAGGAAAACCATGCCCATGAAAGCAACCGCATCGACTTCACACCTTGTTCCTGAACTCCACCTGCGCTCAGTTCCGGCGGCGATGATAGAGGCCTTGAAAACACGCTTCGCCGAGAATTGTTCCGCTGCGCTGGTCGTGCGCGAGCAGCACGGGCGCGACGAGTCGTCGTTTGAAGCGCCGCCACCAGCGGCCGTAGTATTCGCCGAAAGCACGCAAGACGTCGCCGATGCTGTCAAACTCGCCAGCCAGTACAACGTACCCGTCATTCCCTTTGGCGTCGGCACCTCGCTGGAAGGCCATTTGCTGGCGGTGCAAGGCGGCATTAGTATCGACCTGGGTCGCATGAACCAGGTGCTCGACATCAATGCCGAAGACCTGACCGTGACGGTGCAACCGGGTGTAACGCGCAAGCAGCTCAATGAAGCGGTCAAAGGCACGGGCCTGTTTTTTCCGATCGACCCGGGTGCCGATGCCACGCTGGGCGGCATGAGCGCCACCCGCGCCAGCGGCACCAACGCCGTGCGCTATGGCACCATGCGCGAGAACGTGCTGGCGCTCGAAGTGGTCACGGCCAGCGGCGAGATCATCCGTACCGGCACGCGCGCCAAAAAATCCGCTGCGGGTTACGACCTGACGCGCCTGCTGGTGGGCAGCGAAGGCACATTGGGCGTGATCACCGAAGTTACCGTCAAGCTCTACCCACTGCCTGAGGCAGTGATGGCCGCCACCTGCTCGTTTGGCAGCCTGGCTGATGCCGTCAACACCACCATCCAGATCATCCAGTTGGGCGTGCCGATTGCGCGCTGCGAGTTGCTCGACGCCAACACCATCCGCATGGTCAACCAGCATTCGCACCTGAGCCTGCGTGAAGGTGCCTTGCTGTTGATGGAGTTTCACGGCTCACCCGCCAGCGTCAAGGAGCAGGTTGCCAGCGTCCAGGCGATTGCCAACGATTTTGGCGGCCAGACCTTTGAGTGGGCTTGTACGCCGGAAGAGCGCACCCGGCTGTGGAGCGCGCGGCACAACGCCTACTTTGCCGGCATCCAGTCGCGCCCCGGTTGCCGCGCCATCACCACCGACACCTGCGTGCCGATCTCGCACTTGGCGGACGCGCTGTTGGACTCGGTCACTGAAGCCGAGGCCAGCGGCCTCAGCTACTTTCTAGTCGGCCACGTCGGCGATGGCAACTTTCATATGGCGTATTTGATTGACCCTGACAAGCCGGAGGAGCGCGCCACGGCCGAGCAACTCAACCAGCAACTGGTGCACCGCGCCTTGAAGTTGGACGGAACCTGCACTGGCGAGCACGGCATCGGCCTGCACAAGATGGATTTTCTGGTGACCGAGACCGGCACCGGCGCGGTGGCCATGATGCGCAGCATCAAACGGGCGCTGGACCCCAAAAACATCATGAATCCGGGCAAAATATTTTTGCTCTAAACCTGACGCGTGCTCAGGCGAGCCGCAGCCTGGGTCGCGGCGAAGGTAAGTTTGTCGATCAAGCCGTTGAGCTCATCGAGCGAGCCAAACTGGATACCGAGCTCGCCCATTTCTTCCATACGTCCGGAGCGTTTGACGCGCTTTTTCACCCGCACCTCGACTGCGGCAGTGAGCAGGTCAGAGAGGGCTTCTTCAACCCGTTTCATGTCGCGTGACTTCTCTTTTTTTGGCTTGGTAGAAGTCAAGGTGAAATCAGCGCCGAGTTTTTTGGCTAGCCTCTCAGCCTCGCGCACCGACATTTTGCGAGCGCTTATCTGGCTCGCCGCCGTGATTTGGGTAGCGCGGTCAAGCACCAGCAGGGCGCGGGCATGACCCATGTCCAAGTCGCCCGCCATCAGCATGGTTTGCACGGGCTCAGCCAGATTCAAGAGTCGCAGCAAGTTGCTCGCGGCACTGCGCGAGCGCCCCACCGCCTGCGCCGCCTGCTCATGCGTGTGGCCAAATTCTTTGACCAGTCGCTGTAGACCCTGCGCTTCTTCCAGCGGGTTAAGGTCTTCGCGCTGCATGTTCTCGATCAGCGCCATGGCAGCGGCGTCTTCATTGGCTACGTCGCGCACCAGCACCGGCACGCTGTCCAGCCCGGCCAGCTTGGCGGCCCGGAACCGCCGTTCCCCCGCAATGATCTCGTACTTGCCCTGGTTAGCGCCGTCCTTGAGTTGGCGCACCAGAATCGGTTGCATGATGCCCTGCGCCTTGATAGATTCAGCCAGCTCGTAGAGCGCCCCCTCGTCCATGCGGGTGCGTGGTTGGTACTGGCCTGCCACCATGGAAGTGAGCAGCAACATAGTCGGCAGACCGACGTTGTCTGTGCCAGTTGATTCGCTGACTTTGGGGCCCAGCAGGGCTTCGAGTCCGCGTCCCAAACCTTTGGGTTTTTTGGTAACCATACTTTGTTTTCCTTATCTCTGCTCTAAATTTGCTATCTATTTAGTAGCTATTTAAAGATTGTCATTCGCTCCACCATTTCCTGAGCAAAGGCCACAAAAGCCTGCGCACCTTTGCTTGATGGATCGAAAACAACACCGGGAACACCATAACTGGGGGCTTCGGCCAAGCGCACGTTGCGCGGAATCACAGTGTTGAAAACTTTGTCGCCAAAATGCGCCTTGAGTTGCTCGCTGACCTGCTGCTGCAAGGTGATGCGCGGATCAAACATGACGCGCAACAGGCCGATGATGGCCAGGTCACGATTCAAATTGGCATGCACCTGCTTGATGGTGTTGACCAGATCCGTCAGGCCCTCCAGCGCAAAGTATTCGCACTGCATCGGCACGATCACGCCGTGTGCACAGCACAAGCCATTGAGCGTCAACATCGACAGCGAGGGCGGGCAATCAATCAGAATGAAATCGTAATCTTTCTCCACCTCGGCCAAGGCTCGCTTGAGTCGCTTCTCGCGCCGCTCCAGGTCCACCAGCTCCACCTCGGCTCCGGCCAACTCCCGGTTCGCGCCCAGGATATCGTAGCTGCAGCCAGCGGCCACCAACTTGTCGCCTTGGACCCGTACTTCGGCCACGCTGGCCGACTCCAACAGAACGTCATAGACGCTGAGCTCCAGCTTGCGTTTTTCGATTCCTGAACCCATGGTGGCATTACCCTGCGGATCCAGGTCCACCATCAGCACACGTTGGCCAACTTTAGCCAGACCGGCAGCCAGATTGACGGTTGTCGTGGTTTTGCCGACACCGCCCTTTTGATTGGCGACACAGAAAATTTTGGCCATGGATTCTTACTGAGCAATGATGAAGGGAGGTTCCACGTGAAACACATCAGAAACCGAGAGCTAGTGCGACAGCGCCAACTTGACACCAAAGGCGAGCAAAAACACGCCGGCAAGCTTCTCCAATGACCTGGAGATGATCGGGCTGGCACGTAAACGCTCCGCCAGATAGTGGGTCAACAATACCGCTGTCAGTCCGTAGGCAAAAGTGAGTACGGCAATCGTCAGCGCCATAAAAGCAAAAGTCGCAATCCCCTGATGCCGGGCCGGATCCACGAACAAGGGAAAAAACGCCATGTAAAACACAATCGCTTTGGGGTTGAGCAGCGTAATCGCCAAAGCCTGTCGCAGGTAGTGATGCGGCTTGATGTGCAGAATGGGAGCGGCACCTGGCTTGACCAGCAACATCTTGCCGCCCAGCCACGCCAGGTACGCGGCTCCGAGCCACTGTACCGCGTAAAAAGCCACCGGGTAAGCCGCCAGCAATGCTGCCACACCGGCTACCGCCAGCCACATCAAAACTTGATCCCCGACGATCACGCCCATGGTAGCTGCCAAACCGCCCTTAATACCACCTTTGCCGGTGGATGCGATCAAAGCCAGATTGCCCGGACCAGGAAGCAGCAAAAAAATGAGGATGGCTGCGACAAAAGCACCGTAATCGGCAATACCAAACATGCAGTTTTCTTTCTGAGTGAATGGAGAGAGTTTACGTTAGATTTTGCGCATCCAGACAATGCAGCGCTCCGCACCCAAGCCCGGAACCCGCAATTGTTCCACGTGAAACACCTTCACCGAAGTCGGCAAAGCCAAAATTTCATCGAATGGCTGTCTGCCTTTCATCGCCATCCAGACACCAGTAGCAGCCAAATCGGCCTCTGACAGACTCACAAAATCCGACAGCGAAGCAAAAGCACGGGAACTGATGATGTCGTACTTGCCGGCTAAATCTTCCACCCGTGAATGCAAACCGTGCAAATTTTTCAAGTGCAAAGTCAATGCCACCTGGTTGATGAAGCCGACCTTCTTTGCCACTGCGTCAACACAATCGACCTCAATCTCCGGGCACAAAATAGCGATGACGATCCCCGGCAAACCCGCGCCCGATCCGACATCAAGCAGACGCCATCGTGGTGCGCCACTGGCAACATCTGTCTGCGCTGCACAAAGCACCGCCAACTGTGTTCGCAGCGGCGAAATCACGGCCATACAATCCAACAAGTGGTGCGTCAGCATTTCAGTCGGGTCTCGCACGGCCGTCAGGTTATAGACCTTGTTCCATTTCTGCAGCAAAGCCAGATAGTCAAGCAAACTGGCGACCTGGTTGTCATTCTCGGCTAAAGTCAATTCGGTCAGACCACGACGAAGAGCATCTTCCAAGTCACGCATCATGCAAGCGCCTCGTCACGAGCAAAAGGGATGAATAGGGTGCCTTTCATGACCGTGTCAAAGCCAGAAAGGGTGTGGACAGGGCGGATGTTGGGTGCCCTGCCCGCACCCCGCAGTAGTTAAACCAGGAATGGTTTACCAGAAGCAAACTCACAGCACCTTGCTCTTCTTCAAATAAACCAGCAATAGCGAAATCTCGGCTGGGGTAATGCCCGAGATCCGTGATGCCAACCCCAGCGTCTCGGGCCTGATTTTGCTCAACCTCTGCTGCGCCTCAATACTCAGTGCAGGCACCTTGCGATAATCCAACTCTGGCGACAACTTCAAGTCTTCATAATGGGCAGCCCGGTCAATTTCTTCCTTTTGACGACCAATGTAACCAGAGTATTTGGCAGAAATCTCGACTTGATCAATCACCACGGCAGCAAACACAGCTTGCGGCAAAGACGCGACATTTGTTTCACGTGAAACATTGGCATCCAATTCCGGACTGACGTATTTACCACCATCGAGCGACATCAAACTGGTGTAGTTCACGTCCGGACGGCGCAATAAATCAGCCAAGTTGTGCTCGTGCTCAATGGCTTTGCCCAGCACCCGCTCCGACTCCGCAGCCGCCAGATTCTGCGGACTCACCCAAATCGAACGCAAACGCTCTGTTTCACGTGAAACAGCCTCGCTCTTGCGACTGAACGCGGCCCAACGTGCGTCGTCCACCACCCCCAACTTACGCCCCACTTCCGTCAAACGCGCATCGGCATTGTCTTCACGCAATTGCAAGCGGAATTCGGCGCGACTGGTGAACATGCGGTAGGGTTCGGTGACTCCCTTGGTAATCAAATCATCCACCAGCACGCCCAGATAAGCTTGGTCACGCCCAGGCACCCAGCTGTCTTGCTGCCATTGGGTCTTGGCTCCGGCTTGCAACGCCGCATTGACACCAGCAAACAGGCCCTGTGCCGCAGCCTCTTCGTAACCGGTGGTGCCGTTGATTTGACCGGCAAAAAACAGGCCTCCGATGCTCTTGGTCTCAAAGCTGCTTTTGAGTTGTTGTGGGTCAAAGTAATCATATTCAATCGCGTAACCGGGCCGCAGAATATGGGCATTTTCCAGTCCAGCCATGGAACGCACCAAGGCGTACTGAATATCAAACGGTAAGCTCGTGGAGATGCCGTTGGGGTAGTACTCGTTGGTCGTCAACCCTTCTGGCTCCAGAAAAATCTGGTGACTGTCCTTGCCAGCAAAGCGATTTATTTTGTCTTCCACGCTCGGACAATAACGCGGCCCGACGCCTTCAATTTTGCCGGTGAACATGGGGCTGCGATCAAAACCACTACGGATGATGTCATGGGTGTGCGCATTGGTGTGCGTCGACCAACACGCCATCTGTTGCGGATGCTGCTCGACGCGCCCCATGAAACTGAACACCGGCACCTGGGGGCCGCAAGGCGCGCCGACTGGCAGGCCGACCGTGCTCTGCGCCAGCATGCCATCACCCAGTTGTTCCTGGCATTTGCTGAAATCAATGGAGCGCCCATCCAGGCGCGGTGGCGTACCGGTTTTAAGCCGACCCTGCGGCAGCTTCAGCTCTTTCAAACGCGCGCTCAAATTCAGCGCCGGTGGATCGCCGGCACGGCCAGCCGGGTAATTGCTCAAGCCGACATGAATCTTGCCGTTCAAAAAAGTGCCCGCCGTTAGCACCACAGTTTTGGAGCGAAACTTGACCCCCGCTTGCGTCACGGCACCCAGCACGCGATCGCCCGCCACCATCAGGTCGTCCACCGCCTGCTGAAACAGCCACAAGTTCGGCTGATTTTCCAGACGATGGCGAATCGCTGCCTTGTACAAAATCCGGTCGGCCTGGGCCCGGGTAGCGCGCACGGCCGGGCCCTTGGAGGAATTAAGAATACGAAATTGGATACCTGCTTCGTCAGTGGCTGCGGCCATGGCACCGCCGAGTGCATCAACTTCCTTGACCAAGTGCCCTTTGCCAACGCCGCCGATGGACGGGTTGCAGCTCATCTGCCCCAGCGTCTCGATGTTGTGGCTCAGCAGCAGCGTTTTGCAACCCATGCGCGCAGCCGCCAATGCCGCCTCGGTGCCCGCATGGCCGCCGCCGACAACGATGACATCAAAAGTTTGAGGGTAAAACATGTTGGAATCAGGTGGGTGGGTGAACAACGCCCGGATGGGGCTTTGAAGTGGACTCCGACTGATTTTACCGGTGTCGGTACCTCTGTGCGAAGGCCAGTGCAAACCCAAAGTGTGCGTGGGACACACGCCACATGATCGATGCCAACGAAATTGGCATGCCACGACAAAAGCATTACAGTATTTTCCAATCCAGGTATGAGCCTGAAGGGCTGTGCAGTTGAGAATTTCTTCCTGGTGGCTTGATCTGGTTGAAACTGGAAGTTTAGGGTATCCGGCTTTTTGTCTTGGTGTCATTCTCTATCGGCCCCTGCCAGGCCGCCGGAGGCCCCCTGGCGCGCGGTTTTTTTACCGCAATTTGAGCCCCCTGTTTGGTCAACTCAAGTCTGGCTCTTTCGCCCTGGTTTGTTGAACACCGCAAACAAATCGGCCTTGGCCTTTTGCATCTCCTGCGCGGCCTGCAAGTCGGTTCTCTCTTTTGCTTTGCCCAGCAGGCTGTCCAGCGTGGTGGCGCTTTTGAAACTCACCAGCCCTGTCTTGTTGAGCAACACCAAGCACTCCAGCGGTGTCTTGGCGTCCTTGTGCTTGTAGACTTTTTTGATCTTTCCTTTGTCGCTCACGACCTCAGTGGCAAACAGGCACGGACGATGCAAGTTAAGCCAGCCATTGAACACATCCTGGTAGAACGCGTTGATGGGTTTTGCGTACTTCTGCGGGATGTGGCTGTAGCCCATATGCTTGCGCACTACGCTGGCATTCTTACTCTCTGCCAGGGCGTTGTCGTTGCTGTTGCGCGAGCGTGACTTGGTCTGCTCGATACGCAGTTTGTCCAGCATCGCTGCCACCTTGTGATTGATGTATTCGCTTGCGTTGTCTGAGTGAAAGCCTTCGATCTGAAACGGGAACTGGTCAATCACCATCTCCAATACCGGCAGCAAAAAGGCCTCGCTCAGGCCCTGCACTGGTTGGCGACAATTACCT
>PKWM01000018.1 GCA_003133245.1 Rhodoferax sp. | reverse complement strand
AACGTTGGGACACTACTGACAACACCTTTATAGTAAATATTCATTGGCACAAAATTAAATTTGATAATATTTAATCCTCGTGTCAACGGCCAGGACCCTGTTGAAGATACGGTGCAATGACTGGGTCGGATGATGCAGCGCAACGTGCGCGACATCCGTTCGCCAACGCACAGACGACAACCTAACCAAGCGCGATAGTGGAGTCTTGTTACTTGGCTACCTCTGATGCGAGTATCAATAAGGTGAGGATTTGTAACCCGCCACAACTTTTTTAAGGAGTTATTGATGAATACACGACTGAAAATCACATTGGCAGCGGCGCTCGTCGCCGTCGCCGCCCAGGCAAGCGCACAGGTCACCTTTTACGAGCATGACAATTTTCAGGGCCGCTCTTTTACCACCAGCAAGCAGGTCGGAGATTTGGGGCGCTATGGCTTCAATGATCGCGCCTCTTCCGTGATGGTGACACGCGACCGCTGGGAAGTTTGCGAAGACGCCCGGTTCAGTGGGCGCTGCGTCGTTTTACGTCCGGGCAGTTATCCGTCTTTGGGCGCGATGGGTTTGAACGACCGCGTTTCGTCGGTGCGAATCGTGAGCCGCAATGCGCGCATCAATGAGGACCGTTATGCGCCCGCACCCGTGGCGGCACCCGACTACCGTCGCCGCGGCAACGAGCGACTCTATGAAGCCAACGTGACTTCGGTTCGTGTCGTGGTCGGCCCGCCCGAGCAGCGCTGCTGGATCGATCGCCAGCAAGTCACCCAGGAGCGTGGCAAAGCCAACGTTCCGGGGGCCATTGCCGGTGCCCTGATCGGCGGCATTCTGGGTCATCAGGTTGGTGGTGGCTCCGGTAAAGATATTGCCACTGCGGGCGGCCTGGTCGCCGGAGCGGCAATCGGTGCCAATGTAAACCGCGAAGGCCAACAGGCATCAACCCAGGACGTGCGGCGTTGCGAAAATGTGCCCAGCCAGGCACGCCCCGAATATTGGGATGTCAGCTACAACTTCAGAGGCCAGGAACATCGCATCCAGATGACATCACCTCCCGGCAATACCGTGACAGTCAACGAGCAGGGCGAGCCGCGCAAGTAACAGCGCGCAGCGAACCATGCAATGCGGCCCTTGGGGGCCGTTTTGCGTGGCAATTCTTACAAGTTCAAATCGACCGAGCATGCACACTGCTCACATTAAAGGAATCATCATGTTTACCACCAAGTCTTTGGAGCAACCCAGCAAGCTCACCAACCTGGCAATCAAGTCAACCCAGCGGATGGCGAGCGAAGCGCTCGAAAATCTGGCTGATGCGCTAATGGACTTGCGCCAACAGGCCGCGCCGCTGCTGAACCGTACCAGCGACCACGTCAGCGCCTTCGCGCACCATGGCATCAACAGCGTCCGTGACACCTCACGACAACTGCGAAACAAGACGCAGCGCGCCTCAGACCATACGCTGAACTACATCCAGGACGAGCCGGTCAAATCGATCCTGATCGCCGCCGCCGTCGGCGCGGTGTTCGTGTCACTGGTCAGCCTGATCAGCCATTTACGTGATGGAGACTAACGGTTTGAAATGCCGAACCCCGCGCGTCATAATGTTTATTTTGGTGCCGTGCTGTTGGTGGCAATTTTTGCGGCAAGCTGTATCCGTGCGTGCTCGTCAACGTCATAGGAGGCGAATACTTTTTGCAGCGTTTTGATTTCCGGTAGCACATAAACAATGCCATTGGTGCGCTTGAATGCCGGGATCACGACGTTTTTAAAGAATTCCGGCGGCACGTTGATGCAGCCATAGGAAATACGGTTGTCGAGCGGCGTTGGCGTTGCCAGCCGTTCAGCGCGGCGCTCCAGCGGGTTGCTGGTGATCACCGGGTGCATGGAGATCGCCGCATCGTAGTCAACCCAGAGCATTTCTTTGCCATGCAGATTGATGTCCAGCGCCGCGACGAAGCGCCCCGCTGGCGTGGTGCGCTCCTCGGGGCGGATGCTGGCCAATTTCCGGTTCCCAATGCCAGGCACTGAGTCGTCTCCCACCGCAGCACCGAGCAGTGCCGCTGCCGCGCTACGCAGTCGGCCATCGGCGTAAAAGACAAATACTTTGGCCTCTTTCTTGTCGAGAATGGCAAACGACAAACCACGGTTGTCATTTGAATCAACGACCCAGTTTGCGAGGTAGCGCGCTTCAAGGGATGCACTCTCGTGTTTGAAGTCTGCCCGTTTGGGCTGCGCTGGTACCGCTAGCAACGGTGGCGGTGCAGCCAAGCCGGTAGCACACGCTGGCGGCACGCCAAAGCTGGCAATCAGCAGAACAAGACCAAAGGTCTTGCACAGAGAATGACGATTTGAAAACATGTCGGTATCGTCATTGCGAAGAGTGCAAGGACGTGGCGATCCGTTGCTTGATTGCATCACGGTGGATCGCCACTGCCTGTGTGACACTCAGTTGCGGTCTTGCTTGCGCGGCCGATGGGGGGCTACGTAGATCGTGGGTGGCGTCTCGACTGGCACGACCACTGGTGCCTGCTCTTCAACAAGCACCGGGGCAACTACTACCGGCGGTACCGGTGCCACCAGAGATAGCAGTTGCGGCGGTGTGCCTGGAAGTACCACCACTGGCACCCAGGTCGGCGGGGTGACCCGTGGACTCACATTCGGACCTTCATAGGGTGGCACCACAGGCGGCAGTGCGAGCACCGTCAACACACCGTTGACGTAGCCAATGGTGTAGTTGGAAGGCGTGAACGTGCCACCGGTGGCAGCGCTGGGCGTGATCGGGTAGGTGGTTCCACCGACGGCAGTCGCCGGTTGGCCCGGACTGGTTTCGGTGACGCTGCCGACCGTTTCACTATTCACCAACGGTGTTGTGGTGAAACCCGAAAGGATTGGTGCCTCGCCGTAGTTCTTGGTGACGTCATTGGCGGTGATTGTCAGGGGCACCGGGGTCACGGTCAGCTTGCCATCTACATAGGTAATGACATAGTTGGTTGGAGTGAAACTGCCGGTTGCGCTGCCGGGGGTGATCACGATCGGATAGGTGCTGCCCGCCACGCTAGCGGTCGGTGCCGAGCCGGTGCTGGTCTCGGCCACGCTGGTGACAGTGTCACTGTTGACCAGGCCGGTCTTGGTGAAGGCCGTGCCTGCTGGCGTGAACGTCGTGCCGTAAACCTTGGTAGCGTCGTTCGCCGTCAAGACCAGCGGTGCCGGGGTCACGGCCAACTTGCCGTCAACATAGCTGATGGTGTAGTTGGTGGCCGTGAAACTGCCGGTTGCGCTGCCGGGGGTGATCACGATCGGATAGGTGCTGCCCGCCACGCTAGCGGTCGGTGCCGAGCCGGTGCTGGTCTCGGCCACGCTGGTGACAGTGTCACTGTTGACCAGGCCGGTCTTGGTGAAGGCCGTGCCTGCTGGCGTGAACGTCGTGCCGTAAACCTTGGTAGCGTCGTTCGCCGTCAAGACCAGCGGCACCGGGTTCACGATCATTGTTCCGGGGACGTAGGTGATGCTGTAGTTGCTGGGATTGAACGTGCCTGGCAGCGCGTTCGAAATCGGGATTGCGTAGCCAGTCGCCTGCGGCACCGTCACCGGCGCCGTCGCCGGCGCGCCCGTGCTTGTTAGCGTCGCGCTGCCGATGGTTTCACCGTTCTTCAACCCGATCGAAGTGAACTCCGACGGCAAGTCGGTAAAGGTGAAGAGCGTGCCGTAGTTCTTTGTCTGGTCGAGCGCCGTTACTACGAGCGGTGCCTGGGTGATTGCGGCGCTTGTTGTCGTCGGTCCAACACAAGCGGTCCAGAGAGCAAAATTAGAGGCGTCTGTACCGCCGAGGCTATAGCCGCTATAGGTGATTGGCTTACCCGTTCCTACGTCCTTGGTATCGAAAGTGGCAGTAGCACCAATACCAGGATCCAAAGTAACCGTGGTACCAACGCCACCAAGGCTGGGGACGGGGGTGTCCTTCAATGATAAGGTTGCCGTCGTGTTGCCGTCGTAAACCTTGTCATTCCCTTTCGCGAACACCAGCATGGCGGTGCCAGTAAACGGCGCGCCCGACGTAGGGCCCGTGGCGCCATTGGACAAGGTGAAGTTACTCGAATAATCATGCTGCGATGAGTACGAGGTCGGAGTGTAATAAAGGGTGACGTCCGCACTCGGCCCTGTGACGGTATAGTGTCCAGCACCAGAAAAAACCACGGTGCCGCCAATGTCACCAGGCACCGCTGCAGACGGCTCATTCCCGGCTTTCAGCAAAACGTTGCCCCTGGTCGTCGTCATGGCCGCCGTAATGTTTATATCGCGTCCACAGCACGCTGTGAAATTTGCATCGGTCGTCGTAACGGCCGAATCGATGTTGATGTCGCGCCCCGCGGTCCAGGTCACATTTGCTCTACTTGGACCGGTGCCGGTCGCCGTAATGCCCCCAACAACGCCTGCTTTCACCCAGATATCGTTGCCAGCGGTCCAGGTCATATTTCCACCAGTCGTCGTCATCGTAATGCCCGTACCGGGCATAGCATTCACGATTACATCGGTCCCAGCGGTCGCTACCAAGTTTCCGGTGGTAGCGGTAATGTTCGCATTAAAATTCACGTTATGAACGGCGTTCAAGGTCAGCGTCGTCGCCGTGCCCCAGGTGACGTCACTGTTGACGTTGATATCGCCGACGCCGGATGTTGTCCCATAAAGATTAGTCGCTGTATTGGTTCCGGCGGCTGCCGTATTGATGGTGACGTTCGATGCCAAGTCGATGGCGAGAGCGGCGGGAGTTATATCGCCTCCAACAGTTGCAATGGTGAAGTCAACCGGGTCAATCAGCCAGTTGCCTGACTTGCCTTGCGCGGATTGAGTGGTGATGATCGCGTTATCGGCCACTTTGACGTGCGCTGCCGAGGTTTCAACAAAGCCGCCGTCGCCGCCGTTAGGCGCGCTGGCATCGAGCTTGCCACCCACATTGACCGTACCGCTTTGCATATCACCCATCAGCCGGATCGTGCCGTTATGGTTTTGAATCGTTTGCGCCTGGATCACCCCAGTGTTGTTGACCGCGCTTTGCAGCAAGCTGCCCGCCGCCTGTGCGGTCAATAGAACCTGGCCGCCGTCGGCCTGGATCAAACCGCCGTTTTGAACCAGCGCGTTCACTGCACCCTGATTCACGGTAACGTTGAGCAAGCCGTCGCCCACCACGTCGAGCGTGATGGCGTTGCCCGCAGCAAGCGCGACCGTGCCGAGTTTGGCCGAGATGACGCCGTTGTTGGCGACGTTGGCGCCCAGCAACGCCACAAAACCGCCGTCGGCGTTGATGCTGCCCTGGTTGGCCACGGTGCCATTGCCGACACCGGTAAATTTGTAGTTGCCAGCCATGAAATCGCCGTCGGCAATGTTCAAGGTGGATGCCACCAGGCCGCCGACGTTGACCGATGCACCCTGGCCAAACAGAATGCCATTCGGGTTCACCAGAAACACCTTGCCGTTGGCCGTCAAGCTGCCGAAGATGCCTGAAGGATCGGCACCCAGCACCTGGTTGAGGGTGACCGAACTGCTGCTCGGCTGGTTGAACCGAACCGACTCACCGGCTGCGATATTGAAGCTCTGCCAGTTGATGGCCGCGTTTTGTGTTGACTGGTTAATCGTGGTGCCAGCGACACCCGTGTTGATGCTGGCGCTACCCGCTGCGACAACGCCGCCGGTCGGCAGTGCATAGCTAGTCGCGCCAAACGACAGCGCGACGCATAGCGCCAGGGTTTGCAGCGAAAAGCGCGCGCCAAGGCCTGTGGAATGACTGCCCGACGAGGTTTTTTTACCAGTGCTTTTGGCGTTCTCGGATGCGGCAACAAAAGTGCCGGTCGTGTCATTCCAGATGGATCGATAAGTACAGTTCATGGGGTCACTCCAATGTTTCTAAAAAGTTTGTGGTTTATGTAGGGATCCATCGGCTTAGAAATACTTCACTGCCTGAATCCAGAAGCGGCCCGACTTGTCGGGGGCAGACAGAGCTACTTCATCACCGACCTTGACGGCGTAATAGGCGCGCACCATGAAATTGTTGGTATCTGACCAGTTGACTCCGACGCCCGCGCCACTTAGGGTTCTGCGGTTCAATCCAGCGGCCCAGGGGTTCTTGTTCACAATGGCTCTGCCGGTATCAATGAATCCGATCAGTTGCAGTTGCCCAGGCATGGCGTCGGAGAACTTGGGCAGTTGCATCCGGGCTTCCAGGTTCAGGACATAGCCCTGGTCAGCATAGGCTTCACCTTCAGGATAGGCGCGCACGGCGTACATGCCACCGAGCTCCATCTTTTCTGAAACGTCCAGATTATTCCAGGCGTATTGGCCGTTGATGGCGGCTGACAGCGAAACCGAGTCGGTCACGCGTTGCAGCCGTGAAAGGCCAAAGCCGAGCTTGTTGAAGTGGCCGTTGGTTTTTGCCGAAACGGCATCATAGGCCTGCACGAAGGGTGTTTGCAGGTCAATGTTGCCCATGCTTAAAACCAGCGAAGAGCTGGTGAGTCCGCCGCCACCAAAATAGTCACGCTGGTCGCTGTTAATACTGGCCATCAGCACCTGAGCCTTTTTGTCGGTCACCGTCGCCGTACTGTCCACTTTGTCCTGGAACGTCTTGGCATCGAGCTCCAAGCCGGCGTAGAGATTGCCATTGCGGGAGCGAATCAGGGGATAGCTGCCGTAGATACTGGCAACCTCGGCGGTGCCATTGGCTCCCAGACTCGCAAATTCCTCACCCAACTGGTAGCGCAGCGCGCTGTAAGCGACTCCAGCCTTGGCCTTGCCAAACTGCATCTGGTAAGAGCCGCGCACATAGTTCAGCCCGGAGCCGGAGGTGAGTGCGCGCAAGGTGGCCACATCGCCGTGGCCGGCCAGCTCGTTGAAGTTCACCGTTGCACCGATGCGGTTGGCACCGGTGTAACGGTTACCGGCATTGTCAGCGTCGATGCTGCCATCCACGCTGGGCCCCGGAGTCAGGTCAACCAGCAGGTCCGAAGTCCCCACGACAGCCCCCGGCACCAGGGTTGAATTGACCCTCACACCCGGAAGATCCGAGAGCAGCAGCAGACGACTTTCCAGCGGCGCCGAGGTGACCGGGTCACCGCTGTTGAGACCATCCAGCAGACCGTAGGCCAGATCATTGGAAACCCTGGTTTGGTTATTCAGTGACACCTTGCCGTATTGACCGTCGATCACAGCAATGGTCACTACGCCATCCTTGATGTCCTGTTCAGGCAAATACGCTTGGGCTACAAAGTAACCGTTGCGGTGGTAGAAAGCTGCGATCCTGGCGGCCATGACGCGCAGGTCGGTGATGGTCATCTCGCTGCCGGGTTTAAAACCCGTGAGCGCCAGCAGCTCGGCTTCAGAATAGGCCTGGGCACCGATCACGCGTAAGCTATTGACGGTAATACTTACGCTATCGCTGGCCGCACTGATGGGCGTAGCAGTCGGCTGAACCTCAATTTTTGGCACCACGTTTTGCTGGATTGGCACGGGCGGAATTTGCTGCATCTGACTGCCCGCGCTCGGCACCTGCTGGGCAAAAATGCTTTGGCTCAAGGCCAGCAACGCAAACGGAATGAGTTTATTTTTAAACATGATTTCTTTCAAAATAATTACACGATGGGACTTGTTATGGAGACAGTTTCCGCTCGGGCAGCAGACCCCGTCCGTGCGTTAACACACATAGCGACTGCGTGTCGTTTTCTTGGTACGGCCGTGCAATATTTAAAAAGAAACTGTCTATGTTCGCCAACGCACAGACGGTCGTGCTGCGCCTGGAAATACTCAGACCCGTGATGCACTGAGCTTGAGCGATCGTGCAGAACGACAGCGTTCGCACCGACACGGGTTGGCCGATTACATCAATGGTTTTTGTATCTGACAAAGAGGAAAAGCAAATGAAAAAATTTGAAGGCTGTGCCAGAGTTTTGCCGTGGTTTATGGCATTTCTTCTGGGCGCATTGTTGGTAGCGTGCGGCGGCGGTCAGAAGCCAATTTTGGGTGCTGGCGACGTGTCTGCGCTGACTACCAAAACCATGACCGCCTATTCGCTGGCCGGAGTTCCGGGAACGATCAATGAAACCACCAAGAGCGTTGCCGTAATCGTGCCGAACGGGACGAACGTCACAGCACTGGTTGCTACGTTCACGAGCACCGGAGCCAGCGTCAAGGTCGGTGCGGCGGTTCAGACCAGTGCGACCACAGCGAACAACTTTACCAGTCCGGTGGCCTACACCGTCACTGCGGCTGACGGTTCAATGGCGACCTATACCGTCGCCGTCAACGTGGCGTCGAGTACAGCCAAGACCTTGACCGCCTACTCACTAGCCGGCGTTGCTGGAATAATCAATGAAGCGGGCAAGTCGATCGCGGTGACCCTACCTTCCGGGACCAACGTAACGGCCCTGGCCGCGACATTCGCGACCTCAGGCAGCGGCGTCAAAGTCGGTGCGGCGGTTCAGACCAGTGCGATCACAGCGAACAACTTCAGCAGTCCGGTGATCTACACCGTTACAGCCGCCGACAACTCAACAGCCACCTATAACGTCGCCGTCACCGTGGCTTTGAATACAGCCAAGGCCCTAAGCGCTTATTCACTGGCTGGGGTTGCAGGAGCGATCAACGAGACCGCAAAGACGATTGCGGTGACCCTGCCGTCCGGGACCAACGTAACTGCCCAGATCGCGACATTCACTACATCAGGAACAAGCGTCAAGGTCGGCGCGACGGTTCAGACCAGCGCGATCACAGCAAACGACTTCACCAGCCCGTTGGCCTACATCGTCACTGCGGCCGACGGTTCAACGGCGACCTATAACGTCACCGTCACCGTGGCTGCGGGCTCGGCGAAGGCTCTTACCGCTTATTCGCTTGCTGGAATAGCCGGAACGATCAACGAGACTGCAAAGACCGTCACGGTGCCTCTGCCGTCCGGGACAAGCGTCACGGCATTGGTCGCAACGTTCTCAACCACCGGGGCCAACGCCAAGGTAGCTACAACGACGCAGATCAGCGGTGCCACGGCGAATGACTTCACCGCTCCGGTGGCCTACACCGTCACTGCGGCTGACGGTTCAACGGCGATCTATAACGTAAGCGCAACCGTGGCGGCGGCAGGTCCGGCACCAGTGCCACTTGGCGCGGCCGGTAATTTTGTGATTCTGGCCAAATCAGGCGTCTCAACCACGGGCACTACGGCAGTTGTTGGCGATATTGGACTGAGTCCGGCCGCTGCGAGTTTCGTCACGGGTTTTGGACTGATTGCCGATTCCACCAACACCTTTTCGACGTCGTCATTGGTGACCGGAAAAGTCTATGCCGCTGACTACACGCCACCGACTCCGTCCAACATGACGACAGCGATCAACGACATGCAAACCGCTTTCGTTGATGCCGCCGGAAGAGCCACGCCTGACTTTACCGAGCTCTATGCCGGCGACATCAGCGGCAAGACGCTCGTTCCCGGCCTGTACAAATGGGGCACCGGTGTTCTCATCACCAGCGCGGGTGTGACGCTTACCGGTGGCGCCAATGATGTCTGGATCTTCCAGATTGCACAAGACCTTACCGTCAGCAACAGTGCCATTGTGACTCTGAGCGGCGGTGCCCAGGCCAAGAACGTCTTCTGGCAAGTGTCCGGTCAAGCGACCATTGGAACAGGGGCCAAATTTAAGGGCAACATCCTGAGCCAAACGTTGATTTCATTCAATACCGGTTCCGAGTTGGTCGGCCGGGCGCTGGCCCAAACGGCAGTCACTTTGAACGCCACCAGCGTGACAAAACCCTAAGACTTGAGACACAAAGGTTGGAGAGTCATTCAACCGGCCTTTGTTACAAAACCAAGAAGTAGCAACGTTTACTAACATTTTTTCTGGAGTAATACATGAAATTAGCAAAAAGCAAAATGGCAAGAAATTGCGGCAAGCTCACCCTGCTGGTGCTCGCCATCAGCGCCGGCTCATTGGCCATGGCCGATGATGCAGGCTGGTACGTCGGAGCCAACGTCGGGGCGTCAAGAGCGACGATTGACGACGCGCGGGTCACCAGCGGCCTGCTGGGCAGTGGTCTCACTGCCGCCTCCATCGCGGACGACAACCGCAGCAACGGCTACAAGCTTTTCGGAGGCTACCGGCTCAACCGGAACATCGCCGTTGAAGGCGGTTACTTCGATCTGGGTGATTTCGGCTTTAAAGCCACCACCGTACCGGCCGGAACACTAAACGGCAGTATCAAGTTCAGAGGACTCAACCTTGACCTGGTCGGTACGCTGCCTATCACTCAAAAGTTTTCTGTCATTGGCCGCATCGGCGCAAATTACGCTCAGGCCAGGGATTCCTTCAGTGCCACCGGGGCGGTCAATGTGATAAATCCAAACCCCAGCAAACGCGATACCAATTTGAAAGTGGGCTTGGGCGTTGAGTATGCGTTCAATGACGCGATGGCCGTGCGCGGCGAACTCGAGCGCTACCGTGTCAACGATGCCGTTGGCAACAAAGGTGATATTGATTTGCTCTCGGTCGGCCTGGTCTATCGCTTCGGTGCCAAAGCGCCGACACGGGTGGCGCGCGCAGCAGCACCCGAGCCGGTTTATGTAGCACCGCCGGAACCGGTCGCCGTGCTGGCACCACCACCGCCCCCGCCACCCCCGCCCGTAGTGCCAAGCAAGGTAACGTTCTCAGCCGATTCGCTTTTTGCTTTTGACAAAGCGATACTCAAACCCGGCGGCCAACAAGAGCTTGACGAGTTTGCGGCAAAACTCAGTGGTGCCAACTTTGACGTTATCACCGTCACCGGCCACACCGACCGGATTGGCTCGCACGCCTACAACCAGAAGCTCTCGGAGCGCCGCGCCGAAACGGTGAAGAACTATCTGGTGAGTCGCGCCGGGATTGCGCAAGACAAGATTGCGACCAAAGGTGTTGACGGATCAGACCCAGTGACCAAGCCAAGTGACTGCAAGGGCAAAAAAGTCAGCAAAGCGCTGATCGCCTGTCTGCAGCCTGATCGGCGCGTGGAAGTCGAAGTCTCCGGTACGCGTTAACGCTTTCTTTTCATATTCAGACCGTGGCAATGGGGTTCTTCACTGCCCGGTCAAATTCAATCAAACCGCAACTTTTACTGGAGATTCATCATGAACATTCGCACCACTCTGATTGCCGCCATGACAGCTGCCGCTTTACTTACTGCCACAGGCTGCGCGGTCAACCGTGGCCAGGAAACCGCGGGCGCCTACATTGACGACGCCGCGCTCACCACACGCATCAAGGCGCGTTTTGTCGAAAACAAGCAAGTCGATGCCGCCAGCATCCGGGTCGAAACGCTCAATGGCACCGTGATGTTGTCGGGCTTTGCCAAGAGCACGACGGAACGCAACACCGCCGAGGCCATCGCGCGCGGCGTCAATGGCGTGAAGTCGGTCAGGAACGAGATCGCCATCCGTCCCTGAGCCCGGGCACAGCTCGTTCAAGTGATTTATCAAATGCATTATTCAAGGGCATGGTTCAAGAAAGACCCTAATCACGGCTGATTTGAATCCGGCCAGTGCATGAATTGTCAGCGCCCTGTTGTTCATCTCAGAACCACAGGGCGTTTTTAATGTCGCGCAGGACACCAAGGTATGGGTCCGGCCGGGAAACTGATCTGCCTTGTCTGTGGCCGTCAGAATATTTTCTTACCAATTTTTTGTCCTGCTCAGCCAAAAAACCCTGCTTATGTATGTCAACGCACAGATGACTGCGCGCTGGTTTCGTAGCATGGTCCGGCAAGTCACTCTTTGAGTCGCACTGGTTGTCATTTTCGACACCTTCACAGAAAGAAGCATCATGAATAAAGATCAAATCCTGAGCAATGCCAACAACTTCGTCAGCAATGTTCAGCAGAAAACAACAAGGCCCGGGTACTTAGATTGGTCCGAGCTATTTTCAACATCTATGAAAACTCGCGTTATCGCTCAGCCGCGCTGGAGCACCGCATCATTTGGCGACAGCGCCGATACCTCGCAGTTGGAATTATCGGCGCTGCAAGCGCATCTGACACTGTGCAAAAGACCGCGCGGCAAGTTGTTTGCGATTCAGTTAGCGGCCCAAGCCGTGCACGGATTTGTCGCGCCGCGTTTTGTGACTTCGCTGGTGGTGGTTGCGCTATTGATCGGCCTTGCTTACCTGGTGTTGTAGGGCATGGCGCAACCTGAGCTGCGCCAGCTGATCCAGGCTGCGCCACAAGTCTTGCTCGACATTCTCGATGGCGCGCGCGGCTCGGTGCCACCGCCAATACGCTCCGAGATTTTCGGGCTACAGCGTTTTGCGCAGCATGGCCTCAGCCTCGGTGAAACTCACCGCGCCGCCAGGGCAAGTTGGCACGCTGCGACTTTTTTCCCGCGCCTGCACAGCAACATCCACGCGCTACGCGAGGCGCAACGCTACATTGGCGAGCAGGTCAGCACGGGTTACGACGTCAGTCCGGCCGCCGAATGGTTACTCGACAACTTTCACCTTATCGAAGCGCAGATCAAGGAAATTCACGAGGGCCTGCCGCGCAGCTATTTTCGCACCTTGCCAGTGCTGCAAGACCCGCCACTGGCCGGCCTGCCGCGCGTCTATGGTGTGGCCTGGGCCTTCGTCGCACACACCGACAGCGCCTTCGACGAGGACCTGTTGAAACAGTTTTTAAGCGCCTACCAGGAAACCCGGCAACTCACCCTGGCCGAGATGTGGGCCCTGCCCACCACCTTGCGCGTCGTGCTGATTGAAAACCTGCGCCGTCTGGCCGAACACGTAGCCACCAACAAAGCGGCGCGCGAAGTGGCCAACCTGTGCAGCGATCAGATCGAAACCTACAGCGTGCAGGCGCTCGACCAATTGCTCGTCCTGCTCAATCAGCGCGGCGTCGGCCGGGTCTTTCTGGCGCAGATGGCGCAACGCCTGCAAGACCGCCGCACCACCGCTGTTGTCGGCGAGCAGGCCCGCTACCCAAATGACTATCGCGACTGGCTGAACAGTGCGCTGCCCGATCTAGCAGCGATTCAGACACAGCAAATCGCCGACCAAGCCGCTGACAACCTGAGCGTGAGCAACGCCGTCACCTCGCTGCGCGAGATCGGCGCCGCCGACTGGCCTGAGATTGTCGCCCACACCAGTCCGTTGATGCGGTTGATGCTGACTTCGACGATGTTCGAGGCGGAGCATTCCGTCACGCGCAACCAGACGCTGCATGACATCGAGTTGTTGGCCAGACGCAGTGGCCGCAGCGAAGTATCGGTAGCGCAAACACTGCTCGATTTGATGCACTCGACCGAGGACATCAATAGCGCTAGCGCAGTGGCCAGCCACTGGCTGCGCGGTGCGGGCTGCCCAACATTACAGCAAATGCTCGGTCTGCACGAGCGTGTGACTTTCTTCTGGCGCACCGTTGCGCGCCGCATGACCTTGCCGGTCTATCTGAGCTCACTGCTACTGGGCACTTTGGGGCTGGTGGCGTGGCTGCTGCGCCATGGGGCCGGACTGACCGGCGGCCCAGTTGCTGATACGGGGTTGACCCTGCTGGGCGCGGCGTTGATGCTGTTCCCGGCGTCCGAAGCGGTGGTGGCGCTGATTAACCGGCTGATCAGCGAGTCGGCCCGACCGCAGCACCTGCCGCGCCTGTCTCTGGTCAATGGCATACCGGCTGAGCACCGGGTGCTAGTGGTGATCCCGGCCATGCTGACTGGTCTTGACTCGATCCACGACCTGGTACACCGACTACAACTGCACTACCTTGCCAACCCGGAACGCCATGCCCAGTTTGCATTGCTATCCGACTGGGCCGATGCCGATACAGCACAGGCGGCTTCGGACGACGCCTTGCTGGCCAACGCGAGGCAGCAAATCCACGCGCTCAACGGGCGCTATCCCAACGAGGCCGGGACCGCCGATGCGGTGCCACACTTCATCTTGCTGCACCGGGAGCGCCTCTTCAGCGCGACCGAACAGCGCTGGATCGGCTGGGAACGCAAGCGCGGCAAACTCGAACTCCTGGTCGCTGCCCTGGCGCAGGGAACGAGCACCGCATTCCTGGACTTGGGTGATGAATCCCGCATCGCTGCTGACACCCGGTACATCGTCACGCTCGACAGCGACACCGAGTTGCCCCCCGGCCGATTGCGCGAGCTGGTGGGTGTGGCCGCGCATCCCCACAACCAGCCGCAGCTCGACACCGACGGGCGTACGGTCGTGAGCGGATACGGCATCTTGCAGCCGCGCGTGGTAACACCGCTGCCCGCACCCAAGGACTTTACGCTCTACCACTGGCTGTTTGCCGGGCAGTGCGGCATCGACCCCTACAGCGCCGCCACCTCCGAGGTCTATCAGGACCTGTTCTCTGAGGGCAGCTTTAGCGGCAAGGGGCTGCTCAACGTGCGGGCGATGCATGCCGTGTTGTCCGGACGTCTGCCCGACGGCCAGGTGCTGAGTCACGATTTGCTTGAAGGCTCAATGGCACGCTGCGCCGCGGTGACCGACATCACCGTGATCGAGGACGCGCCGTTTCACGCCGATGTGGCCGCCGCGCGCGTGCACCGCTGGACGCGCGGCGACTGGCAACTGCTGCCTTTCCTGTTCAACCCCAAGCGCTATCGCTTGCGCGTCATCAACCGTTGGAAAATGTTTGACAACCTGCGTCGCTCGCTGGTGGCGCCGATGTCCTTGGCTTTGCTGCTGCTGACGCTAAGCGGCGCCGACTTGTCATCCTGGGCGGCGCTGGCGCTGGTGCTGGCAGCGTTCTCAGCCGGGCCGTTAATGGGCGCCATGGCCGGCTTCCTGCCCAGCCGCACCAGCATCGCCAAACGCCATTTCTACAGTCAGGCCGTGATCGAACTGGCACGCGCCCTGTGGGGCGGGCTGTGGCTGCTGGCGCAGTTACTACAGCAAGCGCTGCTGGCTGTTGACGCGATCATGCGCGCGCTCTACCGCATGACCATCAGCCGGCGCCACTTGCTGCAATGGACCACGGCTGCAGCCGCACAGGCATCGGCCAAAACCGACTTCAAAGCGCTGCTGCGTGCGCATTGGAGCTTGCCGGTGGTGGCGCTGTTACTGTTCGGCGCCCTGCTCGCAGCGGCCACGCCTTACCCGCTGCTGGCCCTGATGCTGTGCTTGTTGTGGGCCGCGTCACCGGTATGGATCTGGTGGGTCAGCCGGTCGCGCTCGACGCACCAGGACGCTGTTCTGGCGCTGCCGGACCAGGTCTATCTGTCCGGCATCGCGCGCGATACCTGGCGCTTCTTCGAGCGCTGCGTCGGCACGCAGGACAACCACCTGCCGCCCGACAATTTGCAGACCATGCCGCACGACATGGTGGCGCACCGCACTTCACCTACCAACATCGGCCTGTACCTGCTGAGCATCGCTTGCGCCCGCCAATTCGGCTGGATCGGCACGCAGGAGTTGCTCACCAGAATGGAGGCCACGCTGGCCACACTGGCCACCTTGCAGCGCCACCGTGGCCACTTTCTGAACTGGTACGACACACAAACGTGCGCGCCGCTGCTGTCGATGTATGTGTCCACCGTGGACAGCGGCAACCTCTGTGGCCACCTGCTGGCGGTGGCCCAGGCCTGCCTGGAACTGGCCGCTGCGCCGTATGACGGCGGCGCAGCGCAACGGGCGCTCGATGCTTCGAGACGACGGCTTGCGCCGCTGTTGGCGCAGCGCTCCAAGCTGACACCGGCGCTGCGCGACGAACTGAGATGGTGCGTGGCCGATCACCGCTCGACACAAGGCTCAGCAGCTTTGGACGCGCAGGCGCAGGCCTCAGATGGGCCAACAGAGGCAGCCCAGCGCTTGCAAGTGCTGGCTCACAACTGCGAACAACTGGCTGGAGAAGCCGACTTCGGCTTTCTCTACCACCGCAAGCGGCATCTGCTGCACATTGGCTACCGAGTTGCAGAGCAGGAGCTTGATGGCAGTTTTTATGATTTGCTGGCATCGGAATCGTGCCTGACCAGCCTGCTGGCGGTGGCCAAGGGCGATGTACCGGTGACCCACTGGGAAACTCTCGGTCGGCTGTTCTTCGCTGTTGGGGCGCAGGCAGGCCTGCGCTCCTGGTCGGGCTCGATGTTCGAATATCTGATGCCAAGTCTGGTGCTCGATGAACCGCGTGGCAGCGTGTTGCGAGAGGCTTGCCATGCCGCATTGCGCGAGCAGATCAAGTTTTCCAGGGTGCAGGACGTGCCTTGGGGCATCTCCGAATCGGCCTATGCCGGCCGCGATTACACGCTGGCCTACCAGTACGCGCCACAAGGGGTACCGAGACTGGCGCTGCGTCGTACGCCGCCCGATGAGCTGGTGATTGCACCCTACGCCACGGCACTGGCGGCGCAGATCGCACCGCAGCTTGCGTCTGTCAACTTCGCGGCGCTGGAAAAGCTGGCCGCACGCGCACGCTATGGCTTCATCGAAGCGCTTGATTTTTCGCCGGCGCGCCAGACCGGTGGCGAGCTGTTCACGCCAGTAAGCACTTTCATGGCACACCACCAGGGTATGAGCATCGTAGCGCTGGCCAACGTGCTGCTGGGCGGAGTGGCACAGCGCTGGGGCATGGCCAATGCGCACATCGAGGCGGTGGTTTCGCTGCTGCATGAGCGTGTGCCGCGCGAGGTGTCGATGCTGTACGCACCCCCGTCGGGGCCGCCACCGCAAGCGGTAGAACGAAGGCGCGTGCCGGGAATGCTGCGCGAGGTGCTGCCGGGTCAGTCCGCCATTGAGCCCACCCATGTATTGTCAAACGGACGTTACCGGGTTTCGCTGCGCGCCAACGGCGCCGGTTGGAGCCGTTGGAGCCAGACCGATATCACACGCTGGCGTGACGATGCGCTACGCGATGCCTATGGCAGCTTCTTCTACTTGCGCTGGCTGGCGCCACCGCACGCGTCGGGGTCAGAGCGGCCGCCCGCGTCGCTGGTCTCTTTGACCCAACACCCGGCGCCCGACCCGGCCGCGCACTATCGCAGCGTCTTCCATGCCGAGCGCGTTTGCCTGGAAGCCACCTGGAGCGAGTTGCAGTCCCACATCACGGTATGGGTCAGCCCGGAGGATGACATTGAGTTTCGCCAACTTGAGCTGCGCAACCTCAGCGCTCGCACACTTGACATTGAGTTGATGTCAGCCTTTGAGGTAAGCCTGAGCAATTCGCGCGCCGATGAAGCGCACCCGGCTTTCACCGGTCTTTTTGTTCGGGCCGGCTGGCAGGACGAGCACCAGGCCTTGGTGTTCGAGCGCACACCGCGCTTGCCCACCGAACGGGGTTTGCTGGCGGCGCATTTTTTAGCCGAGACCGACGCGCAAGTGGTGAGCGTTCGTTGTCAGGCTGCTCGTCACCGCTGGCGCGGCCGCAATCATGACGTGAGTCAACCGCTTGCCTCATTCGACCCGTTGCCGACTGAAGAAGGGGCTGCCGGGATTAACGCAGAGCTGCCCCAGTCAGCGCCTCTCCAGACCGGTCTCGACCCGGTCTGCGCTCTGGCCGTGCGTCTTCGCATTGCGCCGCATACCAACGCGCGATTAACTTTCGCCACCGCCGCTTGCGACAATAGCGCAACGCTGCACGCAGTGATTGACAAGTACCGGCAAGCCAGTCACGTGCAACGTGCCTCGTTGATGTCAGCCACCCTGACCGGTATTCGTCTGCGTGCCTTGCGTGTCAGTGCCGAGAACTTTGCCGCCATCCAGTCGCTCAGCACAGCGCTGGTACTCAGTCTGACCCGCCCGCAAAGCAGTGCGGTTCAGGCTGAAGGCGACGCGACCGATATCTGTGACCGACGGCTGCTTTGGCGTTTTGGCATTTCTGGCGAGCGTGCGCTGATCCTGGTGTCGATCGGCGTGGCGCAAGGTTTGGGCCTCTTGCGTTCGCTGGCGCAGGGCTTGGGCCAGTGGTCCTGGGGTGGCGTTGGCTGCGACCTGGTGGTGGTGAATACCGAGCCGGCCTCGTATCTGATGGCGCTGCAACGCGAGATTGCCGCACTGCGGGAACGCCATAATGCCGACAACGCCGCTCAGTCCACCCCTGCTAACCCTGAGTGCACCGGCTTCTATGCACTGCGCGCCGACGAGCTCTCGAGCGAGGAGCTGAGCACACTGCAAAGACTGGCACGGGTACGGCTCGATGCCGATGGCCGACCGCTGGCGCATCATGTGCAGGAATGGACAGCGCGGCACGAGCAGGCTTTTGAAGAAAGACATGAAACCTCAACGCATGCCGTCTCAATTGCTTTGAACGCGCCTTCTGTTGCGCCCGTAAGAGCAGGTGAATTTGACGCGTCTTCGGGTGAGTTCAAGTTTGAAGTTTCGGCCTGGCTGCGACCCCTGCGACCCTGGATCAATGTTTTGGCCAACCCGGCATTCGGCGCCCATATTTCAGAAACGGGTGGCGGCTACAGTTGGGCCGAGAACAGCAGTTTGATGCAACTCACCGCCTGGTCGAACGACCCGATTGCCGATCCGCCGGCTGAATGGTTTTTGCTGCAGGACATGAAAACCCAAGTGGCCTGGAGCGTGGCGCCTGGCGTTTTGAGCGATGCCCGGGTGGCTTACCGGGTGTCACATGGACAGGGTTACAGCAGCATCAGCCATCGGCGCGGTGATCTGGAGGTATGTGCTTGCTGGTGTGTGGATGCACAAACACCGGTCAAACAAGTCAGTTTGAAAATTACCAACGGCGGCCGTCGCACGCTACAGTTGCGCATCATCGCCATCACCGAGTGGATGATGGGTGCCAACCGGTCTGACCGAAGCACGGTTAACACGACCCTGTTTCGTCAACGTCTGCCCGAGCAAAAACTCACCGCCCTGCTCTGCACACAACGCGAACAAGCTGCAGGATTTGGCTACGGGACCGCCTTTCTTGGCCTGGCGGACTCTGCTACAGCGGATGAAGACTGGACTTGCGACCGGCGCGAACTTTTTGACGCACGCGGTCGTCTGGTGCTGCCCGACTACTTTGGCAAAGGCCAGGGCGATGGACTTGACCCCTGTGCGGCGCTCTCAAGCCACGTGCAATTGATCGGCGGCGAAACACTGGAGCGGGTGTTCCTGTTGGGATATGCAAAAAGCCCGGATGCGGCCCGGCAACTCGTCACCCTGGCTGCCACCACGCCCGCCGCGCAGCGTCTGACGCAGGTGCGCAGCCACTGGGATCAATTGCTGGCTGCCACCACGGTGAAGACACCCGACCCCTTGTTTGACGCGCTCGTCAACCGCTGGTTGCTCTACCAGACTGTGTCATGCCGCTTGTGGGCCAAAGCCGGTTTTTACCAGGCCGGCGGTGCGATCGGGTTTCGCGATCAATTGCAGGATGCAATGGCGCTGGCCTGGGCGGCTCCCGAAATGCTGGCTGAACAGATCGTACTGGCAGCGTCACGCCAATTCATCGAGGGCGATGTGCAGCATTGGTGGCACACGACGACCGGAGCCGGAGTGCGCACACATTTTTCTGATGACCTGCTATGGCTACCCCATGCCACGGCGCATTACCTGCGCGCCACCGGGGACGCCACACTGCTCGATCAGCAGGTTGCGTTCATTGAAGGAGCGCCGATTGCTGCGGGAGCCGACGATGCGTATTACGTTCCCGCCGTCAGCAACCAGGAGGCATCGGTTTATGAACATGGCGCACGGACGATCGATTACAGCTTACGTGTTGGCGCGCACGGTTTGCCCTTGATGGGCAGTGGCGACTGGAACGACGGCATGAACCGGGTTGGGCATGAAGGGCGCGGCGAATCGGTCTGGCTGGGCTGGTTTCTGTGCCAGCTGGTGGCTGACTTTGCACCGCTGGCACGAGCGCGCGGCGACCACGCCCGAGCGCAACGCTGGGAGCTTGCCGCGCAGGGCTGGCGGGCGGCTTTGAGCGGCCGCGCGTGGGACGGACAGTGGTTCAAACGCGCTTTCTTCGACGACGGTCAGGCGCTCGGCGCGCAGGCTAACCCCGAAGCCCGTATCGACTTGATTGCGCAAGCCTGGAGCGTGTTGTCGAAGGTTGCGACACCGCAGCAGCAGCGCATGGCGCTGGCAGCCGTAGAAAACCATCTGGTAGATCCGCAGGCCGGGCTGATCAAGTTGCTCGACCCCCCGCTGGTGCATGCCAGCCCGAGCGCTGGCTACATTCAGGCTTATCCGCCGGGTGTGCGCGAGAACGGCGGCCAGTACTCGCACGCCGGCGTCTGGGCGCTGATGGCGCAAGCACAATTTGCAACCAGCCAGCCGATCCTAGGCGAAGGCTTGGATACCCCCTACCGCTACTTCACCTACCTGAGTCCGGCGCACCGCGCCAGTCACCCCGTGCGTGGCGCGGTCTATGGCCTGGAACCCTATGTGATGGCCGGCGACGTGTACAGCCAGCCGCCTTATGTCGGGCGCGGCGGCTGGAGTTGGTACACCGGTGCAGCCGCCTGGATGCAGCGCGCCGCCATCGAATCCATTTTCGGACTACAGCAAGCGGCACAGGTTTTGTCATTCACGCCTTGCCTGCCAGCGCATTGGCAGCAGGCCGAACTGACTCTCAGGCGTGACGACCGCAAAATGCGCTTCATCCTGATGCGCGCCAGCCCGAGCGCCGCGCTGGCAGCCACGGCGCGATGGAACGCGCAGTTGCTGCTTCAGGGCGTACCACTGCATTGGAACGAACTGGTAGCTGACAGTTGTTTTGTAATTCCCTTGCTGGGTGACGCGGAAATGGCCGCAGCGACTTGACATGATGCGCCTGCGGCTGTGGCATCGAAATGTGTTGTATCGATTGATAGGCTTTTATTCGTTTTCATTTTTGGCCCCACTCTATTCCCCCCGCCCCTTTGCCGCCCCGCCGGGCGAAAAAGAGGAGCCAACAGCCACATTTGGTCACGTGTTCAAAGCCAAGAAGTACTCGCTCGAAATGCACGTTGACATCATTAGTTCGCCCACTGCTGCGCTGCTCAGTACTGTCTCAACGGCGGGGGGGGCCGAATTCAAATTCAAATCCAAAATTCAATTTCGATCCGCATCCAGAGCACGAATTTCAATAATCTATTGGCTGTTCAGCGTGCCTCGGCGCGTGTACTTCCTTCGTTTATTGACGCAGCCAAATAGGGCTGTTAGCCCTCTCTTCCGCCCGGCGGGGCGGGAGAGAGCGGGGACAGTGAGTGGGGCCAAAATGAAAACGAATACAAACCTGTCAACAACTGCAACGCAGTTCGATGCCACTGGCAAAGGCCAACCTGGGTTATTGGGCTCCGGGTTATGGGGGGCCAGCTCACAAGTCCTGCCCCGAAATTGCGATCTGACCCCAAAACGACTACTGGCGCCGCAGCGCCAGTAGAAAGGTCGATAGAACGTCTTTTACTTTGGCTCTGTAACCTCGTGCCCGATGACGCCACCAACTGCCGCACCAGCGACAGTGCCCAGAACGCCGCCACCGATAACATTGCCGGCAACGCCACCAATGACGGCACCGGTTGCAGTGCCTCTCTCCTGGTGTGTCATGTCGGCACAGCCACCCAGAATGACCAGAGCGGCGGCAATCACACCGAAAGAGTATTGACGAATGGTTTTCATATAATTTCCTTCACGTTGAAAAACTGGTTAATGGGAATCAGCACCCGATCAAATGCGACTAAGACTTGCCAAAGCGAGCCGTCGCATCCTTGATGCAATTGCCCTTGGCAGCACCTGCCAAAGCATCACATTTTTCTTTCGCTACAGCGTAGTCGGCCGCGCGATTCTCCGAGGGGCTGTATTTGGCTTTCAGCTGAGCCGTCGCAACCTTGTCTGTGCCACGGGCCTCGGCTTTGCAAATGTCGTTGGCATTGCCGGCGAGAGATTTGCAATTGCTCTTGGCAATCTTGTATTCAGCAGCAATCACTTGCTTTGCGGACTTATATTGGTCGCGCGTCATGGTTTGCGCCATCAAGCCGACGCTGAAGGCCAAACCCATCGCGACGGCGATCATATTGCTGTTGAATTTCTTCATTTTCATTTTCTGCTGTAAATTAATAAAATTTCAAGGCAACATTTCCGCCCTACTTCTTGATGCTCATTTCATTGCTGACACTGCTCACGCCCGCAATGCTGTGCACCACCTTGATGGCTTGGTCAATCTGACTCTGGTTGTTGACAAAGCCACTGAGTTGAACCACGCCTTGACGCGTGACCACAGCGATGTCCAGGCTCTTGATGCTGGCATCGCCCAAGAGCGCCGCCTTAATCTGGGTCGTCACAATGCTGTCGTCAACCTTGTTGCCGAGCGTGCTCGCTGCACCCTTCAAGCTGACTTTGTTGTCAATGCTCTTGACGCCTTGCACCGCCTGTGTCACGACGAGCGCGCGCTCGATTTGTGACTGGTTATCAACAAAACCGCTTAACTGGACTTCGCCTTTGCGGGTTGCAATCTTGAAATCAAAGCCCTTGATGTCGGGGTCGGCCAGCAGCGCCGATTTCACCTGGGTGCTGACGACGCTGTCGTCAATCTCGGTGCCGATCGTGGTGCTCGCAGGCGGCGCACCGGCGGTATCGGTTGACTGGCTGCAACCCAGCGTAAAGCCAGCCAACACGCCAGCCAGCGCAGTACTCAAAACAAGCATTACAAATTTGGTTTTCATCTCATATTTTTCCGTAAAACTAAATTCTGTGGCGGATATTTATGGCGCCGTTGCAACCCTTGACCGGATTGCTTCCTGTCAGTGAATTGTTGCCAACCGGCTGCATCAGTTCTGTTCGTTCGCGTACATACGCTGAAAAAAATTTAGATTAGTCTTCGTCCCATTTATGAAACCAGTTCACATGGCCACCGCCAAACCTGCTCCGGCCGGTGATGTCAAAAAAATGACACTCTCTGCCAGCTCGCCTCCAGGGACCTTTGAAAACATCGGTCGCAGCGCGGCAGCGGCCGTCGAACAAGCCGGTGCGCTGCTCAGCTTCATCGGCGAGAGTGCGTTTGCCAGTGCCAAATCGCTGGCACAACCATCACGCATCCGCTGGCGCGCGATTCTGTACAACATCCGCAGTGCCGGCTTCGATGCATTGCCCATCGTCGGACTGCTGTCGTTCCTGCTCGGCATCGTCGTGGCCTACCAGGGCGCTGACCAGCTCCGCCAATACGGTGCCTATATATTTGTCGCCGATCTGGTCGGGCTGTCGATGCTGCGTGAATTCGCGCCTTTGATCACTGCCATCATCATTGCCGGACGCTCCGGCTCGGCCTACGCGGCGCAGATCGGCACCATGGCGGTGACCGAGGAGATCGACGCCATGCGCACTCTGGGCATTGCACCGCTGGAGATGTTGGTGTTACCCAAGCTCATTGCGCTGATCATTGCGTTGCCGCTTCTCACCGTGTTCGCCGACGGGATGGGTGTCCTGGGCGGCATGATCATGGCGCGAACGCAGCTCGGCGTCGGCTATGGCGAGTTTCTCGATCGCTTGTCCAAGGCAGTCAGCATCACTTCGTATCTGATTGGTGTTGGCAAGGCACCGGTGTTTGCCGCCATCATTGCCGTGGTTGGCTGCTTTCAGGGTTTTCGCACCCAGGGCGGTGCCGACAGCGTGGGCCGCCAGACCACGCGCAGTGTCGTACAGTCGATCTTTCTGGTGATCGTGGCCGATGCCTTGTTCTCCATTGCCTTCAGTGTGCTGGACCTCTGACATGGCCAGCCCAACCGAAACTCCGCAAGCCACCCAGACGGTGATTGAAATGAACGACGTATTCACCCGCTTTGGCCAGCATGTCGTGCATTCCGGCATCGACCTGGAAGTGCACCAGGCCGATGTCTTTGCGGTGATCGGCGGCAGCGGTTCGGGCAAATCGACGCTGCTGCGCGAAATGATCCTGCTGCAGCAACCCAGCTCAGGCTCGATTCGGGTCTTCGGTGTTGACCTGAAGAATATCCCGGATGAGGCAGCACTCGCGCTGCGCAAGCGCTGGGGTGTCATGTTTCAGCACGGAGGCTTGTTCAGCTCGCTCACGGTGCTGGAGAACGTCGGCCTGCCGCTGCGCGAGCACACCCACTTGAACGATCATTTGATTGACGAGACCGCAGTCGCAAAGCTGGCCCTGGTTGATCTGCTGCCGGAGGTTGGAGCGCAATATCCGGCGCAGCTCAGCGGGGGCATGATGAAACGCGCCTCATTGGCGCGTGCGCTGGTGCTCGATCCGGAGTTGCTCTTTCTCGATGAACCGACGGCGGGGCTCGATCCTGCCAGCGCCACTGGCGTTGACGAACTCATTCTCAAATTACGTGACCGGTCTGGTTTAACCATCGTCATGATCACGCACGACCTTGACCTGCTGTGGCGGGTGGCGGATCGCGTTGCGGTGCTGGCCGACGGCAAGGTTCAGGGCACGGGATCGATGCTGGAACTCGCGCGCATGGAGCAGAGCGCGATCCGATCTTTTTTCGACGGTCCGCGTGCCAGGGCGGCACAGCAACAGCACACCGTGCCAAATAAACATGAAATTAACAAGGAGCCATCATCGAAACCAAAGTCAACTATTCATTAGTCGGTGCCTTCGTTCTGATTCTCGGTGCGCTGCTGATCGCGGGCGTGCTGTGGCTCGCCTCGGGGGGTGCCTGGCAAAAAAAATACGAACTCTACCTGGCGGTCGAAGATGAATCCGTGGCGGGTCTCAACTTGAACGCACCGGTTAAATACAACGGCGTTGATGTGGGCAAGGTCAGGACGATCACACTCGATACCATCAACCCGCAGCGCGTCAACTTGCTGTTTGCCATTGAGCAAGGCACACCGATCAAGCAAGACACCGTGGCGATTCTCAAAACGCAGGGACTCACCGGCATCGCCTACGTTGAACTCAGCGGCGGTGCCACGGATTCGCCAACTTTGCTGGCCACTGCGGGCAACGAATACCCTGTGATCCGCACAAAACCCTCGCTCAGCGCGCGACTGGAAAATGTGCTCACCAGCGTGCTGGCCAAGCTTGACAGCACATCCAGCAGTATCAATGCCCTTCTCAGCGACGAGAACCGGATCGCGTTCAAGAACGCACTGGCTGACATCGCCAGCGTGGCACACACGATCGCGGCGCGCAAAGAAACGATTGACAGCGGCATCCGCAATGCCGGACGGACGCTGGAAAACAGCGCTCAGGTCACCGCACAAATGGGTGCCGTGATCGACCGCATCGGCAGCAGTGCTGACGCCGTCGCAAAAATGGGCAACGAGGTCGCCAAAACCAGCGTGAGCACCGGCAAGGCAGTCGATGCGATCGGTGGCGATGTCAAACGCTTCAGCGTCGAAACATTGCCCGAACTCGACCGTCTGCTGGGCGAGTTAAGTACGCTGAGCACTTCGCTGCGCCGCCTGAGCGAGCAGACCACGCGCGACCCGCGCGGCCTGCTTTTCGGACACCCACCAGTGCCGGATGGCCCGGGTGAACAAGGAGCAAAACCATGATGATAATGAACAAATCGCATGCTACGCAAGTCGAGCGAATGATCGCAATCGGTCTGTGCCTGTCGGCCCTGGTTGCCTGTAGCGCGCTGCAACCGACCAGCACACCTCCAACCACCTTCTATTCGCTCGACAACAGCACGTCAACAGCGCCGAAGATGGCAGCCGCGTCAGCGAAGCCCGCATTGACAACGACTACCTTGGTCATCAATCCGCCGCATGCCGCTGCCGGTTTTGACGGGCCCCACATCATTTATGTGCGCGAGCCACACAAACTCGAATATTTTGCGCACAGCGAATGGGTCGATCCACCAGCGCGCATGCTGACTGCGCTGCTGGTTGCCGCAATCGAGAAAACCGGCTCCTTTGGCGCGGTTGTGCTGACACCGGGCGCTGCGTCGGGCGAACTGCGGCTCGACACTGAAATCATCCGCTTGCAACACGAGTTTCAAACCAGCCCAAGCCGCGTGCGCTTCACGCTGCGCGCGACCCTGGTCGATGACAAATCGCGCCGGGTACTGGCCTGGCGCGAATTCGATGCCATTGAACCCGCCAGCAGCGAAGACCCGTATGGCGGTGTGCTGGCAGCCAACCGTGCGGTGCAAACCGTGCTTGACGACTTGTCCCAATTTTTAACCGAAAGACAGCAATGAACATCTCCAAACTCATCGGCATCATGCTGATAGCAGCCGGTGGCCTGGGCCTGGCCTATGGCGGCTTCAGCTACACCAAGGAAACCACCGGCATGAAACTCGGTCCGCTCGAACTCAAAGTGCAGCAGCAGGAACGGGTCAACGTGCCACTGCTCCTGAGCGGTGGCGCGATCGTGCTGGGCGTGTTCCTGCTGGTGCTGGGACGCAAATAGCTTTGGCAGGCGATCAGCGACCTACAGCAAGCGACCCCAAACACGTGCCAGCCACTCCTTCACCCTGAATTGAAGCGGTCGCCGTTGCCAGCTTGACAGATGAATTTCATCAGAGGCGGCCAGATCATCGGCAAAAACAGCTTGCATTCGCTGCGCGAACTCGCGCCCCAGAATCACCGCATTGACCTCGTCGTTGTCCAGGAAACTGCGCCAGTCCAGGTTGGTCGACCCGACTGTGGACCAGACGCCGTCAATCACCGCCGTCTTGGAATGCAGCAATGCACCCTGGCGCTCATAGAGTTTGACTCCGCCTGCCAGCAGTCCGGTGTAATTCGAACGCCCGGCTTGAAAAACCAACGCGGAGTCGGACTGGCTGGGCAGAATCAGCCGCACATCGACTCCGCGCGCGGCAGCGTCAGTCAAGGCTTTGAGCAGTTGCGGGTCGGGCACAAAGTAGGCGTTGGTCAGATACACCTGTTTCTCTGCATTGCCAATGGCCGAAAGCAGCGTCAAATAGATCAGGCTGTACGGATCATCCGATGTGCTGCCAATGGCACGGACGATTTGTGTGCCTTGCGCGACCAACGGCGGAAAATAATTCTTCGCTGCCAAGACCGTGCCGCGCTGCTTCTCCCAGGTGCTCATGAACAGCTTTTGTAATTCGGCCACCACCGGGCCATCAATTTGCAGGTCGGTGTCGCGCCAGTTCACTGCGTTGCTTGGCCGCGGCACTGGCGCTTGGCTCTCCCGAAGAATGAACGAACCCGAGGCATAAACGCTGCTGATATTGATGCCGCCAATAAAGGCGGTGCGCCCGTCAACAATCAATATTTTTCGATGATCACGGTTATTTAACAACCACGACGTTTTCGCCTTAAGTGGATTGACCGGGTTGAATTCAAGCACCGCCACGCCAGCTTGGCGCAGCCGCTCAAAGAACACCTTGGGTGTCTTGAGTGCACCTACGCTGTCATAGATGATGTTGACCTGCACACCACGGCTCTGCTGTAGCAAGAGCAGATCAGCAAAGTCGCCCCCAATGGCGTCATCTTCAATGATGTAAGACTCCAGATTGATGTGATCCCGGGCTTGGCGGATGGCGGCAAACATGGCTGCGTAGGTGGCGGCACCATCCTGCAACAACGTCACCTGGTTACCCACAACGAGCGGGCTACCCACAATGGCTTGCTCCAGCGCAATCTGCTTTTCCAGAATATCGATGTCGCCGGATTTGCGCTTGAGCTGCGCCAGGATGGCAGCACTTTTTTGCTTTGAAAGTGGGCCGCGCGCGTTCTCGAAACTTGCCGTTTGCCCGGTGTGGCGAGCGATCAACGCGTCGGCGTCGGGCAAGGTCGCGCAACCCGATGCCGCCAACACGCACAAACTTGTTGCAATGAAACGATCCATGCCACGAATAAGCCAAAGGTTCATTTTTCCAATTCGCTGATACGAAAAAGCTCAGCAGCGTAGCAATTATCCGCACCAAAGGAGCACTGCTAAGTGCGCAAGCGCACATACATGAGTTAGATCTGCCTTTAGTCTTTGGTTCTGCCTGAAACTCTGTGGGACGCATCGCAGTGGCGGCGACGCCAGCTCTGTCCCCAACTCTTTAGAAAGACTGTTATGACCATTTCAACTTCCCCATTACACAAACTCGCTCTGGCCACAGTGGCTGGTTTGCTGTGTACATCCGCCGCGCTGGCAGTCACGCCCAGCGCCCTAGCCGAAGCGCAAGCGCGCTACCGCGAGGACATGGCGGTATGCAACAGCGGTCAGTCGAACCAAGCCCAGGCCACCTGTCGCAAGGAGGCGCGCAACGCCCTGGCTGCGGCCAAGCGCGGTGACCTCAGCGACACCCCCGACCTATATCAGCAAAACGCATTGCAACGCTGCGGCGCGCACCAAGGCACTGATCGCAGCGATTGCGAGGCCCGCATGAGCGGGGGCGGCACGGTCGAAGGCAGCGTCGCCAATGGTGGCATTCTGCGCGAGAGCGTCACCATCGTTCCTGCCAAATAGGCTTACCGGGCGGCCGGAACAACAATAAGGGTATCGCCGCTTGTGCTTCCTTTGGCACCCGTGCGGCCCGTGGCACCGGTACTGCCTGTGTTGCCGGTGGCGCCCGTGTAGCCGGTGGCACCCGTATCCCCAGTGGCGCCGGCGCCGCCGGTTGCGCCGGTATTTCCCGTGGCACCCGTGTAGCCGGTGGCACCGGTGTTGCCAGTCGCACCGGTATAGCCGGTCGCACCCGTGTTTCCCCTAGCGCCGGTATAGCCCGTTGCGCCGGTATCACCGGTTGCGCCTTGCGGGCCGGCCGGACCGGCGGGAAGCGAAAAACAGCCACTCAAGGCAAGCGCCGTCGCTGCGGCAACTAACAAGTTTGAATATTTCATGATGATTCCTTTGATTTGATGAACAAGGTCGTATTTGCAGTCTGCCGGTAGCCATTACCCTGAGGTACCTTTGTCGAAGCTCTACGACTGGGATAAGTTTATGAGAATGATCCGCGCCCGTCGGTGCGCTGGCGCACCGACGGCGCTTATTCAAACTTCTAAACTTTGCAAGCCAGTCAAGCGCATGGCGCAATAGACTGACAACTTCAAGTCGTATCACTACCAACTTAAACTGGAGATTCACCATGTACCTTCGCACCACTCTTATCGCTGCCATGACAGCCGTTGTTTTGCTAACGACCCCAGGCTGCGCAGTCAACCGTGGTCAGGAAACCGTGGGCGCCTATGTTGACGACACCGGCATCACCACACTGATCAAGTCGCGCTTCGTCGAAAACAAGCAAGTCGATGCTGCCAGCATCCGGGTTGAAACGCTCAACGGCACCGTCATGCTGTCGGGTTTTGCCAAGAGTAGTTCTGAGAAGAACACCGCCGAAGCCATCGCGCGCGGTGTCAAAGGCGTCAAGCTGGTTAAAAACGAAATCGCCATCCGCCCTTGAGTGTTGTCCGTGACAGACTCTGAACGCCCCAGAGAAATCACTGAGACAGCCAGCGCGGTCACTCGAACTGCGCCCATGCGCGCCAGCGCCGCCGTCAAAATCATCGCCACACTGGCGGTGATTGCCGCATTGTGGTGGGGCCAGCGCTTCCTGATTCCATTGGCGGCGGGGCTGATGCTGGCCATGCTGGTGGTTCCGCTGACCGTGCGCCTGGAGGTCTGGCTGCACAGCCCGGTGGCCGCGACCGTGCTGACACTGCTGGTGGTCATGTGCACACTGACAGCAAGTGCGGTCGTATTCGGAGCACAGTTGGTGCGCGTCGCCGAGCGCGTGCCGGAAATGATCAGCGTGGTGGCGCAACAAATGGCTGAGCGCGAGCCCGAAGGCGAGTCGCTAATGGCACGCGCACGCACTGCGTTGCAGCAGTTGGATCGCGCCGCAGACCAGGTGATTGCCGGCAAGCCGCTGCTGCACTCCGAGCGGCGCGCAGCGGCACTTGCATCTTCCAGTGCGGCGCTCGCTGCCAAGCCAAACAACAATATTACCGACGGTGCAGCGGTGGCATTGCGTGTCACCGCAGTTTCAGGTTCCAATGTTCTGTTCGGGTTTGCAGCCAACCTGAGCATCATTTTTTTCATTACGTTCTTCGTGCTGATGGGCGGCAAGACGCTGGCTGCGCGCTTTCTTGGGCTGTGGGGCTACGACCTCGAAGTGCAGCTACGCGCCCGGGCAGCCATGCTGGAGTGCTCGCGCCAGATTCGCCTTTATGTCGGCGTACTGCTGGTGACCAACACGATCATTGGCGGGGCGGTATGGGCTGCCTTTTCCATGGCCAAGCTGCCCGACGCAGCCGGCTGGGGTGTGACCGCAGCGTTGTTGCACGTGGTGCCTTACCTCGGCATGGCACTGCTCACCCTCCTGGGCGCGGCCGAGACCTTCCTGGCGCACGAGACGCTCGGTGCCGCGCTTGGCATGGCAACCTTTCTGGTTTTGCTCTCCACACTGGTGGGCACACTGGTGTCTGCATGGTTGCAAGGACGCGCCGCAAAAATGAACTCGGCAACGGTCTTCATCGGCCTGGTGTTTTGGGGCGCGTTGTGGGGCATCTGGGGGCTGTTCCTGGGGCCGGCGTTGGTGGTACTCCTCAAGGTCGTGGCGGAGCACTCGCCCTCCGGCGTGCAACTGGCCAAACTGATGCAGGGCTGATCAGGGCACGATGTCAAAACAAACAACGTCTATGTCTGCCAGCGCACAGACTATTTTTTTACAGTGCCTACCATGACTCATCCGTTAAATTCACCACTCGCCAATTTTTGGCACAAGGAAACAAAATGCTTGGAACCATCGCCTTCATTCTCATCGTCCTCTGGCTTCTGGGGTTGGTCACCTCGTACACCATGGGCGGATTCATTCATATCCTGCTGGTCGTCGCGGTGGTGATGATTCTGGTTCGCCTGATTCAGGGGCGAGGCTTGTAGCAAGGCATCTCCTTTTAACCGGTCTTAGCCGATCACAAACATCGCGCCCACTGCTGCCGCCATCAGCAGCGTGGCAGCCCAGCCCAGTAACCTGAGGCTGCTTGAAATAACGAAGCGCCCCATGATCTCGGGCCGCACTGCCATCAACATCATCACGGCCATGATCGGCACCGAGATGACACCGTTGATGACAGCGCTCCAGTACAGCGCCTTGATCGGATCGATCGAGGTAAAGTCCAGCGCGATGCCGATCAGGGTCGAGATGGCGATGATGGCGTAGAACTGCTTGGCCCGCATGGGCGCGCGCTCCAGGCTGTTTTTCCATTTGAAGGCACCCGCCATGGCGTAGGCCGAAGACCCCGCCAGCACCGGAATCGCCAGCATGCCGGTGCCGATAATGCCAGCGCTGAACAGCATGAATGCAAACTCACCCGCGATGGGACGCAGCGCTGTTGCCGCTTGGGCCGAGGTTTGAATATCGGTGATACCGTTCAGGTTGAGCGTCGCCGCCGTCGTCAAAATGATGAAGAAAGCTACCAGATTTGAAAAACCCATGCCGATATAGGTATCGATCTTGATGCGTCTGAGGTTGGCCTTGGCCTGCTGCGGTGCCTTGATCAAAGGTTGCGCCAGGGGATCAGCCAGCTGGTCTTCAACCTCCTGCGATGCCTGCCAAAAAAACAGGTAGGGACTGATGGTGGTGCCGAATACGGCCACCACGGTGGTGACGTACGCCGGTTTCCAGGACAGCTGTGGCCACAGCGCGCTCACCCATACTTGCGACCAAGGGATATGCACGACAAACGCCGTAGCAACGTAAGCCAGCAGCGCCAGCGTGAGCCATTTCAAAACGCGAACATAGCGACGGTACGGAATGAAAACTTGAAGCAACAGCGATAGCAGTCCAAACGCTACTGCGTAGAGCCGGACCGGGCCGCCGACGATCAGTTTCAAAGCCTCGGCCATGGCGGCAATGTCGGCTGCAATATTGATCGTATTGGCAATCAGCAAAAGTGACACGATGCCGTACAAAAGCCATGCTGGGTAATGCTGGCGAATGTTGGTGGCGAGGCCGTGGCCGCTGACGCGCCCGATTCTGGCGCTCACGACCTGAATGCCGACCATCAACGGATACGTGAACAGCACCGTCCAAAGCATGTTGAAGCCAAACTGTGCACCGGCTTGCGAATAAGTGGCAATTCCGCTGGGGTCGTCGTCCGCCGCACCCGTGATGAGCCCCGGACCGAGCTTTTTAATCCACGGCTCATCAGGTTTCGGGTTCAGCGTTTTCAGATTGGGCATTGTTTATCCATGCAGGAGCGCAGATGGTAGCCGCCTTGACCCGTAAGCGTTGGCATAAACCCGGTACGGAGTAAAAGCAAGTTGCATAGTTTGAGGCACTGAACCGCAGAGGGTCTCCCTATTGTTCATTGTGATGATTAATAAGTTTATTGCTGGGTTGGTGAATGATTGTTCGCCACCGCACAGAACAAGGCGTGGCATTTAGGTAATCTACCCAAGAGCCTGTCGGGCTCCTAGGTGGCAAGTTTCGATAGTTCGGATGCGGTGCCATGATTTTTTACCCTTTAAGGATTCCTTATGAAATATACGATGCTGATTTCGGCGCTACTCGCCACGTTAAGTCTGGGTGCTTGTGATCGACCCGCCGTTGTCACGGTTCCCGCTACACCCGTTGCTGTGCCAGTGCCTGGACCCGCCGGTCCAACCGGTGCCACTGGTGGCACGGGCGCCACTGGCAATGATGGCAGCCAGGGAGCCACCGGCAATCAAGGCAACGATGGCAATACCGGTGCCACCGGCAAATCTGGCAGCGGCACCACGGTGGTCGTGATGCCGGCCGCTTCGGCACCCGCGTACTAAACCTGCATCTCGTAACTTCAAGGAGAACACCATGGGCTTGGGAACCATACTTCTAATCATTCTGATCTTGATGCTGATCGGTGCTATTCCGACCTGGCCGCACAGCCGAAACTGGGGCTACGGGCCCAGCGGTGGCTTGGGCCTGGTGGTCATCATCATCATCGTACTACTGCTAACGGGGCGAATGTAATCACTTTGCAGACGCGCCGCAGGAACATAGCGACCACCAGTTTGTCGCCATGCTCGATTTCTATCGAGACAGCGGCGGACTGGCACGAGCGCAAGAGGTGGCCGCACGCGCAGAGCAATTAATTGTGAATGGGTAAAACACATCGACTCCGCAACACCATGACTCTTTCTCGCCCGCTCAAATGGATCGCCGCACTATTGCTGGTGCCAGTTCTGCTGGCCGTTCTTTTCATCGCCTTGTTCGGCTGGAACTGGCTGCGCGCGCCGGTCGAGCAAATGACACTGGACAAGACCGGTCGTCAACTGGTCATTGGTGGTGACATCAAACTGAAATTTGGCTGGCCACGGCCGCACGTTCATACTGGCGCTGTCACTTTTGCCAATCCGGCTTGGGCGAGCGAAAAACAGATGATCAGCGCCGAGGCGCTGGACATCACCATCGACTTGCCCCAATTGTTTTTGCGCCACATCGTCCTGCCCGAAGTGCGGCTCAAGCACCCGGTCATTTTTCTGGAACAGGGCAGCAGTGAGCGCAAGAACTGGCTGCTGGACTTGAACCAGCAGGATGACAGCGCCAGCATCCTCATTGATCGCCTGACGCTCGACCAGGGCCGAATCGGCTACGACGATGCGGCTCAGAAGACCCACATTCGCGCCGAACTCTCAACCACCAGCGCCACGCCCGAGTTCAGCGGCCTGACTTTCGGCGCGCAAGGGCAATACAAGGGGCTGGCGCTCAAGGCACAGGGCAGCGGTGGGCCGGTGCTGGGCTTGCGCGACGAAAGTAGCCCGTACCCACTGAAAGCTGACTTCTCCGTGGGCGACACTGGCGTGAAGATCAACGGCAGCATTACCAGCTTGTTGAAGTTTTCTGCCCTGGACTTGCAGCTTGCCTTGCGTGGCAACAATCTGGCACAGCTTTTTCCGCTGCTTGGCATTGCGTTTCCGCCGACGCGCGCCTACACGACCGAAGGCCATCTACAGCACAGCGGGACGAGCTGGCGTTATGACAAATTCTCCGGCCGTATTGGCTCCAGTGATGTCGCCGGCAGCCTGCAAATCAACACCGGCGGCAAGCGAGCCGCGATGCAAGCGGAGCTGACATCCAAAGTGCTTGATCTGGCAGATCTGGCCCCGTTGATCGGTGCCCGACCCGGTCGCCTGCAGGCCGCCAGAAAAGCCGCACCGGCTGCTCAAACCGCCCTGCCCCTGCCAGCTCAGGCACGCGTGCTGCCCGACCTGCCATTCAGGGCCGAACACTGGGACAGTGTGGATGCCGAAGTGGACTTGAGCGCCACCACCATTCGCCGTGCCAAGGGGTTGCCGCTGGCAGATCTGACTGTCCATTTGAGTTTGCATGATTCGGTGTTGATACTCGACCCGCTCAATTTTGGCCTGGCCGGTGGTCAGCTCAAGGCGGTGATTTCACTCGATGGACGCCATGACCCGATCCAGGCCAAAGCGCAAGTCTGGGCCAAGGAAATTCAGTTGGCTAAACTATTGCCATTAGTCACACTGAACAAGACCAGCATCGGTCGGATCAACGGCGAGCTTGATCTGGTCGGCAGCGGTAATTCGGTCGGGCACATGTTGGCCAGCGCCAACGGCAAATTCGGCCTGGTCGTGGACGGTGGCCTGGTCAGCAAGCTGCTGATGGAGGAAGTTGGTCTGCACCTCTGGGAAATACTCTCACTGAACATCACCGGCGATAAACAAATCAAATTGCGCTGCGCCGTGGCCGACTTCGACGTTCACCAGGGCATCATGCAGACCAAGGCCCTAGTCTTCGACACCGAGGTGACCACCATCATTGGCAGCGGCAACATCAATCTGGCGCAGGAAAAACTCGACTTGACACTCAATCAAAAAACCAAGAGCACGAGCCCACTGGCGCTGCACAGTCCTATCTATGTGCGTGGCACTCTGGCCAAGCCCGAGGTTGGCGTCGACAAAGTGCGCGTTGCGGCCCGCGCCTTGGGTGCCATTGCGCTGGGCATCGTCAATCCGTTCCTGACCTTGCTGCCCTTGCTTGACGCCGGTCCGGGCCAGGACAGCAATTGCGCCGAGTTGCTGCGCGAAACCAGGCGGGCACCTAAAGACAACAAAAAATAGCCAATATTGATGTACATGCGCTCGGGTGCGATCCTCGCACAAACCACAGACGCTGCTTGCCAAAGGCGGCGCAGTGGGCGGCGTGGCGAAATTGAGTTGCTGCGCTAACCAACATCGGCTGGCACAATCAGCCTTGCTTGCATTTTTCCAAACAAGCCCTTGCCAACCTCTGCTGCCATGAAACTCGCCACCTGGAACATCAATTCGCTAACTGTGCGTTTGCCGCAGGTGCTCGACTGGCTGGCGGCCAACCCGGTCGATGTGCTGGTACTGCAAGAGCTCAAGATGACGGATGACAGGTTTCCCTTTGAGGCTTATCAGCAGGCCGGTTACAGCGTCCAGTGCTTTGGCCAGAAAACCTACAACGGCGTCGCCTTGCTCTCGCGAACGGCAGCGAGCAACGTGGTAAAAAATATTCCGGGCTTTACTGACGACATGGCACGCGTCATCAGCGCGGATGTCAACGGTGTGCGCGTGGTGGGTGCCTATTTTCCCAATGGCCAGGCACCCGGCAGCGACAAATTTGAGTACAAGCTGAGCTGGCTCAGGGGCCTGCGCGACTGGCTGCGCGCCGAGTTGATGACACAACCCAGTCTGGTGCTGATGGGCGACTTCAACATCACTTTTGACGATGCCGATGTGTGGGACCCGGTGGGGATGAAAGACCAGATCCACTGCACCGAAGAAGAGCGCTACCAGTTGCGCGCGCTGGTTGCGCTGGGCCTGCACGATGCTTTTCGCCTGTTCCCGCAGCCGCCCAAAAGCTACTCGTGGTGGGACTACCGCGACTTTGGCTTTCGCCGCAACCGGGGACTGCGAATTGACCATATTCTGGTCAGCGATGCGCTCAAACCCTGGGTGAAAAGCTGCATCATTGACAAAACACCACGCCGCAACGAGCGCCCGAGCGACCACGCACCGGTGGTGCTGGAACTTGAATCGCCGTAGCCAGCAGTGGTATTTCGGAATGAAGCTGCACATTGGAGTGGACAGCCAAAGCGGACTGGCCCACAGCGCTATGGTGACAGCGGCAAATGTGCATGACAAGCATCCACTACCTGACCTGCTGCATGGTAACGAGCAGCGCGTCTACGGTGACTCGGCCTATGCCAGCCAGAAGGATCTGATTGCAAGCAAGGCACCCAGTGCAAAAGACTTCACCAACCAGCGTACGCGCTACGCCGGGATCGTTGACGAGGCGGTACGCGCCAAGAACCGTAACAAGTCAAGAATCCGTTCCCGCGTTGAGCAAGTCTTTGGCGTGGTCAAACGTCTATGGGGATTTGGCAAGGTGCGCTATCGCGGCCTGCAGAAGAACGCAACATGGGCATTCACTGCATTGGCGCTGGCCAACATTTACCTCGGTCGCAAAAGGCTGATGGCACAGGTGCGTCCATGAGGCGAGAAATCGGGGCAATAGGCCCACAAAACAGTCCTCTCAAGCCGAAAAAAGGCGTCAAACCAATCGAAAAATGAAAACCATCGCCTTCTTGCAGCGGACTCAACGTTTTGATCCTACTTGTTCACCATAGCCTTAGAACTTGTCCGCAAATAACAGGGTGCCGCGTTGGAATGCAAACGGATTTTCTGGCGGTCTGCGGTGTTGCAAAATCAGCCAAGGCAGACAGCCTTGTCTTGGATTTTGCGCCTAGCATCCCATCCCGAAAATCCATTTGCGCGACTCCCTGTTATTTGCGGACAAGTTCTTAACTATTTTCTAGGTGAATACCCTAGGATGGACCTTGGATTTTTACAAACTTGACCGCAATCAAGAGCTTTTTCTGGCGCTGGTCGGATGATCCAAATGGCCAAGCACTCGTGAACAACGAGGACTTAGTTAATTTCAAGAGACAACGTAATGAAATTTCTTTAATCGAAATTCAAATTACGTACATTAACGGAGAAACATATGTCAAACGAGAGTCCCTCTCAAACGGATCTAGCGCTACAAACGCTGGGTCCAATCGCTGGCAACCGGTGGATACAACTGGCTGCCGGTGTCGTGGCCATGGTAGTTATATCAAACTTTCAGTATGCCTTCACTCTTTTTACCCCTGGACTAAAGCAACAGTTCGCGGACGTGCCATATTCCCAAATTGCCCTCATCTTTTCCCTTTTTATTCTGTTTGAAACTTGGCCGGTTCCGCTGGCAGGGTACTTCATCGACAAGTTCGGCATCCGCAACCTTATGCTCGTCGGTGCGGTTCTGATTCTTCTGGGTTGGGTGCTTGGCGGCTTGTACGCGACAACCGTATTTCACTTGTACGTCTTTTACGGCGCTTTCGCCGGTACGGGCTGCGGCATCATCTACATCGCCACAGTTGCCAACGCCGTCAAGTGGTTTCCAGATAAACGAGGCTTGGCGGCCGGCTTGACGGCGGCCGGATTCGGTGGCGGCTCGGCGCTTACGCTGATCCCCATCAGCGGTTCAATTGCGACCATGGGTTGGGCCGGTGCCATGACCGCATGGGGTGTCGGCCAGGGTCTGGTGGCCATCGCCATGGCGCTGATATTGCACCACCCGCCCGCGGGCTGGCTGCCCAAAAATTGGGTGCAACCCAAGGCAGTGGTGCAAACGAAGCTGAACTTTACCTCGATGCAGATGCTGTCGCAGAAAGAGTTTTACATCCTGTACTTCATGTTCCTCATGGTCTGCACCGGCGGGCTGATGACGACCGGCAACATGTCGCAAATCGCCAAGTCGCTCAACGTGCTTGACGCCAAGGTATGGGGTATCGCCATTGTCCCGTTTGTGGCAACCCTAGCGGGCGTCACCAATGCGTTTGCGCGCATCATGTGGGGCTCGCTTTCAGACCGGTTCGGTCGGGAATACACAATGGCCTTTGCCTTTGCGCTTGAGGGCGTGCTGATTTTCCTGATGACGCAGATTTCGGGCAGCCCGATCGCCTTCATGATCCTGATGCCCTTTGTGTTCCTTGCCTGGGGCGAAATCTATGCCCTGTTCTCGGCGATCACGGGCGATGTCTTTGGTTCGAAAAACGCCTCCGGCAACTACGGCATCCTGTACACGGCCAAAGGTCTGTCCTCGATCATGGCCGGCTGGGGTGCAGCGGCGGTGGCAGCAGCCTACGCCGGATCGTTCTCGGTGCCCTACTACATATCCAGCGCGTTCGACATCGTAGCGGCGATCCTGGCGCTCTACATTCTGAGGCCCATCATCAGAAAAAGAATCGCCGTTGAAAAGTAATCATCGGTGTTCTGCGGTAGTGCGGTCTCACAATGGGGCCCCACTCCAAGTGACAAAAAGGCTGCCTTGAGCAGCCTTTTTTATGTCTTGCGGGACAGACCGAAGTTACAAACCGAAAACTTGTGGGACAGACCGTAGTACGCGAAGCGACAAGCTCTGTCCCCAACCGGAAACGGGATGTTGGATGTAGCAAGCTCTGTCCCCAACTGATTAGATGCCCGTGAGATCAGATTTTCCCGTGCTGTTTGAGTCGGCTCAGCGTTTCAGCCGACAAGTTCAGATAAGCGGCCAACTCTTTCTTGGGAATTCGATCAAAGAGTTCAGGGTGTTTGCGCAAAAAACGGTGCACCCTTCCGGGAGCATCAAGCAAATGCAGCGTGATGGTGTGGGCCATGATTTCGCTCATGCCGAGCATCACGTCATACTCGAACGTTTTCTTGATGTCAGAATGGTTTTCGATGAAGGCAATCCAGTGCGGCATCGGTAATTTGGCAACCCGCGCCTTCGTCACCGCGACAATGCTGTAGGGCGTCGGCGTTTTCAAGCACCATGCGGCATAGCTGGTTTCCATATCACGCTCGGCAGAAAAGCGCAGGATCATTTCCTTGGCCACGCCGTTGGTCACGACGCGCTTCAAAAGCCCGTCCAGTATGAAATACTGCTCCATTTCATGCACGCCCTGATTGAGCAGAAAATCCCCTTTGTGACAATCTAGCACGTCCAGATGAGGCTCAAGTTCCGCGAACTCGTCCGCATTCAACCCCTTGAGCAATATGTTCTGCCTAAGCTGGACGCGAATGATGTTTTTTTCCGGGTGATTTTCAACGAGCGACATAGGGGCGTGCGAATAGAGAAAAAATTGCTCACAAGGGCTGGGCTATTTCTCGAAAATTGACCGCGGTCAATGGTGAAAGCTGCCTCGGTTCCTATGATACGCCTTGACGGTTTGGGGACACATTTATCCACCCACCAAGGCGACGTAGAAGTGAAGTTGCTTTGACTCAGGTGAACGATTTTTTGGCGGGTTCGCCACGGCTTGCTGCCGCTTCGTAAACCCTTTTTGAAGTTATACAAAGACAACTATCTCATCATGACAAACGAAACTCAATCACCCGCCCTGACCGACGGCTTTCATCTACTCATTGATGCCCTGAAACTCAACGGCATCGACACGATTTTCGGTCTGCCTGGCATTCCCATCACCGATCTGACGCGCATGGCGCAGGGCGAAGGCCTGCGGGTCATCTCGTTCCGACACGAGCAGCACGCTGGCAACGCTGCCGCCGCCGCCGGTTTTTTGACCCAAAAGCCCGGCATTTGCCTGACCGTCTCGGCACCCGGTTTTCTCAACGGCCTGACCTCACTGGCCAATGCGACAACCAATTGCTTTCCAATGATTTTGATCAGCGGCTCCAGCGAGCGCGAAATTGTCGATCTGCAGCAGGGTGATTACGAAGAAATGGATCAGCTCGCCATCGCCAAACCGCTGTGCAAAGCGGCTTTTCGCGTGCTTCATGCACAGGATATCGGCGTTGGCATTGCGCGTGCCATTCGTGCCGCCCTGTCAGGCCGTCCGGGCGGCGTCTATCTTGACCTCCCCGCCAAATTGTTCGGCCAAACCATGGACGCCGAAGCCGGCAAAAAATCGCTGATCAAAGTGGTCGATGCGGCCCCGCGCCAGATCCCTGCACCCGATTCAGTCCAGCGCGCCCTTAATTTGCTCAAAGGCGCCAAGCGCCCGCTCATTCTGCTGGGCAAGGGGGCCGCTTACGCCCAGGCCGACGCCGACATTCGTGCTCTGGTCGAGAAAACGGGCATTCCCTACCTGCCGATGTCCATGGCCAAGGGCTTGTTGCCTGACACTCACGAGCAATCGGCATCGGCTGCGCGCTCTTATGTGCTGGCCGAGGCCGATGTCGTGATGTTGGTCGGTGCCCGCCTCAACTGGCTGCTATCGCACGGCAAGGGCAAGACCTGGGGTGCGCCCAACGCCAAACAATTCATCCAGATCGACATCGCACCGACCGAAATTGACAGCAATGTGGCGATCGCGGCTCCGGTGATCGGCGACATCGGCTCCTGCGTGTCGGCGCTGTTGGCAGGCATGGGCTCCAACTGGGCCAAAGCTCCGGCCGATTGGACCGGCGCGATCGCCGATCGCAAGGACAAGAACCAGGCAAAGATGGCGATCACACTGGCTCTGAACCCGTCGCCGATGAACTACCACAGCGCATTGAGTGCGATTCGTGACATCGTCAAGGCCCACCCGGATGCCATGCTGGTCAACGAAGGCGCCAACACGCTCGACTTCACCCGCAGCATCGTTGACATGTACCAGCCGCGCAAGCGCCTGGACGTCGGCACCTGGGGCATCATGGGTATTGGTATGGGCTTTTCCGTCGCCGCAGCGGTGATCACCGGCAAGCCGGTCATCGCGATTGAGGGCGACAGCGCTTTTGGTTTCAGCGGTATGGAAGTGGAAACCATTTGTCGCTACAACCTGCCGATCTGCGTGGTCGTCTTCAACAACAACGGTGTCTATAAGGGCACTGACGTCAATGCGTCAGGTGGAACCGACGTCGCACCAACCGTGTTCGTCAAGGGGGCACGTTACGACAAGATCATGGAAGCGTTCGGTGGTGTCGGCGTACACGCGACCACCCCGGCCGAACTGACCCAGGCCATGAACGAAGCCATTGCCTCTGGCAAACCGACGCTAATCAATGCCGTCATCGATGAGACCGCCGGCACCGAAAGCGGGCGCATCACGAGTCTGAACCCGAAAACCGCGGCGAAGAAGTAAGCCGCGGCACCACCGCCCAGAACATGTGTCAATAGGAAACTGAAAGGATATTCATGAGCAAAGCATTAGATGGCGTTCGCATTCTCGATTTCACTCACGTGCAATCGGGTCCGACCTGTACCCAGCTTCTCGCCTGGATGGGCGCCGACGTGATCAAGGTCGAGCGCGCTGGGGAAGGCGACATCACACGCAGCCAACTGCGCGACATCCCCGATGTGGACAGCCTTTATTTCACCATGCTGAACCACAACAAGCGTTCGATCACCCTCGACACCAAGAACCCGATGGGTAAGGAAGTGCTGGAGACCATGGTCAAGACCTGCGACGTGCTGGTGGAGAATTTCGCACCCGGCGCGCTGGACCGCATGGGCTTCACCTGGGAGCGCATCCAGCAACTCAATCCGCGCATGATCGTGGCCTCGGTCAAGGGTTTCGGCCCGGGACCCTACGAAGATTGCAAGGTCTATGAGAACGTCGCACAATGCGCCGGCGGAGCCGCTTCGACGACCGGCTTCGACGACGGTCCGCCGCTGGTTACTGGTGCGCAGATCGGCGACAGCGGCACCGGCTTGCATCTCGCCCTGGGCATCGTCGCGGCACTCTACCAGCGCAACACGACGGGGCGCGGGCAGAAGGTGCTGGCCGCGATGCAGGACGGCGTGCTCAATCTTTGCCGCGTCAAGCTGCGCGATCAGCAGCGCCTGGAGCGCACCGGGGTGATGAACGAATATCCGCAATATCCGGATGGCCAATTCGGCGAAGCCGTGCCGCGCGCCGGCAATGCCTCGGGCGGCGGCCAGCCCGGCTGGATCCTGAAATGCAAGGGCTGGGAGACCGATCCCAATGCCTATATCTACTTCATCATGCAGGCGCCGGTCTGGGGCGCGATCTGCAAGGTGATCGGCAAGGAAGGCTGGATCACCGATCCAGGATACGCCAAACCGGCCGCGCGCCTGCCCAAACTGATGGCGATTTTCGCCACCATCGAAGAATGGACCAAGACCAAAACCAAGTTCGAGGCCATGGACATCCTCAACGAGTTCGACATCCCCTGCGGCCCCATCCTCTCGATGAAAGAGATCGCCCACGAGCCCTCGTTGCGTGCGACCGGGACCATCGTCGAGGTCGATCACCCGACGCGCGGCAAATATCTCAGCGTCGGCAATCCGATCAAGATGTCCGACAGTTCCACCGAAGTGACGCGCTCGCCCCTGCTGGGTGAGCACACCGAGCAGGTTCTCGCGGAACTGGGCTACAACAAGGATCAAGTTGCGGCACTGCGCGCCGCCAAGGTGATCTGAAAACCGATCTTCTCCAGCGTCCCGGATGGGGTGCTGTTTTTTAGGATGAAATGAAATGACAAAAGATAAAACCAAGGTCCGAACAATTCTCGACGCCGTCAAGGCGGCTGGAAGAGATTCGCTTACCGCCCCGGAAGGCAAGCTGATTTGCGACGCTTACGGCATCGCCGTACCGCAGGAAGCTGTTGCAGCTAGCGCCGCTGAAGCGCAAAAGCTCGCTGCCGCGATGGGTTTCCCGGTGGTGATGAAGATCGTTTCGCCGGACATACTGCACAAGACCGAAGCCGGTGGCGTGCTGGTCGGCGTAAAAAGCGCGGAAGAAGCTGCCAAGGGTTTCGACACCATCATCGCCAATGCCAGGAAGTACAAGGCAGATGCCCAGATCATCGGTGTCCAGGTGCAACAAATGCTCAAGGGCGGCCAGGAGGTCATCATCGGCGCCGTTACCGACAACAGCTTCGGCAAATTGGTCGCATTCGGCCTGGGCGGCGTACTGGTCGAGGTCCTGAAAGACATCACTTTCCGCCTCGCCCCAGCCACCCGGGAGGACGCACTCTCGATGCTCGACGGCATTCAGGCCGCCGAAATGCTCAAGGGTGTTCGCGGCAGCGATCCGGTCGACCGCGAAGCTCTGGCCAAACTCATCGTCGGCGTCAGCGAACTGGTCAGCGACTTTCCGGAAATCTCCGAAATGGACTTGAACCCGGTGTTCGCCACCAAGGACAGCGCTATCGCTGCCGACGTGCGCATCGTGGTCGATTTCGCGCCCAAAACGCCCCGTTACCGCCCGCCCGAAGCCGAAGTTTTGGCCAGCATGAAACGCATCATGAGCCCCGCGTCGGTGGCGGTGATCGGCGCCTCGGACGAGAACGGCAAGATCGGCAACTCGGTCATGAAGAACCTGATCAATGGCGGCTACAAGGGCAACATCTACCCGATCCATCCGAAATCACCGGAGATCATGGGCTACAAGGCTTACAAGAGCGTCAAGGACGTTCCGGGTGAAATCGATACCGCAGTGTTCGCGATTCCGGCCAAGTTCGTTGCCGCCGCATTGATCGAATGTGGCGAGAAGAAGATCGCCGGGGCCGTGCTGATTCCCTCCGGCTATGCCGAGACCGGCGAGCATGCCTTGCAGGAAGAACTCGTCACTATCGGTCGCAAATACAACATCCGCCTGATGGGGCCCAACATTTACGGCTTCTACTACACCCCGGCCAATCTCTGCGCCACCTTCTGCACGGCTTACGATGTCAAGGGGTCCGCCGCGTTGTCGTCGCAGTCCGGCGGTATCGGCATGGCCATCATCGGCTTCAGCCGTTCGGCCAAGATGGGCGTGTCCGCGATCGTCGGTCTGGGCAACAAGTCCGACATCGACGAAGACGATCTGCTGATCTTCTTCGAGCAGGACCCGAACACCACGGTCATCGCCCAACACTGTGAAGACCTCAAGGATGGCCGCGCCTTCGCCGAAGTCGCGCGCCGTGTCTCAAAGAAGAAGCCGGTGATCATGTTGAAGGCCGGTCGCACCTCCGCCGGCGCCAAAGCCGCCAGCTCTCACACCGGCGCGCTGGCCGGCAACGACAAGATCTACGAAGACGTGCTCAACCAGATCGGCGTGATCCGTGCCCGCAGCCTGCGCGACCTGCTCGACTTTGCCCGTGGCGTGCCGGTGCTGCCGACGCCGAAAGGTGAAAACGTGGTCATCATCACCGGTGCGGGCGGCTCCGGCGTGCTCCTGTCCGACGCCTGCGTCGACAACAATCTGACCCTGATGCCGATGCCGGCCGATCTCGATGCGGCTTTCCGCAAGTTCATCCCGCCCTTCGGCGCCGCCGGAAACCCGGTCGACATCACCGGCGGCGAACCACCGCAAACCTACAAGAACACGGTCTTGCTGGGGCTCTCGGATGATCGCATCCACTCGTTGATTCTCGGCTACTGGCATACCATCGTCACGCCGCCGATGGTGTTCGCCAGGATCATTGTCGAGGCGCGCGACGAAATGCGCGCTAAGGGCATCGAGAAACCGATCGTGGTCTCGCTGGCCGGCGACGTTGAAGTCGAGGAAGCGGCACAATACCTGTATGAGCACGGCATTCCCGCCTACGCTTACTCGACCGAAATTCCGGTCGCGGTGCTGGGCGCGAAGTACAAGTGGGCGCGCGGTGCCGGTCTGATCAAGTAAGACATCGTCAGTTGCAAGCAAGAGCAGGGCACCGGCGGGGTCTCCTGCTCCTGGCGGCACCCACATTGTGTGACAGATTTTTAGGCGATTTGCGATGACAGAACTCTCTTCCAAGGCCAGCATCATCCCCATCGTCGACGCCGCCCACATCAAAGTAAAGGCGCGCTCCAAGCCCAAAGGGCGTCGCGTGGATCCGCTCGCCTTGGCCCAGGTGCAAGCGCTTCTAGGTACTGAATCGCGTCAAGCCGATTTGCTGATTGAGCATTTGCACAAACTACAGGACCGCTTCGGCCATTTGTCGGCTTCGCATCTAGCAGCCTTGGCGCAAGAGATGCGCTTGGCGCAAACCGAGGTGTATGAAGTTGCCACCTTCTACCATCACTTTGATGTGGTCAAGGAAGGCGAAGCCGCTCCGGCTGCTCTGACGGTGCGCGTCTGCGACAGTTTGTCGTGCGAAATGGCGGGTGCGCGCGAATTGCTAGCCAAACTTCCCAAGCTACTGGGCAAAGAGGTACGCGTCATTAGCGCACCCTGCGTCGGTCGTTGCGAACAGGCGCCGGTGGTGGTGGTGGGACAGAACCCGGTGCCCAACGCCAGCGTGGAAGCGGTGGCGCTCAAGGTCACAGCACACCAGGTACAGCACGTTCCATCGGGTTTTATCGACTATGCCAGTTACCAGTCCGCCGGTGGCTATGCCTTGCTCAAAGACTGCATGAACAGTAAACGCGACCTTGAATCCGTCATCCAGACCTTGGAAGATTCCGGCCTGCGCGGTCTGGGCGGCGCCGGTTTTCCGTCCGGGCGCAAATGGCGCATCGTCCGGGCCGAAACTGCACCGCGTCTGATGGCGGTCAATATCGACGAAGGCGAGCCCGGCACTTTCAAGGACCGGGTCTATCTGGAGCGTGACCCGCATCGTTTCATTGAGGGCATGCTGATTGCGGCCTGGGCGGTCGGCATCAGCCGGATTTATATTTACCTGCGTGACGAGTACCACGGTTGCCGGGCACTGCTTGAAGCCGAGTTGGCAGAGCTCAAACGTTCCCCGCCGGTGGCCGGATTGCCAGAGATCGTTTTGCGACGCGGTGCCGGGGCCTACGTCTGCGGTGAAGAGTCAGCCATGATCGAATCCATTGAAGGCAAACGCGGCCTGCCACGTCTGCGCCCGCCCTACGTTGCGCAAGTTGGGCTGTTCGGTCGTCCCACCTTGGAACACAATTTTGAAACGCTGTTCTGGGTGCGCGAGATTGTGGAAAAAGGCAGCGCCTGGTTCAGCTCGCACGGAAAAAATGGCCGTAAGGGATTGCGCTCATTTTCAGTCTCAGGGCGCGTCAAAAATCCAGGCGTCAAATTGGCCCCGGCCGGCATTACGATTCAAGAGCTGATTGATGAGTATTGCGGCGGTATGCAAGACGGTCACAACTTCTACGCCTATCTGCCGGGCGGTGCCTCGGGCGGCATTTTGCCCGCCGCCATGAACAATATCCCTTTGGATTTCGACACCTTGCAGCCTTACGGCTGTTTTATCGGTTCGGCGGCTGTGATGGTGCTGTCGGATCAAGACAGTGCGGTCAGTGCGGCGCGAAACTTGACGCGATTTTTCAAACACGAATCCTGCGGCCAATGCACACCGTGCCGCAGCGGCACCGCCAAAGCAGAGCTTTTGATTTCACAACCAAAGTGGGACACCGCGCTACTGGCAGAGCTCTCAGCGGTGATGCGCGACGCCTCCATCTGCGGCCTGGGTCAGGCCGCACCCAATCCAATCGACTGCGTGATCAAGTACTTTCCCCATGAACTTGTCTGATTGCTGAATTGACAAAACAGACGCGCAAAGAATCAATATGAATGCGATGATCAAACCCGAACCAGAGCAAGCCGATGCGCCGCTGGTGACGTTCAACCTCAACGGCCGTGAAGTCGTCGGCAAAAGCACTGAGACCCTGCTCACGATCGCGCAACGCGAGGGCGTCGAAATACCGCACCTTTGCCACAAGGAAGGGCTGAATCCGGTCGGCAACTGCCGTGCCTGCATGGTTGAAATCAAGGGCGAACGCACACTGGCAGCCTCGTGCTGTCGCGCACCTGCTGCCGGCATGACAGTCAGTAGCAACAGCGAACGCGCCGTTGCCTCGCAAAAAATGGTGCTTGAACTGCTGCTCGCCGATCAACCCCAGAGTGCCCATACGCTGCACAATGAAGTCGATCAATGGGCCAGGAAATTGGCCGTTGGCAAGCCCCGCTTTGCAGCGCGCCAACAAGTCGCAACCGATTGCTCGCACCCGGCCATCACCGTCAATCTGGACGCCTGCATCCAGTGCACACGCTGCCTGCGCGCCTGTCGCGATGCACAAGTCAATGACGTGATTGGCCTGGCCTTTCGCGGCGAACACGCCAAAATTGTTTTTGACATGGATGACCCCATGGGCGCATCCACCTGCGTGGCGTGCGGCGAATGCGTGCAGGCCTGCCCCACCGGCGCACTCATGCCGGCACGCGAAGTAGCACTCCAGCTACCGGACAGACAGGTCGATTCGCTGTGCCCTTATTGCGGCGTTGGCTGCCAATTGACCTACAACGTCAAAGACAACAAGATTCTCTATGTCGAAGGTCGTGACGGCCCAGCCAACCACACCCGCCTGTGTGTCAAAGGGCGTTACGGTTTTGATTATGCGAACCACCCGCAGCGGCTCACGCAACCGCTGATTCGCCGCTCCGACGCGCCCAAGCGCGGCGACTTCACGATGGATCCGGCACGCGTCATGGAGGTATTCCGGGAAGCCACCTGGGAAGAAGCACTGGAGCTCGCTGGCGGCAAGTTGCGCCAGCTTCGCGACCAATATGGCAAGAAGTCACTGGCTGGTTTTGGCTCGGCCAAAGGCAGCAACGAAGAAGCTTATCTGTTCCAGAAACTGGTGCGCACCGGCTTTGGCAGCAACAACGTGGACCATTGCACCCGTCTTTGCCATGCTTCATCCGTGGTGGCTTTGCTCGAAGGTCTTGGCTCCGGTGCCGTCTCCAACCCGGTCATCGACGTGGCCCAGGCGGAGGTCGTCATCGTGATCGGCTCCAACCCCACCGTCAATCACCCGGTGGCGGGCACCTGGATCAAAAATGCCGTCAAAAACGGCACAAAATTGGTAATCTGCGACCCGCGTCGATCCGACATGGCGCGCATCGCGCACCGCTTCCTGCAGTTCAAGCCCGACACCGACGTGGCCTTGCTCAACGCCATGATGCACGTTATCGTGAGTGAAAATCTGGTTGACAAAGAATTTATCGCCAGCCGCACTGTCGGTTACGAAGAGTTGAAACAAAATGTCGCCGGCTACAGCCCCGAAGCGATGGCGCCCATTTGTGGCATCGATGCCGACTCCATCAAATATGTGGCGCGGCTCTATGCCACGTCCAGGGCTTCCATGATTCTGTGGGGCATGGGCGTGTCCCAGCATGTCCATGGAACCGACAATGCCCGCTGCCTGATTGCGCTGGCACTGATGACCGGCCAGATCGGTCGGCCCGGCACCGGCTTGCACCCGCTGCGCGGTCAAAACAATGTGCAGGGGGCGTCCGATGCGGGTTTGATCCCGATGATGTACCCCGACTACCAGCGCGTGGACAACGCCCAGGCGCAAGCCCGTTTTGAAGCCGCCTGGAACCTGCCCGCAGGCACCCTTGATACACAGCCCGGCTTGACCGTCACAGAGGTGCTGCAAGGCATCACCCAAGGTGAAATTCATGGTCTCTACATCATGGGTGAAAACCCGGCCATGTCCGACCCCGACGCCAACCATGCGCGTGAATCACTGGCTGCGTTGGAGCATCTGGTGGTACAGGATATTTTTCTGACCGAAACCGCCTATCTGGCCGATGTCATTTTGCCGGCCAGCGCTTTCCCCGAGAAGACCGGCAGCTTTACCAACACCGACCGGATCGTGCAGATGGGTCGCCAAGCCATCAACCCGCCGGGCGACGCGCGGCAGGATTTGTGGATCATCGAGCAAATTGCCGCACGCCTGGGCCTGGACTGGCACTACCAGCATGTCTCTGAAGTATTTGACGAAATGCGCCACACCATGTCCAGCATTGCCGGCATCACCTGGGATCGGCTGGAGCGCGAACACGCGGTGACTTACCCGTGCCAAATGGAAGGAGACCCCGGCCAGTCGGTGGTGTTTGTCGATGACTTTCCAACCGCCACCGGGCGCGCCCGCTTTGTTCCCGCAGACATTATCCCGGCCAACGAACGACCCGATGCCGATTACCCCATGGTGCTGATCACCGGGCGCCAGTTGGAGCACTGGCACACCGGCAGCATGACGCGCCGTGCCAGCGTGCTCGATGCGATTGAACCCGATCCAACCGCGCTAGTACATCCGCTTGATCTGGCGGCGATCGGTGCCAAGCCGGGCGATGTGATCACCATCGCCTCGCGACGCGGCTCGGTCACGCTCTATGCACGTTGCGATGACAGCTCACCACAGGGCGTTATTTTTGTACCATTCTGCTATTACGAAGCGGCCATCAACAAGCTGACCAACCCGGCGCTCGATCCCTTCGCCAAAATACCCGAGTTCAAATACTGCGCGGTTCGTGTCAGTCTGGGTGGCAGCGCACCGGTGCAAAGCAGCTTCGGCGGCGGACAAGCGTTGGCGTAATCGGCGGCCTCAAACCCGACGCTATAGAAACAGCGTTGCATTCACACGGTTGCATTGTGACGGCACTGACACAATGACCGTGGAGACCCGTAAGAAATGTTTTTGTTCAGAAATACCTTCTGAATTGCTGCGACGCAATAAAAATCTTGCAAATATTCGGGATTACCCTATAATTCGACTTATGCTGCACTGCAACATAAATCAAGCAAGAGCTGGGTTCAGGCGCAGATACTGTTTGATAACCTCTTTTTTATTGGAGAATTTAATATGCTTACCACTGAACAAGTTCTGGCTTCCCAAAAAACAAACGTTGAAACCCTACTGGGTCTGACTTCCAAGGCCTTTGAGAGCGTTGAGAAGATGGTTGAGCTCAACCTGGCTGCTTCCAAAGCAGCTCTGACTGAAACCAGCGAAAAGGCAAAAGCGCTGCTCAGTGTAAAAGATGCCCAAGAGCTACTGGCTCTGCAATCGAGCCTGTTTCAGCCCCTGGCTGAAAAAACTGCCGCTTACAGTCGTCATCTGTATGACATCGCTACTGGCTCGGCCTCTGATTTCAGCAAAGCCTTCGAAGGCCAGGCGGCGCAAGCACAGGAAAAATTCATGGGCTTGGTGGACAATGCCGCAAAAAACGCACCGGCTGGTTCTGAAACCGCTGTTGCCGTGATGAAGAGTGCAGTGGCTGCCGCCAGCAATGCCTTGGAATCGATGCAAAAAGCAGTGCAACAAGCCACCGATCTGGCCGAAACCAATTTCAATGCAGTCAGCGCTACCGCTTCCAACGCAGCCAAGTCGGCCGCAAAAAAGCGCTAATTTGTAACGCTTAGGTGAAGTAGAGAAAATTTTCTTTTTTCCGATGACTTTCTTGTAAAATAGGGAAAACCCTGAGATACCTCACCCAGGTAAATTTTTCAGAAACCTCTCGTTTCTACCGGTTGTCTCCTCGGGTCCTTTCGTAACCAACAGGTTCAGGGACTCCTTAAGGGCTGGTCGCAAGACCAGCCCTTTTTTTATACATTTTTACAAGCTTGTGGGACAGACCGCAGCTGTGTGCCATCGGCTGAGACCGATGTCAGGCGAAGCGAGCCAGCTCTGTCCTCCACATTTCAAACCACCGATGCCGATACCAGTTTGTAATAGAGTCGGTGGGGCAACGGTGTCTTGCAGGACTTCGCTGCGGCAACACATCATAGGAACTGACAGCATATGACCAAAATCAACCATCTTGACACCTGGCTCGCTCAGGAAAAATCTATCCGCGCGGTGTTGGATGCGGGCGTCGGGCCGGGTGTGGCCCGAGCCGACCAGATAGCAGGAAAAACGGGGCTGGAATTGATGCAGGCCATGCTGCGGGGCGAGTTCCCTTACCCGCCCATCGCACAAACGCTGGACTTCCTGCTGGTCGAAGCCGGGATCGGCAGCGCCGTATTTCAAGGCACGCCAGGCGCGGCGCATTTGAACCCAATGGGCACGGTGCATGGCGGCTGGTTTGCCACCCTGCTCGACTCGGCCCTGGCCTGTGCCGTCCATACTCGGCTCAAACCGGGCCAAGCCTACACCACGGCAGAATTGAGCATCAACATTGTCCGGGCGCTGACTCCAAAAGTGCCACGCGTGCGCGCTGAAGGCAAAGTGATCCATTGCGGGCGCCAACTGGCTACCGCTGAGGGACGTTTGGTGGGAGCCGACGGCACGCTCTATGCCCACGCCACCACCACCTGCCTGGTGTTTGAATTTGCGCCACAATCGGCACCATGAAATTCCTCCACACCATGCTACGCGTTGGCAACCTGCAACGCTCGATAGACTTCTACACCCAAGTGCTGGGCATGCAACTGCTGCGCACCACAGAAATCCCAGCCTACCAATACACTTTGGCCTTCGTTGGCTTTGGCGGCAACCCGGAGCAAGCCGAGATTGAACTCACCTACAACTGGGGCGTTGACTCCTACGAATTGGGCACCGCTTTTGGCCACATCGCACTCGGCGTACCCGATTGCCGCGCCGCTTGCGAAAATATCAAGGCCGCTGGCGGCAAGGTGACGCGCGAAGCCGGACCGGTCAAAGGTGGCAACACCGTGATTGCCTTTGTCACCGACCCGGACGGCTACCAGATTGAACTGATCGAGCGCAACGATCAGGCGTTGAGCACGACGATGCGCTAAGGTGACAAGCTGCGGCGCAGCAGCCGCTCAGCAGCGCGCAAATCGGCGACGGTATCAATGTCGGTGACGCACCCCACATCATCGACGATCAAAGCAAGAGCGGCGTTCGCCTGAACCACTGAGACAGCGCCTTTATCGCCTTTCAATTTCATGAGGGCCTGACCACAAGTTGCGCTAAACCCAACCGGATGGCCACACTGCCCGCGATAAACCGGTTGCACCACTTCATGATCACGCAATCCCGCCGCCACCGCACACAAGGTGGTACTTTGAATCAGGGGCAAATCAGCGGGCAGGATCAACCAGCCGGAGCACTGCGGATCAGACTGCCAGGTGGCGCGCACTGCCGCCGCAATCGAATCGCCCATGCCCGGCTGACCACTGTCTTGCAGGTAGCACGGCAAGCCGCTGGCCTGCACCGCATCGAGCGTATGTTGCAACACCGTTTTTCCCGCCAACTGGGCCTGCAGTTTGGGAGACGCGCCGCCGGAGGCGGTAAAGCGCGCACCGCGTCCACTGGCTAAAACAATGACGACCGGCGCACTCAAGGCAAGGCACAACCGGCCGTGGTGGGCGTTGCCTCAACAGCAACGTTTTTGACCTGCACAATCTCAGCGATGATGGCCACCGCAATTTCGGCCGGTGTTTTGGCACCCAGCGCCAAACCGACCGGACCGTGCAGGCGCGCCAATTGTTCAGAGCTCAAATCGAAGTGCTCCGCCAATCGCTGCTTGCGCACCTGCTGGTTGCGCCGTGAGCCTAGCGCGCCGACATAAAAGGCACCCGATTGCAGCGCTTCGATCAAGGCCATATCGTCGAGCTTGGGATCGTGTGTGAGTGCCACGATGGCGGTATGGGCGTCAGGCACCAGTTCGCGCACGGCATCATCGGGCATGCCCTCGATGCGCCGCAGGCCAGGCAACCCAGCGAGCAGCGTACCGGCATATTCTTCGCGCGGGTCACACACCAGCACTTCAAAGTCAAGCATGACGGCAATCTGCGCCACCGCCTGCGACAGCTGGCCTGCGCCGATCAGCAATAAACGCCATTGCGGGCCAAACACGCTGCTCAGCGTGACTCCATCAAACTGCAAGGTTTGTCCCGGCAGCGCACCCGAGAGTTGCACTGCACCAGTGGTCAAAGTCACGGTGCGTGTCACCAACTCATGCGCCACCGTGCGGGCCAGCAACTGTGTCACCCAGGTGCAGTCGAGCAATGGCTCTTGCAGCAGACGCAAAGTGCCGCCGCAGGGCAAACCGAAACGGCTGGCTTCTTCCTGGCTGACGCCATAGACGATCAACGTCGGCTTTTGGAGCGCAGCGCCAGCACCATCAACTGCTTTGACGCGGGCAACCAAATCGTCTTCAACGCAACCGCCTGATACTGAACCACTGAGCAGGCCATCGTCACGCACCGCCAGCAGTGCGCCAGCAGGTCGCGGCGCACTGCCCCAGGTTTGCACCACAGTAAACAACGTCACCGCATGACCCGCCTGGTGCCAATTCAGTGCGTCACGCAAAACTCCAAGATCAAGACTTTGCATCGAAAAACCTTTAGCATTCACGTTGAAATAACCGCCGCACCAGTGCGCGCAGCCAAGTGTGCGCCAAGTCTTGCGTGGCGCTTTGATGCCAGAGCATACTCACATCGTAGCTCGGCCCATGCTCGGGCAATTCCCAGATACGCACTGCGTAGCGCCGCGCCAGGGAATTGGCGTACATCAGCGGCACAATGGCGACCAAGTCGCTGCGCAACACCAACTCGGGCAAAGCACCGTAATGGCGCGCCCGCAGCACAATGCTGTCACTCAGTTTGAGCTTGTTCAGCATAAAGTCCACACTGCCATGAAGGGTGGCCGCAGGAGCCGCCACTGCCAGTGGAACCTTGGCCAACTGCCGGGCGCTCAAGCTGGCATTGACTTGAGTACTGGCACCCGAGCGACCGCTGGCAGGCTGCCAGTCGCTCGCCGCGATCGCCACAAAGCGTTCCTTAAACAGGCGCTCACTGGCAATCGAATTGTGTCCCGGGCTCAGAATCCCGATCGCCAGATCGATATCATGCGCACCCAACGCGGCGCTAACCTGTTGGGCCGCCACTGACACATTGGAGAGTTGACTGTGTGGCGAACCATCACGAAAGGCTTGCGCCAGCAACGGCAAAAACATCATCTCGCCCAGGTCCGAGAGCGACAAGCGCCAATGAATCGTGCTGCTCGCGGCAACAAAGCCTTCCGTGCTCATCACGGTCGATTCCAGGCTGTGCAGATGGGCGAGCACGCCCGGCACGATGCGCGCTGCCTTGCTGGTCGGATTCAAGCCACGCACAGAACGCACAAACAACTCGTCGTCAAAAAAAACGCGCAAGCGGGCCAGCGCATTGCTGGTGGCAGACTGCGACAAGGCCAACTGACGCCCGGCCTCGGTCACCGAGCCCAGTCGATAAATTGCGCACAGCACCCGCAGCAGGTTGAGATCTAGTTGCCTGAAATTCATGATTCCGGATTCGGCTCGAAAAGCAATATTGGTTTGGTGAATGTAGCAAATTTAAATAATCAATTGGACAGATGGCAGCAAAGCGCTTAAATTTGCAAACATTCAAATCCCTACTGCGAACACAACAAACGGAAGTCTGCTAGGCACATCGCGCCAGGCAACCCTCCAGAAAGAGACAACAAGTTGCTTGAAATCATCATCCAGGGCCGCGGCGGCCAGGGCGCCCAGACTGCCGGCAACCTGCTGGCCAGCGCTTTTCATGCACAAGGACTTTATGTTCAGTGCTTTGCCACTTATGGCGGCGCGCGCCGTGGCACACCGGTCAATTCCTACATTCGGGCGGACGACAAACCAGTGCGCGTGCGCTGCGACATCGAACGCGCCGATGCCATTTTGTGCTTCGATGCCAGCCTGCTCGAAGGCCGCCTGCTGGCTGCCGCTGATGCCAGCACCCTGATTGTGGTGAACTCGGCACGCAGTGCGGCCGAATTTTCAAAAATCCTGCCAGGAAAACGTGTTGTGCCGATTGATGCCTTGACGATCTCGCGCGAGCAAGGGCTTGGTCGCATCGTCAACTCGGCTTTGCTCGGCGCCCTAGCCCGCGTCATTCAGGCACCCACCTTGGCCATATTGTCGAAAACGCTGACGGATGAAGTGCCCCGGCAACACGAAGAGAATGTAGCGGCCTGCGTCGAAGGCTACCGTTGGGCTGAAGAACAACTTCTGGGGATCGAAGTATGAGCGCCCTAATCGCCAAACCAGTTGCAACGCTCATTCCCACCACCTGGACCACGGGCAGCACCGACGTCATCAAGACCGGCACCTGGCGCGCAGCGCTGGCCCATCACATCAATGCGCCTTCGCCATGCCATGGCGCGTGCCCGGTGAGTGGCGACATCGCCGAGTGGATAGCTCTGGCGCGTACGCGTGATTTCAAGGCGGCCTGGCAGGTGCTCATCCGCCACAACCCGTTCCCCTCCATCGCCGGGCGAATCTGCCACCACCCGTGCGAAGCGGCTTGCAACCGCGCGGGCTTCGACGAGGCTTTGTCGATTTGCAAGCTCGAACGCTTTATTGGCGATCAAGCGCTGGCGCAAGACTGGGCATTTGACAGTGCTGCCACAGCGCAGACCGGGCATGTGGCCATCGTCGGCGGCGGTCCTTCGGGTCTATCGGCCGCTTACCATTTGCGACGCATGGGTTATGCCGTCACGCTGTTTGAAGCGCAGGCCCAGCTGGGTGGCTTGATGCGCTACGGCATCCCCGCTTACCGGCTCTCACGCGAGGTGCTGGACAGCGAAATTGCGCGCATTGTGGCGCTGGGCGTCACGGTCCGATGCAATCACCGCATTGAAGGTGCCGACGGTTTCCAACGCTTGCGTGAACAACACAATGCGCTCTACCTGGCGCTGGGTGCAGAGCGCAACAAGCGCCTGCCCACGCTCGATTACAGCCAGCCCTGGGTCTGCGACGGTGCCGCCTATCTTGCTGCGGCCAACGCGGGCAAGCCCTTGGCCCTGGGTCATCGGCTGATAGTGATTGGCGGAGGCAGCGCTGCTCTAGACGCCGCCCGCAGCGCCCGCCGACTCGGCCACAGCGTCACGCTGCTGGCGCTGGAGCAACGCGAGCAGATGCCGGCGCAAGCACAAGAAGTGGTTGAAGCACTCGAAGAGGGCATTACCCTGGTGGACGGCGCGCGGCTGGACAGCACCGTTGATCGCGGCACCAAGGGCTTGACTCTGAGTTGCACACGCGTGGCTTTTGTTCCCGGCGCAGAGCGCGGGCAGTTCACCCTCACACCGATAGCAGGCAGCAGTTTCATTCTGAGTGCCGATGCCATCATCAGTTCCATCGGGCAGGACCCCGAACTCTCGGTGCTGGGCGAAGGCTTTGCCACGACTGGCGGCTTGCTGCAAACCGATACCCAACTGGCCACCAGCAGCGTCGGCATTTACGCCGGCGGCGATATGACCAGTATGGCGCGTTTTGTCACTGAGGCGATCGGCATGGGCCAACGCGCGGCGCAAGCCATCGCACGCGAGCTGCGCCAGCACGAAGCCGGTGCGAGCAGTACACCAGCGCCCTACTACGAGGAACCACTGGTACCTCTGGCGGCCATCAGCACTTTTTATTACCCCAAGGCCGAGCGCGAGCGAACTGGCCTGTTGGACGCACACGAGCGTCTTCAGCGCGAGGCTGAAGTACAACTGGGCCTGGAACTGGAGCAAGCATTGGCGGAGAGCGAGCGCTGCTTCTCGTGTGGTACCTGCATCCACTGCGACAACTGCGTGGTGTATTGCCCCGACATGGCCATCAAGCGCGTCGGTGATGGCTACATCGTGTTAACCGACTACTGCAAAGGTTGCGGCATGTGTGTCAGGGAATGCCCGACCGGCTCGATGAAGATGCAGGAGGAGTTGCGATGAGTACGAAAAACAAGGCCGTGTTGCTGACCGGTAACCAGGCCGTTGCTTGGGGGGCGCGACTGGCACGTCCGATGGTAGTTCCGGTGTACCCGATCACGCCACAAACACCGATCCTGGAGCAACTCACCCAATTCCAGGCCGAAGGCAATTTCGATGCTGAAATCATCACACCCGAGTCCGAGCATTCGGTGATGTCGGCCTGCATTCCGGCCTCGCTGGTCGGTACGCGGGTCTTTACCGCCACCGCCTCGCAGGGAATCTTGTTGATGCACGAGCTGCTGCACTATGCCAGCGGCGCACGCGCGCCGATCGTGATGGCCAACGTCAACCGCACCGTGGCTTCGCCCTGGGCGTTCTGGCCAGATCAGACCGACAGCCTGGCGCAACGTGACACCGGCTGGATTCAGTACTACGTCGAGAGCGCGCAGGAAGCACTTGACACCGTGATTCAGGCTTTTCGCGTAGCCGAGCAGGTGCTGGTGCCGACCCTGGTCAACCTTGATGCCTTCTACGTTTCGCACGCCATGGAGCCGGTGCTCATTCCCAGCCAGGAATTGGTCGATGCCTATTTGCCGACCTTCGATCCACCGCACCGGCTCGACACCGACCATGTGGAGTCATGGGGCAATGTGGTGACGCAAGACATGTTTTTCCGACACCGCCAGGCTTTGGGTGAAGCCATGGCACGCGTTCCTGAGCTGGCCACCCAAGCTGACCAGGAATGGTCACGATTGACCGACCGCAGCTACGGTGTGATCGAGCGTTACCGCTGCGATGGTGCTGCCGCGGTGATTGTCACCATGGGCAGCATGTGTGGCACGGCACGCGATGCCGTGGATCTGCTACGCGAGTCCGGTCTGGCCGTCGGTCTGGTCAAGGTGCGCCTGTTTCGGCCGCTGCCCACGCAGGCCTTGATCGAGGCTCTAAGCGGGATCGAAGAGGTCATCGTGCTCGATCGCAACTACTCGCCGGGTCACGGCGGTGTGCTGCACCAGGAGCTGCGCGCAGCACTTTACGGCAGTGCCGTAACACCCCGCATCCACGGTCTGCTGGCCGGAGTCGGCGGGGTCAATGTCTCGCCGGCAAAAATAGTCGAATTCGTCAACCAGGCGAGCCACAGCGAAGCACTGGGCGAGTCACAGTGGGTACGCTAGCATGATCCCGATTACATCCGCCAACCAAGACCCGATGCTGTGCTCGGGTCACGCCGCCTGCCCGGGTTGCATTGACGCGCTGTCGGTGCGCCATGTGCTCAGCGTCATGGGCCCCAATACCATGGCGGTGATTCCACCGTCATGCATGGCCATCATTGCCGGGCCGCAGCCCTACAGCTCGCTGCGCATTCCGGTCTATCAACCCACGCTGGAGTCCAGCGCTGCGGCCGCCAGCGGATTGCGCCGCGCGCTCGACGCCCAGGGTAAACATGACACCCAGGTGCTGGTATTGGCCGGTGACGGCGGCACTTATGACATCGGTTTTCAGTGCCTGTCTTCGGCGGCCGAGCGCAATGAAAACTTTCTCTACATCTGCCTGGACAATGAGGGTTACATGAACACCGGGGCGCAGATGTCGTCCTCCACACCCCACTTTGCGCGCAATGGCTCGACCCCGATGGGCAAGAGCGTACGCAAAAAGAATCTGATCGAGATCATGGCCGCGCACCGGGTCCCCTATGTTGCCACCGCCAGTGCCGGACATTTGCCCGACCTGCTGCGCAAGGTCGAAAAAGCCAAGAATATGCAGGGCACACGCATCATCACGCTGTTCATCCCGTGCCTGGATGGTTGGGGTGTGGCCGACGATGCCGGTTTGCAGACCGCCCGCTACGCGGTTGAGTGTGGCGCCTTCCCGCTCTACGAAGTGGAGGATGGCCAGCGCTACACGCTCAACCACACCAGCAAGACCCGCCCCGTGACCGACTACCTGGCGCTGCAGCGTCGTTACCGGAACACGTTGAGCGCCGACATCGCCACACTGCAAGCAGAAATTGATGAGAGTTGGGCCGATCTGCAACAACGCGTCGCTTTGAGTCAGGCCAGAACCCGCCTGGCCAGCGTCAGCTAAACAGGACAACGCTCGGCAATGCGCAACATGGTTTCCAGTGTGATCGAGCTCATCGACGCCTTGGCGATTTCGTCAATCTCGGACAGCACCGAGGCCAGCGCCTTGCCCACCGGTGTTTGCTGGTCGTGCATATTCTCAACCGGCAGTACCTCTTCAAAACGCGAGATCACATCCATCAAAGTGAGTCGGCGCGCATTGCCGACAAAGCGGTAGCCACCGCCCACACCCCGTACCGATTGCACCATGCCCACACGCGACAACTCAGCCAACACCTTTGCCAAATGGTGCGATGACACGGCATATTTTTGCGCAATTTCAGCGGCTGAGATTTGGCGCTCCGGATCAGCCGCAAACTCAAGCAGGCTATACAGCGCCAGGCGCGTGTTCTGTTGTAGTTTCATGAAAAGTCAAACCGTGTCGCTGCCAAGATCAGGGTTCAAGATCGAGTTCGAGCGGAATGAAAGGACCGATCATCATGCCCTGACTGCGAAAAAAAGACAGGATCAGCGTGTTGTCACGCGAGAGCATGGTTCGTACCTTGCTGACACCGGCCTTGCGGAAATTGTCACAAATCGCCTTGAGCAGTTGTGTCGCCGCCCCGGCCAGACGGGCCTGCGGATGGACGTCAATAGCAAACACCCAGCCACAAGGCGGAGCGCCGAACTCCCAGTCACGCACCTCGCCGATGGCAAAGCCGACAGTTTCCTCACCCTGAACCGCCACCAAAAAATGTTGGCCAGTGGCCACTGCATCGGCGTAGCGTCGATAGAGTGAATTCCAGTAAGCACGTTTTTCAAGGCCCGTCACCATGGTATCAATTGCAATCACCGCATCCAGGTCAGTGTGGCGCACGGGTCGAATCTGCAGTGTCTCAGCGTGTGGCTCAGCCGACCGGGTTGGTGGTACTTTAGATAACATTTTTTTAAATCGCTTTGGTGGCGCACTTGAGGCGGCAATTGTGCTCATTTTTGATGTATCTCAACTAATTATCGCATTCTAGTGCAACAATACACCCAATGGATTTTCATCGTATTCAGGGATGTTGGAATTGCCAAAATTCCAATGCTGTGTTTGTGCATTGGTTCGTCGTAAAAACGATATCATTTGGAGACTCATGAATGAAGCTTGAACCCAAGGACGTGCGCAACGTCCCAACCTACTGCTACCAGTGCGTTGCCGGGCCCGACTTGCTCACCGTCAAGGTCGAACAGGGCGTGGCCACCGAGGTCGAGCCCAACTTCTGCGCCGCCAATGTTCATCCGGGTGGCGGCAAGGTCTGCGTCAAGGCCTACGGCCTGGTGCAAAAAACCTACAACCCGAATCGTGTGCTAAACCCGATGAAGCGCAGCAACCCGAAAAAAGGGCGCAACGAAGATCCTGGTTTTGTTCCGATCAGCTGGGACGAGGCGTTTGATCTGATCGGCAGCAAGCTCAACACCATTCGCGCCGAAGGCCTGCTCGATGCCAGTGGCTACCCGCGCGTTGCCGCCAGCTTTGGTGGTGCCGGCACGCCGCAATACTACATGGGAACCTTTCCGGCTTTTCTTGCAGCCTGGGGTGCAATCGATATGGGTTTTGGCTCCGGCCAGGGGGTCAAGTGCTACCACTCGGAGCATCTGTATGGCGAGTTCTGGCACCGCGCTTTTATCGTCACGCCCGACACGCCGCTGTGCAATTACCTGATTTCCTGCGGCTCCAATATCGAAGCTTCCGGCGGTGTCGTTGGTGTCTGGCGTCACTCCGCCGCACGCGTGCGCGGCATGAAGCGTGTTCAGGTCGAGCCGCATCTGTCGGTGACCGGCGCCTGCTCGGCGCAGTGGGTGCCGATCAAGCCCAAGACCGACGCTGCTTTTCTGTACGCGCTGATCCACGTCCTGTTGATTGAAGTAGCGCGCGCGAGACTCGATGTGGCGTTTCTGGCTGGGCGCACCGCTTCACCCTACCTGATTGGCGCGCACGGCTACTACTTGCGTGATCGCTCAAGCCGCAAACCACTGGTCTGGGATTTGGCGAGCAACAGCGCACGCGTACACGACAGCCCCAACCTGCAGGAAGCGATCGAAGGCAGCTTTGAAGCCGATGCGATCGAGATCGGTCCCGACGACGAAATCCTGGCTGAAGGTTTGCTCAGCGGCAGCACCGCTTTCACGCATTTGCTTGAGCACATGCGGCCCTACTCGCCCGAATGGGCGCAGGTAATTTGCGATGTTCCCGCCGCGCACATACGCAAGATTGCCAACGAGTTTATTGACCACGCCTGCGTCGGTCAGACGATAGAAATCGATGGTCAGACCCTGCCGTATCGACCGGTAGCGGTGACTTTGGGCAAGACCGTCAACAGCGGCTGGGGTGGCTTTGAGTGCTGCTGGGCGCGCACGCTGCTGGCCACGCTGGTTGGCGCGCTGGAAGTGCCGGGCGGAACCATTGGTACGACGGTACGTTTGGTGCGACCGATGTCGCAGCGCCATGAAAGCGTCAAACCCGGGCCGGACGGCTTTATGGATTTTCCGCTCAATCCAACCGACAAAGCACATTGGTCGCCGAACCCGAACATCCGCAACGCCTACCGCTCGATGGTGCCGCTGGCGGCCAATGGCCCTTGGAGCCAGGCCCTGGGGCCAACGCACTTCTCGTGGCTGTTTCTTGACGAAACACCCGAGGGATTGCCACGCGTCACACCACCCGATGTCTGGTTCGTGTACCGCACCAATCCGGCCATTTCATACTGGGAAACCGACAAGCTCGGCGAAAAAATGGCGCGCTTTCCATTTGTCGTCGCTTTTGCCTACACGCTCGACGAGACCAACCACTACGCCGATATTCTGCTGCCCGATGCAACGGATCTGGAAAGCCTGCAATTGATGCGCATTGCTGCCACCAAGTACCAGGAGCAGTACTGGGATCATAGCGGTTTTGCGCTGCGCCAGCCCGCCGTGCAAGGTCGCGGCGAAGTACGCGACATGACCGATATCGCCAGCGAACTGGCCGCGCGCACAGGTTTGACCGACAAATACGTGGCGGCCATCAACAAGGGTGCTGGTGGCGTGCCGCTCAAAGGTGCGCACGGCGATTTTTCGCTAGCCACCGACAAGCGCCACAGCCTGGAGGAAATCTGGGATGCCGTTTGCCGCGCCGCCAGCGCCGAGGTCAGCGATGGCACAGATGCGCATGGTCTGGACTGGTGGAAAAAGAACGGGTTGGCCATGCGGCCTTATTCACGCGCGCTGTGGTATCTGGATCCGACCATGGTCAAGAGCGGATTGCGCTACGAACTGCCTTACCAGGAACGGCTGATGCGCGTGGGCACCGAACTGGGCCGACGCCTGCACGAGCACGACATGCACTGGTGGGACGAGCAGCTCAAGGAATACCAGGCGCTGCCGGTGTGGAAGAACTTTCCGGCGCTGTGGGAGGCCATCATCGCAGAGACCGGCGGGCGCTCGCAGGATTACCCGTTCTGGCTGCTCACCGCACGCAGCATGCAATACGCCTGGGGTGCCAACGCCGGCATCCAGTTGATGCGCGAAGTGGCCGACAACGTCACCGGCCACCGCGGCGTGGTGATGAACACTCAAGCGGCACGGGAGCTGGGCATCGCCGACGGCGACGCGATCGAGATTTCCACGCCCAAACGCAGCGTCAGAGGTCACGCCGTCGTGCGCCAGGGCATACGCCCCGACACGCTGCTGCTGATCGGTCAGTTTGACCACTGGAAAACGCCGCTGGCAAAGGACTTCGGCATGCCCAGCTTGAACTCACTGGCAAACATGTCGATGGCCCTGACCGATGCCACCGGATCCGGTGCCGACATCGTGCGTGTCAAGATCTGCCGCGCACAGGAGGCATCCGTATGACACGCTGGGCTATGACCGCTGATCTGCGCCGCTGTGTCGGCTGCCAGACCTGCACTGCGGCTTGCAAATTGACCAACGCCACGCCGCCCGAAGTGCAATGGCGGCGCGTGCTTGACATGGAATTTGGTGAATACCCCGATGTCAAGCGTGTTTTTGTGCCGGTCGGTTGCCAGCACTGCGAAGAGCCACCTTGCATGCATGTCTGCCCGACCCTGGCCACCAAGCGGCGCCCCGATGGTATTGTGACCATTGACTATGACCTGTGCATTGGTTGCGCTTACTGCATGGTGGCCTGCCCCTACCAGGCGCGCTACAAAGCGCAAACGGCTACTTTTGCTTACGGCACTGCGATCGAAAGTGAAATAAAGAACGCTCATGTTGAACGTTTGGCGGTAGCAACCAAGTGCACCTTTTGCGTTGGTCGCATTGATGCAGGACTGGCCCAGGGGCTCAAGCCCGGTGTTGATCCAGCGGCGACACCCGCTTGTGTCAATGCCTGTATTGCCGACGCGCTGGCTTTTGGTGACCTGGATGATCCGCACAGCAATGTGTCGAAATTGCTGGCCGAAAATCAGAGTTTTCGCATGCATGAAGAGCTCGGAACCGGGCCCGGCTTTCACTATCTTTGGGACAAGGTGGACACATGAGCAATCATTCCGGTTTTGGGCCCAATCCTTGGCAACAGACCAGTTGGGACTGGCGTGCTGCGGGCAACTTCATGGCGGGCGGTGCGGGCTCTGGTTTGCTGATCAGCAACGCCTTCCTGGCAACACCTCCTGCTGGCCCCCAGCTCGGGGCATTCAACTGGCTGGTCTTTGCTGGTCTGGCCCTGGTCGGCCTCGGCCTGCTGTGTGTCTGGCTGGAAATTGGCCGGCCACTGCGCGCCCTGCACGTCTTTTTCAATCCGCGCACATCCTGGATGACGCGCGAAGCCTTTGTGGCAGGCTTACTGTTTCCGTTCGGCTTGCTGGTGTTCCTGGGGATGAACACCTGGGGTTGGCTGCTGACACTGTCGGCGCTGGCATTTCTGTACTGTCAAAGCCGCATGTTGCCCGCAGCACGCGGCATCCCGGCCTGGCGACCGACCCTGCTCGCGCCACTGATGTTTTTCACTGGACTGTGCGAAGGCTGTGGCGTATTGCTGTTGCTGGGCTGGTTCTGGCCGCGAGTCAGCAACACGGCAGCGCTGGTGTTGGCCGTTCTGATCATGGCCCGTTTTATCACGTGGTCGCTTTACCGCGTGGCAGTGGAAGCCAGTTTGGCAGCGGGCGCCCGCAGCGCCTTGAATCGCGCCGGACGCGCCCTGCTGTTTGGTGGCACGCTGGCACCCTTGATCCTGCTGGGCATCGCGGCCTGGTGGGGCAAAAGTGATGCTTCAAACCTGGCAGCGGCACTGGCTGGTGTCACGGCAGCGCTGGCCGGTGCCTATTTCAAATTCACCCTGATCACGCGGGCCAGCTTCAACCAGGGCTTTTCCTTGAAGCAGCTCCCGGTGCGCGGAGTTAGAGCCAGTTAATTTATATCGAGGAGACAACTTGAACGCAAAAAACAAAACCGCAAACAGCGCCCGCTACTTTGACCAAGCCGCTGAAACCATGCCGCGCGAGGCCTTGGCGGCGTTGCAATTCGAGCGCCTGCGCCAGACGCTGCGCAACGCCTACGACCACGTGGCGCTGCACCGCGAGCGTATGGACGCCGTCGGCATCAAACCCGAAGACGTGCGCACATCGGGCGACCTGCAGCACATCCCCTTTACTTTCAAGGCCGATCTGCGCGACCACTATCCGTTTGGCATGTTTGCGCGACCGGTGTCCGGTCTGGCGCGCATCCACGCCTCATCGGGCACCACCGGCAAGGCCACGGTGGTCGGCTACACCGGGGCCGACATCAACAACTGGGCCGGTCTGATGGCGCGCTCACTGCAAGCGGCTGGTGCCCGTCCGGGCGACATGGTGCACAACGCGTATGGTTACGGCCTGTTCACCGGCGGTCTGGGCGCGCACTACGGTGCCGAGCGCCTGGGTGCCACCGTGATTCCGGTCTCGGGCGGAGGCACCGAGCGCCAAATTGGACTCATCATGGACTTGAAACCGAGAGTTCTGTGCGCCACACCGTCCTACACCTTGGCGATGGCCGAAGTGGCCGAGAAAATGGGAATTGACCTGCGCACCAGTAGCCTGCAAGTGGGCGTCTTCGGCGCCGAGCCTTGGAGCGCGGCCATGCGCAGCGAGATTGAAGAGCGACTCGCCATCAAGGCGCTCGACATTTATGGCTTGTCCGAGATCATGGGGCCGGGTGTCGCCTGCGAATGCACGGCGCAAGCCGGTCTGCATGGCTGGGAAGACCACTTTTTATTTGAAGTGCTCTGCCCCGAGACCCAGCAGCCGGTACCCGAAGGGAATGCGGGTGAGCTGGTCATCACTACCCTGACCAAAGAGGCGCTGCCGATGCTGCGCTACCGCACGCGCGACATCACGCGCGTCACCACGGCACCGTGCGAATGCGGTCGCACGCATCTGCGCATCCTGCGCATCACCGGGCGCAGTGATGACATGCTGATCATCCGCGGCGTCAACGTCTATCCCTCGCAGATTGAAGCGGTGCTGGTGGGGCGTCCGATGATCGCACCGCATTACCAACTGGTGGTCGAGCGCAATGGTAGCCTCGACCAGGTCACGATCGAGGTTGAAACCCATATCGGTGTCAGCAGCGAGTCGCACCCGTTGATTGCGCGCGAGGTGGCGCATTACATCAAGTCCATCGTCGGCATCTCGACCCAGGTCGTCATCAAGCTGCCCGGTGAAATTCCACGCTCGCAAGGCAAGGCTGTGCGCGTGCGTGATCTGCGTCCGAAGGAATAAAACAATGGCAAAACGTCTGCTTAAACTCAACATCAATGGTCGCGTCCGCGAAGACGCAGTGGCCGACCACACCCTGCTGCTGGAATATCTGCGCGAGCAACTCGGTTTGACCGGCACCAAGCGCGGCTGCGACGGCGGCGAATGCGGTGCCTGCACCGTGCTGGTCGATGGCCAGCCGCAACTCTCATGCATCACGCTGGCTTGCCGCTGCGAGGGCAAGCAAGTCCAGACCATCGAGGCGCTGGCACAGGACGGTCGCTTGAATGCGCTGCAAACGGCCTTCAACGAGAAACTGGGTACCCAATGCGGCTTTTGCACACCCGGCATGGTGATGGCCGCGCAGGCGCTGTTGCTGCGCCAGCCCAACCCGAGCGAGACCGAAATTCGGGACGCGCTCTCAGGCAACCTGTGTCGCTGCACCGGCTATGTGAAGATCATCGAATCGGTGCAGGCGGCAGCCGCCGGCCTGAGCCACCACGCTGGAGCGGCAGCATGAACGCACCACTGCCAGGCACTTCGATGCAGGCCTCCGTCGGCGTGCGTCAGCCCTTGATCGACGGCGTCGAGAAGGTGACCGGTCGCGCCCTTTACACCGCCGACTTGTCGGCACGCGAGGCCCTGGTCGGCGCCATCCTGCGCAGCCCGCTGGCGCATGCCCGCATAACCCGCCTTGACGTGAGCCGTGCCCGCGCCCTGCCCGGCGTTTATGCCGTCATCACTGGCGACGACTGCGACGTGCCTTTTGGCGTGATCCCGATCGCACAGAACGAATTCCCGCTAGCGCGCGAACGCGTGCGCTATTGCGGCGAGCCGGTCGCGGCGGTCGCGGCTGTTGACGATGCCACAGCGCGCGCTGCGCTGACCCTGATCGAGCTCGATCTGGAACCGTTGCCCGCTTATTTTGATGCTGCTAGCGCACGCGCTGCGGATGCCATGCTGCTGCACGACGACCAGCCGGGCAATATCGCACGCGATGTTGATCACAGCTTTGGCGATGTAGCTGGCGGTTTTGCTGGCGCTGACCTGGTGCTGGAAGAAACTTTTCATTACGCCGAAGTCACCCACGCCATGATGGAGCCCGACGCATCGCTGGCCAGTTGGGACGCCGAGCGCGGCAGACTCACGCTGCACACGGTGTCGCAAGTGCCCTACTACGTGCATTTGATTCTGGCGCAGTGCATGAAGTTGGATGCGGCGCAAATCCGCGTCGTCAAACCCTTTGTCGGCGGCGGTTTCGGGCATCGCACCGAAGCCCTTAACTTTGAAATCATCGCCGCTTTGCTGGCACGTGCCGCCAGCGCCACGGTGAAACTCGAACTCTCGCGCGAGGACACTTTCATCACGCACCGGGGCCGACCTGAAGCCGACATTCGGCTCAAGATTGGCTTGTCCAGCGGCGGCATTATCAAAGCCGTCGATTGCGAAGTCGTCCAGCGTGGCGGTGCTTACGCCGGTTATGGCCTGGTCACCATCCTCTACGCCGGCTCGCTATTGCACGCGCTCTACCAGTTGCCGGCCTGCCGCTATTTCGGTCTGCGCGTCTATACCAATACGCCGCCTAACGGCGCCATGCGCGGTCACGGTTCGGTCGATGTGCGCCACGCGTTCGAGTCGATGCTCGACAGCATGGCACAGACCCTCGGCCTTGATCCATTTCAAGTGCGCCGCGCCAACCTGCTGTGCCCGCCAATGCGCACCATCAATGATTTGCAAGTCAACTCCTACGGTCTGGGCGAATGCCTGGACCGGGTGCAGGCCGCCTCCGGCTGGAACGCGCGCTACGCCCATCTGCCCAAAGGCCACGGCCTCGGGCTGGCCTGCTCGCATTACGCCAGTGGCTCGGCCAAACCGGTGCACTGGAGTGGCGAGCCACACGCCGTGGTCAGCCTGAAGCTCGATTTTGACGGTGGCATCACCGTGCTCACGGGCGCCGCCGACATCGGCCAGGGCTCATCCACCCTGATCGCGCAAGCCGTCGCCGAGGTGCTGGGCCTGTCGATGCAGCGCCTGCGCGTGCTGGCCAACGACAGCGCCTTCACGCCCAAAGACAACGGCTCCTATTCGTCACGCGTCTCCTTCATGGTCGGTAACGCCGCCATCAATGCTGCAACCGCACTTCGCCAGCTTCTGATTGAAGCCGCTGCGCGCAAATTTGCGGTATCAATCGAACAGATCAAGTGCCTGGGTGAGTCCTATGGCGTGACTACCACTGACCAGGTCCTGAGCTACAAAGAGGTGGTGACACTGGCCTTGCAGCGCAGCGGCACCATCATGGTGACGGGCCATTGGTCCACGCCGCGTGAAACCCAGGGCGGCAAATTTCGCGGCGCTGCGGTAGGCACCAGCGCCGGTTATTCCTACTCGGCGCAGGTGGTCGAAGTCGCGGTCGATGAAGAAACCGGCGAAGTCAAAGTGGTCAAGGTCTGGGTTGCGCACGACTGTGGTCGCGCCATCAATCCGCTGGCCGTGGAAGGCCAGGTGCAGGGCTCGGTCTGGATGGGCATGGGCCAGGCGCTGTGCGAGCAGACGCAGTACCACCAGGGCCTGCACCAGAGCGCCAATTTTCTGGGCTACAGCATTCCCACCATCGCGGAATCGCCGCCGATTGAGGTGCACATTGTGGAGGCGGCCGATCCCAACGGCCCCTTCGGCGCCAAGGAAGCGGGCGAGGGTTCGCTGGCTGGCTTTTTGCCGGCGCTAACCAACGCCATCGCGCACGCCACCGGCCTGCGCTTGCATCAACTACCGGCCTCGCCCGAGCACATACTCGATGCGCTAGTGCAACGCCGACGCGCGCAAAAGCTCGCAGCCAGCAAGGCAGCCGCCTTGCAGAAAGCGCAGGTCTGACATGGATTCCATCTCTTCTTTTGCCCTGCTATCGCCCCACTCGGCAGCCGACGCAGTGGCACTGCTGACAACCAACCCGCAAGCCAAGCTCATTGCCGGCGGCACCGACTTGATGCCCAATCTGCGCCACGGCATCGGTACGCCCGAGCAACTGATCGACCTCGGCGGTATTGCTGAACTGGGCCGGATCGAGCACACCGGCCAGGGTTGGCTTCTCGGTGCCGGTGTGACGCTGGCGCAACTCGCCACGCGCGCGGATGTGCGCGTCGAACTGCCGGTGCTGGCGCAAGCCGCAGCAACGGTGGCCGGGCCCGGTCACCGCAGCGTTGCCACGCTCGGCGGCAACCTGTGCCTCGACACCCGCTGTATCTTCTACAACCAGAGCGAGTGGTGGCGCGAGTCGAACAATTTTTGCCTGAAGCGCGGTGGCGATGTCTGCCACGTGGCCCCGCAGGGCAAGCGTTGCCACGCGGCCTGGAGCGGCGATCTCGCCCCCGCGCTGATCGCGCTGGGCGCCAGCATCGACATCCTGGGTCCGACCGGATCACGCCGACTGCCGCTCAACGATTTTTATGTCGATGACGGTGCCAAGCCGCTGACGTTGGCAGTCGGCGAGCTCATCACGGCGGTGCGCATCCCTGAGCCGACCAGCGGCATGCGCTGCGGTTACCGCAAGGCGCGTATTCGCGGCGCCATCGACTTTCCGCTGGCCGGGGTAGCGGCCTGTCTGGTTGGCACCCAGGACGGTTTGACCGAACTGCGCGTCGCCTTGACCGGCACCAACTCTCGACCATTTTTACTCACTGGTCCCGAGGCGCTGTGCCAGCAGCCGGTTACACCCGAACTGCTCGCCGCCTTGGGCAAGCTGGTGCAAAAACAGGTCAGCCCGATGCGCACCACCGGCACCAGTGCCGCCTACCGGCGCCAGGTAGCTAGCGTGCTGGCACAACGGCTGCTGCGCGAGTTGGTGGAGCTTTGACGGTGGCAAAAGTTTTAGGGTTTTTGGGGTCGGATCCCAATTCGGGGCAGGGTCGTCGAGCTGGCCAAGAACGGTTCACCGATTTGGGCTCAGACCCCAATAATCCGGGTTTGAACCTCAAGTGCCCGCGTACCCGTATGGCATCGGCTGTTGCATCGAACTGCGTCGCAGTTGTTGACCGTTATATATCCGTTTTCATTTTGGCCCCACTCTCACCCCCCGCCCTCTCCCGCCCCGCCGGGCGGAAGAGGGAGCTAACAGCCCTATTTGGCCGCGTAAATAAACAAAGGAAGTACACGTGCCGAGGCTCGTTGAAAACCAAATTTATAACCCCCCGATGTACACGATAACCCGTCGAGAAGTCTTCTCCGAGAACTCCTTTTTATGGGAAGTTCAGGCGCCTGATATTGCCGCGGCGGCGCAGCCGGGGCATTTTGTGATGCTGCGCCTGCATGAAAACGGTGAACGCATCCCCCTCACGGTGGCTGACTTTGACCGCGTGCGCGGCACCGTCACCATCGTCGTGCAGTCGCTGGGCAAGAGCACACGTGAAATGCGCGACAACTACCAGCAGGGTGACAGCTTTGACGACTTTGTCGGGCCGCTCGGTTTGCCGCAACACATTGCCAAAGTCGGTCATGTGGTGCTGGTCGGCGGCGGCCTGGGTGTGGCACCGATCTTCCCGCAGTTACGCGCTTTCAAAGAGGCCGGCAACCGCACCACATGCATCGTCGGGTTTCGCAGTCAGGGGCTTATTTTCTGGGCCGACAAGCTGGCTGAGTTTGCCGATGAGTTGATCGTCTGCACCGACGATGGCAGCTTTGGTCGGCCCGGCTTTGTTACCGCTGCGCTGAAAGACTTGCTCGATAAACAAAAGCCGGACCTGGTGGTTGCCATCGGCCCGATGCCGATGATGCAGGCCTGCGTCGAGACCAGCCGCCCGTATGGCGTCAAAACCATGGTCTCGCTCAACACCATCATGGTCGATGGCACCGGCATGTGCGGCTCATGCCGCGTTACGGTCAATGGCGAGGTGAAGTTTGCCTGCGTCGATGGCCCCGACTTTGACGGTCACCAGGTCGATTTCAAGGAACTCAACGCGCGTCAAAAACGCTTCAAAAAGCAAGAAACACTGGCCAATGAAGATGCGGCCCACATCTGCAACCTGGAGGAAACATTGTTTGTGCAAGGCAAGCGCACCTACAAGAAATATTCAGCAGTGGAACGCCAGGCAGTCAAGATGCCCGAGCGCAACCCGCAGGAACGCTCGCGCTCCTTCGCCGAGGTCAACCTGGGCTACAGCTATGCCGACGCGCTGCGCGAGTCCGAGCGCTGCATCCAGTGCATCGTACCCACCTGCATCGCCGGTTGCCCGGTCAGCATCGACATCCCGCGCTTCATCCGCCACCTGCTGGTGCGCGACATCGATTCAGCGGCTGCGACGATTCATGAATCGAGCATTTTCCCCTCGGTCTGCGGCCGGGTCTGCCCGCAAGAGAGTCAATGCGAAGCGCAGTGCGTGCTGATCAAGGCCAAGCGCGAGCCGGTGGCGATTGGCCGGCTGGAGCGTTTCGTGGGTGACCACGCGCGTGGCACCCAAGCCAAACCGCCGCAATTCGATAAGTCGCTCGGCCGCGTTGCCATTGTTGGCTCCGGCCCGGGCGGTCTGGCCGCTGCTGCCGACCTGGTGAAATTGGGCGCTGAAGTCACCGTTTATGAAGCCTTGCACGTGGTCGGTGGCGTGCTGCGCTACGGCATTCCCTCGTTTCGCTTGCCGCGCGACATCATCGAGCGCGAAGTGCAGGGTTTGCGCGACAGCGGCGTCAAGTTCGAGATCAATAAAGTCATCGGCAAGACCTTCACCGTCGCGCAACTGACTGGCAGCATGGGGTTTGACGCGGTGTTCGTGGCGGCGGGTGCCGGGGCGCCTTCCTTCCTCGGCATCCCCGGCGAACACGCCGGCCAGGTCTTGTCGGCCAATGAATTTCTCACCCGCGTCAACCTGATGGGTGGCGACCAGTTTCCCTACATCGACACGCCCACCGGCATGGGCGACAAGGTGGTGGTCATCGGCGCAGGCAATACTGCCATGGACTGCTTGCGTGTGGCCAAACGCCTGGGCGCTTCGAGCGTGCGCTGTGTCTATCGCCGCTCCGAGGCACAGGCACCGGCGCGCATTGAGGAACTGCGCCACGCCAAAGAGGAAGGAATCGAGTTCTGCTTTCTGCACGGTCCGAGCGAAATTTTGCTCAACCAAGACGGTGACGTGCGCGCCATCCGGGTCGAGAAAATGATCCTGGGCGAGCCCGATGAACGCGGCCGCTCTTCCCCCGTGCCGCAGGGTGAATTCGTCGAGTGGGATTGCGACACCGTCATCTACGCGTTGGGCACCAAAGCCAACCCGATCGTGGCCAAAGCGACGCCCGGTCTGGGACTCAACAAATGGGGTTATATCATTGCCGACGACGACACCCAGGCGACCAATTTGCCCGGCGTCTTTGCCGGTGGCGACATCGTCACGGGCGGTGCCACCGTGATTCTGGCGATGAGCGCCGGGCGCCGGGCCGCCAAGGCAATTGCGGTCTATCTGCAACAAGACAAGCAGACCTGGCCAATTTCCCTGGCGGATGTTGAGGCTTTTGTGCCACCTCTGCCAGTCACTCCTGCCTCTGCGAATTAAGGATTTCCCATGCTTTGCCCCAAATGCCACCAACCGCTCGACGACGGTGCCGAGTCTTACATCTGTTGCGCCAACACCAGCCTGCAATGGCGCTGCGTGAAGTGCGCCAAAGTAAGCGAAGGTTTTGCTCTGCCCTACGGCTTGTGCCCGCACTGCGGTGGCAAGCTCGAGCGCATCACGCCACGCCAAATTGACGACGGTGCAACGCTAGCCGGCATTCGCAAAGCCTTCGAGATTGAATTGGGTGGGCAACTTTTTTACCTGCGTGCCGCCGCTGACAGCACCGATCCCCTTTTGAAAGACCTGTTTGACCGCTTTGCGCTTATGGAAAAAGAGCACATGCAAACCCTGCAGCGGCGCTACCACGCGAAAGTTCCGGTGTCGAGCGCCAAGTTTCGTTTTGAGACGGCCGCCATCTTCGCGGGCGTGCCGATGCGTCCGGCTGACCCGGCCAACCTGTTTCGCATTGCCATCGGCATGGAGCAGCGTGCCGCAAGCTACTTTGAACAGTGCGCCAAAGCGGCAGAACCGGCTTCACCAGAGCAGCAACTCTACCGTGAGTTGGCCGCCGAAGAACACGAACACACCGTTTTGCTGACGACCGAATATTCGCAGTGGAAGCAGGGCAAACCGGGTCTGCTAGGTGCTGACAACACGCTACAGCCATGAGCAACGTCCCGTCAGAGCAGCTGCTCGACTACCGGCTCGACGATAACCTGACCGCCGACAGCGGTCGCATCCTGATTTCGGGCACACAAGCCCTGGTACGCCTGCCGCTGATGCAGGCCCGGCTGGACCACCAGCGCGGCTGGAATACGGCTGGCTTTGTCACCGGTTATCGCGGCTCGCCCTTGGGCGGTGTCGATCTGGCATTGTGGAAGGCGCAAACTTTGCTCGACGCGCACCAGGTGCGCTTCATGCCCGCCATCAACGAGGAGTTGGGCGCCGCTGCCGCGCTCGGAACCCAACGCGTCACCAGTGACGCGCTACGCCGCTTCGAGGGTGTCTTTGCGCTTTGGTATGGCAAGGGGCCAGGCCTGGACCGCGCCGGTGACACGCTGCGCCACGGCAATGCCTACGGCTCAGCGCCGCGTGGCGGTGTGCTGGTGGTGGCCGGCGACGACCATGGTTGTGTTTCTTCGGGCATGCCGTTTCAAAGTGATCTGGCCCTGCAAGCCTGGAGCATGCCGGTGCTGCACCCGGCCAATGTGGCTGAGATGATTGAGTACGGCCTCTATGGCTGGGCGCTGTCGCGCTTTTCAGGGGCTTGGTGTGCGCTGATTGCACTGTCGGAAACGGTGGAAGGAACCGCTACCGTCGATCTTGATCGCTTGTGCAGCAGCTTTGATGCGCCGGTTGATTTCACCGCTCCTGCGGGCGGTCTGCACTACCGCATGCACGACCTGCCTGGTTTGGCCATCGAGTCACGGCTGAGCGCCAAGCTCGACGCCGTGCGCGCCTTTGCCTGGGCCAATCCGGTCGATCGCCTGATCGTCGCCGCTGCCCAAGCCAAAATCGGCATTGTGACTTGCGGCAAAGCGCACCTCGATTTGCTCGAAGCGCTGCGCCGCCTCGACATCTCGCTGGAAGCGCTGGAGCGCGTTGGTGTTCGCATCTACAAAGTGGGATTGGTGTTTCCGCTGGAACCCCGGCGCATGCTTGACTTCGTGCAGGGCCTGGATGAAGTGCTGGTGGTGGAAGAAAAAGCCGCCGTGGTCGAGAACCAATTGCGTGCCCTGCTCTATAACCAGTCTGCCACACTGCGACCGCGCGTCCTGGGCAAACAGAGTCAAAACGGCCAGCCGCTGCTCTCGGCGCTGGGTGAGTTGCGGCCTTCGCGCATCATGCCGGTGCTGGCCGCGTGGTTGGCGCAGCATGTTCCCACCCTTGATCGGCGCGATCGCGTGCCGGCCTTTGTCGCCACCGCGATGCTCGCCAACGAAGCCGATGGCGTGCGCCGCCAGCCCTACTTTTGCGCTGGCTGCCCGCACAACTTGTCCACCCGCGTGCCCGAAGGCTCCTGCGCCAGCGCGGGTATCGGCTGCCACGCCATGGCGGGCTGGATGGATCGCGCCAATAGTTTCCCGCAAGTGTCGATGGGCAGCGAGGGCATCGACTGGGTCGCACAGTCTTTCTTTACCGCTACGCCGCACCGCTTTCAGAATATGGGCGACGGCACCTATTCGCATTCGGGCTATCTGGCGATCCGCCAGGCGGCTGCGGCCAAGGCTAACATCACTTATAAAATTCTGTACAACGACGCCGTCGCCATGACCGGCGGCCAGCCAGTGGACCGGCGTTTATCGGTGCCACAGATTGCACGGCAAATCGAGGCCGAAGGCATCACCCGCATCGCGGTGCTGACCGAAGACCCCAAACAATGGCTAGCGCAACGCGCCGAGTTCCCGGCCAGCACCACTTTTCACGCCCGCACCGAGCTTGACGCCGTGCAGCGCACGCTGCGTGCTGTGCCGGGTGTCACGGCGCTGATTTACGACCAGGTCTGCGCCACCGAGCAACGCCGGCGCATCAAGCGCGGTCTGACTGAGGCGCGAACCACGCGCGTTTTCATTCACCCAGAGATTTGCGAGAACTGCGGCGACTGCACGGCGCTGTCCAACTGCGTTGCAATTCGCCCGCTGGCGACCGAGTTGGGGCGCAAACGCCAGATCGACCAAACTGTCTGCAATCAAGATTACGCCTGCCTGCAAGCCACCTGCCCAGCCATGGTGACGATCGAAGGGGCCGCGCTGCGCAAAAAGGTGGGTGCCGGTGTCGCCAATGAGGCGCTGGAGCGTGCCATTGCACAACTGCCCGAAGCGCCCGCCTGGCACTGGAAGGCTCCTTTTGATTTGGTCATCACCGGCGTCGGCGGCACCGGCATCATTACCGTCGGTGCCTTGATCGCCACTGCCGCGCATCTGGAGGGAAAAAGCGCCTCGGTGCTGGACTTCATGGGTTTCGCCCAAAAAGGCGGCTCGGTGATTGCTTTTGTGCGGCTGGCTCAAAGCGCCGCTCTGCTGCATCAGGCCCGCATCGACACGCAGCAGGCCGACGCCATGATTGTGGCTGACCTGGTGGTGGGTGCCTCCAACGAGGCCTTGCAGTGCGCCTCAGCGGGACGCACCCGGGTAGCGGTCAATCTCAATTCGATCCCGACCTCAGCGTTTATCGCCAACCCGGATGCCAATTCGCATGAAAACGCGCTGCTGGCCAAAATCGAGTACGCCATTGGCAGTCATTCCATCACGGCCTGCAATGCCCAGGATTTGTCAGAGCAGTTGCTCGGCGACACCTTGACCGCCAATGTCTTGTTGCTCGGATTTGCGTGGCAACAAGGATTGGTGCCGCTCAGTCGTGCCGCGCTGGAGCGCGCGCTCGAAATCAATGGTGTCGCGGTGGCGGCCAATCAACTAGCCTTCGCCTGTGGCCGTCTGGCCGCCGCCGAACCCGCCGCGCTGGCCGCCCTGCTGGGGGTTAAGGCGCCGCCGCCCGCGCCCAGTGCCAGTGACCAGCTTGATGCCATCATCAAACGCTCACGCGAGCGCCTGGCACACTACCAGAACGCCGCTTATGCGCTGCGTTATCAAAACTTTATTGATCAGGTGCGCTCAGTTGAGCGCGCTACCGTGGCGCCCGGCGCGTCGCTGGAGTTGACGCGCCTGGTGGCCTTGAACTACGCCAAACTGCTGGCCCACAAGGACGAGTTTGAAGTGGCGCGCCTCTACAGCAACGGTTCACTCGAAAACGCGCTGGCCGAGCAATTCACCGGCGACTACACAATGCATTACCACTTTGCCCCCGAATACCTGGCCCAGGAGCGTCCCGATGGGCGGCCCGTGGTCAAACGCAGCTTCGGCCCACGAGCGCGTCTGGGCCTGCAACTTTTGGCTGGACTGCGCGGCCTGCGTGGCACGCCACTGGACCCGTTTGGCTGGTCGCCAACCCGACGCGATGAGCGTGCTTTGGCGCATGAGTACGCCAGCCTGATCGAGCAACTGTTGCCCGGCTTGACTGCCGCCAACCTGGCAACTGCGCTGCAAATCGCCGCTTTGCCCGAGCAGGTGCGTGGCTTCGGCCAGGTCAGAGAAAAGGCTACTACTGTGCTGCGCGAGCAGGCGGCGGCATTGCGTGAGCGTCTGGCAGCGACCAGTGCCTCTGCTGTCAGTTCGGCGGAGAATTCAACTTTGTAAGCGGCACTCATCGCCGCAAGAACAGATTCAGAACCCAGGAGAATCCCCACTATGCCCAGTCCAACGCACCCCGCAACAGACTTCGCGCCGCAACACCCAGTGCTGGCCACTTTGTTTGAACAGGCCGCGGCCGCCGGGCGAGCTACGCTCGACGCGGCTGAAATGGCGCGCCTGCTTGCAAGCTTCAAGCTGGCGTTGGCAGCAGACGGGGTACGGGCGGCGCCATCAGCCTCGGTTGAGATCTGCCTGCGGCTCTACCGCACGCGTGAATTCGGCATGATTATCAGCGCCGGTAGCGGTGGGCTGGATGTACAACTGGACGAAGACAATCTCAAAAAAGATCGCGCCCTGGTCTGTGCCAGCACCGAGCTGAGCGATGCCGATAATTTTTTGAAGTTATTCCAACGCACTCTGGTTTATAAAAAAATGGCCAGTGCAGCCCGGCGCGGGAATTGGCCCCTACCGGATCAGCAACTGAAAGCTTGTTTCAGACAGATGTTGGCGCTCGGTCATGCCGCCAGCGATCCAGCTGCCACATTCACGCTACAGCAACTTGAATTGAATCTGGTCGCCGACGCTGGCCGCCTGATGGTTCAAGGCGCACAGTGCGAACTCGGCCAGGCTGTGCCGGCCCGGTTGCCACGGCCAATCCACAAAATCGACAAGCTGATCCATCCGCAAAGCATCGGCGTGATCGGCGTCTCGTCGAGCAACATGAATTTTGGCCGGATTATTTTGCGCAACCTGATGGGCAGTGGCTACGCCAAGGAAAACTTGCTCATCATCCGGGCTGACGAGAGCGAAATCGACGGCGTCAAATGCGTCGAGAGCCTGAAGGCGCTGGAGCACAAGCTTGATCTGCTGATTGTGGCGGTGGCGGCGAGCGCGGTCTATGCACTGGTCGATGAAATCATCGAGACCGATGCCGTGGAGTCGGTCATGCTGATCCCCGGTGGTCTGGGCGAAACAGCAGCCAGCCAGGAAAGCGCTGCGGCACTGGCCGAGCGCATCAACGCAGCCCACGGCAAAGCGGGTGGTGGGCCGATTTTTCTGGGCGCCAACTGCCTCGGCGTGGTCTCGCATCCTGGCCGCTACGACTCCTGGTTCATCCCACTGGAGCGCCTGCCCAAACCACAAAAGAAACCCGAACGCAACTCGGTCCTGCTGAGTCAGAGCGGCGCCTTCATGATCACCCGCATCAGCCAGAACCCCTGGCTTGATCCGCGCTATATGCTGGCGCTGGGCAACCAGACCGATCTGACCCACGGCGACCTGCTCAACTACTTTGCCGAACTGCCCGAGGTTGAGACTTTTGGTATCTACATTGAAGGCTTCAAGAATCTGGACGGACTCGATTTTGCCAAGGCAGTACGCAAAGCCGTGCAGAGCGGCAAGCAGGTCGTGGTCTATAAATCAGGCAAAACCGATCCCGGCGCAAAAGGCGTAATGGGACACACCGCCTCCATCGCCGGTGCTGCCAGACTCTTCGATTCGGTGCTGCGCCAGGCGGGCGCCATCGTGGCTGAAGACATCAACAGTTTTGATGACCTGTTGTACATCGCGGGTGCCTTGCATCACAAAACAATTGGCGGCAAGCGACTGGGTGGCATCAGCGGTGCCGGGTTCGAAGCGGTCGGTATCGCAGACTCGATTGAGAGCGATAACTTCGCCATGGAGATGGGCGCACTGGAGCCTGGCACCGTCAATCGCGTGCAAGAAATTCTGACCGCCAAGAAACTCAATATGCTGGTCGAAGTTAGAAACCCTATCGACATCAATCCCGGTGCTGATGACGAAGCGCACCTGCAAATCGTCGAGGCCTTTTTGCAAGACCCCAACATCGACGCGGTCGTGGTCGGGCTCGACCCGACGGCGCCTGCCATACGCTCGCTTGAGACCAGCACACTGCGCCCCGGTTTTGATATTACCGACCCAAAGAGCAGCGTGCATCTGATGCCGCTGCTAGTGAATCGCAACGACAAACCGGTCATCGGCGTGGTCGATGGCGGAACGCTGTATGACGCGATGGCGGCGAAGCTGATGGACCAAGGTGTCTGCGTGTTCCGCAACTGCGCCAGGGGCACCAAGGCGCTGGCGCGCTACTTCGAGGCAACGCTGAATGCCGAGAGCCTCATCAAACGCAGTCGCTGAACCCATCATTCGTCAAGAATCTACACAAAAAAAATAGGACCTACCATGAGCAAAACAATGATCAACGACATCTTCCGGACGGCGCACAGCGAGGGGCGCTCCTCGCTGTTCGAGCATGAGGTCTACCGGCTGCTTGCCGTGGCCGGCATCGCCCGGGCGCCAAGACACGTGGTGCTCGCCGGCGGGGCCGAGCCGACGGACGAACTTCTGGCGTCTTTGCCGGGAAGCCGTGTGGTAGTGAAGATCGTCGCCGCCGGCATTGCCCACAAGTCGGACGTGGGCGGGGTCGCCGTCGTGACCAACCAGCCAGCGGCAGTGCGAGCCGCCTGCAAAAGCATGCTCGCGGAGCTGTCGGAACGGGACATCTCGGGGGTGATGCTCACGGAGTTCATCGAAGCGGACGCCGCGGGTTCCGGCAGCGAGCTCCTGGTCGGCATCCGCAACACGCGCGAGTTCGGCATGATTCTCAGCGCCGGGATTGGCGGCATCGACACCGAGCTCTATGCCGGAGGCGCCCGCCGGGGGCAGGCGGTCGTGTCGGCTTCGACCGCGCTGACCACTGCCGAGGAATTCCTCGAGATTTTCAAACCGACGATTGCCTACCGGAAGATCGCTGGACTGACGCGGGGGGGCCGCCGGCTGGTGGCCGACGATGCCCTCATCCAGTGCTTTGGTGCCTTCATCCGCCTCGCGAACAACTGCTCGGCGGGCAACCCCGAGACGGACTTCGTCATCGAGGAGCTGGAGGTCAACCCCTTCACCTGCTCGGCTGGCTCGCTCGTCGCGCTCGACGGATTGTGCCGCTTCGGTCGGCCGCAGAGCGTGCGCCCGCCGCGGCCTCAGGGCAAGATCGACAAGCTTCTGCACCCGGATTCGATCGGAATCATCGGTGCATCCGCCACGCGCATGAACTTCGGCCGGATCACCCTGAAAAACATCATTGCATCCGGTTATGACCGCTCAAGGCTGCTCGTCATCAATCCCGACGGCCAGGAAGTCGATGGCGTGCGCTGCGTACCGAGCCTGGGAGCGCTGGAGCGCAAGCTCGACCTGCTGATCCTCGCGGTTAGCGCCGACGTCGCCTTCGGAATCATCGATGAGGTGATCAGGACCGACGCCGTGGAATCGGTGCTGTTGATCCCCGGTGGAATGGGGGAAACCGAGGGGAGCAGAGAGCCGGCCCGGCGGATGCAGGCGACGATCGACGACGCCCGGCGCTCGGCAGGCACTGGGCCGGTATTCGTCGGCGGGAACTGCCTGGGCATCATTTCGCACCCTGGCAACTACGATTCCTGGTTCATTCCCGAGGAACGCCTGCCGAGAACTCAGAAGAAGGCACGACGCAGTTCGGCGTTCATCAGCCAGAGCGGTGCCTTCCTGGTCACGCGGCTCAGCAAGAACGCGTATCTCGACCCGGCCTACATGGTCGCCGTGGGCAACCAGAACGACATCACGCACGGCGATATGGTCGAATACTTCGCAGGCAACCCGGACATCCACGTGATCGGGGTGTACGTCGAAGGATTCAAGGACCTCGACGGGCTGGCCCTGGCGCAGGCCGTGCGCAAGGCGACCGTTGCCGGCAAGCAGGTCGTCATTTACAAGGCCGGACAGTCCGTTGCGGGCGGTCGGGCCGCGATGGGCCACACGGCCTCGATCGCCGGCGACTACGAGGTATGCCTGTCCGTGCTCACGCAGGCCGGCGCGCTGATCGCGACCGACGTCAGCGAGTTCAGCGACCTGTTCTACATTTCGGACTGCATGCGCGACAAGGTCGTCCACGGCAAGCAACTCGGCGCCGTGGCTGGCGCGGGGTACGACACCGTGGCCATCGCCGACAGCCTCCAGGTGGGCGACTTCTCCATGTCTGTGGCCACGATCGGAGCAGCGACCCGGGAGCGCCTGCTAGCGATCCTGGCGTCCAAGAAGCTCGATTCGCTCATGGAAGTCAGGAACCCGTTCGACATTAACCCGGGAGCGGACGACGAGGCCCACCTGCTTTGCACCGAGGCCATGGCCGCCGAGCCGGAAGTCGACTCCCTGGTTGTCGGACTCGATCCAACGTCGCCCATGGTCAGATCACTCCAGAAGAGTGCGCGCGCGGGCTTCGACATCGACAGCCCCCAGAGCATCGTCCAGACGCTGCCGGCGCTGGTCGCCTCCTGTCCGAAACCCATCGTGGCCTTCATTGACGGAGGCCCGCTCTTCGACCCGATGGCCGACAAGCTGATGGAACAGGGTGTCTGCATCTTCCGCTCCAGCGAACGCGCCACGCGCTCGCTCGTGCGCTATACCGAGGCGCGGCTGCGCGCGGCGCGCCTGCGTGCCGAGGCAGCGCCTGGTGCCTAGGAAACATCATGAGCGAACCGCTACAAGTTGGCCTCAGCGCCACGCGCCACGTTGATGTTGATCTTGAGCGCATCATCAATTTCATGGGCGACGATTGCCGCGTTTATTCAACACCAAAGCTGCTCTATGACACAGAGATGGTGTGCCGCGACCTGCTGCTGGCACACATCGAACCGGGCAAGGATTCGGTCGGCACGCGCGTAGCGCTCGATCACATCGGTGCCACGCCGCTGGGTATGTGGGTGGATATCACCGTGACGCTCTCCGAGATCAAGGGCAATGCCGTCATGTTTGATTTCAGCGCACGCGACGCGGTCGAAGAAATTGCCCATGGCAAACATGGCCGCTTCATTGTGGGCATCGAGAAAACCGCGCAACGGCTCAAGGCCAAGCGCGCTAAAGCAATTTGATACACCGGTGTGCAAGCGCGGCCTCTACGGCGACACCGAGGCAGAGCAGCCGTTCGTCGTGGCCGCTCATACCAGCCAGCATCAATCCGACCGGTGCCTCGCCGGGCCTGTGGCAAGGCAGGCTTAACGCACACCCGTCGAGAAAATTGATGAGCGTCGGGTTGCGCAGCATGAGCAGATTGGTGTTCCCATAGAGCTCGTCGCTACCCTGTAACAACGCAATCGGTGGCGCCACGACGGGTACAGTCGGCATCAGCAGGGTGTCACAGTTCGCATCCAACAGGCGCTGCTGCACGCCAGCGATCCAGCGACGACGCTCCCCCATCAGCCTCAGGTAGTCGGCTGCCGTCCTCGTAGCGCCCCGGCGTATGCGCAACGAGACCCGCGGATCGTACTCGGCTTGACCGGTCTGGAGCAGAGGCTCATGCCAGGCCCATGCCTCGGCCGCACTAAAGCCCCCCAAACGGTTGATGTGTGCCAACTCGGCGAACTCGGGCACGTCGATCTCCACCAGCCGCGCGCCCACGCTAGACAAGGTGCAACAAGCGGCGTCAAATGCGCGCGAGACCGCAGCATCGATGCCGTCAAAGACCAGTGTACGCGGCACGGCGAAACTCTGGCCAAGCAAGCAGGCCGGATGTACCGTAGCGTCTGCGTTGGCTTTGGCGGAAAGCACCGCATCGAGCTGCGCACAGCACGCCACGCTGCGCGCGAGTGGTCCGATCGAATCCAGCGTGAACGACAAGGGCAAAACCCCTTCAGTCGGCACGCGCCGCGCAGTCGGCTTGAAGCCCGTAAGACCGCACAACGCCGACGGAATGCGCACCGAGCCGCCGGTGTCCGTTCCAATCGCTGCAGCGGCCATACCATCGGTAACCGACACCGCAGCACCTGACGAGGAGCCACCAGGAATACGCCCAGTGGTCCGGTCCCAGGGGTTTCGGGGTGTGCCGTAATGCGGGTTCAATCCCAAGCCAGAGTACGCAAACTCAGTCATGTTGGTGCGGCCGATGATCACTGCACCCGCCGCGCGCAGGCGTTGCACAACAACGCTGTCGAGCGCGGCTGGTGGCGCACCGTTCAACACACGCGATCCAGCGCGGGTGATCTGCCCGGCTTCATCAAACAGATCTTTGATCGATATCGGAATACCGGCTAAAGGAGGCAACGGAACTTTCGCCGCGCGCAATACATCGATCGCATTGGCGGTAGCACGGGCCGTGGCGGCATGCACCATGAGGAAAGTAGTTTGCGCTTCACTTGAACCGCTTGCGCCATCCAGTGCCTGTTCGGTAAGTTCGCGACTGCTGATACGGCCGCCGTCAAGTTCAGCACGCCAGTAGCCCAGTGTTTTCGGAGGAAGGGACATACATCTCTTTCGTCAAGGTGCTCAGACTGGCTAACTCCAGCTCAAGTCAACCCGACTCAGTGGCAATTGCCGCACCCGCTTGCCAATGGCGGCAAATATGGCATTGCAAACCGCTGGGGCCAAGGGTGGCAATGCTGGTTCTCCCAGGCCCGTAACAGGCTGGTTGGTCTTGAGAAAATGCACATCTATGCGCGCCGGTGCATCGGGGAATCCAATCATGGGGTAATCAGTAAAGTTACTTTGCACGATGCCTCCGCGCTGAATATCGAGCTCTGCAAACATCATGGTCCCCAGGCCATCAATGACCGAGCCCTGCACCTGATTCTCTGCACCGCTCAAGTTGACGATTTGAGATCCGATGTCGGAAACCACAACCACGCGATCAACCTTCAACTTTCCGGCCTTGGACACGGTCACCTCGGCAACCTCGGCGATGTAGCCTCGATGGCTGAAGTGAAAGGCAATCCCCTGGCCCTGGCCACGCACAAACTTCTTGCGCCCCCAATCGGCTTTCTGTGCAACTTCAGTCAAAACGTGGCGCATTCTTGCCACGTTGTAGGGTTCGTCGCGCTCGCCGGTTCCAGGCACAACGTCCTTATTTCCCAGGAGTTCGAGCCGAAACTCAAGCGGGTCGCGCCCGGCCGCATGCGCCAGTTCATCGATAAAGCTGTGAAAGACCCAGGCAAACACATTGCTACCTGGAGCACGCCAGGGACCCATGGGAATTGCGCACTCCATGGCCGTTTGCTCAAGCAGGCAGTTAGCTACCCAACGCCCCGGAAATTCATCGCCCGAAAGATTGGCACCGCTTCCGGGCTGCAATATCGATTGTCCATCGCGCGTTACACGGTTGGCAAAGGTAATAAAGTGATTGTGCCAGGCAGTAAGTTTTCCGGCCTTGTCCAGAGCACCACGCAAGTGATGGAAGCCACCAGCACGGAAGTGATCATGACGCAGGTCGTCTTCGCGTGACCAAGTTAGCTTGACTGGCGCATTGACCCGCTTCGCAATGGCTGCGGCCTCTACAACGTAGTCGGCACTGAGTCTTCGACCGAAGCCGCCGCCACTGCGGGTCATGTGCACTGTGATCTTCTCGTTGGGCACACCCAGCGTGCTGGACACCAGGTTTTGACCCGCCGCCGGATTTTGTGTTGGCGCCCAAATCTCGAAGGCTCCATCCCGGTACCATGCCGTGCAGTTCTGCGGTTCAATGCTGGCATGCGAAATGAACGGATAGCTGTAATCAGCCTGCACCGTCTTGACTGCAGTAGCAAAGGCGGTAGCGGGGTCCCCGTCTTTGCGCAACTGCGTGGTGCCGGGCTGACTGGCGAGGGTTTTCGCCTGTGCCACAAAGCTATCCCAGCTAACTTTCACCGCTTGTCCTTCGTCCCAGTTCACTTTAAGTTGTCTGCGGGCACTGAAGGCAGCCCAGGTTGACTCCGCTACGATGGCCACACCAGGCATCAATCCGTTGAGATTGGCGGTTCCTTCAATGATGAAAGCATCACGTACGCCAGGCAAGGCCTTGATTGCATCAAGGTTGACGCCAAGCACTTTTGCGCCAAAGACAGGACACTTCTCGAACACGGCGTATAGCATTCCGGGCAGACGTACATCAATGCCAAACAGCGGCATTCCGGTGACCAGTGCCAAATTGTCAACGCCACCGACCCAACTTCCCAGGAGTTTGTAATTCTTGGGATCCTTGAGCTTTACTGCGTTCGCCGAAGGCACCGCAAGTTGGGCTGCTTTCACGACAAGTTTTCCATAGTGCAGAGATCTCTTCGATGGCAAATGGTGCACGGCGGTGTTGGCGGCGATGCATTCAGCCACGGGTACCGCCCAAGTTTGCGCTGCTGCCTGGATGAGCATGGTGCGAGCTGTTGCTCCCAGCCGCAAAAAATTGTCGTAATTGGTGGGGGTTGAAGTTGAACCACCCGCGCTCTGCCTCCCGTAAACAGGGTCGAGATCAGCCTGAACAACCCTTACATCCTTCCAGTCCACCTCCAGTTCCTCTGCAATGACCATCGGCAGCGACGTCTTGATACCCTGGCCGATTTCGGGCTGCTTGGAGACGAGGGTGACGACACCCTGCTCAGAGATGCTGATAAAGGCATTGGGTTTGAATCCGGTCGTGTCGGCTGCGCTGATCGGCTTATCAATGGCATCTGCCGCACTGGCCGTATCCAGAGAAAAACCCAGCAATAAACCACCACCCATCGCGGAGCGACTCAAAAAAGCGCGGCGATTGATGCCTTTGGTTGCGGTTACGCGATCTTGAACGGGCTTCATACCTTGCCCTTCTTTTCTGCGATTTCAGCGGCGCGGTGAATGCCAGCGCGGATTCGCAAATAAGTGGCGCAGCGGCACAGGTTGCCTGACATGGCGTCATCGATCTCGGCGTCCGTCGGATTCGGATTTTCTTGAAGGAGAGCCGCTGCAGTCATGATCTGACCGGTTTGGCAGTACCCGCACTGTGGAACATCAAGTTCCTGCCAGGCCGTTTGAAGGGGGTGTGCGCCCTGCGGGTGGAGGCCTTCAATAGTGACAACCTTTTTGCGACCCACGGTCGAGACCGGTGTCATGCAGGAACGTGTTGGAACCCCATTGATGTGAACCGTGCAGGCACCACAATTGCCCACGCCACAGCCAAACTTGGTGCCGGGTAGATCGAGGTTGTCACGCAAGACCCAAAGCAGAGGGGTTTCCGATGGCACCTCCACTTGACGCGTTATTCCATTGATATTCAGGGAGTATTGGCTCATAAGCTGGAAGTATCTCAAGTTGACAAAAACGGCATCGACATGCGCAGAGAGGGAATTTAGGGAGTGACAATATCACCGACGCTTACCGTTGGCAATAGGAAGCCTTGGGTCAGTTTTGTGTTGGCGTAACATTGCACGCGCCGATTCCAGCAGCAATCCATCGCGTTGGCCTTGCCATTGAACCCACGGAGCAAAGATGAACATTAAAAACAATGCCGTCATCATCGTGTCAACGGCGCTGGCCTATTTCCTGGCTTTTAACCTTAACAACTATTTGTTTTCCTCGTTTGACTACTCAAGCGGGGTGGCCTGGATTTTTCTGCCGAGCGGCCTGCGGCTGGCCTTCGTCCTGCTCTTTGTGGAGTCGGGCGCCATCGGAGTCGCGCTTGCCTCCACCACCATCAGCTACCTTTACCAGTTCGATGGTGATTTGATCACTATCCTGGGCACCGGGCTCATGTCTGGCTTTGCGCCCTGGCTGGCCAGGCTGATTTGCATCGACAGGCTCAAACTCGATATCAATTTGAACAACCTCAAGGGGTTCACCCTGCTCAAGATTTCGGTGATCTTTGCCGTGTTCAGCCCGGTATTGCATCAGCTATGGTTCACCTGGCGCGGGCATACAACAAATTTCATCAGCAGTACCGCAGTCATGGCTGTCGGTGACCTGGTCGGAACCATCATCGTGCTCTACGCAGCAAAACTCCTGCTGGCCCTGGTTCCAACATCCGGATACAAAAATAACCCCTAAGTTTTTTACTTACATTCCAAATTGACTATTATTGCCAAATGAACAAATTGAAAGATTCATCCTCGGCTTACACCAGGTTTCTCCGACTCGTGCAAGCGATCCGGGAATTGCCCACGTTTCCCATGCTCGATCCATTGGAAGAGCGCTTGCTCAATCAACTGGCCAGCAAATGGCACGAGGGCGCAAAAATCACCGTCCTGCAAGCCATGGAAATGTCTGCCGACGCATCTGCCGCCACGGTCCATCGGCGCTTGAAGACCCTGCGCCAAAAAGGCATGCTCACCCTCGCCGATCATGAAACCGACAGCCGCATTCGTTACCTCGTTCCCACCAAGCTGACCACCCAGTACTTTGTCAAAATGAGCCAGTGCCTGGATAAGGCACTACGCGCCTAACCACGCCCTCAACGTTGGCTTGCGTGTGCTGACTTTGCGCCATATAGCGCACGAAGCTGCTGGTCTGTGCCGCACCAACGAGAGTGAACTGCACGCTCTACAGTACTACGCCAACTCGATCGCCCACTTGTTCCAGCCATTGGATACGCCTTTGTTTACGGATAAGTTCTAAGTCAAGGCCTCTCTGATGTTGGCACGCATTCAACAGTTCATTGTCGCCAACCTGATGCTTCTGATGAGCCTCTGGGTAGCGCTCACATGGAGTTACTCTCACTTCGTTACAGCTATGGGTTTGCTGGTGTTTGGCTTGGCACATGCGGCATTTTTGGCGCTCGATTTTGGGCTTGGCTACTGGATCAATCGTCATGATACAACCCCTCATCCAGACGAATTCATGTTGGTGCGTGCATGGATAGGTGAAACCCTGATGGCACCTCGCGTTTTTTGCTGGCAGCAGCCATTTCGCTGGAATGCAGAGCCGGATTGTTTTGAAAATGACTCCGCTGTGCGCAAGCGACGGGGCATCGTTTTTGTTCATGGATTCATATGTAACCGGGGCTTTTGGAACCCCTGGCTATCGCGGCTTAGGCAAAGCGGGCATGCTTTTTCAGCAGTCAACCTAGAACCCGTGTTTGGTTCAATTGATAAATATGCGCCAATTATTGAAGCAGCGGTACAACGAATGACAGCCGCCACTGGCATGCCCCCCTTGCTGATCTGCCACAGCATGGGGGGGTTGGCCGTCCGGGCCTGGCTGAGCGCTTCCCAGGCTTATGGTCTGGTTCACCACGTCATCACCATTGGTACCCCACATCACGGCACCTGGTTAGGCCGTTTCAGCTCTACGGAAAATGGCCAGCAGATGCGCTTATCGAGCCCTTGGCTGGAACAGCTTGCACGCCGCGAACCTCGCCAAATCAGTCAGCTATTGACTTGCTACTACTCCAACTGCGACAACATCATATTTCCGGCATCCAACGCGACATTGTCCGGTGCCGACAATCGCTTGGTGGCCGGAGTGGCGCACGTAGCGCTGGCCTTTGACAAGCGTGTCATGCGCGAGTCGCTTGCCATGCTGGACCTGTAAACATCACAAACCGCCACCGGCTTTTCGTCTCGAACTACGCTTTTAAATACTCCGCCTTGCCTCCAAGCCAGCGGTCAATATGTTGCTGGGCCAAGGCAGGATAGCGCTCCAGCAGGAGCGGTGCCACGCGGCGCGCCCATTCCAACAGCACACTGTCAGTCGCCAGGTCGGCAAAACGCAGCAGTGCTGCACCCGACTGGCGCGAGCCCATAAACTCGCCGGGGCCACGAATCTCCAGATCGCGCCGGGCAATCTCAAAGCCGTCGTTGCTCTCCATCATGGCCTTCAAACGGGCGCGGGCCGTTTCACTCAAACGCGGCGCATCGCCGGTGGAATACACCAGCACGCAAGCCGAGGCCGCCGCACCGCGCCCGACCCGACCCCGCAACTGGTGCAACTGCGACAGCCCAAAGCGCTCAGCGTGCTCAATCACCATCAACGCGGCATTGGGCACATCCACACCAACCTCGATCACAGTGGTGCTGACCAATACGCCCATCTGGCCGCTGGTAAACAAATTCATCACCGCTTTTTTTTCTGCCGTCGGCATGCGCGAGTGCAACAAGCCCACCGTGGCTGACGCGTCAACCTGCGCCTGCGCGCCGCGCAAGACCATACTCAATTGCGCGTGGGTCTCGGTGGCGTTGCGCAAATCGAGCGCTTCGCTCTCTTCAATCAGGGGGCAAACCCAATAAACCTGGCGACCCTGCGCCAACTGCAAGCGGATACGCGCAATCACCTCGTCACGACGCGTATCGCTGACCACTTTAGTGACGACGGGCGTGCGCCCTGGCGGCATCTCATCGATGGTGGAAACATCAAGATCGGCGTAGTAACTCATCGCCAGCGTACGCGGAATCGGCGTTGCCGTCATCATCAAAAGATGCGGCTCCTGGCTGACGTCGCCAAGCTTGCTGCGCAGCGCGAGCCGTTGTGCAACGCCAAAACGATGTTGTTCGTCGATGATGGCCAGCGCGAGATTTTTGAACACCACTTTGTCTTGAATGACAGCATGCGTTCCCACCACCAGGCCAGCCTCGCCACTGGCAATCAAGGCCAGCATCTCGCGGCGCTCCTTGGCTTTTTGACTGCCAGTGAGCCAGACGGTTCTGATACCCAAGGGCTCCAGCCAACTGATGAGCTTGCGAAAATGTTGCTCAGCCAGAATCTCGGTCGGGGCCATCAAAGCACACTGCCAACCTGCATCCATGCAAATGGCCGCTGCCAACGCCGCCACCACGGTCTTGCCGGAGCCCACATCGCCCTGCAGCAGTCGGTGCATCGGAACCGGACGTTTCAGATCATGAGCAATTTCAGCGCAAACGCGGCGCTGGGCCTGGGTCAATTCAAAAGACAGCGCCGAGAGCAGGCGCTGCGGCAAGGGCAAAGGTGAATCGAGCCCTCCAGCCGACTTAACGACGATGGCCTTGAGCACGGGTGCCTTCAGCACAGCGCGCTCATGCCGGGCTTGTAATTGCGACAACTGTTGTGCCAATAATTCCTCGGCCTTGAGCCGCTGCCAGGCCGGGTGGCTGCGGTCTTCCAGCGTGACAAGCGCGACATCCGGCGCGGGGTAATGCAAAAATAAAAGCGATTCACGCAAGGCCCACATCGGTCGCTGATCAATTTGATACAGATTTTCAAGCTCAGTTGCATCGGCTAGATTGGCCTGAGCCAGTCCGTTCTGCACGGACCGTCGCAAATACGCCTGCGGCAAACCCGCCACCGTCGGGTAAACTGGCGTCAGAGCCACCGGCAAGGGACCACCAGCGGCCTGGAACGCCGGGTGCATCATCGTCAAGCCGAGAAAACCGCCACGCACCTCACCGCGTGAGCGAATCCGCTTGCCCACTGCCAGTGTTTTTTGCTGTGATGGGTAGAAGGTGAAGAAACGCAGCAGGCAAGTGTCTGAACCATCGTCGAGCGTCACCAGCAGTTGGCGCTGACCCGACTGGCGTACCTCGCAGGCGGTCACGACGCCCTCAATCTGGGCCGTATCACCTTCATGCACATCGCGCAACAAGACAATGCTGGTTTCATCCTCGTAGCGCAGCGGCAGGTGCAGGGCAAAGTCAATGGGATGCAACAGACCCAACTTGCGCAGGGCCTTTTGCGGCGCCGACAAAAGCTGGGGCTTGGACGCTTGGATATTATTGAGCGGCACGGCGATCATGACGGGATTGTGGCTCAACCGATACAGCGTTACTGATAAATTTCCGCTATTGATATGATCCCTGCAGCAATCCAGAATAGACAAAGAGGCGACAAATTCACGGAGATCATATGGCAACCCAACTTGAAATTCTAGTCAACGGCAAGCTCCATCGGGTAGAAGCGACTCCCGATACACCATTGCTTTATGTCCTGCGCAACGAGCTCAACCTGCTCGGCCCGCATTTCGGGTGCGGTCTGGCCCAATGCGGTGCCTGCACAGTACATCTTGATGGTGCTGCCGTGCGTTCCTGCGTGGTGCCGGTATCGGCAGTTGTCGGCAAGCGGGTCACGACGCTGGAAGGCTTGGCCGATACCTATCCTGCGTCCATCGCCAAGACCGATGAACCGCATTTGCATCCAGTGCAGAAGGCATTTGTGCAAGAGCAAGCGGCGCAGTGCGGATACTGCACCAACGGCTGGATCATGACATCGGCCGCATTTCTGAAAGAGAATCCAAAGGCGAGCGAAGCCGAGATCCGTGAAGGCCTAAGCGGACTCAAGTGTCGTTGCGGCTCGCATATGAGTATCCTGCGCGCAGTCAAGCGCGCGGCCCATGACATGGCTCAGGAATAGACATGAACCCTACCAAATCAGAATCAAACAACTGGTCGCGGCGTGATTTTTTAGGCAACACCGGTGCACTGGTAGTTTCCTTCGCATTGCCGATTCCCGGTAATGCGCAACCCGGCGCAACTGCATGGCCAACCACTGTACCGCCCGAAATGCTTGACTCCTGGGTTGCGGTGCGCTCGGATGGAAGCGTGATGGCCTCAATCGGCAAAGTCGAAGTCGGCATGGGTATTAGCACCTCTTTCGCTCAAATCATTGCCGAGGAACTCGATGTGCCGCTGCAACGCGTGGCAATCCGCATGGGCGACACAGCCACCACCGTCGATCAGCGCGGCACCGGTTCCAGTAACGGCATCATCACAGGCGGTCCGGTTATGAAAAAGGCCGGTGCCCAGGCACGTCAGGCGTTGGTTGCCATGGCGGCGCAGCGTTTGAACGTACCCCCTGAGCAATTGACTGTCATCGACGGTGTGGTCAGTGTCGTCGGCGATCCGTCCCGGGCAGTGGCTTACGGTGAGTTGATCGGCGGTAAGCGCTTCGACCTGCCAGTCTCGGACAAGGTCAAGGTCAAGCCGGCCAGCCAGTACAAAATTGTCGGCCAACCGGTTGCCCGCATGGACATTCCAGCCAAGATGGTCGGTGCTTACTCGTTCATGGTGGATCACAAACTGCCCGGCATGTTGCACGGTCGCGTGATCCGACCGCCCGAAGCGGGCGCGCGTCTGCTCGGCGTAACAGCGGATCAGAGTTTTCCAGGGCTGGTCAAGGTGGTCACGCGCGGTGATTTTGTAGCGGTCGTGTGCCAACGTGAGGAGCAGGCCATACGCGCCGCGCACGACTTGAAGCTCAATTGGTCCAAGCCAGCACCAATGTTTGCCGGTTCTTACGATGAACTGTATCAATCACTGCGCAGTGCAACGCCCAAAATAAGCAGTGTCGTGATGAATATTGGCGATACCCAGACGGCGCTAAGCGCCGCGGCCAAATTGGTTGATGTTCAATACGAATATCCTTTCCAGTCGCATTCAAGCATGGGGCCGGGCTGTTCAGTCGCAGACGTGCACCCCGACGGCGCCACAGTCTGGATGGGTGGGCAAAAACCTTACGGTCTGCGTAAAGCGGTCGCCGAACTGTTGAATCTGAAAAATGAGCAGGTACGAATTACCTGGTTGCCCGGTCCGGGTTCCTACGGCATGAACGATTCTGACGATGTCGCCATCGATGCGACGATTTTGTCGCAAGCGGTAGGAAAGCCGGTGCGTGTGCAATATTCGCGCGCCGATGGCACTGAATGGGATCCGAAAGGACCACCGATCACCATGCATATGCGCGGTGGTCTGGATGCAACCGGAAAAATGGTCGCGTACGACCTGGAAGCGCGCGGCTACTCCGGCCGGGTCAGGCCGTCCGGCACCGACACCCCGGGCGATTCTCTCTCATGCCAACTAATCGGCGGCATGCCTGTCGGCGGCACCGATCTGTTTCAGCACTCAGAAGAAAATTACCAGTTTCCGAACAAACGCAAGGTCAGTCACATTTTGCCTTGGAAAAAATCACTGATTACCGGGTTGCGCACTGCGCACCTGCGCGATCCTGACGGTCCGGCAATGTGTTTCGCCAGCGAAAGCTTCATCGACGAAATGGCGGTTGCGGCCGGCCAGGATGCCGTCGAATTCCGTCTTGCCCACCTGAGCGAAACACGAGATCGGGAAGTGATCAAAGCCGCCGCACAACGCGCGGGCTGGGACACCCGTCCGTCGCCCAAACCAGCGCAGAAAGGTCCGGTAGTTACCGGACGAGGCATTGCCTACTCACCTCGCGCCGGCACCATGGTCGCAATCGTGGCGGAGGTCGAAGTCAACCTGGATACCGGGCGCTTTCGGGTAACGCGCTTTGTGGTCGCCCACGACTGTGGTTTTGTGATCAATCCGAAGAGCCTGACAGGCACGATTGAAGCGAATCTGATCCATGCCATGAGTCGCTCCATGCATGAAGAGGTGCGCTTCACGCCGAGCCGAGTCACCAGTGTCGATTGGGTAACCTATCCGATTGTTGACATGACCGAAGTGCCCGATGTGGTTGATATCGTAATCGTCAACAACCGTCCGCAGGCCAAATCACTCGGCGCTGGCGAGCCGACCACGCGACCGGTCCCCGCCGTGATTGCCAATGCACTGTTTGATGCAACCGGCGTGCGCATCCGCCGTGTCCCGTTTACGGCCACCTCGCTACTAGCGGCATTTCGAGCACGGGTCTGATCAATCGCGGATGTCCTGCAAAAACCATTCTGTTGGCAGTTCGCGTCCCAGTCCCTGCTTCCTTGCTTCCTCATAGGCGACCGCCGCTACCGCGTAGAACTGCGCACCCTGAATGTTTCCACGCTCAGAATAAGTAATCTGCTTGTCGGAAGTCCGGCCCGGCGTTTTGCCGTTCAGGATGTCAGCGAGCATGATGTCATTTCCTAGCCCGGTTATTGTGGGAGCGCGCTTGCCAAGACGCCGGGTCTGCCAGAACTGCGCGTTAGGCCGCGCCATGTAACCTAGATATTCGTCTGCGGTGCCAAGTTCCGGACGGCCGATTGGCGCGGGCGTCGTGCCCAGTCTTAAGGTGAGGTCGAAGCGCTTTTTGGCAGCGGCGTCTGGACGACCGCCGACTGCGATGACATGCATGCCCTCTTCCAGATATTCGCCTTCGATGATCGGCACAGCAGAATCGGTGCATCCGGCCAGGATGTCGGCGCCACGATAGACATCGCGCGGGTTGTCCATCACGACAACTTCGATGCCATATTCCTCGCGCATGTCGAGCGCATACTTTTCTCGATTGGCCTTGGTCGGGCTGTAGACCTGTATGCGTTTGATGTTGCGAACGCGCAGCAACGATTCCACATGTGAGCGTGCCATGCCACCGGAACCAAGCATGCCGAGAACTTCGGAATTCTTGCGCGACATGATCTTTGCGCCGATAGCGCCATCTGCAGCAACGCGCAAATGCTGGAGATAGCCATCGTTGATTAGCGCCAGCGGCTCGCCGTTTTCAATGCTGGTCAGAAAAATCAGGCCGCAAAACAAGCCTGGGCGCAGGCAGAATTTTTCCTCGGTGCGCGCACCGTTGTATACCTGTTCTTCCAGCACGTCGGATTTCATGCGGATCGCGAAATACCCCGAGGTCGACCCGCCCTCCATCGTGCCCCACTGGTAAAAGCGTCCCGGCGTCTTGGTCGGTATCCTTATATCGATCCGCGGCCGGCATACTGCTTCCTGTTCAATCAACTGCCTGTATGAGGTTTCCAGGGCAGTGATTGTCATCTCCGCCGTGAGGACACGCTGGATGTCAGCGTTATTCAATATGATCATGCCTGATTCTTTCTGAACTTTGATTTGAAAAGATGCCGAATTTAACGTTTTGTTTATCCTATCGACTCAAACAGCGCCAGCGGCAAGGCGGTTCCCGGCTAACGCTACGGATGAACGGTTTCCGAAAACCAGTCGTCTGGCAACTCATGCCCCAGGCCCGCGACGCGCGCCTTGTCAAGTACCAGCGCACCGGCCGCCGCAAACTGCAAGCCGACGCCCACGTTGTTGACGAAGCACGTGATGTCGCTGGGGCTTTTTCGTCCGGGCGAGCTCCCGACCACGAGTTGCGCAAGATCAGGGTACTCGGCGAATCGGTTGCCAGGCGCGTTCCACCAGCCGCTTTCATGATCGGAGTTCATGTTCGGCGTGCCGGGCATGACATTGTCGTATTGCTTCGGCTGTGCCGTCACATGCACGACCACGTGATCGCAGCCGTCAAGCACGGTTTGATCAACCTCCTGCGACTTGATGCAGCTAAGGTGCACGCCTGGCTTGAGCCATGCCGGCTCCAGCACGCGAACCATGGACGACGTTGCAGCCATGATGACGTCGGCACCCTCTACACACTCTTGGGCGCTGTCGATATTGCGAATTTCTATGTCGGGATGGCGCGCTTTCGCTTCAGCGACAAAAGCTGCTCTGTTTTCCGACCGCGGACTGTAAACTCGGACCTGTTCGAAAGGACGCGCGGCGAGCGCCGCCATCAACTGCCCACCTGCCTGCCAGCCGCTGCCGATGATCGCCAAAGTGCGTGCATCCTCGCGCGCGAGATATTTGAGCGCGATCCCGTTTGCCGCACCGACGCGCAAGCGCTGCATCGCACCGTCCGGGAAGATGCCGAGTAGCGCGCCGGTCTCGCTACTAAACATAAACACTAAACCGACCCAGCGCCCGTTCGCCTTAGGCTCCTTTACTCGGCGTGGTTTTCCGGCGATTATCGGATGGGTAATGATGTCCGAGTTGATTCTCAGCGCCTGCACGCGCCGGCGAGGCCAGGCGCCGCCCATCTGCTTGAAAGCGTAGTAGGCTCCGGCCTCGGTTGACGGTGAAAGGTTGTCGATGCGCGGAACAAGCAGCGCCTGCCCGTTTGCGTAGTCCCGGTACATCTCTTCGAGCACTTCAATGCATTCTGGCATCGTCAGTAATTGATCCACGTCTTCGTTGCTTAATACACGCATGTTCATCTCCTGTTGGGGGGCTGCCCGCCGGACGGCAGGTCGTACGCCCATGGTTGTTTTAGGATCGCATCGGCACCGGGCCGTAGCTCGATGGATTTCCTGTCACTTCAGGTATCGAGCGTTGATTCAACGAACAGCCGCTCGGGCGGATAACGCTCACTGATCAGGCCTTGGTCGTGGGAATACTTGATGAATTGTTCGAGGTTGACTTTGTTGGCGGCAAATCCGATGGGCCACGGGTCGACGGCAAGAAGGTCACGTTCCTGCTCGTAGTAATGCCGCCCCCATGCGAGCCGCGACCAATTTGGATCCTCGTAGTAGCTCTCGGCAATTTCCATCGCGCTGGCATAGGTCTGCATCAACGCTTTCGCCACCCAGGGTTCCCGGCGGGCCAGATCCTCGCGCAAGGCCAGCACATGCATAATTGGGAAGTAGCCATATTTACGGAAGTAGCGGTGCTCTTCCAGTTGGGTGTCGGCGAACAGCCGTCGCGCCTTGACTTGGCCCGACATCACCGAGTGCGGCGGGTGCGGCATAATAAACGCATCGATCTCACGGTTCGCTAGCAACAGGCCGAGATCGACGCCCTTCGGTAGCCGCTCAATCTTGACGTCATTTTTGGGCTGGAACGGAACCTTCTCTTCGGTGGTAACCAGCCAGTGGATTTCTTCCCACGGCACGCCGTATTCAAACTTGAGGTCGCCCTTTGCCAGCAGCGACAGCGTCGTCTGGAACGACGACAGCGCCACTTTCTTGCCGATGAGGTCCTTCGGTTCCCACAGGTTCGAGAGGGGGTGGACGAACATCTGGCTGGTTGAGAACAGGCGGCGCGGGAACACCGGCACCGCCGTCAGGTCAAAACCCCGGTTGCGCGCCATCAGGTAGGTGGACATCGAAAACTCGGCGACGTCGAAAGCGCGATCGTGGATCATCCGCTCGTGGCGGTTCGCTCCGTCGCGTAGCGCTCTGCTTTGGCCGACCTGAAGCGCCTTCAGGACAAGACCCGCCAACGGCTTCGCGGTGCCGTCGAAAAACGGCATATGCCGGTCATAGCGCTCAAGCGCGATGGTCAAAGTGAGCGGTTGTGCCACCTGAGAAACCCGATCTATCATTGTTTCGTCTTCCTTGTAATAGTTTCCTGGTAAGCTTTGATCCATTTCGTTAGCCGATCCAAGTCGTCACCCCTACTGTAATCGCCAGGCCGCCGAAAATCAGCCAGACGAATAGCAGCGCGGCAAGCAGAAGCGGCATGACGCCAGCGCGGCGAATCGCCGACACATGAGTGGTTAGACCCAGCGCCGCCATTGCCATCGCCAGCAAAACAGTATCGATCTCGATAGCACCAGATGCGATCGCGGGTGGCAGGATGGCAAGCGAGTTCAACCCCGTAACTGCCATGAAGCCCAGTGCAAACCATGGAATAATGATACGGCCTCGCTGCAGACTTTGCCCACCAGACGCACCTACCGTCTGGCGCGACTGTGAACGAGACAGATAGGCTGACAACATGAGCAGAAACGGCGCTAGCATCATCACGCGCACCATCTTCGTAATGACTGCGGTATTGGCGACGTCAGCACTTACCGAAGAGGCAGCGGCCGCCACCTGTGCCACTTCATGCACCGTCGCGCCGACATATATCCCGAATGCCGTGGGCGAAACAGACAAAAATTGCCACTGCTGATTGAAGTGATACAACGCCGGATATAAAAAGATAGCTAGCGTGCCGAACACAACGACCGTCGATACTGCTACGGTAACCTGCTCGGCCCGGCCGCGCACAACAGACTCGGCCGCCATCACCGCAGCAGCCCCGCAAATGGAACTTCCGGCACCGATCAGCATCGCGGTTTTTTGGTCGAGCTTGATTACCTTGGTGCCAAGCAGCCATGCCATGGCAAAGGTACTGCTTAAAACCATTGCATCGATCACTACCCCGCCGATGCCGACATGCGCAATATCCTGAAAAGTCAAACGAAAGCCATACAGGACGATGCCGAGCCGCAGCAGATTTTGTTTGGAAAATGTCACACCCGCTGCACTTGCCAGGGCGATCTGCGGAAACACCGTATTGCCCACTACCATGCCAAGCATGATGGCCAGCGTCAGCACGCTGATCCCGTTGGTTTGCAACCAGTTTTGTTTGCCAAGTTCGATGGCTAGTGCGGCAAGACTGCCGGACAGTGCAAGGCCAGGGAAATATTGCCTTATAGCTGCCCCAACGCCGGTCACGCCGGGCAAACCGAGCCTGACAAAACTTGGTGCTGGCACGGTGGGAAGGATAGATATCATTTTTTCTTCTTCTGGTATCGACATGAGGTGAACTATAGCCAGCTGATTTTTAATAGTAAAACAAATACTATTTCTATAATCTACTTACTTAATAGATAGAAAAAAAGAGCTGCATGAGCCTTACCCTCCGCCAGTTACAGATTTTTATTGCCATTGGCCAGACCGGTGGCACGACAACAGCAGCGGAAAGCATATCGCTATCGCAATCGGCAGTCAGCGCAGCGCTTAGTGAGCTTGAGAACCTGCTCGATACACAGTTGTTTGATCGTGTCGGAAAACGCCTTGTGCTAAACGATAACGGCCGCATGCTGATGCCGCAGGCACGCTCGCTGCTCGATGGTGCTCAGAGTATCGAGAGCCAATTTTCAGCATCTGGCGAACCCGCTGCGTCCTTGCTCAAAGCGGGAGCCAGCACCACGATCGGTAATTATGTGATGCCCGCGCTGATTGCGCGCTTTCGTGAAAGCGTTTCCGCCGCGCGTGTCGAAGTTCATATTGGCAACACCAGCGAAATCGCCGCAGAGGTCGCCAACTTCAAAGTCGACGTCGGTTTTATTGAAGGTCCTTGTCACGAATCGGAGTTGGATGTAATACCCTGGCTAGTGGATGAACTGGTAATCGTAAGCTCGCCGAATCATCCACTCGCTCGGCAGCAACTCTCGCGAAAGATCTCGTTGAAGGATCTACGCGGAGCCGAATGGCTACTCCGGGAGCCAGGCTCTGGAACACGCGAGGTCGTAGAGCAGACGTTGCTGCATTACTTGCACCGCCTTAACACAGGAATGATTTTTGGAAACGCCGAGGCGATCAAGCGCGCCGTTGCCGAAAACTTGGGACTAAGCTGTCTCTCGCGGTGGGTAGTTGCCGATATGCTTGCGTCCAAGCGTCTCGTCGTTCTACACACGACACTGCCGCAATTGTCGCGAAGGTTTTATCTTGTGCACCATAAAAAGAAGTTTTTATCTGCGGGGCTGGAACGGTTCATTCACCATTGCCGGTCATCGGCACCGGTGCTCGATTGATTTACACAGGTCGAAACGGCGTTATCGCGCTATCGACATGCTCTGAAGGGGCACTCAGGAATTGACAGCCACAATTTGAACAGTGCGTTGCATGCCGAGGTGATAATGGCCTTCATTCAACTCGCGTTCTTGCTCCCGCGCTAGTGCAATTGTCAGAGGCGCAAGTTCCTCACGAAGAATCTGCGCACCGGGATAGCGGTCAGCACCAGTTGCATTTACATCGACTTTGCTTTCCAGTACCAGTCTGCCGTGCGGGCGCAAAGCTTGCTGCAACTGGCGGTAAAGTCGCTGTCGAATAGCGCTGGGCGGCTGGGCAAATATCGACACCACCAGATCCCAGCGCGCGATACCGAGATCGAAATCGGCCAGATCGACGATGATGGTCGTGATCGTGACATCGTGCTTTGCGGCTAATGTGCGGGCCTTCGTCAAGCCGACTTCGGAGAAATCGATCGCGGTAACACGGTAACCGAGGCGGGCCAAATAAACTGCATTGCGGCCTTCGCCCTCGCATAATGACAATACATCTCCGGCTGCCATGTGCTGGCATGAAGCGCGGAGGAAATCGTTGGGCTGCTCGCCATAGGCATATCCGGGTTCGCTGAAGCGGGAATCCCAATACTCTTTGCCTTTGGCTTGTTGCAATTTGGGTGTCATCATAGGGTTGCCATTGTGGCCACGCCACATTTTTTAAAAAAAGATGTCATTGATTTACGGATGTACGGTTTCTGAAAACCAGTCATCCGGCAACTCATGTCCAATTCCTGCTGATCGAGCCTTGTCAAGTACCAGCGCGCCGACTGCAGCAAATTGCAAGCCGATGCCGATGTTGTTGACAAAGCAGGTGATCTCGCTGGGACTTTTGCGCCCGGGCGTGTTCCCGGCCACGAGCTGTACCAGATCGGAGTACTCGGCGAATCGGTTGCCGGGGGCATTCCACCAACCCCGTTCTTGCTCGGAGTTCACGTTGGGTGTACCGGGCATGACGTTGTCGTCATGCTTGGAATGCGCCTTGATATGCACGACCACGCGATCACAGCCGTCAAGCAGGGCTTGATCAACTTCCTCCGACTTGATACAGCTAAGGTGCACACCCGGTTTGAGCCATGTCGGCTCCAGCACACGAACCATGGACGAAGTTGCAGCCATGATGACGTCAGCACCCTGCACACACTCTTGGGCGCTGTCGATATCGAGAATCTCCAGGCCGGGATAGCGTGCTTTTGCTTTCGCAACAAAAGCAGACCGGTTATCTGGGTTTGAACTGTAAACCCGGACCTGTTCGAAAGGACGCTCGACCAGGGCCCCCATCAACTGCCCGCCTGCCTGCCAGCCGCTGCCGATGATCGCCAGCGTGCGTGCATCCTCACGCGCCAGATGTTTTAGTGCAATCGCATTTGTCGCACCAACGCGAAGCATCTGCACCGCACCGTCCGGGAAGATGCCCAGCAACGCCCCGGTCTCGCTGCTGAACATGAACACGAGGCCAACCCAGCGCCCGTTCGCTTTGGGTAGCTTGACGCGGCGTATTTTTCCGGCAATTACCGGATGTGAAATGATGTCGGAGTTGATTCTCAGCGCGTGCACGCCGCGGCGAGGCCAAGCGCCGGCCATCTGCTTGAAAGCATAGTAGGCACCGGACTCGCTTGACGGGCAAAGGCTGTCGAGGCGCGCAACGTGCAGCGTCTGCCCGTTTGCGCAGTCCCGGTACATCGCTCCAAGCACTTCAATGCATTCTGGCATCGTCAGTAATTGATCAACATCTTCATTGCTTAATACACGCATGCGCTTTGTCTCCGGATTATTTACCCATACCATTGCGCATGAAAAAGCGCAGACTGATGGGTCAGCATCGTAGCAGCGAACCGCCGCTTAGTGCGCAAGCCGGTCATCGTCGGCGAGCGGCTTTACACGCGCCGTGCCCTTAGTGCACCACCCGCTCGAAGCTGAATTGCCCGGGCGCGCGAATCGGGTCCACATCGACCGGGATCACGTCTTTGGGCAGGAACTTGCCTTCGAGCAGTAGTTTGGAGAGCGGGTTCTCGATGCGCTGCTGAATCGCCCGCTTCAAGGGCCGAGCACCAAACACGGGATCGAAACCGACTTTGGCCAGCTCAGCCAGCGCGGCTGGTGACACCTCCAGCGTCAACTCCATTTTGGCCAGGCGCTCTTGCAGCACCTTGATCTGGATCGCGGCGATCTCGGCAATATGCTCGGCACTCAGCGCGTGGAATACCACGGTCTCGTCGATGCGGTTCAAAAACTCGGGCCGGAAGTGGTTCTTCAACTCATCGGTCACTGCGTCCTTGATGTCCTCAACATCCTGCCCGACCATGTTCTGGATCATCTGTGAACCGATGTTGCTGGTCATCACAATCACCGTGTTTTTGAAATCAACCGTGCGACCCTGGCCGTCGGTCAGGCGGCCATCGTCGAGCACCTGTAGCAGCACATTGAACACGTCCGGGTGGGCTTTTTCAACCTCGTCGAGCAGCAACACGCTGTAGGGTTTGCGGCGCACCGCTTCGGTCAGGTAGCCGCCCTCTTCGTAACCGACGTAACCCGGCGGTGCGCCGATCAAGCGCGCCACCGAATGTTTTTCCATGAATTCGCTCATGTCGATGCGAACCAGATGGTCTTCGCTGTCAAACAGGAAGCCCGCCAGCGCCTTGCACAGCTCGGTTTTACCGACACCGGTCGGGCCGAGAAAGAGGAACGAGCCGGTCGGCCGGTTCGGGTCCGAAAGACCTGCACGCGAGCGTCGAATGGCGTTGGCCACGGCGGTGATGGCTTCGTCCTGCCCCACCACGCGCTGGTGCAGCTTGTCTTCCATGAGCAGCAGTTTGTCACGCTCACCCTGCATCATTTTGCTGACAGGAATGCCGGTGGCACGGCTCACCACCTCGGCGATTTCCTCGGCACCGACCTGCGTGCGCAACAGGCGTGCTGGTGCGCCCTCCCCGCGCGTGGCTTCCTTGTCCTGCGCCTCTTTCATGCGCTTTTCCAGCTCGGGCAGCTTGCCGTATTGCAGCTCGGCCACCTTGTTGAAATCGCCTTTGCGCGTCAGCTCTTCAATTTGAAATTTGAGTTTTTCAATCTCTTCGCGCACCTGACCGCTGCCCAGGGCACTGGCCTTCTCGGCTTTCCAGATTTCATCCAAATCGGCAATTTCTTTTTGCAAGCGCTTGATTTCTTCGTTGATCAACTCAAAGCGCTTTTGCGAAGCTTCGTCCTTTTCCTTTTTGACGGCTTCACGCTCAATCTGCAACTGGATCAGGCGGCGGTCGAGCTTGTCCATCACTTCAGGCTTGGAGTCCATCTCGATTTTGACTTTGGAGGCGGCTTCGTCAATCAGGTCAATCGCCTTGTCGGGCAGGAAGCGATCGGTGATATAGCGGTGGCTCAACTCAGCCGCAGCCACAATGGCTGGGTCGGTAATATCGACATTGTGGTGTTTTTCGTAGCGTTCTTTCAGCCCGCGCAGGATGGCAATGGTGGCTTCTACGGTGGGCTCACCCACCAGGATTTTCTGGAAACGCCGCTCAAGCGCAGCATCTTTCTCGATGTACTTGCGGTATTCATCGAGCGTGGTGGCACCGACGCAGTGCAGCTCGCCGCGTGCCAAAGCGGGTTTAAGCATATTGCCGGCGTCCATCGCGCCTTCAGCCTTGCCCGCACCGACCATGGTGTGCAACTCATCAATAAAGACAATGGTCTGGCCTTCGTCCTTGGCTAGGTCTTTGAGTACATTTTTCAGTCGCTCTTCAAACTCGCCGCGGAACTTGGCACCGGCCAGCAAGGACGCCATATCGAGCGACAAGACACGTTTGCCCTTGAGTGAATCGGGCACTTCTCCTGCCACAATGCGCTGCGCCAGGCCTTCCACAATCGCGGTTTTGCCGACACCGGGTTCGCCGATCAGCACCGGGTTGTTTTTGGTACGCCGTTGCAACACCTGGATGGCGCGGCGGATTTCATCGTCGCGGCCAATCACAGGATCCAGCTTGCCCATGCGGGCACGCTCGGTTAAATCGATGCAGTATTTCTTGAGCGACTCACGCTGGTCTTCGGCATCAACGCTGTCCACATTCTGGCCACCACGCACCGCCTCAATCGCCGCCTCAAGACTCTTGCGGGTGAGACCATTTTCCTTGGCGATTTTGCTGATGTCCTGTTTGCTATCGGAAAGCACCAGCAAAAACAACTCGCTGGCAACAAACTTGTCGCCACGTTTCATCGATTCTTTCTCGGCGGCCTGGAGCAGCGAGCCCATGTCGCGCCCCATCAGCACCTGCTCCTGGCCGGTCACCTGGGGCAGCTTCTTCATGGCCGTCTCAGCGCCGGCAAGCAGGCCCGAGACGTTGACACCGGCGCGCTGCAACAAGGCTTTGGGGCCGTCCTCCTGGCGCAGCATGGCAATCAAGACGTGAACTGGCTCAATGTAGGCGTGGTCACTGCCCACGGCCAGCGTCTGGGCGTCACCCAGAGCCTCTTGAAACTTGGTGGTGAGCTTATCGGTGCGCATAGAAGTCCTTTGGTTGAAATTCAGCTTGGGTTAAGCACCTACATTTCAAGTCCAATACGGTTTGGCACATTTGATTAAAATCAATGAATGAAGATTCACCAGTTGCAAGCCGCTTATCTGATCGAGCAGGATCGTATTCTGGTCCGGCTTAACACTCCGGAGGGTGAAGAGCTGCGGCTGTGGTTGACGCGCCGGATGGTGAAAAACTTGTTTGGGCCCATGATTCAAGCCTCCACCGAACTGGTTGCCGCCCAGATGCCGCTTGCGAGTCACGACGGGGCCGACCACAAGGCATTAATAGAATTTCAAAAGCAGGAGTCCCTTCAACAAGCCGACTTTACGACCCCGTTCAATAGCCAGGCCTTGATTCTGCCCATCGGAGAGGCACCGTTACTCGCCACTACGGTACACATCACGCACGGGGCGGACGGCTCCCTGCGTATTGGTTTTGAAGAGAACATCCCCGGTGCCGATGGGTCACGCAGTTTTGAGGTCACACTTGGAGCCACACTGTTGCATGGCTTTTTGCATTTGCTTGAATCAGCACTTCAACAAACCGGCTGGGATCTCACTTTGGGTGGGCTTGATGAGCCAAACCAAAACAAGTTGGCGGATGCATTTGCTGCTGCTGTGCCACCTCGCTACCTGAATTGATTAAAACTCAGCGCGTTGCGACAACGCACCTCGGGCTCAAGCAAAGTTTGCTTCAGCAAAACCCCAATTGACCAGTTTGTCGAGAAAAGCTTCAACATACTTGGGGCGCATGTTGCGGTAGTCGATGTAGTAGGCGTGCTCCCACACGTCCACTGCCAGCAGGGCTTTGTCGGCGCTGGTGAGCGGCGTCCCGGCGGGGCCCATATTGACAATATCGACCGAGCCGTCAGCCTTCTTCACCAGCCAGGTCCAACCCGAGCCAAAGTTGCCGACCGCTGACTTGATGAAAGCCTCTTTGAACGCCGCATAAGTGCTCCACTTGGCCTTGATCGCGGCAGCCAGCGCGCCCGTGGGTTCGCCACCGCCGCTGGGCTTCATGCAGTTCCAGAAAAAAGTGTGGTTCCAGACCTGGGCGGCGTTGTTGTAGATGCCGCCACTGGATTTTTTGACAATGTCTTCGAGCGTCATATTCTCAAAATCAGTGCCTTTTTGCAGGTTGTTGAGGTTCGCCACGTAGGCGCTATGGTGCTTGCCATGGTGATATTCAAGCGTTTCCCTGGAGTAGCTGGGTGCCAGGGCGTCAATGGCGTAAGGCAGAGCGGGCAAAGTATGTTCCATAGGTTCCTCATCGGTTGGTTATTGAGACGTGTGAATTGTAGGAACTTTGTTCAAATCGAGGGGAGCACAGTCAAATCGACCGTACCGTCAGCAAGGGTGGCCCGCAGCAACTGACCGCTTTGGGTTTGCTGCACGCTGGTAATGGTGGTGCCGCCCGGCGTGCTCAACCAGGCATAGCCGCGCTGCAACACCAGGCTCGGGTCGAGCAGGCCCAGCCGCAGCTCTGCGCGCTGCAAGCGCTCGTCGGTGCGTTCGAGGCCGCGCTGCAAGGCTTCGGGCAGTGCCATTTCCAACCGGCCCAAATGCTGCTGTCTCTGCTGCAAAAAATGCAGCGACGAAGCCTTCAACTTCTGGGCGCTGGAGGCCAGCCGCAAGTGTTGCCCGGCCAGCCGCGTTGACGGTCGCCCGATGTGTGACGACGTCAAATCGAGTTGCTGGTTCTGCTGGTCAAGCTGGCGTAGTGCTGCGTCGTGCATGCGTCGTGCGCTGACGCCGAGCAAGTCGAGCCAGACTGCACGCGGCTGCGCCACCAACTCGGCTGCTGCTGTGGGCGTCGGCGCGCGCAGATCCGCCACAAAATCGGCGATGCTGAAATCAGTCTCGTGCCCGACGCCGCAAATGATGGGTACCGGGCTTTGCGCTATGGTGCGTGCCAGTTGCTCATCGTTGAAAGCCCATAAATCCTCGATCGAGCCCCCACCCCGAACCATCAGGATGACATCAATTAAGGGTGCCGTCTGACCTGATTTTTTCCTGGTCTTTTTAACTGCACCATGCACTGGCAATGGATCAATCGGCGTAAAGCGGTATAAATTTGACAACGCCAAAATCAGTTCAGCAGGCGCAGTGCTGCCCTGCACCGAGGCCGGCACCAGCAGCACCGCAATGTGCGGTACGCGCCGCTGCAAGGTGGCCACGACATCATGCAAAGCGGCGGCACCGAGCGAGGTGACCACGCCAATACCGCGCGGCATGACCGGTAGTGGGCGTTTTCTGGCTGCATCGAACAGCCCTTCACCTACGAGCTTGAGCTTGAGCTTTTGAAACTGTTCAAACAGTGCGCCCGCCCCAGCGCGGCTCATGCTTTCCACGATCAATTGCAGGTCGCCACGTGCCTCATAGATACCCAGACGACCGCGCACTTCGACCAATCCACCATCTTGTGGCGAGAAGTCCAGCAAACTGGCGGCCCGGCGAAACATGACGCAGCGAATTTGCGCGCTTTCGTCTTTAAGAGAAAAATAACAATGCCCACTGGCGGCGCGAGTAAAACTTGAAACCTCACCGCGTACCGCCACCGGGTTGAGTCTTGCCTCCAGCGCATCTGCAACGGCACGACAGAGCGCGCCAACTTGCCAGACAGTGGGTGCCAATAGGGGTGAATCAGATTCGAACACGGTATGCGATTTCGTGCGGGCTAAGAAGTATTGATCCAATAAACGCTGAGGCCATGTAATGAAACAGGCCTGTAGTTCATAATTGCAGGGCACTTCAGCTACGTGGAGATTCCATTTGTTCTCAATCATACAAGCCGCAGGCTGGCCGATCTGGCCGCTGGTTGCCTGCTCCATCCTGGCGTTGGCGCTCGTCATTGAACGATTCATCAGCCTGAAAACCGCCAAAATTGCACCGCCAAAGTTGCTTAGCGAGGTGTTGACCATCTCGCGCCATTCAGTGCCCACCCCGGATGTGGTGACTCAACTTGAAAAAAATTCGGCCTTGGGCGAGGTTCTGGCCAGCGGCTTTCGTGCACTCATCAGCAACCCGCGTTGCAGTGAAGACGAGCTTCGTTCCTCCATGGAGGGCTCCGGCCGTATGGTTGCACACCAACTGGAAAAGTACCTCAGCGCACTCGCCACCATCGCCTCCGCGGCACCGCTGATGGGGCTATTTGGCACCGTGGTGGGCATGATCGAAATTTTTGGCTCACAAACATCGGTCGGCGGTGCCACTGGAGGCAATCCGGCGCAACTGGCGCACGGCATCTCGATTGCGCTGTACAACACCGCTTTTGGCCTGATTGTGGCAATTCCAACGCTCATTTTCTGGCGCTATTTCCGGGCGCGGGTGGATGACTACTTATTGACGCTGGAACTGGCGTCGGAACGCTTGGCGCGCCATCTCAACACGCTGCGCAAAACTGGCAAAGAGCAACCATGAATTTTCGTCCACGTCAAAAGGAAGAGCCTGAGATCAACCTGATCCCGTTCATCGATGTGTTGCTGGTGGTGCTGATATTTTTGATGCTTTCCACCACCTACAGCAAATTCACTGAATTGCAACTCAAGCTGCCCGTCGCCGACGCCGAAACCCAGCGCGACTACCCCAAAGAAGTGCTGGTCAGCGTCAGCAGCGGGGGTGCTTATACAGTCAACAAGCTAGCCGTTCCAGGCCGCAGCGTGGATCAACTCGCAGCCGCGCTGCTTAACGCGGCCAAGGCCGGAAAGGAATCGGTGTTGGTCATCAATGCGGATGCCAGTGCCAAGCACCAAGCAGTCATCACCGTGATGGAGGCAGCTCGACGCATCGGCCTGACACAAATCACTTTTACCACCCAATCATCGGCTGGGGCCGAGAGACGCTAACGCCATGTTCTGGGCTGCACAACAGTCGGCGTGGCAGCGGGAATTGACCAGTGCCTGGACGCACCGGGGTTGGCTGGCGTGGTTGCTCTGGCCGATCTCTCTCGTATTTGGCGCTCTGGCTGCGTTCAGAAGGGGTTGGCATCGGGCTGGCTTGGGCAAGATAGAACACGTACCCGTCCCGCTGATTGTGGTCGGCAATGTGGTGGCCGGGGGCACTGGCAAAACTCCGGTCGTCATCGCGTTGGTACAACACCTAAAGGCGCGCGGTGTGCGAGTGGGGGTGATTTCGCGCGGCTATGGTCGCCGTTCCAAAGACTGCCGCCAGGTTCACTCCGACAGCGTCTGTGCCGATGTGGGTGATGAGCCGATGCTGATTGCGCACGCTACAGCAGCACCCGTGTTTGTGGCAGAGCGCCGTTTTAACGCTGCCAGCGCGCTGCTCCTGGTCTATCCCGACACGCAAATCATCATCTGCGACGACGGCCTGCAACATTTGGGTTTGCACCGGGACCTTGAGGTTTGTGTGTTTGATGATCGCGGTATTGGCAATGGATTTTTGCTACCCGCCGGCCCTTTGCGTGAACCCTGGCCACGTCCGATCGATCTGGTGCTGCACACCGGCGCGCACCCGGCCTTTGTCGGTTTCACCGCACAACGCAAGCTCAGCCAATACGCAAAGCGTTTTGACAGTAGCCAGATTGCACTCACCGACCTAGCCGATCCAAAACATGCTGATGCCAAGCCCCTGTTGGCGTTGGCCGCGATTGCCAAACCGGAAAATTTTTTCACGATGTTGCGTTTGCAGGGACTGCCGCTGGCGATTACCGTTGCGTTGCCGGATCATTACGATTTTGCTGGCTGGAAACCAAACGAGTATGAGGGCTGCTGCCTGATTTGCACTGAAAAAGATGCCGTCAAATTGTGGTCAATCGAACCCGATGCGCTTGCCGTCGCTTTGAATTTGACGCTTGAGCCCGCCTTTCTGGAACAACTTGATGCCCGCTTGTCAAGGTTGATGGCCTGCGGCTCAGCCTAAAGTTATCATCGCCCCATGGACTCAAAACTACTTGAATTACTGGTTTGCCCCGTGACCAAAGGGTCACTTCAATACGACCGCGAGAAGCAGGAGTTAACCTCGCGCAGCGCGCGCTTGGCCTACCCGGTGCGTGACGGTATTCCGATTCTGCTTGAAAGCGAAGCACGCACCTTGAGCGACGAGGAGCTTGGGCTTTGACTTTCACGGTGTTGATCCCGGCGCGTCTGGCTTCTACTCGCTTGCCCAATAAACCGCTGGCTGACATTGGGGGCATGCCGATGGTGGTGCGAGTCGCCCAGCGGGTTCTCTCCGGCGCCGCAACCTCCAAGCCAGTGCGTGTGGTGGTGGCTGGTGATTGCCCTGAAATCATCAACGCTTGTGAGAAGCACGCAATTGAAGCCGTGCTGACCCGCGCCGATCACCCCTCAGGCAGTGACCGACTGGCCGAAGCCTGCCAGTTGCTTGGGCTCAGCGACGACGAGATCGTAGTCAACGTGCAGGGCGATGAACCCTTGATTGACCCGACGCTGGCCGGGGCAGTCGCCCATTTACTGGACAAACAACCCACCGTCAGCATGAGTACGGCAGCCTGCGCTATCGATAACAAGGTTGAACTCAATAACCCCAACGTCGTCAAAGTAGTCCTAGACGCGAAGGGACTGGCGCTGTATTTCAGCCGCGCGCCAATTCCTTACCGGCGCGACCAACCCGCTCTCTCTTCAATGCACAACGGAGCGCTGCACCACATCGGCATCTACGCCTACCGGGTCGGTTTTTTGCGCCTATTCACCACACTGGCACAGGCACCCATCGAGATCACAGAATCATTGGAGCAACTGCGCGCGCTGTGGCACGGCTACCGCATCGCGGTCTTCGTGGCCGCGCACAAACCCGGCCCCGGTGTGGACACGCCCGAAGACCTGGCACGGGTGCGACGCTGGTTCGATTCCAATGGCGCGGGGGTGTCGGCCAAAAATTGACGCATGCTATTCTCACCACAATAAGGCGATCAACAGCGATTGAACCGACGCTGTGAGGGTCAGCGTATATTTTTCAAACCAAAGGACAACCATGAAACTGATTCTGTTGGGCGCACCCGGTGCTGGCAAAGGCACACAAGCCACTTTCATTTGCCAGAAATACGGCATTCCCCAAATCTCCACCGGCGACATGCTGCGCGCTGCTGTCAAGGCAGGCACGCCGCTGGGCATTGAAGCCAAAAAAGTGATGGATGCGGGTGGCCTGGTCAGCGACGATCTGATCATCAATCTGGTGAAAGAACGCATTACTCAAAGCGACTGCGCGGCTGGTTTTTTGTTTGACGGCTTCCCTCGCACGATTCCGCAGGCCGATGCCATGAAGGCGGCCGGTGTCAGGCTTGATTTTGTGCTCGATATTGATGTGCCGTTCGAGGCCATCATCGAGCGCATGAGTGGCAGACGTTCGCACCCGGCGTCGGGTCGCACTTACCACGTCACGTTCAACCCGCCCAAAGTTGCTGGCAAGGACGATGTCACCGGTGAAGCGCTGATCCAGCGCGATGATGACCGGCAAGAAACCGTAAAAAAACGTCTTGAAGTCTATAGCGCTCAAACCCGACCATTGGTGGCCTACTATGCCAACTGGGCCAAGGCTGAACCTGCTGTGGCACCCAAATACCGCGCCATCAGCGGCAGCGGCAGCGTTGACGAGATTACTGAACGAGCCCTTGCTGCCTTGTCAAGCTGAGCAGCGCCCTTTCACTGCATCAGCACCCGATGGCGCCACCGGCAACTGCCATGCATGTAGCGGCCTGGGCATCCCTCGAATTTCATGGTGCAGACCAGCGCCAGGGCTGGTCGCCAACGCACCCAAAAGACAATTTTCTCAAATAATTTTCAGTTGGTACTTGCCAATCTTTAAGAACTGGTTAAAAATACAGCTACTGAATGCAACAACAGTGTGTACAAAGTAACAGCAAGACCTACCGAACCTCAAAGGAGTCTCCATGCTTGAGTGTCCTAAACTCACCGCCCGCCAACAACAGATCCTCGATCTGATTCAAAGCGCCATTGCGCGCACCGGTGCGCCACCGACCCGGGCCGAAATCGCCACCGAACTCGGCTTCAAGTCGGCCAATGCGGCTGAAGAGCACTTGCAGGCACTCGCCCGTAAAGGTGCCATCGAGCTGATCAGCGGCACTTCGCGCGGCATTCGCCTCAAAAGTGAGACACTGCGCTCCATTAACGAATCACGTAACAAACAATTTTCTTTCCAGCTTCCAAGTCTGGCCCAACTTGCCTTGCCTCTGATTGGCCGGGTCGCCGCCGGGTCGCCTATCCTTGCGCAAGAGCACATTGACCAGACTTATTATGTCGAAAGCAGCCTGTTCCAGCGCAAGCCTGACTACCTGCTCAAAGTGCGCGGCATGTCGATGCGAGACGCCGGCATCATGGACGGCGACCTGCTGGCGGTGCAGTCCACCAAAGACGCCAAAAACGGTCAGATTGTTGTGGCGCGTCTCGGTGATGAAGTCACCGTCAAACGCTTTCGGCGCAACAAAAACGTGATCGAACTGTGTCCAGAAAACCCCGACTACCAGATCATTGTGGTCGAACCCGGTGAACCGTTTGAAATTGAAGGTCTCGCGGTTGGTCTGATCCGCAACACCATGCTGATGTAGGTGCCCCCTTGATTGTCAAGGCACAATCAAAGCCTATGAATATCGTAATACTTGATGATTACCAGGACGTAGTTCGAAAACTCGAATGCGCCAGCAAACTCGAAAACTATCATGCCAAGGTTTATACCAACTCGGTCAAAGGGTTAGGCCAACTGCAAGTGCGCCTTAAAGATGCCGATGTGATTGTGCTCAACCGAGAGCGCACCCACATGCCTCGCCAGCTCATCGAAAAACTACCCAAACTTAAACTGATTGTGCAGACGGGCCGTGTTGGTCCCCACATCGATGTGGCAGCCTGCACTGAATGTGGCATTTTGGTGGCGGAGGGTTCAGGCTCACCGGTAGCGCCAGCCGAACTGACTTGGGCGCTCATCATGGCGGCGATGCGGCGTTTACCACAGTACATCGGCAATCTCAAACACGGTGCCTGGCAACAATCGGGCCTGAAAGTCGGATCCATGCCAGCAAACTTTTGTTTGGGAACTGTCCTTAAAGGCAGAACGCTGGGCATCTGGGGTTACGGAAGAATTGGCCAACTGCTGGCGGGCTACGGCAAGATTTTTGGCATGCACGTGCTGGTTTGGGGACGAACACCTTCACGCGAAAGAGCGGTACTGGACGGTTTTGAGGCAGCGCTTGATCAAGACGATTTTTTTACGCGCTCTGATGTTCTCTCACTTCATTTGCGCTTGGTCACTGAGACCCGCGGCATTGTTCGTGCCGACGATCTGGCCCACATGAAGCCCACCGCCCTGCTGGTCAACACATCGCGCTCCGAGTTAATTGAACCCGACGCCTTGATCGGTGCGCTCAACCGGGGCCGACCGGGCATGGCAGCAATCGATGTATTTGAAACTGAGCCTATTTTGCAAGGCCACGCCTTGTTGCGACTCGAAAACTGCATTTGTACACCCCACATCGGCTATGTCGAACAGGACACCTATGATATGTATTTTGGCGCCGCGTTTGATAACGTGATCAACTTTATTAAAGGCACCCCGACCAACATCGTTAACCCGGCTGCGTCGCAGGTTCATCGCTTGCGTTAAGCACCTTGGTCAGGTCGGCAAGGCGATTTTCTGGTCGATACTGAATTGGTAGTCCTTGAAGATGTGCTCGGCGCTCAACATTTGGTAGCTGCCATCTTCCCTGCGTTTTGTAGTGTCCTTCAACCGATAGGTGGCTTGCCCGCAAGTCCATAAATTGAAATTACGCATGTGGGTGCACAGACAAGTCTTGTCCATCACCGAAATGATTTTGGCATCCGGATGCAGTGCCACTTCATGGTTATAGGCAGTGATGTAAGCGCAGTGGCCGGAACCATCGAGCAGATAGCCATAGGATTCGCAATTGGGACGAACCCCGGCTCCGATGGCAGGTGAACCTTTCAACATGCGCATCGGGTACCCCGTTGGGGAGATGGTGTTGACCACGATGTCGTCCTCGCTAGCCTTGAAATACTCCTGTTTGACCTTGGTCGGCAAGCCACATTCATTGGACACGGTAAAACGGGTAGCGACTTGCACTGCAGCAGAGCCGATCTCCAGAAATGAGACGGCGTCACTACCGGTAAAGATGCCACCCGCAGCAATCACCGGGATATTGAGTTGTTCAGTTTTCAGGAACTGCACGACTTCAGCAAGGATAGTGGCCAGGTCGTATTGCGCCCAGTCCATGCCAAAACCCAAATGTCCCCCGGCCAACGGGCCTTCCACAATGACGTAATCTGGCAAACGGTTGAGCCTGGCATTCTTGCGCAGAAAAAGTTGCAGAGCCCGTACCGACGAGACAATGATGCCCAACTTGGCATCACGAAAACGGGGATGATCCGCCAGCAGCGCAAATGAGCCCAAATGCAAACCGGCGCTCAAAGTAATGCCATCGATGCCTGCATCCAGCGCAGAGGCCAGGCGCACCGTGAGCGTTTCACGCGGCGCGTTCATGGTGAGCTTTTCCATGCAATTGACAAAAATCAGGCCGTCACCGCGTTTGGCCTGCATGGTGGCTTCGACATGCCGCCGGGTTGCCTCAGCCAACATACCCAGATCGAACTTGATAATGGACTTGTCAGAGTTATCCACGTTGTGCTTGAAGAAACGGGTTTTGTCTTTGACAAACTTGGTGCCAAAACGACGATCAGAAACGTCCGGCACCATAGCGTCAGAAATATGCCCAATACCGCCCAGTCGGGCTGCTTCAAGAGCCAGCTCGGCAGTTGAAATATCAACGCCCATGCCGCCGACAAGGATAGGCACCAGCTCTTTTTTTCCGAACTTCAGGCGGAAATCGTCAACACGTTTCATCTAAATCCTTGGGTGCTTCACCAACCTCGGAGACCCCTTGGTGAACGGCCCAAGCAAGCCCAGAGGGAACAGAATATGACAAGCCAGAGCGGCTTTGCAGGTACGGAATTCTACCCTGTCAACTTTTATAGCCTGCCGCTTTGACAATACCCCTTTGCCGTTTCTGACAATGGATTTCAGCGCTCCAGAAATTTGCGTTCTGATCCCGGACGGACAATGGGAAGATCAGGGTTCGATATATCCGCATAGCAACAATCAAACAAATTGTGGTACAAGTCAAACATTCTCAGCATGACCTACCTGACTCCTTCATCCAACAAGTCCTTGCTGTCGCTCAAAGGCGTGCGGCTGCTCAGTCTCGCGCTCAACCTGCCAGGGCCGGCCGCCCTGATGCGTTGTCAGCAGATGGGCGCGTCTTGCGTCAAGCTTGAGCCGCCAGCGCCTGCCGGTGCGGTGCCGGGCGCCAGCGGCGACCCCATGGCCTGGTACAACCGGTCTGTTTACGATACGCTGCACCAGGGCATCCGCGTGAGTGTTGCCGACCTTAAAACTGCTCAGGGCCAGAAAACCCTGCAGCGCGAACTGGCCAAAACCGATGTGCTGCTCACTTCGTATCGCCCATCGGCCTTGAAAAAACTCAACCTGGATTGGAAGGCGCTGCGCAAACTCTACCCGACCCTGTCGCAGGTCGCCATGGTGGGTGCCCCCGGTGCGCGCGCCGAACAGCCGGGGCACGATCTGACCTATCTGGCCGAGAATGATCTGATCAATAACTTGGAACTGCCGCCGACCCTGTACGCCGATATGGGTGGTTCGCTGGTGGCCTGCGAGGCAATCCTTAAAGCAGTGTTGATGCAGCGGCAAAAAGGCCAAGGTTGCTACCTTGAAGTGGCACTGTCGGAAGCGGCCGCCTACCTGGCTCTGCCGCGCGCATGGGGGTTGACAAAACCAGGTGCCGCCATCGGTGGTGGCCACGCCGGTTACCGTATTTATTCCTGCAAAGATGGCCGCGTTGCGCTGGCAGCGCTGGAGCCGCACTTTGCCAAGACCCTATGTGAAGTGGCAGGGATTCAATACGCCAACACCATGACCATGATGGTGCCCGAGACGCATCGATTGATAGCTGCTTACCTGCTCACCATGACGCGCCAAGCATTGACTACCTTGGCCGCTGCAAAAGACATTCCTCTTTGCGCCCTACCCGAGTAGTGGGCGCTTTAGCCTGTTGCCAATATTACGGCGTCGCTTGACAGAGCAGCACAATAGCTCTGGCTTCGATCGCCCGCCCCAGCCCGACCGGGCCCATTTTTTCCGCCGTCTTGGCTTTCACGCTGACCTGGCCCAGCGTCAGCGCCAGCGTCTGCGCGATGCGTTCGCGCATAGTGTCAATATATGGCATCAGCTTGGGAGCCTGCGCGATCACGGTGCTGTCGATGTTGCCGATCTCAAAACCCCTCTTGCGCACGCGCCGTGCCGCCTCAGCGAGCAGCAGCAGCGAGTCTGCACGTTTGAATGTCTCATCAGTATCCGGGAAATGCGTGCCAATATCACCCAGCGCCGCCGCGCCCAGCAGCGCGTCAGTGATGGCGTGCAGCAGCACATCGGCATCCGAATGACCGAGCAAGCCCAGCGCAAATGGAATCTCGACACCACCGATGACGAGTCTTCGCCCGGCCACCAGCGCATGGATATCCCAGCCTTCACCAATTCTGAAATTCATGTTATTTGCCTATCATCAAAACGCATCTTTAACACCGCCTCAGCCAGCGCAAAATCTTCAGGGTAGGTCACTTTGAAATTCTGTGCACTACCTGCTACTAGCAACGGGCGCAAGCCCAGCGCCTCGATGGCGCTGGCTTCATCGGTGACCTGGTTGCCCGCCTGATTGAGCGCGTCGATCAACATGCCGAGGCGAAACATCTGTGGTGTCTGCGCCAGCCATTTGTCACTGCGCTCAAGCGTGCTCGCCACCCGACCAGCTACTTCAAGTTTGAGCGTGTCCGGTAATTTAATTGCCAGCAAACCACCTACTTCATCAGTCGCGCAGGCATCAATCAAGGCGTTAATTTGTGCCAGGGTGATCAGGCAGCGCGCCGCGTCATGGACCAAGACCCAATCCCTCGTACCTGCGCCCTGCTGCAGTAAAAACTGCAAACCATTCAAAACACTGCCTGCCCTGGTTGCAGCGCCACAGGCAGCAATACAACACCCCGCAACATGCGTATCAAAAAAGGTCTCACCAGGGGCAACCACTATGGCCGTGTTGGCGATTCGGGTGATCCCGGCAAAGGCCGCCAGCGTGTGCAGCACCATCGGCTGTCCGGCCAGAAGCTGGTACTGTTTGGGACCGTCGGAGCCGGCGCGCGAGCCGCTGCCGGCGCAGGGAATTAGCGCCCAAAAGCGGTCGTCGGGCAAAACCTTGCAAGGAAAGCTGGCGGGATAGTCGTTCATGAGCAGATGCGGCATTCTAAAATAGGCCATCCATGGATTTACCGAAACTTAACCCCGGCAAGCGCTACACCCTGGCCCGCCCGGTGGGCTCCGCCGACGCGCTGCTGCTGGCCCAATTGGGGCTACGCGAAAAAGCCGCCAACAAAGTCACCGCCATTGTCACCGCCGACGCCACCGATGCCCAGCGCCTGATCGATGAAATTGCCTTCTTCGCGCCTGCGCTGCGCTGCGTCTTGTTCCCCGACTGGGAAACCCTGCCTTACGACACCTTTTCGCCGCACCAGGATTTGATCAGCGAACGCCTGGCCACGCTGTGGCGCATCCGCTCGCATGACAAAAAAAATGGCGCAGACGTGGTGATCGTACCCGCCACCACCGCGCTCTATCGGTTGGCACCACCGGGTTTTTTGGCCGCCTACACCTTTCACTTCAAGGTCAAGCAGCAACTTGATGAAGCCGGGCTTAAAGCGCAACTCACGCTGGCGGGCTACAGCCACGTCACGCAGGTAGTGAGTCCGGGTGAATACGCAGTGCGCGGCTCGCTGATCGACTTGTTCCCGATGGGCAGTCCGGTGCCTTACCGTGTTGATTTGTTCGACGATGAAATCGACAGCATCCGCAGCTTTGACCCCGACAGCCAGCGCAGCCTGTCCCCTGTGCCCGAACTGCGCCTGTTGCCCGGGCGCGAATTCCCAATGGATGAAGCCGCGCGCACGCGCTTTCGCAGTCGCTGGCGTGAACTGCTGGAGGGCGACCCGACCCGCAGTCGTATCTACAAAGACATGGGCAATGGTGTCGCCAGTGCCGGTATTGAGTATTACCTGCCGCTGTTTTTTGAAGAAACTGCGACTGTGTTTGACTACCTGGGAGCCGACGCAACGGTGGTGCTGCACGGCGAACTGGAGCCCGCGTTTCAGCATTTCTGGCAAGACACCAGGGAACGCTATCGCTTGGTGCAAACCGACCCAGAGCGCCCGGCGCTGCCGCCCGAAGCCTTGTTCTTGAGTGCCGAGCAGTTTTATGCGCGAGTCAATCAGCATGCGCAGTTGGCGCTTCGATCTGCGCCCCCTGACCCTGGCTCTTTCCCAAAGGGCCAGGGAAATCAACTTTCGGGGGGTGAGGGTTCGGCCTACGCCGAATTCGATTCTTTGCCGACCCTGACAGTAGTGCGCGGTGCTGAGCAGCCACTGTCACGCCTCAAAGCCCACATCCGTAACACCCGGCAACGCATTCTGGTGCTGGCCGAGAGCGATGGTCGCCGCGCCAGTTTGCTGGACTTTCTGCACAACGCCCAGTTCGACCCACCCGTCTTTGACTCCCTGGCTGAATTTGAACGCAGCGATGAGCCCATCGGTATTGCCACCTCATCACTTAACACCGGCTTTGGCTGGTTGGAAGCGGGCATTGATTTCATCACCGAGACTGAACTTTTTGCCGCTGGCCCCAGCACCCGCCGTCGCAAAAAACAGGAGCAGGTCAGCGACGTTGAGGCACTGATCAAAGACCTGAGTGAACTCAATATTGGCGATCCGGTGGTGCATTCTGCGCATGGTATTGGCCGCTACCGGGGTTTGATCAACCTGGAGTTGGGCAAGCTGCCCAATGGCGAAGCCGAGGTGCAAGAGTTTTTGCACCTGGAATATGCCGACAATGCCACGCTCTATGTGCCGGTGAGCCAGCTGCATCTGATCAGCCGTTATACCGGCGTGGCCGCGGACGAAGCGCCGCTGCACAAACTCGGATCAGGTCAGTGGGAAAAAGCCAAGCGCAAAGCAGCTGAACAGGTGCGCGACAGCGCCGCCGAGTTGCTCAACATTTACGCCCGCCGCGCTGCCCGCGAAGGCCATGCTTTTCGCTACTCGGCGGCCGACTATGAAGCCTTTGCCAACGACTTCGGATTTGAAGAAACGCCTGATCAAAGCGCCGCCATCCACGCCGTCATCCAGGACATGATCAGCCCACGCCCGATGGACCGGCTGGTGTGCGGTGACGTGGGCTTTGGCAAGACCGAGGTCGCCTTGCGCGCCGCTTTCATTGCCATCACCGGCGGCAAACAAGTCGCTTTTCTGGCACCCACGACTTTGCTGGCCGAGCAGCATTACCAGACGCTGGTGGATCGCTTTGCCAAATGGCCAGTGAAAGTGGCGGAGATGAGCCGCTTTCGCTCGGCCAAGGAAATCACAGCCGCCCTCAAAGGCTTGCGCGAGGGCACCATCGACATTGTGGTCGGCACCCACAAGCTGCTCAGTCAATCGACCCAATTCAAAGACCTGGGCCTGTTGATCATCGACGAGGAACACCGCTTTGGTGTGCGCCACAAAGAGGCTATGAAAGCCTTGCGTGCCGAAGTCGATGTGCTCACGCTCACCGCCACGCCGATCCCGCGCACCTTGGGCATGGCGCTCGAAGGTTTGCGCGATCTCTCGGTGATTGCCACCGCACCGCAGCGCCGCCTGGCGATCAAAACTTTTGTCCGCACCGAAGACAACGGTGTCATCCGCGAAGCCGTGCTGCGCGAGCTCAAACGCGGCGGCCAAGTTTATTTTTTGCACAACGAGGTGGAGACCATCGAGAACCGCCGCGCCCTGCTTGAAGAACTGCTGCCCGAAGCCCGCATTGCCGTGGCGCACGGCCAGATGCCCGAGCGCCAGTTGGAAAAAGTGATGCGCGATTTTGTAGCGCAGCGCAGCAACTTGCTGCTGTGCTCGACCATCATCGAGACCGGCATTGACGTGCCGACCGCCAACACCATTGTGATGAGCCGCGCCGACAAGTTCGGGCTGGCGCAACTGCACCAACTGCGCGGCCGCGTCGGCCGCAGCCACCACCAGGCCTATGCTTACCTGATGGTGCCTGATCTGAAAGGCCTGACCAAGCAGGCACAGCAGCGGCTCGATGCGATTCAGGAGATGGAAGAGTTGGGCAGCGGCTTTTATCTGGCCATGCACGACCTGGAAATTCGCGGTGCTGGTGAATTGCTGGGTGAAAACCAGAGCGGCAACATGATGGAAGTCGGTTTTCAGCTCTACAACGAGATGCTGGCCGAGGCGGTGCGCTGCCTCAAGGTCGGCATCGAGCCCGATTTGCTCAGCCCCTTGAACGTCAGCACCGACATCAACCTGCACGCCCCGGCCCTGCTGCCCAGCGACTTCTGCGGTGACGTCCATTTGCGCCTGTCGTTCTACAAAAAGTTGGCCACTGCCAAAACTGCGGATCAGATCGATGCCTTGATGGAAGAAATCATCGACCGCTTTGGCAAGCTTCCAGCGCAGGCGCAAACGCTGATCGACGTACACCGGCTGCGGGTATTGAGCCAGCCCTATGGCGTGGTCAAGGTGGATGCGGCACCCAGCGTCATCACCATCACCTTCAAGCCCAATCCGCCGATTGATTCGATGAAAATCATCGCCATGATCCAAAAAAACAAGCACATCAAACTGGTCGGCAACGAGAAACTGCGCATTGAACGCGCCCTGCCGGAAGTTAAAGGCCGGGCTCAAATGGTGCGCGATCTGCTGCGGAGTTTGGGGCAACCGCTGGTAGATTCGATTCCAGTCTGATTCAAACATGATTGAAGCCATGAACACCACAACAGAATTCGCCCCGGGTCTCGTCCTCCAGGGTTTCAAACCACCGTTGAAATTGAGCGCCTTCAAGCTGATCGCTTTTGACATGGATTCGACCCTGATCAACATCGAGTGTGTCGATGAGATTGCCGATGCGGTGGGCTGCAAGGCTGAGGTCGCCGCCATCACCGAGGCTGCCATGCGCGGCGAGATTGCCGATTACAAAACCAGCTTGCGCCAGCGTGTGGCGCTGCTCAAGGGCGTCACCCTGGCCGAGATGGACCGGATTTACCGTGAGCGCCTGCAACTTAACCCCGGTGCCACCGAGCTGGTGGCGGCCTGCCAACAAGCCGGGCTCAAAGTACTGCTGGTATCGGGGGGCTTCACCCACTTTACCGACCGGGTGCGCGACAGGCTGGGCATCGACTACACACGCTCGAATGTGTTCGATGTGCAAAATGGCGCGCTCACCGGTCGCCTGGTGGATCAGGCCTGGGGCGACATTTGCGACGGTGCCGAAAAGCGCAAGATGCTGCTGGAGACTTGCGCCAGCCTTGGCATTAGCCCCGGACAAGCTATCGCCATGGGCGACGGTGCCAACGACCTGCCGATGATGGGCGAGGCTGGTTTATCAGTGGCCTACCACGCCAAGCCGGCCGTGCGGGAACGGGCCAATGTTTGCATCAATGCGGGCGGCCTGGATCGGCTCCTCGAAGTCATCAAACCCTGAACAACATGCGGATTTGAACCGTAGCATCGTCAACCCGATCTACGGTTTTCAGGCATATGGATATGAAAACTCAATCTATATAAGCAACCGCCAACGCTTTAAGATCAGCCTTCCTTTTTGCACTGGAACACCGCTCATGAAAATCGAAACCCTCGCCGTCCATGGCGGCTACACACCCGAACCGACCACCAAAGCGGTGGCGGTGCCAATTTATCAAACCGTGGCCTTCGCGTTTGACGACACCCAGCATGGCGCCGATTTGTTTGACCTGAAAGTAGCGGGCAACATCTACAGCCGCATCATGAACCCGACTTGCGGCGTGTTGGAGGCGCGCGTAGCAGCCATGGAAGGCGGCATTGGTGCACTGGCAGTGGCCTCGGGCATGTCGGCGATTGCCTATGCGATTCAGACCATCGCCGAGGCTGGCGACAACATTGTGTCGGCCTCCACCTTGTACGGCGGCACCTACAACCTGTTTGCCCACACCTTCCCGCAAATGGGCATCGAGACGCGCTTTGCCGATTACCGCGACCCGGTTTCGTTTGCCAAGCTGATCGACGCGCGCACCAAGGCGGTGTACTGCGAAACCATTGGCAACCCGCTGGGCAACATCACCGATCTGGCGGCTCTCGCGCAAGTGGCACACGCCCACGGCGTACCATTGATTGTGGACAACACGGTGGCCAGCCCGTATCTGTGCCGCCCGTTTGAACACGGTGCCGACATCGTGGTGCACTCGCTGACCAAATACCTGGGTGGCCACGGCACCACCATTGGCGGCATCATTGTGGATTCAGGCAAGTTCCCTTGGGCCGAGCACAAAGAGCACTTCAAGCGCCTGAACGAGCCCGATGTGAGCTACCACGGCGTGGTCTATACCGAGGCGCTGGGGGAAGCCGCCTACATTGGCCGTGCCCGCGTGGTGCCGTTGCGCAACATGGGCGCCGCCTTGAGCGCGCTGGCGGCATTCCAGATTCTGCAGGGCATTGAAACGCTGGCCTTGCGCATGGACCGCATCTGCGACAACGCCCTGCGCATCGCCCAGCACCTGCAAGCGCACGCCAAAGTGGGTTGGGTCAACTACGCGGGTTTGCCCGGACATGCGGACCACGCGCTGGTTCAAAAGTACCTGGGCGGTCGTGCCTCGGGCATCATCACGTTTGGCCTGAAAGCCAGCGACAGTCTGGAGGCCGGTGCGCGCTTTCAGGACGCGCTCAAGCTGTTCACGCGGCTGGTCAACATTGGCGATGCCAAATCACTGGCCTGCCACCCAGCCTCCACCACGCACCGGCAACTCAACGCCGAAGAATTGACCAAAGCAGGCGTCAAACCCGACATGGTGCGGCTGTCCATCGGCATCGAGCACATCGACGATCTGCTCGAAGACCTGGATCAGGCGTTGGCAGCGGTTTGAGTCAAAGGGCACTCCTGTAAATTCGTCATTGCGAGCACAGCCTCGGTGGCAGCCACGCGGCTGACAGCGACATGGCAATCTATGCCCCCTGGATCGCCGCGTCGCTGCGCTCCTCGCGATGACGAGCCAGGTCAAGTCTGCTCAACCACTGGCCGCCCGGCCTCCACCACAAAACGCGCCAGGGTTTCAATCTGGCTGTCTTGGCGCGTCACGTCATCGACCACGCGCAATGTGGTGCTGAGCTGCGTCGACGTGATCTCCACTACGCCATAGCCTTTTCGCATCGCATCGGCAAAAACAAAATGCGGGTTTTCGGCGAGCCGCTCGGCCGTTTTCGCGTTGCCGCCCGAGCGCGAGGTGATGCTGGTGCCGCAAAACTCAACTCCCACGCTAGCACTGCCCGGGTCAGCATAATCGGCCTTGACGTGGCCCACCCAGTTTTCGTGCATATCCCCGCCCAACACCACCGGATTGGCAACCTGGTGCTGGCGCAATGAATCGGTCAAGCGTCTGCGCGCGGCTGGATAGCCATCCCAACCATCGTTCCAGAAGGTCTGGTCGGGGCCGACTTTAAGGTCGCGCTGACCGAATAGTGTTTGCTGGCCCAGCAAATTCCAGTGTGTTTCACGCGAGCGGGTTCTGGAAAATTCATCAAGCAACCATCCCTCCTGTTGTCGGCCCAACAAGCTGCGCTGGGGGTCGCGCCACTGAGCACAAGTCGTCGGTTTAACCTTGCTGGAGCCGCTGGCACCGCGTTTGTTACAGACCTGCGGATCTTTGTATTGCCGGCCATCAAGCAGGTACAAAGACGCCAGTTGACCGTACTGCAAACGGTTGTAAATACGCATTTCAGCACCTGAAGTGAGACCTGCCAGGCCTTGCGTCAAAATCGAGGCACGCACCGGCATATGCTCGTACCAGGCTTGGTAAGCGCCAGCGCGGCGAACCAAAAAGTTGGCTGCTGATGACGGGTCGGCAAAGCCGCTGTTGCCCGCCTGCACTCCGGCATAGTCGTTTTGCACTTCGTGATCGTCCCAGGTGACGAGCCACGGACAAGCCGCATGCATGGCTTGCAAATCTGCATCCCCCTTGTACAGCGCATAGCGTTGACGGTAGTCGTCCAGACTCAGCACCCAACCACCCGATGGATGGCGAACTTTGCTGCTGAGTCCGGGGTATTCATAAATGTAATCGCCCAGAAATATGACCACATCGAGACCCTCTTGGCGCATATGACGCCAAGCGCTGAAGTAACCATCCTCCCACTTCTGGCACGAGGCATAAGCCAGTCGCAACCGGGTCACCGCCGCATCGGGTTTGGGGATAGTGCGAGTACGCCCGATGGGGCTCAAAAAATCTCCCACCATGAAGCGGTAAAAATACCAGCGGTCAGACTCCAGACCCGCCACCTCGACATGCACCGAATACGCCAGCTCAGAGTCGGCCATGGACTGCCCGCTTTGCACAATGCGTGTGAACTGGTCGTCATGCGCCAGTTCCCAACGTACCATGACCCGACAGAGCCCGACACTGGAATCGAAAAAACCCGGCAGCACCAAGCGCGTCCACAACACCAGCGAGTCAGCCGTGGGCGAGCCACTGGCCACGCCCAGCGCAAAAGGATCGCTGGTCAAACGGGGCTGACTCCGGGCACAACTCGATAGCCACAAGGTGGCGGCACTGGCAGCGGCAAGCTGGAGCAAACGACGGCGGTTTTGCATTCGCTTTATCGGTTCAAAATTGATGACCATAAAATTCCTGGAAAAACGCCTACACCGCTTTGATTGGCAGATGACCTTATCAGTTCCAAAGGTCCATGGCAAGAATAACCAGTAAGAACCATCCTGGCCGGGGTCGCTGTCAGCTATAAAACCTGTAGCAGCTCGCAAACTGAGCTATAGTCTGACACCGGGCCGAAATATTGCAGAGGTCAAATGGCATTGTGAGCAGGTACCAGGTGCAAGGCAAAATGCACCAGAAAATAACGAGCGCATTGAGGAAATCCGTTAAATGAGTCCTAAAGAAAATACCGCCATCGGTCAATTGCTGAGTTTGCTGGAATCCCGCTACGCGATCCGGGTGCTATGGGCTTTGAAAGATGGGCACCCGCAAACTTTTCGGCTGTTGCAAGACAGCATTGGCGGCATTACCCCCAACACCATGAACACCCGCATCAAGGAATTGCGCCAAGCCGGCTTGCTTGACCACGCCAGCCATGGCTACGTCGTGACCCCTTTGGGGGCCGACCTCCTCAAACGCATGGCCGAGCTACCGACATTTGCCACCAAATGGGTGAACAGCCAGGCCAAGAAAGCTGTTTGACCCGGCGACCTAACCAACAACCAACGAGAATCACCTTATGACTACGACACCCTCCGGCCTGCAATACGAAGACACGATATTCGGCTCTGGCGAGCTGGCAATCGAGGGCCAAAGCGTCACCGTGCACTATACCGGCTGGCTCTACAACGACAACGTTCAAGGCGCCAAGTTTGACTCCAGCAGAAACCGCAACGATCCGTTTGTTTTTGAGCTCGGGGCTGGCATGGTCATTCGCGGCTGGGATGAAGGTGTGGCAGGCATGCGGGTCGGCGGCACACGCAGCCTGATCATCCCGCCCGCACTGGGCTATGGTGCGCGCGGTGCCGGCGGCGTGATTCCACCCAATGCCACCCTGAAGTTCAATGTCGAACTGCTAGGCGTGTCAACCTGAACGAGCACCAGCACCCCCGGTGCTCCGTGACGGCACATCTGGCCGTTCTCCAACACGCTATTCGTACCCTGTTGAAACTCTTGAATTGTCTGCATACGCCCCCAGTTCGATGACCTAGCATTTGAAATCTGTCTCACAAGCATGTCTGAAATTAATCCAAACCCAAACAATCCATCAATCACTGACTACCCAAGCGTCGAGGATATGCTGGCCAATCCTTCACCCCACGAGCCCGACGTCTTGGCGTTGGCCCAAACCGAACTGGCTCAATTACAGGCCAAAAGCGCCGAACTGGCTGACCAGTTTCTCCGCGCCAAGGCCGAGGCAGATAACGCCCGGCGCCGCGCTGAAGAAGAAATCTCAAAAGCTCGCAGGTTCGCCGTCGAGGCTTTTGCCGAGAGCCTGCTGCCAGTAGCCGACAGCCTGGAAGCAGGCCTGCTCTTGAAGGACGCCAGCACGGACCAGATTCGTGAAGGCGCAAAGGCCACGCTGCGTCAGTTGCTGGTTGCGCTGGAGCGCAACAAGGTAATTGCCATCGACCCAGCCATGGGCAGTAAATTTGACCCCCATCAACAGCAAGCCATCACCGTGGTGCCATCGGAACAAGAAGCCAATACGGTCGTCACGGTGCTACAAAAAGGCTATTCAATTGCCGAGCGCGTTTTGAGGCCGGCGCTGGTCGTTGTTGCTGCACCCAAATAAGCGTCGTTGCAACTTGAAATAGTTTGCCTTGTCCCTAAGTTAAAGCAATCTGAATTTTGAAATCCCCAACCATTTAAGGAAGAATCATGGGAAGAATCATCGGTATCGATCTGGGCACCACCAACAGTTGCGTGGCGATCATGGAAGGCAACACACCCAAGGTGATCGAAAACGCCGAGGGCGCACGCACCACACCTTCCATCATTGCCTACCAGGAAGATGGTGAAGTGCTGGTTGGCGCGTCGGCCAAGCGTCAAGCCGTCACCAACCCAAAAAATACGCTGTACGCCGTCAAGCGTCTGATTGGCCGCAAGTTCACTGAAAAGGAAGTGCAGAAAGACATCAATCTGATGCCTTTCAAGATTGCTGCCGCTGACAATGGCGATGCTTGGGTCGAAGTGCGTGGCAACCGGATGGCACCGCAGCAAGTGAGCGCCGACGTGCTGCGCAAGATGAAAAAGACGGCCGAAGACTATCTGGGTGAAGCTGTCACTGACGCCGTCATCACGGTACCGGCCTATTTCAATGACGCCCAGCGCCAGGCCACCAAGGATGCCGGGCGCATTGCGGGTCTGGATGTCAAGCGCATCATCAATGAGCCGACTGCTGCGGCGTTGGCCTTTGGCCTGGACAAAAACGAAAAAGGCGACCGCAAAATCGCCGTTTTTGACCTGGGCGGCGGCACCTTTGATATCTCGATTATCGAAATCGCCGATGTTGATGGTGAAAAGCAATTTGAAGTGCTCTCCACCAATGGCGACACTTTCCTCGGCGGCGAAGATTTTGACCAACGCATCATCGACTTCATCATTGCCGAATTCAAGAAAGAGCAAGGTGTTGATCTGGGCAAAGACGTGCTCGCATTGCAACGCCTGAAAGAAGCTGCCGAAAAAGCCAAGATTGAGCTCTCCAGCAGTGCGCAGACCGACATCAATCTGCCTTACGTCACCGCTGACGCCTCAGGTCCGAAACACCTGAGCATCAAACTCACCCGGGCCAAACTTGAATCCCTGGTTGAAGATCTGATCGAGCGCACCATCGCGCCGTGTCGCACCGCCATCAAGGACGCAGGCGTGAACGTGGCAGATATCAACGACGTGATCCTGGTCGGTGGCATGAGCCGCATGCCCAAGGTCCAGGAAAAGGTCAAGGAATTGTTCGGGCGCGAGCCACGCAAGGACGTGAACCCGGACGAAGCGGTGGCCGTCGGTGCCGCCATTCAAGGCCAGGTACTTTCGGGCGATCGCAAGGACGTGCTTTTGCTCGATGTGACGCCGCTGTCACTGGGGATTGAAACACTGGGTGGTGTCATGACCAAGATGATCACCAAAAACACGACCATTCCGACCAAATTTGCGCAGACTTTTTCTACTGCCGATGACAACCAGCCGGCCGTGACCATCAAGGTGTTTCAGGGTGAGCGCGAGATCGCCGCGGGCAACAAGATGCTGGGTGAGTTCAACCTCGAAGGCATTCCACCTTCTGCCCGTGGCACACCACAAATCGAAGTCTCGTTTGACATCGATGCCAACGGTATTTTGCACGTCGGTGCCAAAGACAAAGGTACCGGCAAGGAAAATAAAATCACCATCAAAGCCAATTCTGGTTTGTCTGAGGCCGAAATTCAGCAAATGGTCAAAGATGCCGAACTCAACGCCGCTGACGACAAGAAGAAACTTGAACTGGTGCAATCGAGAAACCAGGCCGATGCCAGCCTGCACAGCGTCAAAAAGAGCTTGACTGAATATGGTGACAAACTTGACGCCGGCGAAAAAGAGAAAATAGAAGCCGCAATGAAAGACCTTGAAGAGGCCCTCAAGAGCGACGACAAGGCATCCATTGACGAAAAGAACACTGCCTTGATGACCGTCAGCCAGAAGTTGGGTGAAAAGATGTACGCCGACATGCAAGCCAAACAAGCCTCTGAAGCTGGCGGCGCTGCGGGCGGAGCCGAAGCCGCAGGTGGACCGGGCGCTTCCAGTCACCCTGCTGACGACAACGTGGTCGATGCCGAAGTGAAAGAAGTCAAAAAGGGTTAAGCGCTCGCGCAGAACACCGCTGTTGAACAGCATAATCGAGCGCCGCGTTGAACACCTCAAATGTTCAACGCGGCGTTTGCGTTGAACTCAGACACTAAAACCATGCCAAAAAGAGACTACTACGAGGTTCTTGGCGTTCCAAAAAACGCCTCCGACGAAGAAATTAAAAAGGCCTATCGCAAACACGCGATGAAGCATCATCCAGATCGAAATCAGGGCGATGCTTCCAAGGTGGCAGAGGAGAAATTCAAGGAATCCAAAGAAGCCTACGAAATGCTCTCGAACCCGCAAAAGCGTGCGGCCTATGACCAGCACGGATTTGCCGGGGTTGACCCGAACATGCGCGGTGGGCCTGGCGGCGAAGGCTATGGTGGTTTTGCCGAGGCCTTTGGCGATATTTTTGGTGACATGTTTGGCCAACAGCGTGGCCGCGCTGGTGCTGGTCGCCAGGTATTTAGAGGCAGCGACCTCAGCTATGCAATGGAAGTCACGCTGGAAGAAGCCGCTACCGGCAAGGATGCCCAGATTCGCATTCCCAGTTGGGAGGCGTGCGAGGTTTGTCATGGCAACGGGGCCAAACCCGGCACCCAGGTCAAGACCTGTGGCACCTGCAATGGATCGGGCGCGGTGCAGATGCGGCAAGGGTTTTTCAGCGTGCAGCAAACTTGCCCGACCTGTCGCGGCACCGGAAAAGTCATTCCCGAGCCCTGCACGTCTTGCCACGGACAAGGCAAAATCAAAAAGCAAAAAACACTCGAAATCAAAATTCCAGCCGGTATTGATGGTGGCATGCGCATCCGCAGTTCCGGCAACGGCGAACCCGGCACCAACGGCGGTCCGGCGGGCGACTTGTACATCGAAATTCGTCTCAAGAAGCACGATATTTTTGAGCGTGAGGGCGATGACATTCATTGCGCCGTGCCGATCAGCATCATCACGGCTGCCTTGGGTGGCGAAATTGATGTGCCAACTTTGGTCGGCAAAGCTGCCATTGACATCCCCGAAGGCACACAAACCGGCAAGCAGTTCCGCCTGCGCGGCAAGGGTATCAAGGGCGTGCGCTCCAGCTACCCCGGTGATCTGTACTGCCATATATCGGTCGAAACACCGGTCAAGCTAACTGAACATCAGCGTAAACTGCTCAAGGAACTCGACGAGTCCATGAAGAAAGATGGCAGCAAGCATTCACCCAGTGGCGACAGTTGGACGGACCGGTTAAAAAGTTTTTTCAGTTGACACACGGCACACCTGAAGGAGCACCGTCTGACGACGTTTTTCCGCATTAACCAATTAGAGCAATTCCCTGCCCCCCGACCAGGTTTATGAGGTACATGGCGAATTGAGTGCCTAGGACAAACTTCGCAAGCGCATCGAGCATGAACTGAGCTGACGCGCTGCGGTGCCAGAACACGGTTCGACCTGGCCGACCTGATTCGGCAAAAAATAATTGATTTCGCATGCGACAATTCCATATTCAATAACAGCGCCGATGCGACGCTGATTCACCTGCTTTAACAAGAAAGACGATATGGGATTTTTGTCAGGAAAAAAACTGCTCATTACCGGTGTTTTGTCAAAGCGCTCAATCGCTTACGGCATCGCGCAAGCTTGTCATGCGCAAGGGGCCGAATTGGCTTTTAGTTACGTCGGCGAACGTTTCAAAGAGCGGATCACCGAGTTCGCGGCCGATTTTGACTCTAACTTGACCTTTGACTGTGACGTCGGCGACGACGCACAGATTGAAAAATTATTCATCGATCTGTCGGTTCACTGGCCCCGCTTCGACGGCCTCGTGCACAGCATAGGCTACGCACCGCGCGAAGCGATTGCGGGTAATTTTTTGGATGGCTTGAGCCGTGAAAATTTCCGCATTGCGCATGACATCAGCGCTTACAGTTTTCCGGCACTGGCCAAGGCCGCCCTGCCCTACCTGAACAACAAATCTTCTTTGCTGACGCTGACCTACCTGGGCGGCGTGCGGGTGGTGCCGAGTTACAACACGATGGGGCTGGCCAAAGCATCGCTTGAATCTTCAGTGCGTTACCTGGCAGATGCCGTCGGTCCCAAAGGCATCCGGGTCAACGGTCTGAGCGCGGGAGCGGTCAAAACCCTGGCTGCCAGCGGCATCAAGGATTTTGGCCGGCTGCTGGCTATTTCAGCCAGCGCATCGCCTCTTAAACGCAATGTTACGATTGAAGAGGTGGGCAACGTGGCCGCGTTCCTGTTGAGTGACTTGGCCTCGGGAATGACGGGCCAGATTACTTATGTCGATTGTGGCGTCAGCCAGACAGCTGTGGCGGTGGTGGAAACCTCCAACGGCAACAGCATCAATTCTTGACGCAATCGGCGTAGTAATGAGTTTGGCCATCGCTGCCAAGCTCTTCAACCAGTCCATGAATATCGGTCTCAAAACCCGGACACTTGGCGTTGAATTGACGGGCAAATTTGAGGTAATCCACAATTTTTTTATTGAATACTTCGCCTGGTATCAACAAAGGAATGCCGGGCGGGTAAGGCGTCACCAGTCCAACCGTAATGCGCCCTTCCAGCTCATCAATCTCGACCCGCTCGGTTTTACGCAAGGCAATGTGCGCATAGGCATCACTGGGTTTCATGGCCGGCAGCAAGTCACTCAAATACATGTCGGTGGTCAAGCGTGCAATGTCGTATTTGGCGTAAAGTTGGTGGATCATCTGGCATAAATCGGCCAGGCCCATGTCTTCGTAGCGTGGGTACTTCTGGCAAAACTCGGGCAGGATACGCCACATCGGCTGATTCTTGGCATAGTCGTCCTTGAACTGCTGCAAAGCAGTCAGCATGCTGTTCCAGCGGCCTTTGGTAATGCCGATAGTGAACATGATGAAAAAACTATAGAGCCCGGTTTTCTCGACCACGACGCCATGTTCGGCTAAAAATTTCGTGACGATACTGGCCGGAATGCCGGTTTTGGCAAACTTGCCGTTCAGATCCATGCCCGGCGTGACCACCGTTGATTTGATCGGATCGAGCATATTGAAGCCGGCTGCCATCTTGCCAAAGCCATGCCAGTTGATGCCGGCTTTGGCATGGGGTGATTCACCTTTAATGACCCAGTCATCGGCACGACCAATACCCTCGTCCACCAGTTTGTCCGGGCCCCAGACCTTGAACCACCAATCAGCGCCGTACTCTTCATCAACCTTGCGCATGGCACGCCGAAAGTCCAGCGCTTCGGCAATGCTTTCTTCGACCAAAGCAGTGCCGCCGGGAGGCTCCATCATGGCCGCCGCAACGTCGCAACTGGCGATGATGCTGTACTGCGGGCTGGTGCTGGTGTGCATCAAATAAGCATCGTTAAAGAGGTGTTCGTCGAGCTTCACAGTTTGGGAATTCTGCACCAGCACCTGGCTGGCCTGGCTGATGCCAGCCAGCAGCTTGTGAATCGACTGTGTTGCATAGACCATGGCGTGCTTGGGACGTGAGCGGTTTTTACCCATGGCGTGGTAAGTGCCGTAAAACGGGTGAAACGCCGCGTGCGGTAGCCAAGCCTCGTCAAAATGAATATTTTCAACGTAACCGTCGAGCATGTGCTTGACGGTCTCGGTGTTGTAGAGCACGCCATCATAGGTGGACTGGGTCAGCGTCAGGACGCGCGGTTTGACATGGCTGATATCGACGCCTTTCAAGTGTTCCTGAACCAGGGGGTTGGCCTTGATCTTGGCTTTGATGGTGGCCGGTTCGAACTCGCTTTTGGGGATTGGCCCGATGATGCCAAAATGATTGCGTGTGGGCTTCAAAAAAACCGGAATGGCACCTGTCATGATGATGGCGTGCAAGATCGAGACGTGGCAATTGCGGTCCACCACCACGACATCGTTGGGGGCCACGGTATGGTGCCAGACCATTTTGTTGCTGGTGCTGGTGCCATTGGTGACAAAAAAGCAATGGTCAGCATTGAAAATACGGGCTGCATTGCGTTCGCTTTTGCCGATTGCGCCGTCATGGTCGAGCAGTTGGCCGAGTTCTTCAACCGCATTGCAGACATCAGCCCGCAGCATGTTCTCGCCGTAGAACTGGTGGTACATCTGCCCGACCGGGCTTTTCAAAAAGGCGACACCACCGGAGTGCCCAGGGCAATGCCAGGAATAGGAACCATCCTCGGCATAGTCGAGCAGGGCTTTGAAGAAAGGCGGTTGCACACCTTCGAGGTAACTTTTGGCTTCACGGATGATGTGGCGCGCCACAAACTCGGGCGTATCCTCAAACATGTGGATGAAACCGTGCAACTCGCGCAGGATGTCGTTGGGAATGTGGCGCGAAGTTTTGGTCTCGCCATAGATGTAAATCGGTACATCAAGATTTTTGCGGCGCACTTCTTCAATGAAATGGCGCAAGTTCACCACCGCCGGATCCAAATCCGGACCCGGTGTGAACTCTTCATCATCAATCGACAAAATAAACGCGCTGGCGCGGCTTTGCTGCTGGGCAAACTGGCTAAGATCACCATAACTGGTAACACCCAGAATTTCAAAACCCTCCGACTCAATCGCCTGTGCCAGTGCCCGGATGCCAGAACCCGAGGTGTTTTCAGACCGAAAATCTTCATCAATGATGACTATTGGAAAACGAAATTTCATTAAAACTCCTGTCGGACGCCGGAAAATGTGAAATAGGCGCGAAGTGTAAGGACTAATTGGGTCCATGCCCTTTTCACATGCGGTTTTTGCATCAAAATGTAGCAGCAACAACACATGAAAAGTGCAATATGTCTGAATCAACACTGTGGTGGGTAGTGGCGGGTACCGTCATCGCCGTCGAGTTGGCGACCGGTACCTTTTATTTATTGATGATCTCGGTCGGTCTGGTGGCGGCTGCGATTGCCGCTTATATGGACGCGACGCTTACCGCGCAATGGGTGGTGGCGGCGCTCGTGGGCGGGGGCGCGGTGGTCGCCTGGCGCAGTTACAAAAAAAGCCAACCCGCAGAACCCCCCGCCAACGCCAACCGCAATGCCAATCTGGATATCGGGGAAACGGTTCAGGTTGATACCTGGGAAGCCGATGGCACCAGCAAGGTGAAATACCGGGGTGCTCAGTGGGACGTGGCACTGATGCCAGGAGAAATAGCCTCTGCGGGCAGGTATACCGTTGCTGAGATCGTTGGCAGTCGGCTTTTTGTCAGGAAAGCCTGAAAGTTTTTAGTCGGTTTTTTTGGAGTATCAAATGGAAGTTGCAATCATTTTGTTCGTCATTGCGGCGATCTTCATCACCCAGTCGATCAAGGTCGTGCCCCAGCAGCACGCCTGGGTGGTGGAGCGCCTGGGCAAATACAACGGCACCTTGACGCCCGGCTTGAGTTTCCTGATGCCCTTTATTGACAAGGTCGCCTACAAACACTTGCTCAAAGAAGTACCGCTGGACATTGCCAGCCAGGTCTGCATCACGCGCGACAACACCCAGTTGCAGGTCGATGGCATCCTGTATTTTCAGGTGACCGACGCGATGCGGGCAAGTTATGGTTCAAGCAACTACATCATGGCGATCTCGCAATTGGCGCAGACTTCGCTACGCTCAGTCATCGGCAAGCTGGAACTCGACAAGACCTTTGAAGAACGCGACATCATCAACGCCCAGGTGGTGCAGGCGATTGACGAGGCAGCCCTGAACTGGGGCGTCAAGGTGCTGCGGTATGAGATTAAAGACCTGACGCCGCCCAAGGAGATACTGCACGCGATGCAGCAGCAAATTACCGCCGAGCGTGAAAAGCGCGCACTGATTGCCGCATCGGAAGGCCGCCGCCAGGAGCAGATCAATATCGCAACTGGCGAACGTGAGGCCTTCATTGCGCGCTCCGAGGGCGAGAAGCAAGCCGTGATCAACAAAGCGCAGGGTGACGCCCAGTCGATCCTGGCCGTGGCCGAAGCCACCGCCCAGGCGATCGAGCGCATCGCTGTCGCCATTCGCCAACCCGGTGGCGCCGACGCGGTGCAGCTTAAGGTAGCTGAAAAAGCGGTCGATGCCTATTCAAAAGTAGCCGCAGATGCCAGTACCACACTGATCGTTCCGAGCAACATGACCGAGGTCTCGGCACTGATTTCATCGGCCATGAAAATGGCGCAAGGCACGCGCGGGTAATTGAACCCACAATTTTATTTAAACAGTCCAATAAGAAACGTGGTCTGTACGGTTATAACTGTCTAACCGCATAACTGTCTACCTTTTGCAACACATTACGCGACAATGCTTCAAAATGGATTGACTGTACTGTTCACATCGGCGCAATATTGGACTGTCTAATTATTTACTTGTTTTTATACAGTCCAAAAAACCATGAAGAGCAGTCTGGAAGTCCTTCAAGCGTCTGGCATCTCACGCGCGACGTTGAACAATTACATAGCACTGGGACTCTTGCCTAAACCGATCGTCAGAACGCCAGGCGTCGATTCGGGTACGCAGGCACGCCAGATCGGTTATTTCCCGCCGGATGTCTTTGACCGCATAGAACGCATCAAACTCATGAAAAAAAACGGCATGACCATGGACAAGATCGTTCGCAAGTTGTCATCGCCCACACCCGAAGAGCTGCCACAAAAAGCAGCTGAAACGCCTCGATCCGAATCCACTTCTGCCGCAACATCAACTAGCACAGCAGCAGCGCCACCATCACCCAAGGTGACTGAATACGCGATGGCCGAAACCGGCACCTTGCGGCTTACTATCGATAAGCTGCCCTACCCTGCCTATATGTTGAATTACAACCTCGAACTGGCCTGGTACAACGAGGAAGCACGTGTATCGATTCTGGGAGCGTTCGAGCGACTGCCAGCCGATACCAAGGAACGCAATGTTCTTGATTTCTTTGCGCGCGGAATCTACGGGAAGAACTTGTCCAATCGCGAAGCCTTCAGACAATTGCACGAAGAAATGAGGCACAAGCGTCAAATTGACAAAAATGGCAATACATCCTTGGATGATGCCGAAGGGTTTGCCAGTCCCATCACGAATTGGCTTCTAAATCTGCGTGCGGCCGATGGAACCAGCGATTTTTATCGGGTCTATGCCTCCTATTTCCGCGAAGGAATCCTGGTAATCTTTACCGACGAAACGACCGGTCACAATGACCTGCTGGGGATGCTGGAACGGCGCGACGACGTCATCCGAAACTTGCTCAAGAAGCGCCTGCCCGTGCTGACCGATGTGGCAGTGATGGTCGCTGATCTACAGAATTCGGTGCGCATCTGCTCAGAACTGCCACCGGAGGAGTATTTTGAACTTATCAACCAGATATGGGCATCGATGGAACCCATTTTTCGCCGTTATTACGGCACGCATGGCAAGCATGTCGGCGATGGCATGGTGTATTACTTCTTCCCACAGCCCGACTGCAACTACATCTACAACGCCCTGAAATGCGCCAACCAAATTCGCGATGTGATGCGCAAAATCAGCAAGGAATGGCAAATCCGCAAGAATTGGCTCAACGAGCTTTATCTGAATACCGGGCTCAACGAAGGTCAGGAGTGGTTGGGGGTATTTCACATTGAAACGAAGATCGAATTCACGGTACTGGGTGACACCATCAACCACGCCGCCAGACTTTCTGATTTTGCCCGTTACGGCTCATTATGGGCAACCAAGAATTTGATGGGGAAACTAACGGCAGAAGAGCGCAGAAGCATTCGTTTTGGGGTGAGGCGACTCGATCAGGATAAACGCGAAGTATTCGTCAATGCCACGTATTCGAGGATATCCGAGCTGGTCGATCTGGCTTCACCGCGCCATGAAAAGATGTGCGACATCTCTGCCCTGGCAGTAACAGAGATTATCGAAGTGGGTGATGAAAACAAAAAAGCCACTGCTTCACTGGGAAACAATGGCTTCTAGGGGGGTTTACTTACACGGTTGGAGACCGTTGAAACCCAATAACTGGCGGAGCAGGGGGGATTCGAACCCCCGGAGGGTTTTACCCCTCGCACGCTTTCCAGGCGTGTGACTTAAACCGCTCATCCACCGCTCCGCAGGGCTGCATTTTAACTGAGTCAAGTCCGATTTCCGGTAGCCACAGCAACGGTGCCAAAGAAAAGCCACCCGAAGGTGGCTTTTCTTGGTGCTGAATCTGAACGATTAGTTCAACGCTGTTTTCTTGCCATCAACATAGTGGGAAAGCGTGATGCTCGGATTTTTCAACTCGCCATTGGGCTCGAATGAAATTGTACCGGTTACGCCCTTTAAGTTGGTTTCATGCATCTTGGCAATGTACACCTTGGGATCGGTTGAATTGGCACGCTTCATGGCATCCACCAAGACGAAGGTCGCGTCATAGGTGTAGGGGCTATAGACTTGGAACTGGCCTGGGTATTTGGCATCGTAACGCTTCTTCCAGGCTTCGCCACCCGGCATTTTCTTCAGTGAAGCGCCACCGTCGGCACAAACCACGTTGTCGAGCGTCTTGGCGCCAGCGGCCAGTTTCGCAACTTCGGCGGTGCAGATGCCATCGCCGCCAAAGTACTTGACATTGCTCATACCGAGTTGTTCCATTTGACGCAACATCGGGCCAGCTTGTGGGTCCATGCCGCCAAAGAAGATGGCATCCGGTTTCTTGGCCTTTATCGCGGTCAGAATAGCCATGAAGTCAGTGGCCTTGTCGGTGGTGAACTGATCGTCAACAACCTTGATGCCTTTGGTCAGGGCAACCTTCTTGAACACTTCTGCCACACCCTGGCCGTAGGCAGTACGGTCATCGATCATGGCAACGGTTTTGACTTTCAGCGCATCGGCCGCGTAAAAAGCCAGGCCCGCACCGAGCGAATTATCGTTGGCAATAATGCGATACGTCGTGTCGTAGCCGGGCTTGGTTAGATTGGGGTTGGTGGCTGCGCCGGTGACCATGGGAATGCCGCAGTCATGATAAATCTTGGAGGCGGGAATGGTGGTGCCAGAATTCAAGTGACCGACTACGCCAGAAACTTTACTGTCGCACAGTTTTTGTGCTGCAGCCGTGCCTTGTTTTGGATCGGCGGCATCGTCTTCAACCTGAATTTCAAATTTGATCTTCTTGCCACCAATAACCAGGTTTTGCGCATTTAAGTCCTCAGCCGCCATCAAGGTACCGTTAGCATTGTCCTTGCCATAGTGCGACTGGGCACCGGACATAGGCGCCACGGAACCAATCTTGACCACTTGAACTTCTTGGGCCAAAGCCATGCTGGCGACGGCTGCAATGGCTGCGACAACGGTAATTTTCAATTTCATTTGCATAAACAACTCCAGATTTAAAAAATGTGAATTAAACAACTCCACGCTCAATACGATACCTCAAATTTTGAGCCACCAACATAGGGAAGACACCAAGCCCGGTCATTAATGTCAAATAATTTTAGTTTTGCACTCCCTGGCGTCGCGTAATAGCCTCAACCACCGCCTGGCGCACACCAAGTTCGAATTCTTGCCGAAGGCGTAAATCCAGAATCTTCAATTGTTCAGCCACCAGGGTGCAAACTATGGTGTCAATTTCTTGCGCCAATCGTTTTTCAAACTGGCCCTGAGTCCGCTGCATCACGGTTTGCACTATTTCCTCTATATCCAACCTCGTCGGCACTGTTGTTTCGGCCAAGTCCGTTTGATTCACAACCTCTGTCAGAGTTGGCAAAAACCGCAGCAAATTTTGAGGTGGTGCATCCATCATCAAGCAACATTCAAAGACAAATCATGCCGGGTCATGGTGTAGCCAGAATCGGCATAATGTTTCCAACGGCTGCGTGCTAATTGACGGTCTTCATTATCCCGCGTGACAATTTCAATGATGCGCTCAAACTTCTCGAAACCATTTGGCACCGGATGGCCGAGATTGAGCAAAACCTCTTGATGTGGCGATGTCTCGGTTGAGTTTGCAAGGATCACGGGGGATGCCGCAACCAGCATGGCATCACCCGCCAGAAGACAGTGCGGCACGAAATCAGCAGGCGAAAAAGCCCACAGCGCAGCATCAAGCTGGTTCAAGGTTTCGGACGCACCGATCACCAGCACTTTGGCTCCGCTACTGGCTGCTTTGCGCAGCAAACGGCAGGCATAGGCAATCCGGTCGGAAGCGTTGAAATGGAAGGCGATCGAAGTCATCGACAGCATCACTGCTGTTATTTTTGCGTTGCCAGCAAGTATTGCAACAACAGCGCCACCGGTCGACCGGTTGCCCCTTTGGCAAGCCCGCTTTTCCAGGCGGTACCGGCAACGTCGAGATGTGCCCAGGGAAATTTACCGGCGAAACCTTGCAAAAACTTAGCCGCCGTGATGGCGCCACCCGCTCGCCCGGCCACATTGGCAACATCTGCAAAATTGGTTTTAAGGCCTTCGGCGTATTCGTCGTCCAGCGGCATGCGCCAGCACAAGTCAGACGAAGACTCACCCGCCGCCATCAGGGATGCTGCCAATGTTTCATCGCTGGAAAAAAGACCGCTGCGCACGCCGCCCAGGGCAATCATGCAGGCACCTGTCAGCGTCGCAATATCGATGACGACCCGAGGTTTGAAACGTTCGGCATAGGTCAGAGCATCAGATAGCACCAAACGCCCTTCAGCATCGGTGTTGAGGATTTCAATTGTCTGCCCACTCATACTGGTAACGACATCACCCGGCTTGATCGAGCGTCCACCCGGCAGGTTTTCACAGGAGGGAATCAGGCCGACCACGTTGATGGCGGGATGCAACTCTGCCAAGGCCCGAAAAACACCCAACACGCTGGCAGCGCCAGACATGTCAAACTTCATTTCATCCATTTCAGCGGCCGGTTTAATGGAAATGCCGCCGCTATCAAAGGTGAGGCCCTTGCCAATCAGAACCGTCGGGGCCTGTGCCTTAGACGCACCGTTGTAATGCAAGACGATGAAACGCAAGGGCTCCTCAGAGCCCTGCGCTACCGCGATGAAAGCACCCATCGCCAGCTTGGCCACCTCTTTGGGGCCGAGTACCTCGCATTTGATACTGGGCAATTTGGCCAGCGCGCGGGCCGCCCCGGCGAGAAGCGACGGGGTTGCATGATTGGCGGGGCGGTTCGCCCACTCCTTGGCGTACTCAATGCCCAAAACAGCTGCCAGCGTTCGGTCAAACGCGGTTTTGAATTTGGAAGCGTTTGGCAAACCCACCAGCACCTGCTGAATCAGTTGGCCATCGGGTTTTGACTTGGTCGTGGTATAGACATAACCGGCCTCGGCGGCGGCTATCACGGCGGCGCAAACTGCTGCTGCTTCAGGCAAACTGGCAAAACAGATTACCAGTTTTTTAACCTTAGGCGCTTTCACCGCGGTCACTGCGGAAACGACTGCTTTGTGCACATCCTTAGCCGATCCAGCCGCGATGCCAGCCAACACGACGCGCACACCGGCGACGCCACTGGTGTGGTACAAAACCAGCGATTTGCCGACCTTAATTTCAAGATCCCCAGCTTTTAACGCTTGCGTCAGCAAGGTAGATAAAACATCTTTTCCAGGTTTAAAGACATCATTTACCAGCACAATCAAGGCATCGCACTTCTCGCGGGCAGCATCAGCAAGGTCAAAGGTTTTGAGTTCAAAGTTCATAATTCAGGTTTCTAATCATCAAAGACTAGAGACAAACCGCTCAATGTCCCTGCGGCCTGCTCAAAAAATTTGATTATCCATGTTATTTCATTCTTCTATTCGCAAGGAACTGGCGCGCAGCTTTGGCGCCACGCTGATTGTGCTGACCACGGTGGTGATGACGATGACGCTGATCCGCACACTTGGACAGGCCTCACTTGGCAACTTCAATCCGTCGGACGTGATGTTGATCATGAGCTATACCGTACTGGCTTATATGCCAACCATCCTGACCATGAGCCTGTTCATTGCCATCATTGCCAGCTTGTCACGCATGTACCTTGAGAGCGAGATGGTGATCTGGTTTATCAGCGGCCGCGGTTTGGCCGCCTTGCTTGGCCCGCTGTTTCGGTTTGCATGGCCGGTATTGCTAGTGGTCATGGCACTGGCACTGGTGGTGCTGCCCTGGTCCAACCAACGAATTGAAACCCTGAAAACGCAATACGAGAAGCGCGGCGATATTGAACGCGTTGAACCCGGTCAGTTTCAGGAGTCTGCTGGCGGGAAACGGGTATTTTTTGTGGAAAAAAACGCCAGCAGCGAACGTTCCGGATCCAACGTTTTTATTGCCACTACCGAAAACGGCAAAGAGACCATCACTTCGGCCCGCAGCGGACGTGTTCAAAACGTTGGGAAGGATCGTTTTTTGATGCTCAGCAACGGGGAACGACTCGAGAGCATTACAGGCACCACTGACCTGAAAATCAGCGAGTTTGAAGAATATGGCATCAAAGTTGGAGTGGGTGCTCTCACGGGCAACGACCGGATGCCAGTCAATACCCTCGCAACTCTGGAATTGTTAAAGGCCCTGACACCGAGCAATCTGGCCGAATTGTCGTGGCGCATTGGCTTGATTTTGGCGGCAATCAATTTTGTCGTTATTGGCATTGCGGTTTCAAGTGTCAATCCGCGCGTCGGACACAGTGCCAATCTGGTTTTTTCACTCTTTGCTTTTGTCTTGTATTACAACTTTTTGAATATGGGTCAGAACTGGATTGCCTCTGGCAAATTCACCTTCGGTGGATTTTTGTTGACTTTGCACGGTAGCGCCCTGCTGCTGGGCACCCTCTGGTTGGCCAAGGCACACAACAACTGGCACTGGAGCAACTTGTTGGATCGGCATCGCGGCATTGGCTCACTTTGGCGGAAGTCGGCGCTTTGAAAACCATTCGACTCCTGATCTACGGTGAAGTGCTCAACGCAGTTGCATTTGTCAGCCTCGGCTTTCTCGCACTGTTTTTCTTTTTCGATTTTGCTGAAGAAATCCAGGTTATCGGACGTGCTTCTGCTGGCGAATACGGGCTCGTCAATGCGCTGACTTTTGTAGCGCTGCTGATCCCGAGCCATCTCTACGAGTTGTTGCCCATCACTGTTCTCATCGGTACCATTTTCGTGATGGCACGATTTGCCAAAAATTCCGAATACACCATTCTAAGAACCAGTGGCTTGGGTCCAGGACGGGCCCTAAAAACACTGCTGACACTGGGCCTAGGTTTTGTATTATTGACTTTTGTTATTGGCGATTACGTCGCTCCAAGTGCAGACCGCGCGGCACAATTACTCAAGGCGCGCTACCAGGGAAACATCACAGTGGGACAGACGGGGGTCTGGCTAAAAGAAAAACAGCCTTATGCGCAGTACTCGGTCAATGTTGGCGCGTTGGACTCGGACGGGCGCATGCGGGCAGTGCGTATTTTTGAATTTGACAACCAAGGCTTCTTGATATCCATGGTGCAGGCGCAAACCGCAAATTTTGGCGAAAACAATGCATGGAATCTATACCAGGTGAAGCGCACCGAATTTCCCGCGCACGATGCCGACAGCGCCAGAATTGATCGTCGTCAATTTGACAGTCTTCGCTGGCCCAACCAGATCAGCGCGGAGATGGTCGCAGCCGCACTGCTCAAGCCAGAGCGCATGAGCACGATTGGCCTGTTTGAATATATTGGACACCTCGATGCCAACGCACAAAGCGCCCAGCGTTATGAGATCGAGTTCTGGAAAAAGGTTTTCTATCCCTTGAGTTGCCTGGTGATGGTAGTGCTGGCATTGCCCTTTGCTTACCTGCACTTCCGCTCGGGCAGCATTGCCTCCTACGTGTTTGGCGGTGTTCTAGCCGGCATCAGTTTTTTCTTGTTGAACAATGTTTTCGGTTACATCGGCAACCTCCAAAACTGGTATCCTTGGCTGACTGCAGCACTACCAGGTTTGATTTATTCAGTACTTTCACTGACCGCGTTGGGTTGGCTGGTATTCAGAAGATGAGGCTGGCTAATAGATGCATGAGGCATAATGAATTTCGCTGTTAGCTGAAATTTGATATGAATTTACATCAATTCCGATTCGTTCAAGAGGCCGTCCGTCGCGAACTTAACCTGACTGAAGCCGCCAAAGCCTTGCACACCTCTCAGCCAGGTGTCTCCAAGGCCATCATCGAGCTTGAGGAAGAGCTCGGAATCGAGATTTTTGCCCGTCACGGCAAGCGACTCAAACGCATCACCGAACCGGGTCAATTGGTTCTGAAAAGTATCGAACTCATCATGCGTGAGATCGGTAACCTCAAACGTATTGGCGAGCAATACAGCGCCGAAGACAGTGGTACGCTCTCGATTGCCACCACACACACGCAAGCCCGCTATGTGCTGCCTGAACCGGTCGCCAAGCTGCGCCAAACCTACCCCAAGGTCAACGTCAGCTTGCATCAGGGCTCACCCGACCAGGTCGCACGCATGCTGATCGACGAAGTGGCAGAAATCGGCATTGCAACCGAGTCGCTGGCGGGCTATGAAGAACTGGTCACCCTGCCCTGCTATGAGTGGCAACATGTGCTGGTGCTGCCGGTAGCCCATCCCTTGTGCCAGAAAGAACATCTGACGCTCGAAGACCTTGCCCAGGAGCCACTCATCACCTACCATCCGGCTTACACCGGACGTACCAAAATAGACCATGCGTTCGCCACCCGCAAACTGGCTCCGCGTATCGCGCTCGAAGCGATTGATTCGGACGTGATCAAGACTTATGTACGGCTTGGCCTGGGCGTTGGCATTGCCGCCGAAATGTCGGTACGCGATGTACTGGCCGAAGGCGGCAAAAGCGATCTGGTAGTGCGCCCAGCCGGGCATTTGTTTGGCCAGAATGTGAGTCGCGTCGCTTTTAAGCGGGGTGCCTATCTGCGCAATTTTGTTTATAAATTTTCTGAACTGGTGAGTGACCGCTTAACCCGCCATTTAGTAGAAATGGCCATGACCGGCCACATCGATAACTACGAACTCTAACCGGCTGTGAGCACCCCATCCATTCAATCCAAATTGCCCCACGTCGGCACCACGATCTTTACTGTCATGTCCGCCTTGGCGGTAGCGAAAAATGCCGTTAACCTGGGCCAGGGATTCCCCGACTTCAACTGCGACCCCAAGCTGATCGATAGCGTCGCGGCGGCCATGCGCCAAGGTCTGAATCAGTACCCGCCCATGACCGGGGTGCCGGTGTTGCGTGAAGCCATCGCCAGCAAAATAAAGGCGATATATGGCCGCCAATACAGTGCCGAGGACGAAATTACGATCACCGCCGGTGCCACTCAGGCCATCCTCACTGCCATTTTGGCAGTCGTCCGTGCGGGTGATGAAGTGATCGTGCTCGATCCCTGCTACGACAGCTATGTGCCCAACATTGAACTCGCCGGTGGTGTCCCGGTGCGCGTGCCGTTGACGCCAGGTACCTTCCGCCCCGACTTCGAGCAGATCGCCGCCGCCGTGACCCCCAAAACGCGCGCCATCATCATCAATTCGCCGCACAACCCAAGTGGCACCGTCTGGACGCTTGAGGAAATGACTCGCTTGCAAGAAATCCTGGCACCGACCAAGGTACTGTTGATTAGTGACGAGGTTTACGAACACATGGTGTTTGATGGCCGACAACACCAAAGTGCAGCGCGCTTTCCCGTCCTGGCCGTACGCACTTTTATCGTCTCAAGCTTTGGTAAAAACTATCACGTGACGGGCTGGAAAGTGGGCTACGTGGCAGCACCTGCCAGCTTGACTGCTGAGTTTCGAAAAGTGCATCAATTCAACGTGTTCACGGTCAACACCCCCGTGCAATACGGTCTGGCTTCTTATATGACCGATCCCAAACCATACCTGGATTTGGGCACCTTCTACCAGCGCAAGCGTGACCTCTTTCGCGAGGGTCTCAAACACACCAGGTTCAAGCTGCTTGCGTGCGAAGGCACTTACTTTCAAAGCGTTGACACGTCTGCGGTGAGTGATTTGAACGAAGCCGAGTTCTGCCAATGGCTGACCGCTGAAATTGGCGTGGCAGCCATTCCCTTGTCAGCTTTCTATGGCAACAGCTTTGACCAGCATGTGGTGCGGTTTTGCTTTGCCAAGAAGGATGAAACGCTGCACGCTGCACTGGACCGGTTGGCAAAACTGTAGGGCTCAGTTATTGAGTTGCACCCACGCCTTCTCCAGTCTCTTCACGCTCACCGGCTGTGGCGTGCGCAGCTCCTGCGCGAAGAAGCTCACGCGCAACTCTTCGAGCAGCCAGCGGAACTCCGCCATACGATCATCAACGACACCTTTGCGCTCAGCCACCAGATGCCAGTAGCGCTGTTCCAGCGGTCGCAATTCACTCAGACGCTCAGCATCGCGGGCCGGATCAGCACGGTATTTTTCAAGCCGTGCGGTAATCGCTTTTTGGTAACGGACAAAGTGCTGCAACGCCGCCCACGGTGACTGAAGCAGAAAACGTTTTGGCATCAGGCGGGCCAATTGCTGGGCCGCATCAGTGGTGGTCTCGGGCGCATTCCGGGTGTCTTTGATCTTGCGGTTTGCGCTGGCATATTCCGTCAGGATACTCGCCGCCAAGCGTGCCACTTCATTGGCGATCAGCGTCAGTCGCCCCCGACCCTCCTCCAGGCGGCGCTTGAAAGCGAATTCGTCGGTGGGTAAGGGTTCGAGCAAAAAAGCCCGTTCCAGCGCGAGCGCGACGATTTGCTCACGCAGTTCCTCGGGGGTGCCGCCCGTGGGCGCAGCGCCAGTTGAACGCGCGCCCTCAGTTGGCTTGCCAACTTGCATGAAAATAACAGCCATTTTTTGCAGGTCAGGAATGTTTTTTTCAAGGTACTTGAGCGCATCCTTGATTTGCAAGGCAAACAGGCGGCGCAGACCGGCGCGATGGCGCGCGCTGGCGACATCGGGCTCATCAAATACTTCAATTGTGACGGCATCGCCAGCATCAACCAGTGCCGGATAACCAATCAAGGTCTGGTTGCCTTTGGTAATTTCGAGCAACTCGGGCAGTTCACCAAAACTCCAGTTGGTGTAGCGCGGTCCGGCTACCGTACCCCTATTTGCGGCGCTACTTTTCGCTAAAACTTCTACGCGCTCGCGCTCGTCATCGTGAGGCCGCAGGCTACGGCGATCCGTGCTTCCGGACTGGCTGGATTGCCGCGCTACAGCCTGTCCTGAGCTTGGCGAAGGGCTCGCAATGAGGTGACAGGAGTCAGCGACGCCACTGCTGGCCACCCCCTGCCCCAGCTTGAGCCCAGCCAGCACCCGAAACGCACCACGCGCCTGCGCGCCCAGTTCAGCCTTCAAAGCGCCCAGGCTGCGCCCGCTGCCGAGCTGGCGAGCGTGCTCATCAACCACCCGCAAGTTCATGAACAAATACGGACTGAGCATTTCCACCTTGATGTCGGCGCGCACCACATCGAGCGAGGTACTCTGGCGCACCAGCTTCAGCACCGCATCCAACAGCGATCCGCAGCCGAAGACCTCGGGCGCATTCAATATCTGGGCCATCTTGCTGGCGGTCTCGGGCAGTGGCACCAGGCGCGAACGCGGACGTTGGTGCAAGGTCTTGAGCAACGCCTGAATTTTGTCTTTGAGCATGCCTGGCACCAGCCATTCGCAGCGTTCTTCATTGACCTGATTCAATACAAACAGCGGCACTGTCACCGTCAGACCATCCTTGGCATCGCCCGGCTCGTGCAGGTAAGTACATGCACAGTCCACACCGCCCAGGCGAATGGTTTTAGGGAAAGACTCGGTGGTGATACCGGCGGCCTCATGCCGCATCAGTTCTTCACGTGTCAACAGCAAAAGTTTGGGTTGGCGCTTGAGCGCTTCGCGATACCAATGCTCAAAACTGTAACCACTGCAAACGTCGGCCGACAATTGCTGGTCGTAAAAAGCATAAATCAACTCCTCATCGACCAACACGTCCTGGCGGCGCGCTTTGTGTTCCAGAGCTTCCACCTGCTCAATAAGTTTCTGGTTGGCTTGCAGAAAAGGCAGCTTGGTCTCCCACTGGCCCCCCACCAGCGCTTCACGGATAAAAACTTCACGCGCACCGGCCAAATCCACGCGACCGTAATTGACCCGGCGTCCGCTGTAGATTACAACGCCGTAGAGCGTAGCGCGCTCCAGCGCAACCACCTCAGCGGCTTTTTTTTCCCAATGCGGGTCGAGCAACTGCTTCTTGAGCAGGTGGCTACCGACTTGTTCCAGCCATTGCGGCTCGATGGCTGCAATGCCGCGACCAAAAAGACGAGTGGTCTCCACCAATTCAGCGGCCACAATCCAGCGGCCGGGTTTTTTGACCAAGTGCGCGCCCGGATGCGGGTAAAACTTGATGCCACGGGCCCCCAGATATTCGCCCGATGCGCCATCGGTTTCCAACTTGCAACCAATATTGCCGAGCAGTCCAGAGAGCATCGACAGATGCAATTGCTCATAGCTCGCCGGCGTTGTGTTCAGTCGCCACTTGTGCTCGGCCACCACGGTGTGCAATTGAGAATGGATGTCACGCCACTCGCGCAAACGACGAATATTGACGAAGTTTTGCCTGAGTAACTGTTCATATTGCCGATTGGAGAGTTTGCTAGAAATTGGGGTCAGATCGCGATTTCGGGAGTGATCCGCGTTAGCGGAGTGCTCCAAAGATCGTGCTCTGACCCCTTTTTCTGGCATGCCCGCGCCAGCGGGCACATGATGACCACCGCCCCGACTGTCTTCCAGCCACTTCCACAATTTCAAATACCCGCTGAATTCACTCTTTTCGTCATCAAACTTGACATGTGCCTGATCGGCCTGCTGTTGCGCCTCCATCGGCCGGTCGCGCACATCCTGCACGCTCAGAGCCGAGGCAATCACAAGCACTTCGTCCAATGCCTCACGACTGCGTGCCTCCAGAATCATGCGGCCCACGCGCGGATCCAGTGGCAATTTGGCCAGCTCCTGACCCGTTGCCGTAAGCTCATTGGCGTCATCGACCGCACCGAGCTCATTGAGCAGTTGATAGCCATCGGCGATGGCGCGGCCCGAGGGGCGCTCGATGAACGGAAAGTCCTCCACCACGCCAAAGTGCAGCGACTTCATACGCAGGATGACACCGGCCAGCGATGAACGCAAAATTTCCGGGTCGGTAAAACGCGGACGAGCGTCAAAATCTTTTTGATCATATAGTCGGACGCAGATGCCGTTGGCTACCCGACCACAACGCCCGGCGCGCTGGTTGGCCGAGCTTTGGCTGATGGGTTCCACCAGCAACTGCTCCACTTTGCTTCTGAAACTGTAGCGTTTCATGCGTGCCGTGCCAACGTCAATCACGTATTTGATGCCGGGTACTGTGAGCGAGGTCTCGGCCACATTGGTGGCCAGGATGATGCGTCGGCCGCTGTGGCCGTCGAAAATGCGGTCTTGTTCGACCTGACTCAAGCGCGCAAACAAGGGCAACACTTCGGCATTGCGAAATAGCGGCTGGTGGCTTAAGTGGCCGCGCAAATAATCGGCGGCCTCACGGATCTCGCGCTCGCCCGGCAAAAAAACCAGAATGTCGCCACTGTTGTGAATGTCGCGCCACAATTCATCGACAGCATCGGCAATGGCACAGTTCAAGTCGTAATCACGCGATTCTTCAAACGGCCGCCAGCGTTGCTCCACCGGGAACATGCGCCCGGAAACAATGATGACCGGAGCAGGGATTCCTTTGACCGCAAAGTGTTCGGCAAAACGTTGCGCGTCGATGGTGGCCGAGGTGACCACAACTTTCAAATCGGGTCGGCGCGGCAGGATCTGGCGCAAGTAGCCGAGCAAAAAATCAATGTTCAGGCTGCGCTCATGCGCTTCGTCAATGATGAGGGTGTCGTAGCCCTTCAGAAGCGGGTCCGTTTGCGTCTCGGCCAGCAAAATGCCATCGGTCATCAACTTGACCGAGGTGTCACGGCTGATCCGATCCTGAAACCGCACTTTGAAACCGACCACATCGCCCAGGGTCGTGTTGAGCTCCTGGGCAATGCGCTTGGCCACGCTTGAGGCGGCGATGCGGCGCGGCTGCGTGTGGCCGATGAGCTTGCCCGGTGGGGCGCGCAAGCCATCAGGATTCACCAGAGGATAGTTCAGCTTGCCGCGCCCCATGGCCAACGCGATTTTGGGCAGTTGCGTCGTTTTGCCGGAGCCGGTTTCACCGCAGACAATGATGACTTGGTGCGCCGCCATGGCCGCCATGATTTCGTCGCGCCTGGCGGAAACTGGAAGCGATTCGGGAAAGTCAATTTTCAAGGTCGGTGCACTCAATTGGCTTTCAATGGGTTCAAGTAGGCAAGCAGTCAGCATCATTGCAAATAAAGGTTAGCGCAAACCGCACCGGCGCGTCACAGTTTAACCGGTCGTGTCTGGCTGCTACACTTTTCGGCTATTTAACCAAGGCCTGCGCCCACCATGTCCTCTGTCTTCAACTTCACCTTCGTTCCCTGGTTTCGCTCGGTCGCACCTTACATCCACAAATTTCGCAACCAGACTTTTGTGGTGGGGATTGCCGGTGAAGCCATTGCGGCGGGCAAGCTGCAACACCTGGCGCAGGACCTGGCGATGATCCAGAGCATGGGCGTAAAAATCGTGCTGATCCATGGTTTTCGGCCGCAGGTCAATGAGCAGCTCAAGGCCAAGGGGCACACTTCGCGCTATTCACACGGCATGCGCATCACCGATGAAATTTCGCTGGACTGCGCACAGGAAGCGGCTGGCCAGTTGCGCTACGAAATTGAAGCTGCTTTTAGCCAGGGGCTGCCCAACACCCCAATGGCGGGCTCCACGGTGCGGATGATCTCAGGCAACTTTCTCACGGCGCGACCGGTGGGCATTGTCGATGGAGTCGATTTTCAGTCTTCCGGTCTGGTGCGCAAGGTTGATACTGCGGGTATCTTGCGCTCGCTCGACTTTGGTGCCATGGTGTTGCTTTCACCATTTGGCTTTTCACCGACTGGTGAGGCCTTTAACCTGACGATGGAAGAAGTTGCTACTTCAGTCGCCATTGCACTGCAAGCTGACAAACTTATTTTTGTCACTGAAATTGCCGGCATTCGTCTCCATCCAGAGCAACCAGAGGGTGACGACAACCCCATCGATACCGAGTTGCCACTGGCCACGGCAGAAAAGTTGTTAGCCGAGTTACCCTTGGCCAACCTGCCCAGCGACACAGCTTTTTACCTTCAACACTGCGTCCAGGCCTGCAAAGGCGGCGTCGAACGCAGCCACATCATTCCCTTCGCAGTCGATGGTTCCATCCTGCTGGAGGTTTATGTGCACGATGGCATTGGCACCATGGTGGTAGATGAAAAACTGGAAAGCCTGCGTGAGGCAACGGTAGAGGATGTGGGCGGCATTTTGCAACTGATTGAACCGTTTGAGAAAGATGGCACCCTGGCCAAACGCAGTCGCACGGAAATCGAGCGCGATGTGGGCCTCTACAGTGTGATTGAGCACGATGGTGTCATTTTTGCCTGTGCCGCGCTCTACCCCTACCCAGAGGCCCGCACGGCCGAAATGGCGGCGCTGACCGTGTCACCTCAAGTTCAGGGCGAAGGCGACGGCGAGCGGGTTTTAAAGCGAATTGAACAACGTGCCAAGGCGGCTGGATTGGCGAGTATTTTTGTCCTGACGACCCGTACCGCGCATTGGTTCCTCAAACGCGGCTTCGAATTGGTTGATCCTGACTGGCTGCCCGATGCCCGCAAGCGCAAATACAACTGGGATCGCAAAAGCCAGGTATTGGTGAAAAAACTGTAAGGGTCAACGTCTGACTTGCCGCATGATCAGCGCCAGCGCCAGCACGGTGAAGACGCTAAAACATACGAATGCCCAGTTCGCAATGGAGCCACCAAGAAAAGTCCAATCGACTTTGCTACAGTCGCCACTGCCCTTGAAAATCATGGGGATGGCGCGCTGCAACGGAAAGGCTTCGATCATCCCGTAAAAATCACGACCGCAACTCTGCACCTCGGGCGGGTACCACTGCAACCAGCTTTGCCGGGCCGCAACATAAGCACCAAAAGCAGCGCTCAACAACAGCAGCATGGCACCGCCCAAGTGAATACTTTTTTTGTTGCTGGAGCTTGCCAGACCGGCAATGAGCGCTAGCGCTACGAAAGCGTAACGTTGAACAATGCACATGGGACACGGCTCGATGCCAACAACGTGCTGCAAATACTGGCTGAACGCCAGCATCGCGACGCAAACCAGACCAATGAGCGCAAAGATACGCCGCGGGAAATGATCCGGCCAGCGCGTCAAAACCTGCAACCCCATGGAATCAACGAGACGCTTCGTCCGCCGCTTTGCAGGACGGTGAACACACCGCCTGGGACTTGCCAAGTATTTTGCGCGTTACCATCTGCGAGCGAGCGCGATGCTTGCCACATAGGAAGCACGACATCGTCGCCGCCCCGAATGACGTTGCCGCCATGAAGGGGGAACCCGATACTTTGGATTTGTAACGCAGGCCGTCGGCCAGCATTTTGGTTTTTGTGTCAGCTTTTGCCATAGGTCGCATTTTACCGCACTGTGCAATGGCCTTTAAAAGCTTGCTACAGTCACGCCTTTGAAAGATATTTGAAAAGGCTCTAAATGGCACGCACTGTAAATTGCATCAAACTCGGCCGGGAAGCCGAAGGTCTGGATTTTCCGCCCTACCCAGGCGAACTCGGCAAACGCATCTGGCAGAGCGTGAGCAAAGAGGCCTGGGCCGTCTGGTTGCAACACCAGACCATGCTGGTCAATGAAAACCGTTTGAATCTGGCCGATGCACGCGCCCGTCAGTACCTGGCGCGCCAAATGGAAAATCATTTCTTTGGCAGTGGCGCCGACGCCGCGCAGGGCTATGTGCCAACCGGCGCAGTGCCTAACAACTAAAACGTCTGCCAGACGCCGGGCGCTCTTACTGCATCGCTGCGGCGGGTCGGCGCGCCTTCACATACGCATCGCTGGGCATGTAGGACTTGCCGTCGGCGTAGTGCCACTGCACCATGGTGCCTTTGCCAGCACGCTGATCAAGCTTGCCAACAAAAGCGCCCATGGTGGACTGCTGGTCTAGCGCACGGAATTCGGCTGGGCCAAACGGCGTACTGAATTTAAGACCGCGCATGGCAACCACCAGTTTTTCGTTGTCGGTACTTTTGGCTTTCTTGATGGCCGCAAAAATGGCCTGCATGGTGGCGTAACCGACCACCGAACCGACCTTCGGGTTTTCATGGAATTTCTTGTAATAACTCGCGGCAAACGAGGCGTGCTCGCGGCTGTCAATCTGATCCCACGGATAACCGGTCACGATCCAGCCGCGCGGCGTTTCGTCTTTCAGCACATCAAGGTACTCGGGCTCGCCCGAGAGCAGTGACACCACCGGCGTTTTCGGAAACACATTGCGCTGGTTGCCCTCGCGCACCAGCTTGGCCAGGTCGGCACCAAAAGTCACGTTGAAAATGGCATCGGGTTTGGCTTGCATCAGCGCTTGCAAGGTGGTGCCCGCATCAAGCTTGCCCAGCACGGGCCACTGCTCGGCGACAAATTCAACGTCGGGCCGCTTGGCTTTGAGCAATTCCTTGAAGTTGGCCACCGCGCTTTGACCATACTCGTAATTGGGCGCAATTGTGGCCCAGCGCTTGGCGGGTAATTTTGCCGCTTCTTCAACCAGCATCGCGGCCTGCATATAGGTGCTGGGGCGCAGCCGGAAGGTGTATCGGTTGCCCTTGTCCCAGACGATCGCGTCGGTCAAGGGTTCGCTTGCCACAAACAGACGCTTGTTCTTGGCCGCATGGTCCGCCAAAGCCAGTCCGACGTTGGATAAATAACCGCCCGCCAGCACATCCACTTTTTCATTGCTGGTGAGTTCCACCGCGTGGCGCAGCGCTTCCTCGGGCTTGCCAGCATCGTCGCGCGCTATCACTTCGACCTTGCGGCCCAGCAACCCACCCGCTGCATTAATCTCCTCAACCGCCAGTTGCCAGCCCTGCCGGTAAGGCGTTGTGAACTGTGGCATGCTGGAATAGCTGTTGATTTCACCGATTTTGATCGGACCACTCTGGGCCTGCGCGGTGAGCGCCGATAAAAACAAAAAAACTGCAATAAGTTGCTTCATGAAACCTCCAAAGGCCTGCACTGTAACAGCGTCGCGTACCATCTCTTGCATCTATCGTCCAATTTGTCACGCATAATTTTGTGCCTGCACTTTTGATTTTCCCACTGGAATGACCATGGTTTTTGTTGCCGGTTCTGCCAATCTCGATTTTGAAGTTCGCGCGCCGCATATTCCAGCGCAGGGCCAAACCGTGATAAACCGGCGTGATTTTCTGACATATCGGCAACCCGGCTGGAAGCAAAACCAGCCGCTGACGCAAGCGTGTATGCAAGTGGACGCGCCCCAGTGCCTGCAAGTTTTTTACAACACCTTGATGGCGAATTGGCTGTGTCTGAGTACTAGGGTCAGCCCGATAGCCTTCACCCGATGAACGATGAACGCCCCCTCCCATTGATGAAAACTATTTTGAAGATTGCATTGTTCGCGCTGGTCGCGGCAAGTCAGTGTGTGCAGGCACGAAGCGACGATGTGCTGCGCATCGTGAATCGCCTGCGCGCCCCGGGTGGTGCCTGCGCATCAGCCGCGCCGCTGGTCGTGGCACACGACGCGCTCAATGCCACTGCCGCCCGGTTGGCACGCGGTGAGTCGCTCGATGCTGCGCTCAAGTCCGAGGGTTACCGCATGTCCGAGGTATACGTCATCACCCTCGCTGGGGAAGGCCTGCACGCACAGCTCGAAACACTTCTCGCAGGGCGCTATTGCGCCCAAATTAGCACTCCGACGCTCTCCGCAATCGGCGTGCACGAAGACAGCAATCAAATCTGGATCGTGCTAGCCGCGCCGTTCGCGCCCAAAGTGGACATGACGCGCCAGCAGATCACCGAGCGCATGCTCACGCTCGTCAACCAGGCACGCGCCCAAACACGCAGATGTGGCGACCAGACCTTTGGCACCGCGCGCTCGCTCAAATGGAATGAGACTCTGGAAAACGCGGCGTCCCTGCACGCCACCGACATGGCCGCGAACAACTACTTCAGCCACACCGGACGCGACGGTTCAACCTCCGCGCAGCGAGTCACGCGTTCGGGATACCGCTACCGGATGATCGGTGAGAACATCGCGGCCGGTTATATGTCGCCCGAGCAGACAGTCGCTGGCTGGCTTAAGAGCCCAGCGCATTGTGCCAACCTGATGAACGGCATGTACACCGAAATGGGTGTCGCGCTCGCAATCAGCGCCACCAGCACAATGGGCGTTTACTGGGTCCAGCTTTTGGGCATACCAAAGTAGTCACCACGAGTCGCGTGCCCAAGCGGCAACTTGGTGGTCGTGGCGATCAGTAAAATACAAAGTAACCCAGCGCTACAGCGCTGCAAAATTTTCTTCCTTCCAAACTTAACAGGACCTTCACCATGTCAATCTTCTCTGCTGTCGAAATGGCGCCGCGCGATCCAATTCTTGGTCTCAATGAACAATTCAACGCCGACCCCAACCCGGCCAAAGTCAATCTAGGCGTGGGCGTGTACTTTGATGCCAACGGCAAGCTGCCGCTGCTGCAATGCGTCTTGGCGGCCGAAAAAGCCATGGCCGACGCGCCCAAGCCACACGGCTACCTGCCGATCGACGGTATTGCTGCCTATGACGCAGCGGTCAAGTCGCTGGTATTTGGTGCTGAGAGTGAGCCGGTCAAGAGCGCCCGCGTGGCCACCGTGCAGGCGCTGGGAGGCACCGGTGGACTCAAGGTGGGCGCCGATTTTTTGAGGAAGCTCAACCCCGATGCCAAGGTGCTGATCAGCGACCCCAGTTGGGAAAACCACCTTGCCCTGTTTACCAGCGCAGGTTTCAAAGTGGAAAACTACCGTTACTACGACGCGCAAACGCGCAGCCTCAATTTCGCTGGCATGTTGGCTGACCTTGATGCGGCCGCCCCGGGCACCGTGGTGGTGTTGCACGCCTGCTGCCACAACCCGACCGGCTACGACATCAGCCCGGCCCAATGGGATCAGGTTATTGCCAGCGTCAAGGCCCACAGGCTGACTCCTTTTCTTGACATGGCCTACCAGGGCTTTGGCTACGGCCTGACCGAAGACGGTGCCGTCATTGGTAAATTTGTTGCCGCCGGCCTGATGTTTTTCGTTGCCACCAGTTTCAGCAAGAGCTTCAGCCTGTATGGTGAGCGTGTCGGCGCACTCAGCGTGCTGTGCGAAAGCAAAGAAGAAGCGGGCCGGGTTTTGAGCCAGCTCAAAATCGTGATCCGCACCAACTATAGCAACCCACCCACCCAGGGCGGTGCCATTGTGACCGCCGTGCTCGGCAACCCCGAATTGCGCGCCCTGTGGGAAAAGGAACTGGGTGAAATGCGCACGCGCATCAAGACCATGCGCCAAAAGCTGGTGGAAGGTCTCAAGGCGGCGGGCATCAAGCAAGACATGAGTTTCATCACCAGCCAGATCGGCATGTTCAGTTATTCTGGTCTCTCCAAAGACCAAATGGTGCGTCTGCGCAGCGAATTTGGCGTCTATGGCACCGACAGCGGTCGCATGTGCGTTGCCGCGCTTAACGACAAGAACATTGACTACGTCTGTGCGTCGATTGCCAAGGTGATTTGAATGATTCCGCGACAAGTCTTGATTCGCCCTAGAATCAGCCTCAACTGTGGAGTTCACAGCATGAAGGAGTTTGACTATGACTGACAATGTTCAATCCATTGACCGCGGCTACGGCTATGTGGCCTCGGCGCAAGAGCGCAACAAGGTGTTGCGCAATACCTATTGGCTGCTGGCACTGAGCTTGGTGCCCACCGTGTTGGGTGCGTGGCTGGGCGTGGCAACTGGCATCACCCGCTCTTTGAGTGGTGGTCTGGGTCTGATTGTGTTTTTGGGCGGTGCCTTTGGCTTCATCTACGCGATCGAGAAAACCAAGAATTCAGCCACTGGTGTACCAGTACTGTTGGGCTTCACATTCTTCATGGGCTTGATGCTTTCACGCATGATTGCCATGGTGCTGGGTTTCAAGAATGGCCCGGATTTGATCATGACCGCCTTTGGCGGCACTGCCGGGGTGTTTTTTGTAATGGCCAGCCTCTCCAGCATGATCAAGCGCGACCTCTCGGGCATGGGCAAGTGGCTGTTTGTCGGGGCCATGGCCATTGTGGTTGGCGGCGTCATCAACGTGTTCGTCGGTTCAACGGCGGGCATGATGGCGATCTCGGTGGCGGCTATTGCGGTTTTCAGTGCTTATATGCTGTATGACCTCAAACGCATCGTCGATGGTGGCGAAACCAACTACATCAGCGCCACACTGGCCTTGTATCTGGACGTCATCAATGTGTTCCAGGCCCTACTCGCCCTGCTTGGCATCTTTGGTGGTGAGCGCGACTGAAATCAATAACGCTTGCACCCAAGAAAGACCCTTCGGGGTCTTTCTTGTTTGGCAATTCAGCTCGCCCGGTCAAACACCGCCAAACTCTCCACATGCGCGGTATGCGGGAACATGTTCACAACCCCGGCCGCAACACACCGGTAACCGGCATGATGCACCAGCAGCCCCGCATCGCGCGCCAGCGTTGACGGGTTGCAGCTCACATAAACAATTCGCTTGGGTGGGCTCCAGCTCTGCGCGCCCGGCGTGAGCGGATGATTGAGCGGATCAAGCTGTTGCTGACGCAACTCAGCGAGCGCCTGCACCAGCGCAAAAGCGCCCTCGCGCGGTGGATCAATCAGCCATTTGTCAGCCACACCGTCTTCAAGCAGCAAAGCAGGCGTCATGTCGAAAATATTTCTGGCTGAAAAATGAGTCATGCATAACGTTTTTTTCATTGGAGCGACAGTGCAATTGATCTGGTAATTCTGGCGTGATCTGGCGACCAGTACCTCGCTACCCTCAACGCCAAGCACCGAGCCTGCCTGCGTAGCAATCGGCAGCGTGAAATTACCCAGACCACAAAACCAGTCGATCACCCGCTCGTTTTTTTGAGCGTCCAACAGGCGCAAAGCGCGCGCCACCAATACCTGGTTAATGTGCGGGTTGACCTGGGTGAAGTCGGTCGGCTTGAACGGCATGGTGATGCCAAACTCGGGCAATGCGTAACTCAATGGTGCACTGCCATCGTCGAGTAAATGCACTGTTTCTGGCCCCTTGGGCTGCAACCACCACTGAACGCCAACATGCGCCACGGTAAAAGCACGCAAACGCTCCAGGTCGCCTTCGCTGAGCGGCTCCAGATGACGCAGCACCAGCGCCGTCACAGCATCGCCACAGGCCAGTTCGATCTGCGGGCAGGTTTCAACCGCGTCCATGGCCGCAATCAACAGGCGTAACGGCAGCAGCATGGCACTCACATGCGGCGGTAACACGCGGCACACTTTTATGTCGGCTACATAACCGCTTTTGCGCTCATGAAAACCGACCAGCACCTCGTCTTTTTTGCGCACATGGCGCACCGAAAGCCGGGCCCGGTAGCGGTAACCCCAGGCCGGACCTTCAATCGGACGCAAAATAATATCGGGCTTGACTTTGCCCAAGTGCCACAGATTGTCTTCAAGCACGCGCTGCTTGACCGCCACCTGCGCAGCTACGTGCAAATGTTGCATCTTGCAACCTCCGCAGGCACCCGTATGCAAACCAAAATAAGGGCAACCTGGCTGCACGCGCTGAGCCGACTCGCGATGAATCGCCGTCAATGTGCCCTGCTCCCAGTTGTTTTTTTTGCGATTGATATTGGCACTCACCCACTCAAACGGCAGTGCGCCCTCGATAAATACCACTTTACCGTCGGCACGGTGGGCCACGCCCTGGGCCTCCAGGTCGAGCGACTCAACCTGTAGCCAGTCGGGCGGAAAACTATTGGTGTTTTTTATTTCATCGGTCATGGCGCCATTGTCTCAGGCCCCCGGTTGGTGGTGTCCCGGTCTGTCCCACAAGGCGGACTTCCGACATCCGAAGAAATGTTGGGGACAGAGCTTGTTCGCTCTGCCTGTCATCGGCTGGAGCCGATGACACACAACTGCGGTCTGTCCCACAAGGTTTAGAGAAGGGCTTGCTGCTTGATACCGCGTACCGCCAAATATCGTTTGAGCTTGCTCAGCGCCTCGTTTTGCACCTGGCGCACACGCTCACGAGTCAGCCCGAGCCGCACACTCAGCACATCAAGCGTCTCGGGTTCGCGTTCGTGCAAACCAAAACGACCTTCAAGCACCTCTTTTTCGCGTTCAGACAATGTCGCCATCCAGTCTTTGAGCAAATGCGCCACTTCATGTGCCTGCGCCACACCAGGGGGGTCAAGTGTGAGTTCATCCGCCAACGAGTCGCCCAGGGTCTGCCCTTCTGCCGAGCGATCCATGACAGCATCAAGCGAACGGGGAACTTCCGCCAGTGCCAGCAAATCGGCAACGCTTGTCACATCGCGCCCCGACAAGGCAGCAATATCTTCAACCCGGATGCCTTCGGGACGACTGGCGGTCAACGCGGCATCGTTCTCCAACACACGACGCGCACTCAGCACTTTCTGTAGTTCTCTGACAACGTTCACGGGCAGGTGCACCGAGCGCCCTTGGTAAATCAAAGCACGCTCGACCGATTGGCGAATCCACCAAGTCGCATAAGTAGAAAACCGAAAGCCGCGATCGGGTTCAAATTTGTCAATGGCATGCATCAAACCAAGGTTGCCTTCGGCGATCAGATCGGACAAGGGCACTCCGCGCCCCAGGTAGGCTTTGGCGATGCTCACCACCAAGCGCAGATTGTGTTCAACCATGCTCTGGCGTGCCGCAAAGTCGCCAGCGCGGGCATTGCTGGCAAACTTGAACTCTTCTTGTGGGGTAAACAACTCGGTCCGGCGCATCTGTTGCAGGTAAACGCTCAACCCATCCGCCAGATCACCCGCATCACCCGCATCACCCGCATCACCCGCATCACCCGCATCACCCGCATCACGTGACTCACGTGACCCAGTCGGCGTTGTTGCGAGACGCTTTTTCACGGTCTGTGTCCATCACCTGGGAGGCAGGTATTTGGCCGGATCAACCGGCTTGCCCTGCTTGCGAACTTCAAAATGAAGTTTCACGCGATCCGCATCGCTGCTGCCCATTTCGGCAATTTTCTGGCCCTTGCGCACTAACTGGTCTTCTTTAACCAGCAGGGTCTGGTTATGAGCATATGCCGTCAAATAAGTGTTGTTGTGTTTGAGAATGATCAAGTTGCCGTAGCCTCGCAAACCAGCGCCTGCATAGACCACCCGGCCATCGGCCGCTGCCAGCACCGCATCGCCCGCCGTTCCACCGATATCGAGGCCTTTGTTTTTAGTCTCATCAAACCCGGTCAAGACAGCACCGTTACTGGGCCAAATCCAACCCAGATCATCTTCGTTCGGCAGTGCCGCAGTCGACTCGGCGGTCATACCAGCCGTCTGTGCTGCTGCGGTTTGCCGGTCGGCGCTACCCATTGTCGCGGTATCACGCTCCGTGACGGTTCCACCATTGACCGGCTTGACGACAACTGCACTGTTACCCGCAATGGCAGAAGGCGCAATTACACGCAGCACCTGGCCCACTTCAATACGATTCGGATTATCCAGGCCGTTCCAGCGCGCAATGTCTCTGGCCGACTGCCCGTGGTCAAGCCCAATTTTGATCAAGGTGTCATGGGGCTTAACGGTGTAATAGCCGGGTTTGCCGGCATTTTCAAATCCTGGCAACTGCTTGAGCGCCGGACTGGCTGACTCGGGTGTTACTGGCGCTGGTACCAACTGACGCGCTGACACGCCACGATCTTCCACTGGCGCACGATTAAGGGCTTTGGTGCCACAGCCGACAAGCAGCACAGCAACCCATCCAATTACCAAAGCCGAACTCAGACGAGCACTCAAACCAGACATATGACATCCCTTCATGCGATGCCTGATTTTAAGGGGACAAAGTGAACCGCCTCAAACACCGTTTGCCGCACACCCTGCAGTGTTTTGTCGATCACTACCAACGCTTGTTGCCCAGAGCGGCCAGCGCCAGCCGCCATAGGGGCCACCAGACGTCCGCCTTCGGCGAGTTGATCAACCCAGGCATGGGGCACGGCTTCACCACCGGCGGCGGCAATGATGCCAGCATAGGGTGCGCCACTGGCAAAACCCAACATGCCATCGCCAAATAATAAGTGCAAGTTGGCCAAATGCAGGTGGCGCAGATTGCCTCGCGCTTTGTCATGCAAGCCGCGCAAGCGTTCAATGCTGTAGACCTCGTTGGCCAGCAGACTGAGCACGGCCGCTTGATAACCACAACCTGTTCCAACCTCAAGCACGCGCCCAAGTTTGCCTGCAGTTCCATGGCGCAAGAGCTCCAACATGCGGGCCACCACACTGGGCTTGGAGATGGTCTGTCCTAAACCGATCGGCAAACTGGTGTCTTTGTAGGCCTGATTCACCAAAGCACTATCAACAAAGCGATGCCGCTCGATGTTCTTCATGGCAGCAATCACCAATGGATCGGTCAAACCCTGGTTGACAAGCTTGCCCACCATGTTCATGCGCACGGCACCGGAATCAAGGCCCAAACCCTGGGGTAAAACTCCAGTCAACGCAGTTTTTTGAGTCCGGGCTTGGCCCAACGACAAGTCCAGACGCGCAGGGAAAGTCGGACGTTCTCTCATCGACGCATCATGAAAGAACCGCTGGCGGGGACGCCCCCACCAGCCGGGCAGCGGTCTGGGCCCAATAACCCAAATGATCATGGTCGGTTAAATCAACTTTCAGCGGTGTCATCGAAATATGGCCGTGGCTGGTCGCGTGGAAGTCAGTTCCATCGGCTTCGTCTTTGGCCGGGCCGGCAGCACCAATCCAATACATGGTCTCACCGCGCGGACTAAGCTGCGTGATAACCGACTCGGCGGCATGGCGACGCCCAAGCCGACAGAGTTTGATGTGACCAATCTCGTCAAACGGCAAGTTGGGAATATTGACATTGAGCAGCCACGGACTGCTGCCAATCAGGTTTTGATTGACCATCTGCAACACCAGATCACGCGCCTTGCGCGCGGCTGACTCCAAGTGTTTCCAATTTTTCTCGACCTGCGAAAAGGCAATGGCTGGAATGCCAAAAAGGTAACCTTCCATGGCCGCGCCTACGGTGCCGGAATAAATCGTATCGTCTCCCATATTGGCGCCGTTGTTGATACCCGAGAGCACCAGATCAGGCCGATAACCTAGCAACCCCGTCAGAGCCACATGAACACAGTCAGCCGGCGTGCCGTTGAGGTAGCGAAAACCATTGCTGACGCGCGTCACATACATCGGTGTATTGAGGGTTAGAGCGTTTGATTTGGCACTGTTGTTTTGTTCAGGCGCGACCACCTCCACCTCAGCCACATCTTTAAGCGCTTCATACAGTGCAGCGACGCCTGGCGCTTGGTAACCGTCGTCATTGGAAATAAGAATTTTCATATTCAGTGTCGTGATTGATATTCATTGTAGGGGGAGCCAGGGTTCAGATCATGCGCCCGACAGCACTGGCAGTCCGGGTTTCGGCCCGGTGGGCGATGGTGCGTTTCTGCTTTTATCCTTGCCAGCGCGTGGTAAGCCGGGTCTCGCCCCGGCAGGCGAGTTCCCGTTCTTTGCTTGTCCAAAGAAAGGGAACCGAAAGAAAAGACAGCCGGATTCGTCGCCCGGCTTCGCCGGCGGGGCGGGAAAGGGGTGGGGGGAATAGAGTGGGGCCAAAATGAAAACGAATAAAACCATATCAACCCCTACAACCCAGTTCGATACCACCATCGCAAGCGCCCAGGCCCAACGGTCCCAGGTGAGACATTTTCCAGCACCGATTACCTCTATCATTGGTTCCATTATTTTGGAGATATTCCCATGCATGCCTGGCTTTGTGAAAACCCGGTGGGCGTTGATGCCCTGAGCTGGAAAGAAATGCCGACGCCGCAACCCAAGACGGGCGAAGTGCTGATTGAAATCAAAGCGGCGAGCCTGAATTTTCCTGATCTGCTGATTGTGCAAAACAAGTACCAGCTCAAGCCGCCGCTGCCGTTTGTGCCAGGCTCCGAGTATGCGGGTGTGGTGCAGGCGGTTGGCGCTGGTGTTGTCCACCTCAAAGCAGGCCAGCCGGTGGCTTGTCTGGCAGGCACGGGCGGCTTTGGCACTCACACCCTGGCACCGGCGGCGCTGTGCCTGCCACTGCCCGGCGAGTTCTCATTTGTTGATGCGGCGGCCTTCACCATGATCTATGGCACCGCCTACCACTCCTTGGTGGACCGAGCGCAACTCAAGGCGGGTGAAACCGTGCTGGTACTGGGTGCTGCGGGGGGTGTCGGCACAGCGGCCATTCAGATTGCCAAAGCGTCTGGGGCGCATGTCATTGCAGCGGCATCGAGCGCTGAAAAATGTGCACTGTGCCAATCCATCGGGGCTGACACCACAATCAATTACGGCACTGATGATCTGCGTGATGCCGTCAAGGCGCTGACCGACGGCAACGGCCCCGATGTGATCTATGACCCGGTCGGCGGCAGCTTGACCGAGGCCGCTTTTCGCACCATCGCTTGGCGCGGACGATACCTGGTGATCGGTTTTGCCACCGGCACCATCCCCAGCCTGCCGGTCAACCTGCCCCTGCTCAAGGGTGCCTCCATCGTCGGTGCCTTCCTGGGCAGTTTTGCCAAACACGAGCCCAAGGCTTACGTCACCATGATGCAGGAGTTATGCCAATGGTATGTGCAGGGGAAAATCAAACCGGTGATTGATCGCAGCATGCCGATGGCCGAACTCAAGGCCGCTTTCGCCCACATGGGTTCGCGCAGCGTGATGGGTAAACTCGTTTTGGTGAATTAGGCCATTGACTGTCGTGGTTTCTGCACCAAAATCTTTTCAACTCTTCAGCCATCGCCTGAGCGGCTATTTTTTTCTGGCCCTGAGCATGGCACTGGTAGGCAGCTACGTTGCCCTGTCCAAGCCGCTGGTGGCAATGCTGCCGGTTATGTTGCTGGCATGGCTGCGGTTTGGCATTGGCGGACTGGCCATCCTGCGCTGGCTGAAAAAGCCTGCCACTGAAGCGCCCCTGACCAGTCGCATCAAAAAGCTGCTCTTCCTAGAATCTTTTTTAGGCAATTTTTTATTTACGCTGTGCATGCTGTACGGCGTGAGCCTGACCAGCGCGGTCTCGGCAGGCATCATCATGGCCACTATTCCAGCCGTGGTAGCGCTGCTGAGCTGGTTTTTTTTGCACGAGCGTATTGGTCTCCGGGTCTGGGCTGCTATTGGTTGCGCGGCTTTTGGTATCGGTTTGTTCTCGCTTTCAAAATCACCCTTGTCAACCGGTTACGTACCTGCCTTAGCCGGCAATTTGGTTTCCCAGAACGAATTATTTGGCAATTTATTGGTGTTTGCTGCCGTGCTGTGCGAGGCGTCTTACGCCGTGATCGGCAAGAAACTCACCGCTGCGTTGACACCCAAACGCATCACCGCGCTGATCAACTTGTGGGGCTTTGCGTTGATGACACCGATGGGGGTTTACGCAGCCTTCAAGTTCGACTTTTTCAGCGTGACACCCATGATCTGGCTGTTGTTGTTGTTTTACGCGCTGGCAGCCAGCGTCTGGACGGTCTGGCTCTGGATGACCGGACTGAAGACGGTGCCAGCTGCCAAAGCCGGGGTTTTCACGGTGATGCTGCCGATCTCGGCGGCAGGGGTGGGCGTGTTGACTTTGGGTGAGCGTCTCAGTGGGATGCAAGTGTTGGCATTCGGTATTGCCCTGGCTGGCGTGGTGCTGGCGACCTTGCCCGTTCGGTCCAGCATCAAATCAACATGAAAAAAACAACAAGTCCCAATGAAATAAACATTATTTCTCTTGGAAACACACACATTCTCCAGTAGCATCCAGTCTGCCAGCGAAGAAGCAGTTTTTTTCTGGTGATTAATCAACTTCTAGAAGGACAATAAATCATGGCAACTGCAAAGAAAGTACCGGCAAAAAAAGCGGCACCTGCGAAAAAAATAACTCCGGCTAAAAAAATAGCCGCAAAGGCTCCTGCCAAAAAGGCAGCACCTGCGAAAAAGGCTGCTCCTGCGAAAAAACCAGCCGCAAAAAAAGCACCCGCCAAAAAACGCACTGTGAACGCTGCATTCATGAAACCCCTGACACCCAGCGCGGCGCTGGCTGCCATTGTTGGGGCAATTCCATTGCCACGCACTGCGGTGGTGAGCAAATTGTGGGATTACATCAAAAAGAACAAGCTACAGGACGCCGCCAACAAACGCATGATCAACGCCGACGCCAAGTTGAAGGAAATCTTTGGCAAGATGCAGGTGTCGATGTTCGAGATGGCCGGCCTGATTGGCAAACACCTCAAGTAATCAGCCCTGGCTGTTTACTTCAAAGGCCGACGCAAGTCGGCTTTTTTGTTCTGGCGTGATCCCTTTGTGTAGTTCATCACCATTCGAGCCATGCTGCGCTTTCTGTTATCCCGCTTCAGCCTGATCATCCCCACCTTCATCGACATGACACTGCTGGCGTTCTTTCTTATTCGTCTAGTGCCGGGCGACCCGATTGAAACGCTGGTCGGCGAACGCGGCATCGACGCCACGCGGCACGCCATGTTGCTCAAAGAGTATGGGTTGGACCGCCCGGTGCTGGTGCAGTATGGCATTTACATTGGCCATGTGCTGCAAGGCGATCTGGGCAAATCCATCATCACGCACGAGCCCGTCATGAATGAATTCCTGGCGCTGTTCCCGGCAACGATTTAACTCGCGCTGTGCGCCATTTTGTTCGCCCTGCTGCTGGGCATACCGGCCGGTATTCTGGCGGCCATGCGACGCAATACCGTGTTCGACCACGGCGTCATGGGCGTCTCGCTCACCGGCTATTCAATGCCGATCTTCTGGTGGGGCTTGTTGCTGATTCTGCTGTTCTCGGTGCAACTCGATTTGACTCCCGTCTCGGGGCGCATCGCGGTGCAGTATTTTATTGAACCGGTCACCGGTTTCTTGTTGATTGACACCTGGCTGGCCGGGGACAAAGGCGCGTTCTGGTCGGCTGCCACCCACCTGATCTTGCCCACCATCGTGCTCGGCACCAATCCGCTGGCAGTCATTGCCCGCATGACGCGATCAAGCATGCTCGAAGTGCTGGGCGAAGACTACACCAGCCTCGGCCAAAACTCTGGCATTCTGCTCTGAAGGCGGCCCGGAGAACTTTGCCCCCAGCGTCAACACCACCGGCACCTCGTTTGACGTGAACGAGCAAATCTATGACAACATCGTTCAGTTCGAGCGCGGCGGCACCAAGGTGATTCCAGGTTTGGCCGAGCGCTGGATGATCGAAAAAGCCGGCACCGAATACACCTTCTTCCTGCGCAAGGGCGTCAAGTGGCACTCCAACAAAAACTACAAACCGTCACGCGACTTCAACGCTGACGACTTTATTTTCACGCTGGAGAGGCAGTGGAAAGAGTCCGATCCTTATTTCAAAGTGACCAGCTCGAACCACTCCTATTTCAACGACATGAGCATGGACAAGCTGCTCAAGTCGGTGGAGAAGATTAACGACTACACCGTCAGGATCACGCTCAACCACGCCGAGGCACCGTTCCTGTCGAACCTGGCAATGCAATACGCCGGCATCCAGTCCAAAGAATACGCGATTGCCATGCTCAAGGCCGGTACACCAGAAAAAGTGGATCAAGACCCGATCGGCACTGGCCCGTTCTATCTGGTGCAATACCAAAAAGACGCCATCGTGCGTTACAAGGCGTTCCCGCAATACTGGGCCGGTAAAGCCAAGATTGACGACCTGGTGTTTGCAATCACTCCAGACGCCTCGGTGCGCTGGGCCAAGTTGCAAAAGGGCGAATGCCATGTGATGCCCTACCCCAACCCGGCCGACCTGCCACCCGCTGCGTCGCCTTCGGCCCACACATGCCTGGACCTCAATTCTTGCTTTGCCACGACAAGCTGCATCAGGCCATCTTGGCCTGAACGGTATCGTGAATTTCGGAACTCTCAATAAAAAGGCCGGCACACACTGGCCTCAATGCGCCTTGTCCCAATTGAGGCCGATTCCGACCTCGGCCAGCAAGGGCACTTTGAGCTGAGCCACGCCCGCCATCAACCGTGGAACTTCGTGGCGCACCCAAACCACCTCGCTCTCTGGCACTTCAAACACCAATTCATCGTGTACCTGCATGATCATCTTGGTGGCCCGTTTCTCATCATCAATAACCTGCTGCACTTTGACCATGCTGAGTTTGATCAGGTCCGCTGCCGTTCCCTGCATCGGTGCATTGATGGCGGCGCGCTCGGCACCGCTACGCCGCGGCCCGTTGGGTGAGTTGATCTCGGGCAGGTAGAGCCTGCGGCCAAACACGGTTTCAACGTACCCCTGTCTTTTCGCCAACTGACGGGTCTCGTCCATGTAACGCTTGACACCAGGGTAGCGCTCAAAGTAGCGCTCGATGTAGTTCTTGGCCGCTGTGTTATCTATGCCCAGTGCTCGTGCCAGACCGTAGGCACTCATGCCGTAAATCAGCCCGAAGTTAATGACCTTTGCATAACGGCGCTGCTCGCTCGTCACCTCATCGGTACTCAGACCAAACACTTCGGCTGCGGTGGCGCGGTGCACGTCCATGCCATCGCGAAAAGCCAGCAATAACGCAGCGTCGCCGCTGATGTGCGCCATGATGCGCAGCTCGATCTGGCTGTAGTCGGCGCTGGCGATGACACAGCCTGCGGGTGCCACAAACGCCTCGCGCACCCGCCTACCCTCGGGCGTTCGCACAGGGATGTTTTGCAAGTTGGGGTCATTGCTGGAGAGACGCCCGGTCACCGCCACCGCTTGTGCGTAATGGGTATGAACGCGACCGGTGCGCGGATGCGCGAGTTGCGCTAGCTTGTCGGTGTAAGTGCCCTTGAGTTTGGCCAAGCCCCGGTGCTCTAGAATTTTGGCGGGCAGCGGGTAGTCTTCGGCCAGTTTTTGCAACACTTCATCATCGGTGCTGGGTGCCCCGGTAGCAGTTTTTTTGACCACCGGCAGGCCGAGTTTGATGAAGAAAATCTCACCAATCTGTTTCGGACTGCTCAGGTTGAATGTTTGACCGGCCAACTCATAAGCTTCTCTTTCCAGCTCGCCGATGCGCGCGCCGAGTTCGAGGCTTTGTTTCGCCAGCGTTGGGGCATCAATCAGCACACCGTTGCGTTCGATACGGAAAAGCGTTTCGCTGCTGGCAATTTCAAGCTCATAGATGAAACACAGTTTGTCATTACCCTTCAAACTGGGCCATAAGGCCAGGTGCACATCCATGGTCATGTCGGAGTCTTCACACGAATACCGCGATGCTTTGGTAATTTCGACCTGGTCAAAGCAGATTTGACCAACGCCCTTGCCGCACAAGTCCTCAAAGCTGATGCCGCTACGCCCCAAATGGCGCTCGGCCAGACTCGCCAGACCGTGCGGTTTGTTGACTTCGAGCACATAGCTTTGCAACATGGTGTCGTGCGCGTAGCCTTGCACTTCTATGCCATGGTTGGCGAACACATGACGGTCGTACTTGACGTGCTGGCCGAGCTTGTGGTGGCTGGCATCCTCCAGGTAGGGCTTGAGGCGGGCCAGCACCTCGTTGATCGGCAATTGCATCGGTGCATCCGGGTAGCGATGCGTCAACGGGATGTAGGCCGCTTCACCCGGCGTGACGCTAAAACTGATGCCAACAATTTGAGCACGCATCTCATCGAGCGAAGTGGTCTCGGTATCGAGTGCCACCAGGTCGGCGGCTTGCAACTTGACGAGCCAGCGCTCAAACGCGTCCCATGTCAGGATCGTGTCGTAGTGCAATTCGGTCACTTGCGAGGATGCTGGTAAGCCGGGAGTTTCTGGCTCGTCAAACAAGCCCGGCTCGTTGTTGACCTTGTGCACGAAATCAGGATCAACGGAATTGGGGTCAGAGCCAGCTCCGCTTCGCTGCGTGGATCCGACCCCAATTCTTGCATTGCCGCTTAAGGTTCGGGCCAGCGCCTTGAAGCCATATTTTTCATAAAAATTGACCAGTGCCGGGGCATCCATGCTACCGGTTGCGATGGAGGCCAGCGCGGGCAGATCGGGCAGCCATACCTGCAAATCGCAGTCGGTCTTGATGGTCAGCAACTCGCGGGCAAGCGGTAACCAGTCCAGCGTCTTTTTCAAGTTCTCGCCGACCACACCTTGAATATCATCGGCATGGGCCACTACCGCGTCGAGTGAACCGTATTGTTGAAGCCACTTGGCAGCGGTCTTTGGGCCGACCTTGGGCACACCAGGCACATTGTCAATTACATCCCCGACCAGCGTTTGAAAATCCACCATCAAACGCGGCGGTACACCAAATTCAGCCTCAACACCGGCCACGTCACGGCGTTTGCCGTTCATGGTGTCGATGATGGTGACGTGCGCGTTGACCAATTGCGCCAGGTCTTTGTCGCCGCTACTCACAATCACTTCAATGCCCTGCCCGGCAGCGGCAACCGCCAGTGTTCCGATCACGTCATCAGCCTCGACACCAGGCACTGCCAGCACCTTCCAGCCCATTAAGCGCACCACTTCATGAATTGGCTCAATCTGGGCGCGCAAGTCGTCAGGCATCGGTGCACGTTGCGCTTTGTATTGCGGGTAGAGCTCATTGCGAAAGGTGGGTCCCTTGGCATCAAAGACACAGGCAGCAAAATCGGCCTTGACCTCCTTGCGCAGGCTTTGCAGCATGTTGATCATGCCGCGAATGGCCCCGGTTGGCGCACTGGCCGGATCGCCCGGTACGGCACGCAAGTCGGGCATGGCGTGAAAGGCGCGGTACAAGTAGCTTGAGCCGTCCACCAGCAGCAGGTTTTTTGTTGGGTTGTCGTTCATGCCTCCATTTTGCCTGCCAAAGCCAACGTCTGGCTGGTTCTACAATCACGCCATGCGTTTTACCCTACTCCTTACCCCGTCCTTGATCAGTAGTGAGCGCAGTTGGAAAATTTTCGGGTTTTAATTCATGGCGGTCTATACGGAAGTCACTGCTGATGAGGCCCGCACTCTGCTGCGACAACTCAAGCTTGGCGAGTTGAAAAATATGCAAGGCTGCGCTGGCGGCATCGAAAACACCAATTATTTCGTCAGCACCGAGCTAGCGGGTCGAGTTCACGACTACGTACTCACCCTGTTTGAACGTTTGACGTTTGACCAATTGCCATTCTACTTGACGTTAATGAAGCATCTGGCCAACCATGGTATTGCGGTACCTGATCCCAATGCCAACGCCAATGGTGACCTGGTGTTTGAAGTCAAAGGCAAGCCGGCAGCCGTGGTCAACCGATTGGCGGGTAGCTGCGAGCTGGCACCAACGCCGGATCACTGTGCGCTAGTGGGTACAACGCTGGCCCAGATGCACTTGGCCGGGCGCGACTTTACCTTGTCACAACCCAATCTGCGCGGCCTGGTCTGGTGGAATGAGACGGTGCCAGTGGTGTTGCCCTATCTGGGCGTGCCCCAAGCCACCTTGCTCCAGAGCGAACTGGCCTATCAAAATCAGATTGCCAGATATCCCGCCTACGCCGCCCTGCCACGCGGACCCATTCACGCCGATTTATTCCGTGACAACGTGATGTTTGAAAATCTACCAGACAAGCTTCGACTCACCGGCTTCTTCGACTTTTATTTTGCCGGTGTTGACGCCTGGGTTTTTGATCTCGCGGTGAGTCTGAACGACTGGTGCGTCAATCTCGACAACGGCAGCCACCACGAAGAACGCTTTCAGAGCTTTATGACCGCCTATTGTGCTGTGCGACCGCTTGAAATCGTTGAGTTCGAGATGCTACCGGCGCTGCTGCGCGCTGCTGCTCTGCGATTCTGGCTGTCACGCCTGTGGGATTACCACTTGCCGCGCACAGCCAGCATCCTCAAGGCGCACGACCCAAGCCATTTTGAGCGCGTCCTGCGCGAGCGGATTTGCCACTCCATCGGCAACAGCACAAACGCAAATTCAGCATGAAACTAAACCTTGTTCAGGCTCGCACCGGCGCCGCCTGGGTCAAGCTGGGTATCCGGACATTTTTTAAACAACCACTGGCACTGGCTGGTCTGTTTTTCATGTTCATGGCTGTTATGACCCTGGCCAGTCTGCTACCCTTCGTTGGTCTGGCGCTGGCGATGATGCTGATGCCAGCCGCCACGCTGGGCTTGATGGTTGCCACACAAGTCGCATGCGAGGGGCACTTTCCGATGCCCCTCGTTTTACTCACGGCTTTTCGGGCCAGTAAAAGGGAGACGCGCGCCATGCTGCAGTTAGGCGCACTGTATGCAATAGGTTTTTTGCTCGCCATGGGTGCCTCCTGGCTGATCGATGGCGGTGGCTTTGCACGCGTCTATCTGGGTGGCAATACACCCACCCGTGAACTCATGCTAGAGTCCAACTTTCAGGCTGCCATGTGGGTTTTCATTGGTCTGCATCTACCCTTGTCGTTGTTGTTCTGGCACGCACCGGCCCTGGTTCACTGGCACGGACTGACACCACTCAAAAGCCTGTTCTTCAGTCTGGTGGCCTGTTGGCGCAATTTTTGGGCATTTGCCACGTTTGGTCTGATGTGGCTGGCGCTGTTGCTGCTGATGGTTATGGGCATCAGCACTTTCGGATCTTTGCTGGGTAATCAAGGTCTGGTCGGAGACATCCTGTTTCCAGCCCTGTTGCTGATGGCTTCGATGTTTTTTACATCACTCTATTTCACCTTCCGCGACAGCTTTGTCATAGACGACGAGGTGCCCCGCTGAATTGGGGTCAGAGCCCAAATCGGAGATATTTGGTAGGCCAGCTCGAAGGCGCTTCCCCGAATTGGGATCCGACCCCAATTCAGCTCAGGGTACGCTACGCTCTAGCCCATGTGCAAACCACCATTGACCGAGAAATCAGCACCTGTAGAGTAGCTTCCATCCTCAGAGGCAATCCAGGCAATGATGGAAGCAATTTCGCCCGGCTCGCCCAGCCGCTTGATCGGCACCGTGGCAACAATTTTGTCGAGTACGTCCTGACGAATCGCCTTGACCATGTCGGTGCCAATATAACCCGGACTCACCGTGTTGACCGTGACACCCTTGGTCGCCAGTTCCTGCGCCAGCGCCATCGTGAAACCGTGCATCCCTGCCTTGGCCGCCGAATAATTGGTCTGACCCGCCTGGCCCTTGGCCCCGTTCACGGATGAAATGTTGATGATGCGACCCCAGCCTTTTTCCACCATGTCGGCCACCACCTGCTTGGTCACATTGAACATTGAGTTGAGGTTGGTCTCAATCACCGCATCCCAGTCTTCACGCGTCATTTTGACAAACATGCGGTCACGCGTGATGCCCGCGTTATTAACCAGCAAATCGATGCTGCCGTGTTCGGCTTTGGCCTTGCTAAAAGCTTCCACGGTGGAATCCCAATCCCCCACATTGCCAACCGAGGCATAAAACGTAAAGCCCTGCGTTTTCTGTTCGGCCAACCACTTGGCATGGTCGCGAGTCGGTCCACAACCGGCAATGACCTTGAAACCTTCCTTTTGCAGACGTTGACAAATGGCAGTACCAATACCCCCCATACCCCCGGTCACATACGCTACTTTTTGACTCATTGTTTTTCTCCTGTAAATAAACTATCAGTTACGTCATACCCCTAATACGTTGATTCACTATAGCGCCAAAATTAATTACCCGCATCGAGGAAAACACCAAGAAGACCAACTCTTGTCCATAATGAACTCGTCGCCCTGCCCGGTATGCCCCAAAAACTGTTATATTGCACTGCAACATTCCCAAAGGTTAATTCATCGTGCTCTATAAAATCTACGAAACCCAACGTGCCCTGATGGAGCCCTTCTCCGACCTGGCACATTCTGCCGCCAAAGTCTATGGCAACCCTCTGTCCTTGTTCGGAAAAAACCCTTTTGCGAACCGCATTTCAGCCGGTTACGACTTGATGCACCGATTGGGAAAGGATTACGAAAAGCCGGAATTTGGCCTGCACACGGTCGAAGTGGACGGCGTCAGTGTCGCCATCCACGAACGCGTTGAAATCGATCAGCCCTTTTGTGAACTACGTCGTTTCAAGCGGTTCACAGATGATCATGCAACACTGATAAAGCTCAAAAATCAACCCGCCGTGTTGATTGTGGCGCCGTTGTCTGGCCACTATGCAACACTGTTGCGCGATACCGTCAAGACCATGCTCAAAGATCACAAGGTTTATATCACCGACTGGAAAAATGCACGACTGGTCCCGCTGTCAAAAGGTCCGTTTCACCTGGATGACTATGTGAACTATGTGCAGGAGTTCATTCGCCATCTGCAAGGCATTTACGGCAATTGCCACGTCATGAGCGTGTGTCAGCCGACCGTACCGGTGTTGGCCGCTGTCTCGCTGATGGCCAGCCGTGGCGAATTGACGCCCTTGAGCATGATCATGATGGGTGGCCCGATCGATGCCCGCAAGTCACCCACTGCGGTCAACAATCTGGCCATGAACAAGAGTTACAACTGGTTTGAAAACAATGTGATTTACCGCGTCCCGACCAATTTCGCAGGTGCCGGACGGAGGGTTTATCCGGGTTTCTTGCAGCATTCCGGTTTTGTTGCGATGAACCCCAGCAACCATGCCAAGAGCCATTACGACTACTTTGAAGACTTGATCAAGGGCGACGATGCCAGCACCGAGGCGCACCGCAAGTTCTATGACGAATACAACGCGGTGCTGGACATGGACGCCGATTACTACTTGGACACGATTCGAGTGGTTTTTCAGGAGTTCAGTCTGGTCAATGGTACCTGGGATGTCAAAGGTGTAAATGGAAAAATCGAACGTGTGCATCCTGAGGACATCACCAGCACGGCGCTCTTCTCGATTGAAGGTGAGCTCGATGACATTTCCGGGGCTGGTCAGACCGAAGCCGTGCATGACATTTGCAGTGGGGTACCCAAGTCACAGCAAAAACACCTGGAAGTCAAGGGAGCTGGTCACTACGGTATATTTGCCGGTCGCCGCTGGCGTGAAATGGTTTATCCCGAGGTCAAATCGTTTATCCTGAGCCAGCAACCGGCCCTGGCGCAAGTGCCGATTGCAAAAACCGCATCGACCCTCGTGACTAAAGCATTCAAAGCCACTAAAACCGCCGCAAAAAAGGCTATTCGTCAAAAATAATGACCACTCTGGCCGACTCGCTGCTTGATGTTCTGCCACAAACCCAGTGCACACGCTGCGGCTACTCCGACTGCGCCGCTTATGCGCAGGCGATGGCGGCAGGTATAGCGGCCATTAACCAATGCCCTCCCGGCGGCGCACAAGGGATTGCATTACTGGCCACGCTTACTGGTCAAACAGTGCTGGTGCTCAACCCGCTCCACGGTCTTGAGACGCCACGCAACGTCGCCTGGATTGATGAGAACTGGTGCATCGGCTGTACTCTGTGCATCAATGCCTGTCCGGTTGATGCAATTATGGGTAGTAACAAACTGATGCACAGCGTGATCGAAGCCTATTGCACCGGCTGTGAGTTGTGTCTGCCAGTTTGCCCGGTGGACTGCATTGTCCTTGAAAATGTCACCGGTACGGCCACCGGCTGGGATGCCTGGTCTCAATCCCTTGCTGATTTGGCCCGCAGTCGCTATGAATCCAACCGCTGCCGACGCATGCAGGACGTGGTCCAGGGTGACAAAAGTCTTTCAGAAAAACCCGCCGAAACGCTCATTGCAGACCAAAAACGCAACGTGATTGAAGTCGCACTCCAGCACGCACGCGCCAAGCCCAAGGCAATTGAAAACACTGCACACAATAGCAGCGTCGCGTCACTGTTCTTTTCAGCGTGATCACATTGCTGCGAATACAATATTTTCAGCTTGGCCAATAGAGTTGCAACTCTGTCTCAAACCAATACAAACAAGTAGTCCTTAAAGGGTTATCCGCGCATTTCACCGTACTAGTGATCAACCGGTTTATCATCTTAAGCGGCTCATCATATTTTTCAGGAAACAAGTCATGACACAAAAAGCCCCAGAACGAAGCAAAACTGTCATTGCACTGCCCCCACAGCAAATCAGCCACGAGGTATTGCTTGAAAAATACGGCAAAGGATCCGAGCAAAGTATCCTGGATGTCAACCAAAGAGTGGCACATGCTTTGGCTCATGTGGAAGCCCCAGAGCAGCAAAAGCTGTGGGAGGCCAAATTTTTGCAAGCTTTGCAAAACGGCTTTCTGCCGGCTGGCCGTATTCAATCTGCTGCGGGTACCAATCTGGCAGCAACCTTGATCAATTGTTTTGTGCAACCGGTCGGGGATTCCATTGCGCACGTCGAAGACGGGCATCCCGGCATTTACACGGCGCTGACCGAGGCCGCCGAAACCATGCGTCGCGGAGGTGGCGTCGGTTACGATTTCTCACGGATCCGCCCGCACGGTGCCTGGGTGGGCAGCACGCAAAGCAGCGCCTCCGGGCCGGTGAGCTATATGCGAGTGTTTGATCGCTCCTGCGAAACAGTGGAATCGGCCGGTGCCAGACGGGGTGCACAAATGGGTGTGCTGCGCTGCGATCATCCCGATATTGAGGAGTTCATTCACGCCAAGGATCAAGGTGACTTGAAAAACTTCAATATTTCGGTGGGTGTCAGTGATGCCTTTATGCAAGCGGTGCAAGCCGATGATGAATTTGCGCTGGTACATCGGGCTGAACCCGGCCTCGCTCAAAAAGCAGCAGGGGCGTACCAGATGGCTGAAAGCGGCGTCTGGGTTTACCGTAAATTGAAGGCGCGCGAGCTGTGGGATCAAATCATGCGTTCCACTTATGACCATGCCGAGCCGGGTGTTTTATTTCTCGACCAGATCAATCGTGACAACAACCTTTCCTATTGCGAAACCATTGCCAGCACCAATCCGTGTGCCGAGCAGCCCCTGCCTCCGTATGGCTGCTGCTGCCTGGGCTCGATTGACCTGACCCGCTTTATCGATCATCCGTTTGAAGAAAATGCCAACTTTAATAGCGATGCCTTTGCTGAAGTGGCACGCGTGGCGACCCGTATGTTGGACAACGTGCTGGACGTAACGGTGTGGCCGTTGCCCCAGCAACAGGAAGAAGCTCGCAGCAAGCGCCGCATCGGTCTGGGCTTTACCGGGCTGGGTGATGCCTTGATCATGCTCAACTTGCGCTACAACACACAGCCAGCGCGAGACATAGCGCGGCAAATCGCCGAATTGATGCGTGACACGGCCTATGGTGCCTCAGTTGAACTGGCCCGAGAGCGTGGTGCTTTCCCGCTCTTCAATGCCGACCTCTACCTCAGTGGCCAAACCTTTGCCTCGCGCTTGTCCCCGAGCCTGAAAGAGCGCATTCGTGCGCACGGGCTGCGTAATTCTCACTTGCTCTCAATTGCGCCAACCGGCACCATCAGCCTGGCCTTTGCCGACAACGCCAGCAATGGCATTGAACCCCCTTTCAGCTGGAGCTACACCCGCAAAAAACGCATGATGGACGGCAGCTTCAAGGAGTATGCCGTGGAAGACCATGCCTGGCGTCTTTATCGCCATCTGTATGGCGAAGATACCGCGCTCACGCCAGCCTTCATCACAGCTCTGGAGATGAGCGCCCAGGCGCACGAAACCATGGTGGCGGCGGTGGCACCTTTCATTGACACCGCAATCTCGAAAACTGTCAACGTACCCGCTGATTACCCCTACGGCGACTTCCAGGATCTGTACCTGCAAGCTTGGCAATCTGGCTTGAAGGGCCTGGCCACCTACCGCCCCAATGCAGTGTTGGGATCGGTGCTAAGCGTGACGCCCAAGGTCGGGCTAGCCACCAATTTGCAGATCGACGGTGCCAATCATCGTTTGGCGCTGGAGCGCCTGCCCGCGCCGGTGTTGTCATCGCTGCGTTGGCCAAGCCGCCCCGAATTGCCGGCAGGCAACCCGGCCTGGACTTTCATGGTGCATCACCCATTTGGCGACTTTGCCCTATTTGTAGGTGAACTCGCGCCCGAAGAAGGCGGCGCGCCGCAGCCGTTCGAGGTCTGGGTCAATGGCGCTGAGCAGCCACGCGGCTTGGGCGCGTTGGCTAAAACTTTGTCGATGGACTTACGCGCCAATGATCCGGCCTGGCTGGAACTCAAACTCGATGCCTTGGCCACAGTGGCCGAAGAACACTCGTTTGAAATGCCTTTTCCGCCTTCGGGAGAACGCCGTCTGTTCCCCGGTGTGGTCGCTGCCACCGCCGCCGTCATTCGCTGGCGCTGCGACCAACTCAAAGCCTTGGCGGGTGCCAACAGCAAGCTGCCCACCCCGGTGATCGACGCCATGTTCAGCCGAGGCGAACCGCAGACCGGTCCGTCGGGCACGCTGGCGTGGTCAGTGGACGTGGATAACCCGGCTACCGGCGAAGTCTTCACCGTTACCCTCAAAGAGGTAAACCTGCCCGGCCCTGACGGCGTCACCGTCACGCGCCCTTGCGCCGTCGGATTTTCCGGCAACTACCCCAGAGCCCTTGATGGACTGGCCCGACTGCTGTCACTGGATATGCGGGTAATTGACCCGGCCTGGATCGGCATGAAGTTGCGCAAGTTGCTCAACTATGCTGAGCCATTGGGCCACTTCATGGCGTTCGTGCCGGGCTTGCCGCACGGCGAACGACGCCAGCAAACATGGCCCAGCACCGTAGCCTACATCGCACGACTGATCATTCACCGCTACGCCATGCTCGGGGTGCTCGATGAAGAGGGATTGCCGCTACGCGAAATGGGGGTGCTTGATACGCCAAAAAACCAGGAGGCACCGAGCACCATGGCCGGCAAAGTTTGCCCGGAATGCGGCAACCCCACCGTAATCCACAAGGACGGTTGTGATTTTTGCACCGCTTGTGGCTACGTCGGGCAGTGCGGTTAACAGGTTCAGTCTCAGTCGCGCACCACCAAAACCGGCAATTTGGTGTGCGCCAAAACCGCCTGGGTGACGCTGCCAAGCATCAGTTTTTCAAGGCCGCTGCGGCCATGCGAACCCATCACAATCAAATCAGTCTGATTTAATTCAGCGGTTTCAATCACACCACGCCAGGCTGTGTGCGCCTCGATCACCGAAGTATCCACGCTGAGGCCAGCTTGATCGAAAGCCGTCTTAGTGGACTTGATCGCAGCATTGGCCTCGGCCGTCGCTGCGCTCAGATATTCGGCTTGACCATAGGCAAAATCAGTTCCTATTCCAGTAAAGGGGTAGGGATCGATAACAAAAATTGCGCTGACCCGACTGCCAAAGACTTTGGCCAGCCCAATCGCCTTTTCAACCGCCAGTTGGGAGGTCGGTGAACCATCAACCGGAACCAGTATGTGCTTGAACATGATAAAACTCCTGTTAAATATCTTCCGGCACCATCTTGATGGCACCGCAGGGGCATTCTGACACGCAAATGCCGCAGCCCTTGCAGTAGTCATAGTTAAAGTCAAAGCCCTTGCCCGGCCCATGCTTGATCACAGCATTGTCGGGGCAGACACCGTAGCAGTTGTCGCACTCAAAGCAGTTGCCGCACGACAAGCAGCGACGCGCCTCGAAAAGAGCATTGCTCTCGATCAGGCCGCCTTGCACTTCTTCAAAAGTAGATTGCCGCCGGATAATGTCAAGCGTCGGCCGCACCGTCTTGGGTGCATCGCTGTAATACCAGGTGTTGAGCTTGTCAAAGCTGGCCAACTCGCTCTTGGGCGCTGGCACATAGACCTCGCCACGCAACCAGACATCAATATTGCGCGCCGCTTTTTTGCCGTGACCAATAGCCACCGTTACATTGCGTTCAGCCGGCACCATGTCGCCACCGGCAAAAATCCCGTCGTGCCCGGTCATCATCTGGTCATTGACCTGCACCACACCGTCATTCACCGCCAGCCCCGGCACGCCTTCAATCAACGACAGATCCACATCCTGCCCAAGCGCGAGCACCAGCGAATCCGCTTCCAGCGTTTCAAACTCACCGGTAGGCTGCGGAAAGCCCTTTTCGTCGAGCGCCATTTTTTCTACTGTGATAGAGGATTCACCCGCCAGCTTGATGGTTGAGAGCCACTTGATCAGCACCCCTTCTTGCAGCGCTTCTTCAACTTCCAGGTCGCTGGCCGGCATTTTTTCGCGATTGCGCCGATAGACGATGATGGACTCGGTGGCGCCCATGCGTTTGGCGGTGCGGGCGACGTCAATCGCGGTGTTGCCACCGCCATAAATAATCACGCGCCGACCCAGCATCGGCTTGTCTGCGTCCTCCATCGAGCGCAACACCGAAACCGCATCGAGCACCTTGGCCGAGTCGCCAGCTGGAATATAGGCGCGCTTGGCAATATGGGCACCGACCGCCAGGAAGACCGCGTCAAAACCACCCTGCTGCTTGGCTTCCAGCACGTTTGACACTTTGGTGTTGTACTTGACCGTGACCCCCAGATCAACAATGCGTTGCACCTCGGCGTCAAGCACCGAGCGCGGCAAGCGGTATTGAGGAATGCCAAAACGCATCATGCCGCCCGGCAACGGGCCAGCCTCCTGCACTGTCACCTGGTGACCGAGCCGGGCCAGGTGATAAGCAGCAGACAGGCCGGAGGGGCCGGCACCGACCACCAGCACCTTTTTACCCGACGCTCGTGCCGGAGCGTCAAATTTCCAGCCCAGCGCAATCGCTTCGTCGCCCAGAAAGCGTTCCACCGAGTTGATGCCAACGGCTTCGTCAGCCTGCGCGCGATTGCAGGCACTCTCACAAGTGTGGTAACAAACCCGGCCCATGACGGCAGGCAACGGATTTTGTTCCACCAGCTCACGCCAGGCTTTTTCATAATCGCCTGACTCGGCATGGAACAACCAGGCCTGGATGTTCTCGCCCGCCGGGCACTGATGATTGCAAGGCGGCAGACGGCTCAGATAAACCGGCCGCGAGGTGCGCCAGGAGCCGGTGTGGTTGGCCAGCGAGGTGCCAACGTCCAATGTTATGGCAAAGGGTTTACGCATGGTTATTTCTCTTCATCGAGCAGACCAAAGCGGCGAATATTGCGATCAGCCCGGGCTTGCAAGCGGGCAATGGTGTCAAGGTCGGGCTGTTTGCCAAACAAGTGGGCAAAGCGTTTTTGCGGCTTGAGGTAATCTTCAATCGGTACCCGCCGTCTGATTTTCACGACCCCGGTAACTTCCCCGTGCTCGGCTTCAAACACCGGAAAGACGCCGCTCTCAACTGCCAGCCTTGCGAGTCGGATGGTGTCGTGCGATGCCGCGCCCCAGCCCAATGGACAAGGAACAAAGATGTGGATGTAACGGGCACCGTGAATTGACATCGCTTTCTTGACTTTGTATTCCAGATCGTGCAGATCAGCCACAGTGGCGGTAGCGACGTAGGGAATCTCATGCGCCATGGCAATTTGCGGCACATTTTTACCCTGACCAAACACATTGCCAGGGTGCGGACCGACCGGCATGGTGGTGGCGGTGCGAGCAGCCGGCGGTGTTGCCGATGAGCGCTGCACACCAGTGTTCATGTAAGCCTCGTTGTCGTAACAGATGTAGAGCACATCATCATTGCGCTCGAACATGCCGGAGAGACAGCCAAAGCCGATGTCCGTGGTTCCGCCGTCGCCGCCCTGGGCGACCACGCGCACCTCGCTACGGCCCTTGACGCGCATGGCCGCAGCAATGCCGGTTGCCACCGCTGCCGTATTGCCAAACAGCGAATGAATCCAGGGGATTTGCCAGGATGTTTCAGGGTAAGGCGTGGAAAATACTTCCAGGCAACCGGTCGCATTGGCCGCAATCAACTGGCCATTGCTGGCTTGCATCGCGGCGTCGATGGCGTAACGGGCACCAAGCGCCTCGCCACAGCCTTGACAGGCGCGGTGACCCGAGTTGAGGGAATTGCTGCGCGCGGTGTTGGCCTGTACGCTGCGCTGCTCAGGCGCGAGCAAACGGTTGCCGACGGTGAAAGTGCCGGTCTGGTAAAACTTGACGAGCGTTTGTTCCATAATATTAGCCAGTGTCAGGAGGTATGTGACGCTACGGTGCCGATGTCACGCAGTACACCTTCGGCCACCGGACCGGAGCGCCGCTGTTTCTTCTCGCGGTCAAGCACACGGTTGACGATTTCCCAGTCCAGATCGAGAAAGGTCAAAAGCTCAAGCTGGTCAGTAGCCGCCTCCAACAACAACTTGTGCAAGGATGCCTTGGTAATGGCGCGCCCGCCCAGGCCAGCCACTACCGTGTACACCGGCTGAGGCCGGTTGCGCACGGCACTTCGCACGTCGCGCGAAACGATGCCGCCAATACCCACGGCAAAACACTTCTCGATCACCACAATGCGTTTGGCGTTGGCGCTGACGTCCCGGATCGCATTGATCGGAAACGGACGGTACGAGGTGATGCCCAGCACGCCAATCTTGATACCCGCCTGGCGCAACTCATCGACCGTGTCCTTGATCGTGCCCAGCACCGAACCCAACGCGATCACGATGGTCTCAGCGTCCTCCAGGCGGTAGTGCTTGATGAGCCCACCGGAGTCGCGTCCGAACACATTTTTGAACTCTTGAGCAACTTGTGGAATCAGGTCAAGTGCCTGCATCTGCTTGGCGTGCGCCAGATAGCGCACTTCGGCAAACGCTTCAGGGCCAACCATGGCACCGATCGTGACCGGCGAATCCGGGTCAAGCACCTGGCGCGGTTCATAACGCGGCAAGTAACGATCAACCTGTGCCTGCTCGGGCATATCGACCCTCTCATAGGCGTGCGTCAAAATGAAACCGTCCATGCAGACCATCACCGGCAACGACAATTCCTCGGCGATGCGAAAGGCCTGAATATGCAGATCGAGCGCTTCCTGGTTGGTTTCGGCAAAAAGCTGCAACCAGCCGGCGTCGCGCATCGACATGCTGTCGGTGTGATCATTCCAGATATTGATCGGTGCGCCAATCGAACGATTTGCCACTGTCATAACAATCGGCAAACCCAGGCCAGAGGCGTTATAAACCGCCTCGGCCATAAACAATAGGCCCTGGCTGGCAGTGGCCGTGTAGGCGCGCGCGCCGGCGGCGGATGCACCAATAGCCACGCTCAGGGCGGCAAACTCGGACTCCACGTTAATGAACTCGCAAGGCGTGAGGGTACCCGACTTGACCATCTCGCCCAGCCCCTCTACGATGTGCGTCTGCGGTGAAATCGGGTAGGCACAAATCACTTCCGGTCGGCTCATGGCAACCGCCAAGGCCACGGCATGCGAACCTTCGCATTGTTTAAGCATGTTGGGCCTCCACCTTCAGTTCACGGTTCTTGACAATTTCAAAGGCCTCGCGAGCGGCTTGCATATTGCCCTCGGCGACCGCACCTTTAAATTTCTGCTGTATCGCGGCCTGCACCGCTGCCAGCGTAATGAGACCCGTGATCGCAGCAAACGCACCCAACAACGGCACGTTAGGCACCGCTCGACCGACGTGCCTGAGCGCCAGTTCGGTCGCCGCCACGGTTAGCAAATGCGCCGGCTGGTAGTCTTTGACAAATTCACCCAAGCCCAAATCGTCGAACGAATGGTTTGTATTGATCAGGATGTAGCCGTCTTTTTTGAGACCGCTGAGAACTTCTACCTGGTGCAGTAAGGTCGAATCCTGAATGATGATGGCATCGGGCTCCATGACCGGTTCGCGCAAGCGGATTTCATGATCATTCATTCGGCAGTACGCCACCACCGGGGCTCCCATGCGCTCCGAGCCAAAGCTGGGGAAAGCTTGGGCATGCTGGCCCCCCAGAAACGCTGCAATCGACAGCATCTCGGCTCCGGTCACCACTCCCTGCCCGCCACGTCCGTGAATTCGTACTTGGAACATTCTTGGCCTTTCGACTTGCGGTCGTGCAAAAGAGCGAACTTGCAAATTGCATTTTCCGCCAGACGAAATTATGCACCATCATGTAAATTCAGGGAGAACCAGTTTAATCCAGCAGCGTGGCATAGACGAGATTACGAAACAAGCACCGGTAATACTCGCGCTGGTTGGGTGCTTGCAGCATCAAACAAGCAAACAGGTCGGCAGCGGGATCCACAAAAAAAGTGGTCCCGGCCATGCCGCCCCAAAAATAACTGCCAACCGATCCTGGTACCTCGACTACGCCCAGGTCCCTTCGCACCGCAAAGCCCAGGCCGAAACCATGACCAAGTGGCAACAGGTCGCGCGAGCTGCCACTGTTGACCGGAATAGTCCCCAGATGGTCAACCGTCATGAGATCAACCGTTCTCGGGCTCAGCAAACGCACACCGTCGAGTTCACCTTTGTTCAACATGAATTGCAGAAAACGCGCGTAATCCATGGCAGTAGAAACCAGGCCGCCACCGCCGGACTCCATCGGCGTCGCTTGACGCACGTCAATCAAGCGCATTTGCAGACCGCCCAGCGGGTCGCGGCCAAAAGGCTCGGCTATTCGACCCTGATCTTGTTCTGGCACCGAAAACCCGGTATCAGTCATTCCCAAAGGCTTGAAAATGTGTTCATCAAGATAAGTGCCCAACGTTTGCCCGCTGATGACCTCCAGCACACGCCCCAGCACATCGGTGGCGCGACTGTATTCCCACACGCTGGCGGGCTCAAACATCAGCGGCAAAGCCGCCAATGTCTGTGAAAACTCGGCGTTACTGCGCCCACGTGAGCCAATTCTGGCTTGAGCATATTGCCGCTGCACTGCGTTGCTGCCCATAAACTCATAGGTCAAACCAGCCGTGTGACGCAGCAAATCCTGAATCGTCGCCAATTGCTGCACTGCTTGCAATTGAACTGTGCCTCCGACCAGGCTCGCTACCTGCTGCGCAGCGTACTCCGGCAGATAGTGGGAAACCGGGTTGCTGAGCTGCAATTTACCCTGTTCCATGAGCATCATGGCGGCCACTGAGACGACCGGTTTGGTCATCGAATAAATGCAAAAAATAGCATCCGGCGGCATCGCAGTGCCGGACGCCGGGTCTAGCGCACCAACACTCTCAAACAAGGCCAGTTTGCCATGCCGGGCGATCAACGCCACTGCGCCGGGCAGGCTTTGGCGTGTCACTTCAGTTTGCAGCACCGTCATCAAGTGCCGGATGCGCTGTGGGCACAGACCAAGCGTTTGTGGCAGTGCGCCCGGGATAGTTGTTTGAAACAAAAGTTACTCTCCAATAAAAATATTTTCGCTGACACGCGAGCGTAAAGCCCGATAGCTGCATTCTCGCAATGCTGCTAAAGTCCAACTCTTGGATCAGCTCACAGGCGACTGTCGCAGTCCATTTTTAATTTCTTTTATTTAAATGGAGCAATTCAATGAATTTGAAAAAACTAAAAACGCTGACAGCCGTTGTTGCCGCCCTCGGAACTCTGATTGCCGCTCCAGCACAAGCCGGCAAAACCCTCGATGCCGTCAAGGCTCATGGCCAGGTAGTGTGCGGCGTACACACCGGTCTTGCCGGTTTTTCTGCTGCTGACTCGAGTGGCAAATGGGCTGGCCTCGATGTGGATATCTGCCGCGCGGTAGCTGCGGCCGTGTTGGGAAGCGCCGACAAGGTGAAATACGTTCCGCTGACCGCGCAACAGCGTTTTACTGCATTGCAGTCCGGCGAAATCGACTTGCTCTCACGCAACACTACTTTTACGTTGACCCGTGATGTCTCCCTGGGCCTGAACGACACCGTCGTAACCTACTATGACGGCCAGGGTTTCATCGTCCCCAAGAAAAGCAAAATTACCAGCGCCAAGCAATTCAAAAATCAGACCGTGTGCGTGCAATCGGGAACTACCACCGAGAAAAACCTCACCGATTACTCCAAAGCCAATAACCTGAACATCAAAACCGTGGTGTTCGAAAAAGAAGAAGCCGCAACCGCCGCTTACTTTGCCGGCCGCTGCATCTCATACACCACGGACGCTTCGGGTCTGGCCTCGATCCGCAACAAGGTCGCTCCGGTACCCGCTGATCACCTCATTTTGCCCGAGCTGGTCTCCAAGGAGCCGCTCGGTCCGATGGTGCGCCGCGGTGACGACGAGTGGTTTGCGATCGTCAAATGGGTTATATATGGTCTGATTGAAGCCGAAGAATACGGCATTACCCAAGCGCAGGTTGATCAGCTCAAAACCAGCAGCCAGGATCCGGTCGTCAAGCGCATTTTGGGCACCGGCGATGACACCGGCAAGCTTCTTGGGTTGGACAAGGACTGGATGGCACGGGCTCTCAAGGCCACCGGCAACTACGGTGAAATCTTCGAGCGCAACGTCGGACCCAAATCAGCCCTGGGCTTGCCACGCGGTCTGAATAACCAGTGGAACAAAGGCGGTTTGATGTACGCCTATCCGTTGCGCTGACATTTCGCTGGCGTCATGGATTGCCGCGATGGTCGTCATTGAGTTGATCGACGACGTCACCTAAAACTATGTCGTCAAAGAGCGATCCCAATAAGAAACGCTGGTCCTGGCGCAGTCAAGCCTTCAGGGGCTTGATCTACCAGATCGTCGCCATCGGCGTGATTGTTTTGGGAGTCTGGTTCCTGGCCTCCAACACGCTGACCAATATGCGTGTGCGTGGTATTCAGAGCGGTTTTGATTTTCTGAACCAACCGGCCGGTTTTTCCATCGGCGAAAGTCTTTTCCCGTTTGACTCAGCCGAGTCTTACTGGCGCGCGTTTTGGGTTGGCGTGGCCAATACCTTGAGGGTCGCCGTGGTCGGCATTATTTTGGCAACCTTGTTGGGTACGGTGATCGGCATTGGTCGTTTTTCACGCAACGCCCTGGTGCGCGGCCTGTGCTCTACCTACGTTGAATGTTTTCGCAATATCCCGGTGCTGCTGCAATTGCTAATGTGGTACCTGCTGCTGACTGAAATGTTGCCTTCCATTCAGGACGCCTGGCAAGCCGGTCCCTTTTTCCTGAGCAAGGGCGGATTCAATTATCCGATTCCGATTTGGCAAGCCGGCCATGCCTGGGCGCTTGCTGGCCTAGTTATCGGCATTGCGCTGGCCTGGCTCTACCACGGCTGGGCACGCCGTCAATTTGAAGCGACCGGTAGCATCAAAAGCATGTTCTGGATGCCGTTTGGGGTGGTGCTGGCCAGCGCCTTGCTGGCGTGGCTGCTGGGCGGCGCGCCAAGCGCATTGGACCATCCGGTCAAAGGTGAATTCTCAGTGGAAAACGGTGGTGCGCTGACACCCGAATTTCTGGCCATGTTGCTCGGTTTGACAATCTACACGGCCAGCTTTATCGCTGAAGTCGTACGCTCAGGCATTGCCTCGGTGTCACGCGGTCAAACTGAAGCAGCTGCGGCGCTCGGTCTTGACCTGCGTCTGGAAATCCGGCTGATCGTCTTGCCGCAGGCGCTTCGCGTCATCATTCCACCGTTGACCAACCAGTATTTGAACCTGATCAAAAATTCTTCGCTGGCGGTGGCCATTGGCTACCCGGACATTGTCTCGATTGCCAACACGGCCATGAACCAGACTGGTCGGGCGGTCGAATGTATTGCGATTGTGATGTCGATCTACTTGTTTATTTCGCTACTGACTTCGATGTTGATGAATGGCTACAACAAGCGTGTCTCTATCAAAGAACGCTGAATACAAAATAATTTCATGAATGCCCCGAGCTACCAGCCGATTGCGGCGCGACCGGCACCCAGCAACACCAGCGGGTTGCTGGCCTGGTTGCGCGCCAACCTGTTTGGTGATGTCAAAACCGGCCTCTCGACCATCGTCCTGGGCGGGTTGCTGCTTTGGATTGTGCCCAATCTTTTAAATTGGTCGCTGTTCAACGCGGTCTGGACGCCCGATGTACAGGCCTGTCGTGCGGCGCAGGCATCAGGGGCTTGCTGGGGAGTGGTTGTCGAAAAATACCGGCTCATTATTTTCGGGCGCTATCCATTCGACCAGCAGTGGCGTCCGCTGGTTGCCACCCTCTTGATGATGGCAATGCTGGTGGCGAGCTGCATGCGCGCGTTCTGGAAGTCGTGGTTGGCCGGTTTGTGGTTGGTGATCCTGGCCGTATTTTTTGTATTGATGTACGGCAATACGCTCGGCCTGACAAAAGTGACCACTGATCGCTGGGGCGGTCTGCCGCTGACCATTTTGCTCGCCACGCTGTCGATTGTGATGGCGTTTCCGATTGCGCTGCTAGTGGCATTGGGGCGACGCGCCGATCTGCCAGCGATCCGGGTCGTCTGCACACTTTATGTTGAACTGGTCCGCGGCGTGCCGCTGATTTCGGTGCTGTTCATGGCCTCCTTCATGTTCCCGCTGTTTATGCCACCGGGCTTGACCATTGACGTGCTGATACGAGTGCTGGTGGGGATCACCTTGTTCAACGCAGCTTATCTGGCCGAAGTCGTGCGCGGTGGCCTGCAAGCCGTTCCCAAGGGACAGATTGAAGCGGCCGCCACACTCGGGTTGTCGTACTGGCAAACACAGCGCAAAATTGTGCTGCCGCAGGCGCTTGCCATGGTGGTGCCGAGCATCGTCAACAGCATCATCGCCACCTTCAAAGACACCTCTTTGGTCAGCATTGTGAGCCTGTACGAACTCACCGGCGCGCTCGACATGGCGATCAATGCCGACGCCGACTGGAAGCCTTTCAAATTGCAAGGTTATATGTTCATTGCAATTATTTATTTCATTTTCTGCTTTTCGATGTCGCGCTACAGCCAGTGGGTCGAAAGACAGATCAACAAGAGCAAATTGAGATAACTTGCGGGACAGACTAATTGGCCACATCATGAGCGACACCAAAGACCCATCTCCCATCATCAAATTTGAAAAGCTCAACAAGTGGTATGGCAACAACTTTCATGTGTTGCGCGATATTGACCTTGACGTTGCGCCGGGTGAACGCATCGTCATTTGCGGTCCGTCCGGTTCAGGTAAATCAACGCTGATCCGATGCATAAACCGGTTGGAAGAACAGCAGCAAGGCAAGCTGTTTGTCGATGGCGTCGAGGTGACTGACGACGTCAAGGTAATCGACGAGGTGCGAAAAAAAGTGGGCATGGTATTCCAGCAATTCAACCTATTCCCGCACTTGACAGTGCTGGAGAATCTGACGCTCTCGCCGATGTGGGTTGGCAAGCTGCCCAAAAAAGAAGCCGAAGAAAAAGCCATGCAGCAGTTGCAGCGCGTGCGCATTGCGGAGCAGGCTGGCAAATACCCGCTCCAGCTTTCCGGTGGTCAACAGCAGCGTGTGGCGATTGCACGGGCACTGTGCCTGACACCCAAAATCATGCTATTTGACGAACCCACCTCGGCGCTCGACCCGGAGATGATCAAGGAAGTGCTCGACGTGATGGTGGAACTGGCCAATCAGGGCATCACCATGCTGTGTGTGACCCATGAAATGGGTTTTGCCAAAGCGGTGGCAGACCGGGTCATCTTCATGGACGAAGGTCAGATTGTTGAGCAAAACAACCCGAACGACTTCTTTAATCATCCACAAAACGAACGCAGCAAAGACTTTTTATCGAAAATCCTGGGACATTGAGTCAATTGCGCCAGATCAAAACTGGTTGGTAACAAATTGCCATTCGACAGTCCAAGGCCAAGCGCGGTACGCTATGATTCGCCTCTCTCCTCGAAATCCAAAGGAAACCAATGTCTGCCTGGTTGATGTATCTTTTTTTCTCGGTGTTTTTCGTCCTTTCTGCCACCGCCCTGTTCTTCTTCGCACTGACGCGAGGCACCCTGCTGGTGCGCGGTGCTTTAGGTCAGTTGGAGCACGAAGCAGCCCACGTCTATCCGCTTTACTCGAACATGCGGCTGATTCGCCTGGTCGATTTTCAGCCGATCATTGCGGCTATTTTGCTGTTTCAATACGACCGGTTGGTCTCAGCCATCACCCATGGGCTCAAACACATGGACCTGCGCGGCAAAAAAGTGCTGATCACTTCCTGCGCCTTTGGCAATGTCATCCCACGCGTCGTCACTGCCGCCGTCGAATCGGGTGCACGCCGGGTCCTGATTGCCGACATCATCAAAAATGAGCTGACCCACGCCGAGAGCAAACTGCCCCAATTCGCCGGGAAACTTGAGCTCCTGCAAGAAAACGCCACTGCCATGAAGCAAGCCGATGGATCGGTCGATGCGAACGTGATCTTTTTCCTGCTGCACGAACTCCCGCACGAACTCAAAGGCGTGGCCTTGAAAGAGGCTGCCCGGGTGCTGGCACCGGGCGGCAAACTCTATCTGGCCGAATTTCATCGCCCCGATCTGTGGGTGCTGCGCGCCTTGAGCTGGACCTACTTCAAAGTCTTTGAACCCCTGGGCTTGGCGCTTTGGGATTCGCATGACCCACTCAAACAAATTGAGGCCATGGGCGGTTTCACTTGCGAACGCCGCACCGTTTTCTTTGGCAATTTTCAAGTCCTGGTAGCGACCAAAAACGGCGCTGCCTGAGGAACTCTACCCTAAAGCAGATCCATCGGCCAGCGTGGTTTGACGTCAAAAGCGTAAACCGTGCTGGCGCTTTGCACGCCGGCCTGGAGTCGCATGGCCGCTGCCATGGCAATCATGGCACCGTTGTCGGTACACAGATGCAACTCGGGATAATGCACCCGTACTTGACGTGCGGCACAAGCGGCATTGAGTTGCTGGCGCAAGCTGCGGTTGGCACCGACACCACCAGCTACCACCAGTCGGCGCAAACCGGTTTGAGTTAGCGCGGCAAGCGACTTTTTAACCAGTACTTCGACGATGGCTGCTTGCGTGGAGGCGGCCAGATCCGCCAGCACCTCTACAGGCAGCGCCTCGACCGCGCTGCCCTGCGCCAGCGCCAGTTTTTTGGCCTGCACCAGCACTGCCGTTTTTAAACCGGCAAATGAAAAATCCAGGTTGCCGCTGTGCAGCAGGGGGCGCGGCAACTTGAAGGCCTGGGCATTGCCCTGTTCAGCCAACTGGGCCAGCGCTGGCCCACCCGGGTAAACCAGGCCTAATAGCTTGGCCGACTTGTCAAACGCCTCGCCCGCAGCGTCGTCAATGGTTTCGCCCAGCAATGTGTAGCGACTCACTCCATCGACCCGCATCAGTTGCGTGTGACCGCCTGAAACCAGCAGCGCCACAAACGGAAATTCGGGCGGGTCAACACTCAAAAAAGGCGACAACAAATGGCCTTCGAGGTGATGCACCCCCAGCACCGGCTTGGCCAGCGCAGCCCCCAGCGCGCAGGCCACGCCAGCGCCGACCAGCAAGGCACCCGCCAACCCCGGACCGCGGGTAAAGGCCACCACATCGATGTCAGTCAGACTTCGTTTGGATTCGAGCAGCACTTGTTCTGTCAGCGGCAGCACCCGGCGAATATGGTCACGACTGGCCAGCTCCGGCACAACACCGCCGTAGGCCTGGTGCATCACGATCTGGCTGTGCAAGGCGTGAGCGAGCAGCACCGGCAACGCGGTACCGCGCACCTCCACCAGCGCCACACCGGTTTCGTCACAAGAGGATTCAATCCCCAGAACCTGCAAATTTTTTACCATAGAGATCAGAGTTTAGGCGATGCTGCCGACCAGCAGCGTGACAGCATGATGCAAGTTCTTCATAGAGTCGTCTTCCGGAAATGAATAGAACTGAAAGCGGCTATAGTGAAACAAGTCTTTAACCCACATCAATCATCATGGTCACTTCAACATTGATACTTGCCAGCCTCGCATTTACGGCAAATGGCCCCATTCCGTCCAAGTACACCTGCGATGGAGATCGAAGCTTGAGCCCGGCGCTCACCTTTGCGGGCGTGCCCGCAGCGACAAAATCGCTCGCGCTCATCATGGATGACCCCGACGTTCCCAAGCAATTGCGACCCGACGGTGTGTTCGACCATTGGACCCTCTTCAACATCCCGGCCAGTACCCGTGAAATTCCAGAGGGCGGATCGGTTGGCATCGCGGGTACCAACGGGGCTGGCAAAAATGTCTATACCGGCCCGTGTCCGCCGCCGCAGTATGAGCCATCCGAACACCGCTACGTCTTTGCGCTTTACGCCCTCGACCGCATGCTTGCCTTAGAGGCTGGTGCGACCAAGCTGGAGGTCAAAGCAGCGATGCAAGGGCACATCCTTGATCAAACCCAGCTCATTGGAAAGTACAAGCGAAAATAGTTCGACGGCCAATATGGTTGAAATGGGCAACATCCGTAATCAGGTGCCAAAGAAGTCAATAGTGACCATCAATCCGCTGCCCTTGGGTGCCAGGTTCAATTGTATTTTCGCGCCACATTGAACGGCCAGCTTTTAAAAACCTTTGTGCAGGGCGCCCGCAACGGCGAAATAACCCCCACTCAACATGGATGATCCGGACGTTCCATACGGGCTCTTGAGAAAAGTCCGTATTTTGGAACAAATGTTCTATTTCTCATGTTATTTGAGTTGAAATTTGATATATATTCAGGCCTCTATGTTTATCTCTGTAAGGCGGCGTATGAAAGACTTTCAGCCACTGGCTGCATTTTAATTTAGTTCAAATTATGGACTTTCATGCACCAACTGGAGATGGATTGGTAATTCGTTCTAGGAGAGCAAATTGAAACGGCTAATTGTCGGCATTACTGGCGCTACAGGTGCAATTTTTGGCATCCGTTTGCTTGAGGCGTTGAAGAACACAGAGGTGCAAACCCACCTAGTTCTCAGCAAGTGGGCGATCCAGACCATCGAACACGAAACCACCTATACCGCGAAACAGGTTCGGGCCTTGGCAACGGTGGATCATTCTGAAGGAAATATGGGGGCGACAATCTCCTCCGGGTCATTTGTCACCGAAGGGATGGTTGTCGCGCCGTGCTCAATGCGCAGTTTGGCGGCAATTGCCCATGGTACGGGCGATCATTTGATCCACCGGGCAGCCGATGTGATTCTCAAGGAGCGGCGAAAACTGGTGCTGGTAACCCGAGAAATGCCGCTCAGTGACGTGCATCTGGAAAACATGCTCAAAATGTCTCGTATGGGCGTGACGATCATGCCGCCGATGCCGGCCTTCTACAACCGCCCGACATCGCTTGACGACATGATCGATCACGTGGTGGCTCGAATTCTCGATCAATTCGGAATTCCAGCCGAATTTGCGCAGCGTTGGACTGGGCAGATGGGAAAGCAAGACGCCCCTAATCAGGCGCAAACGTAATAACTCACCTCAAATATTCAACTCAACTTAACTTAACTGAAGGAGAAAATGCAATGACTGACAAAACGAACAAGGCAATAGCCGGAACTGGTGTCAAGGATGTTACGAGCTTGCGCTCGACACTGAATTGGTTTCGGGAAAAAGGCTACCTGGTTGAAACCGACAAAGAGGTCAATCCTGACCTTGAGATCACGGGCCTGCAGAAGATTTTTGACGGTAGCCTGCCGATGTTATTCAACAACGTCAAGGGCATGCCGCACGCCCGCGCCATTACCAATCTGTTCGGTGACATCCGCGTCGTCGAGGACATGTTCGATTGGAAAGATTCGCTCGACCGCGTCAAGAAGGTAGCTCGCGCCATTGATCATCCGCTCAAGTCGGTGATCATCGAGCAAAAAGATGCGCCGGTTCAAGAGGATGTCATCACCGAAAACATCGACGTCAACAAGTGGCTGACCGCCATCCGCCATACGCCGCTGGAGACCGAGATGACTATCGGATCTGGCATCTCCTGCGTCATCGGCGACTACTTCGACGGCGGCAGCCACATCGGCTATAACCGCATGAACTTCCGCTGGGTCGACACCGGCACGTTCCAGATCTCCCCGGGCTCGCACATGTGGCAGGTGATGACCGAACACTACAAGGACGACAAGCCAATCCCTCTGACCATGTGCTTCGGCGTTCCCCCGGCCTGCACCTACGTCGCTGGTTCCGGCTTCGATTATGCGATTCTGCCCAAGGGCTGCGATGAAATCGGTATCGCCGGCGCCATCCAGGGCTCGCCGATCCGCCTGGTCAAGTGCCGGACCATCGATGCCTACACACTGGCCGACGCCGAATACGTGCTCGAAGGTTACCTGCATCCACGTGACAAGCGCTATGAAACCGCCGAGTCCGAGGCCGCCGATATTCAGGGTCGTTTTCACTTCCACCCGGAATGGGCCGGTTACATGGGCAAAGCCTACAAGGCACCAACCTTCCATGTCACCGCAATTACCATGCGCAAGCGCGAAAGCAAACCGATCATTTTCCCGCTTGGTGTGCATACCGCGGACGATGCCAATATCGATACCTCGGTGCGCGAGTCGGCCATCTACGCCCTGTGCGAGCGCCTGCAACCGGGTATCGTGCAGAACGTCCACATTCCCTACTGCATGACCGACTGGGGCGGCTGCATCATCCAGGTGAAGAAGCGCAACCAGATCGAAGAAGGCTGGCAGCGCAACTTCCTCTCGGCGATCCTGTCCTGCTCACAAGGCATGCGCCTGGCGATTGCGGTAAGTGAGGACGTCGATATCTATTCGATGGACGACATCATGTGGTGCCTGACGACACGCGTGAACCCAAGAACAGACATTCTCAATCCGATCCCGGGCGGTCGTGGCCAGACCTTCATGCCGGCCGAGCGCATGACATCGGGCGACAAGCAATGGACCGCTTCGAACACCCAGTTCGAAGGTGGTATGGGCATTGATGCAACAGTGCCATTCGGCTACGAGAATGACTTCCACCGTCCGGTTTATGGCGTCGATCTGGTCAAACCTGAAAACTTCTTCGAAGAGAAGGACATCGAGAAGATGAAGGGCCGCATGGCTGGTTGGGTTCTTTCGCTGGCACGGACCGGGCGCTAACAGCGCTAAACGCGAAAGGAAAGCGAATGCTCAGCACCTACCGCGTCCTCGACATCAGCAACCGGATCGGCTGGCTGGCCGGTCGCTTGCTGGCTGATCTGGGGGCAGACGTGATTAAGGTCGAGGTGCCGGGGGCCGCCATCGGGGGCGCCGACTGGCAGGCCTTCAACGTCAACAAACGTTTGTTGTGGCTCGACCTTGAAACCGTTGCCGGGCAATTGGAATTCGATCAGTTGATCGTCGGTACCGACGTCCTGATCGAGTCGGCGCAGCCCAGCGATCCTAGTGCTCGCTACCTCGGCGTTGAACGGCTCAAGTTGCTCAACCCAAAGCTGATTCATGTTTCGATTACACCTTTCGGGTCGAGCGGCCCGAGAGCGAACTGGCTGGCTTCGGATCTCGAGGTCACTGCGGCGAGCGGCGCCATGTCGCTGGCCGGCGAGCCAGAGGGCACGCCTTTACGCATCAGCGTGCCGCAATCCCATTGCTGGGCCGGGGCACAGGCGGCCGTGGGCGCGATGACGGCACTCTTTCACCGCACAGCCTCAGGCGGCGGACAACACGTGGATGTTTCGGCGCAAGCCGCCATGATTTTGGCCACCTCGCACGCAGCCGCATTCTGGGATATGGAACAGACTATTCCGACCAGGGCCGGGGCATACATCACCGGGCGCTCGATCAAGGGCGCGCGCCACCGCGCCTTCTGGCCCTGTGCCGACGGCTACCTTAACTTTGTTCTCTACGGCGGGCCGGCCGGCAGGCGCACCAACGCCCAGTTGGTCGCATGGATGCGCGAGCGTGGTGCGAACCTTGGTGCACTCGAACAGATCGACTGGAAGCGTTTCGACCCGAAGATCGCCACCCAGGAAGAGGTGGACGCGCTGGAACGACCGATCGCCGATTTTTTCTTGAAGATTGTCAAGCGAGAGTTTCTGGAAGAAGCCAGCCGACGGGAAATGCTCGGCTATCCGGTATCGACCATGCCCGATATCGCCAGCGACCCGCAACTGACGGCGCGCAGTTTCTGGCAGGATTTGCCGGACTCCGACGGGGAGCGTCAGCGTTACTGTGGTAGTTTTGCCATTGTCGATCGGGTGCGCGCGCCGCTGCGCCACTTTCCCGGCGAAGAGGTCGATATTGAGGCGCTGCTGGGCGCGTTCGGCAGCCGGGCCCATGCGCCCCGCGGAAAAACTTCCTCAGGACTTGCCCCTCCCACGAGCGGAATTTCGCAAGCCCTGGCCGGGGTAAAAGTGGTGGAGTTTGGCGCCTACGCCGCCGGACCGCACATCGGCAAGATGCTGGCGGCCTTTGGTGCGACAGTTGTGCACGTCGAATCGCACCTGCACCCAGATGGTTTCCGCAATGAATACCCACCGTTCAAGGACGGAAAACCTGGGGTAAATCGCAGCGGTTGCTTTGCCATTTTTAACGATTCCAAATACGCGGTGACATTGGATCTCAAGGCTGCTTCCGGCATCGAACTGGCACAGAAGCTGCTTGGCTGGTCCGACATCGTTATTGAAAACATGCGGCCCGAGGTAATGTCCCGCTTGGGCCTTGGCTATCAAAGCGCGCGCGAGCTCAACCCGAACGTGGTGATGATTTCCAGCTGCAACATGGGGCAGACCGGGCCACGTGCGCAAACGCCTGGATTTGGCTCCCAACTCTCGGCGCTGGCCGGCTTCTGCGGCCTGACTGGTAGCCCGGACGGACCGCCGATGTTGCTTTACGGACCCTACATCGACTTCATCGCCTCAACTCTGGGGGCATCTGCCGTGCTGGCGGCACTCGATCGGCAGCGGCGAACCGGACAAGGGGCATGGATAGATCTGGCGCAATACGAAGCAGGTCTGCTGTTTGTTGCCGGTGCCTTGCTCGATTACCACACCAACGGTGGCATTGCCGAACGCTCATGTAACCGCGACCGTAACGCTGCCCCGCACGATGCCTATCCATGTCGCGATGGGCACTGGCTGGCACTTTCTTGCTGGTCCAACGACGAGTTTAAGCGTTTCGCCGGGGTCCTAGGCTGCCCTGAACTGGCACTTGACAACCGGTTTGCAACCTTGGAACTACGCCAGGCAAATGCCCTGGAACTGGACAAAATCATCACCCAATGGTCGCTGACTCAAGTTGGCGGTGAAGCCGCCGCCAAACTCCAGTCGGCACGCGTTCATTCCCACATGGTGAATACGATCGCCGACCTGTTTAGCGACCCGCAGTTGTTACACCGGCGCCTCTGGCGGCGGCGCCTGCATGGGGCAATCGGCGACCTGAGCTGTTACTTTTCTGCCTTTGACCTGTCTGATACGCCAGGCGATGTAATGGCCGCAGCGCCGCTCATCGGCGAACACAATGCGCTCGTGTTTCAGGAGTTTCTCGGCATGACAGATAATCAATTTGACGCTTACCGAATGCAGGGTGCCTTCGCCTGAGTTGGCGTGCCAACTTGGAGCGGCTGATACAACAAATATCCAATGTAACGTTTGCTTCTAAAGGTAAAAAAGTGGCTAATTCACCTGTCAGATCCAGTTTGGCTTTATTGCTAATAGCTATAACTTTCCTTTGCGCTAATCCCGCATTTGCGCAATCCAAGAAAACAGAGGCGGCAGTAGCTGAAATTGCTCTTTTGCAGGGTGAGAATCGTCTTCACAGACTCATGGAAGGCGCCAAAAAAGAAGGCGAGTTGACTATATATGGATCCATGACAGCAGATGACATGTTGCCGGTCATTGACGCCTTTACCAAAAAATACGGTATTAAAGTAAAAAGCTGGCGTTCCGGTTCGGAAAATATTTTGCAAAGAGTCGTATCTGAAGAACGTGCCGGACGATTCGAAGTGGATATAGTTGAAAATAATGCACCAGAAATGGAAGCATTGCACCGTGAAAAATTATTGCAACAGGTTAAATCCCCTTACCTCGCCGACTTAATGCCTCAGGCCATTCCGGCGCACAAGGAATGGGTCGGGACAACGATCGATATCTTCGTTCAGGCTTACAACACAGAAAAAGTTAAAAAAGAAGAGCTTCCAAAAACTTATCAGGATTTGCTTGATCCAAAATGGAAAGGCCGTTTGGGCATTGAAGCAGAGGACCAACATTGGTTGGCTACTGTAATACAAGAATTAGGGCAAGAAAAAGGAACAAAACTTTTTAAGACCATTGTCGAGACCAACGGCATGTCAGTGCGCAAAGGCCATACCCTGTTAGCTCAATTGGTAGCCTCAGGAGAAGTACCGTTGGCCTTGACGACCTATAGCAACAAGCCTGTTCAGTTTAAGCAAAAGGGAGAACCGATCGATTGGTTTCTGATTCCCCCGACCGTTGCCCAGTTCAGAACCATCGGTTTGCTAAAAAATGCGCTCCACCCCTACGCCGCGATGCTGTTTTACGACTTCATGCTGAGCGATGCCCAACAAATTTTGGCCAACCGCTACTATGTCCCCACGAGCGTTAAGATCGCCTCACCTCTTAAAAAGTTAACTCTCAAATTCATCGACCCGGGATTTTTCCTGGATAACAACGAAAAATGGACCCAGACCTTTAACGAAATTTTCCTCAAAGGGATAAAGTAATGCTGCTTGCGCTTTCCGGAATGAGCCCTATTCAACAGAACAAGCTACTTACCATTTCAAACCAGGCAGCTTTTACGCGACCACGCCCAGGATGGGTCGAGTGTGGTGATTCGCTTGGTGCGGTTGATGGACCCAGCGGGTTTTCATGTGAAGGTTTAAATCGTAAGGAACTGCACGACAGCGATGAAGACGATCATATTCACGAAATATCGATTGACGAGAAAGGAGCAATTGCAGAATATATCTGGAAAATAGACAACATCAAACTCACAACCGTGGGGATTGATATTGGCAGTTCAACATCGCATCTGATGTTTGCCAAGGTGCATTTGCAACGTAAAACCCAAATGCTGTCGAGCCAGTTTGTCGTTATCGACCGGGAAATAATCTGGCGCTCACAAATTCTTCTTACCCCTTTCCTGCCCGATAACACGATCGACGCCGACCGGCTTCGCGTTTTCATTGAAGATGCCTATCTTGAATCCGGGCTTGCCGCAGCGGATATCGATAGCGGTGCGGTGATTCTGACGGGCGAGGCAATCAAGAGAAGCAACGCTTCGGCAATTGCCGAATTGTTTGCTGCCGACTCCGGAAAATTCGTCTGTGCCTCTGCCGGGCACTATCTGGAATGCATTCTTGCAGCCAATGGCTCAGGTGCGGTGGCGCTTTCACGCAAGACTTCGCGGACTGTTCTTCATGTAGACATCGGCGGCGGGACAACAAAGCTGGCATTGATAAAAAATGGCGAAATACTCGGAACTTGCGCCATCGCGGTTGGCGGTCGTTTGATCGCTCAAGATGAGGAGGGACGACTGGTTCGGATTGATGATTCGGCACATTTGATGGCAAAGGCGCAGGGAATCAAACTGCAGCTGGGTGAACAAGCCAATGCTGCCGATATTGATAGTGTGATCGACGCTTTATCCAATGCGGTCATTGCGTTGATACAACAAAAGAGCGTGCTCGGAACCGCCCAAGAGTTATATTTGACACCGCCTTTCCTGGAGCCAGTGAAAGCCGATTTCATTACATTCTCCGGAGGGGTTTCAGAATACATCTATCGTCGCGAAAACGGGCTATTCGGCGATATCGCCCAGCCGCTTGCCGACAATATCCGCCGCGCGTTCTTCGATGGCCGTATCACCGTTCCAATGTTGGATCCAGGACAGGGAATCCGCGCTACCGTGATCGGTGCTTCACAGTTTACGGTCCAGGTAAGCGGAAGAACCATTCATATTTCGGATGGAACTGCATTGCCGGTCCATAATGTTCCGGTGTTAGCACCTACGCTTTCGATGGATGAAAGCTTTTCAGTTCAATCTGTGGCAGAAGAAATCAGTTTGGTGCTCTCACGCGCACACCTGCACAAAGGGCAGCCAATTGCATTGGCGCTTAAATGGCGTGGTGACCCCCATTACTCTCGTTTACGCAATCTTGCAGAGGGCATTGCACTCGCCTTGGTCACGGAGCCAGGTGCCGGGTCAACAATAATTCTGATTGTTGATGGCGATATCGGAAAAACTCTCGGGCATATTATTGAACATGAGCTTCATTTTCCCCAAAAAATTGTATCAATTGACGGTATCCAGTTACGCGCCTTTGACTACGTGGATATCGGTGAAGCAATCCAGCCCAGCAATGCGGTGCCGGTCGTGATCAAATCATTGTTATTTTCAACCGGCCAACAGAATCTGTAACATCGTTTGCAGCATCCTAGAATTTCATCTCCGTATTATTAGTTAATCAAGGAACAAAATATGAGCAACACTGACGCGCCAAGAATCATGATCGACTCCTATCTCGAATGGCTCAAAACTGAGGGCATACCGGTTGCAGAGGATTTCGGGATTGATTTGTTCAAAGTAGAAACCAAGCCTTGGGCCCGTTTTGGCGTTAACGGTGCGGCCGTCCACCTTAAAGGGCGTGGCGATTTCCTGAACATGTTCTTGCTGGATATCTCGCCAACTGCTTCGACTTTACCGCAGCAACATCTTTACGAAGAAGTCGTGTACGTCCTGGCTGGTCAAGGTAGTACCACGATTGAAGTAGCTGATGGCCGCAAGCATACTTTCGAGTGGGGCCCAAAGAGCATGTTCGCCATTCCGCTTAATACCAAATACAGGCATTTCAACGGCAGCGGATTGGAGTCGGCATTGCTGATTTCAACCACCAATATGCCGGCGGTCATGAACATGTTCCATAACGAGAAATTCATTTTCAACAATAGCTGGCAGTTCGATGAACGCATTGGCAGTTCGAAGTACTTCAGCGGTGAAGGCGATTTCATCCCGGTACGCCCCGGCAACCATATGTGGGAAACCAATTTTGTTCCAGATCTGGCTGCCATTGAATTGAAACCCTGGGGTGACCGCGGGGCTGGCGGGGGGAACATCATGTTTATTCTGGCCGATGGAACCATGCATGCGCACATCTCTGAAATGCCGGTCGGAACCTATAAAAAGGGCCATCGCCATGCGGCCGACTTCCATGTGATGTGCGTAACCGGCACGGGATATTCACTGCTATGGTATGAAGGCGAACAGGATTTTCATCGCGTCGACTGGAAGCATGGCACGGTGTTTGCCCCGCCGGATCAAATGTTTCATCAACACTTCAATACCGGCTCGAAACCGGCGCGCTATCTGGCTACGGCCTATGGTAGTTTGCGTTATCCCTTCACCGAAAGCAAGCGCAAATCTCTGTTCGGTGGAGTCTCCACCAGCATAAAATTAGGCGGTGCCCAGATCGAGTATGAAGACCAATCACCCCGCATTAATCAGCTGTATGAAGAAGCAACTCGAAAGAACGGCGTTGCAGCGAAAATGTCCGGGTTTTTCAAGTAATATCTGACTGATTTTTATTATTGCAACAAAAGGAGAATAGATGACACAAGCTCGTAAACGACCCTACGCGGATTTGCGCGAGTACCTCGCAGTGCTCGAACAAAACGGCAAACTCAAGCGCATCACCAAGGCGGTTGACAAGGACTGGGAAATCGCCGCCGTGGGGCGGGTTAATTTTCAGAGCGTCGCCGAAGAGCAGCGCTGCGCCCTGCTCTTCGAGAACG
>PKWM01000011.1 GCA_003133245.1 Rhodoferax sp. | reverse complement strand
CGGTGGTCAAACTGCTGCAGACTATTTTTGACGATGCGGCGCGCGTCAATGCATCGGACATCCATTTTGAGCCGCAAGAAAAAACCCTGGTGGTGCGCTTTCGCATCGACGGCGTGCTGCACGTCCAGGTGCAGGCCGATTTGCGCATCGCCTCCATGCTGATCGTGCGCCTGAAGCTGATGGCGGCGCTGGACATTGCCGAGCGGCGCTTGCCGCAGGATGGGCGCATCACCATCAAGTCAGGCGAGTCGCGCTTTGACATTCGCATGTCCACCATGCCAACCCAATTTGGCGAATCGGTGGTTCTGCGTTTGTTGCGCCAGGACGCCGTGCGCAAGAGTCTGAGCGAGATCATGTCGGCGCGCGCCTGCCAACTCTTTGAGAAGGCAATCAAGGCTCCGCACGGCATTGTGCTAGTCACCGGTCCGACTGGCAGCGGCAAGACCACCACGCTGTATGCTGCGCTGGAACAGTTGAACCAGCCCAGCGTCAAAATTCTGACCTGCGAAGACCCGGTGGAATACCGCATTGCCGGCATCAGCCAGGTGCAGGTCAACGAGAAGATCGACCTATCGTTTGCTCGCGTGCTGCGCTCTTTTCTGCGTCAGGACCCCGACATTCTGCTGGTGGGTGAAATCCGTGACGACGAAACTGCCGACATTGCGGTGCGGGCCGCGATGACGGGCCACATGGTCTTGTCCACACTGCACACCAACGACGCAGCGTCAACCCCGCTGCGCCTGCTGGACATGGCGGTACCGGGCTACATGATTGCTTCCACCCTGCTAGCGGTGCTGTCGCAACGCCTGCTGCGCGTCGTTTGCACCTACTGCGCAGAACCCGCCACGCCCCCGGCGGAAGAACTGGCGTGGGTCAAACACCACGTCGGTGAAGAAGAAGCGTCTTTGGCCAAGTTCAGGCGTGGCCGTGGCTGCGCGCGCTGCAACGGCATGGGCTATTCCGGCCGCCAGGGTGTGTTCGAGATCATCGAGATGACGCCGGCGTTGGCGGATGCGCTACAGCAGGGCGACCCGATGGCGTTTGACCGCCTGGCGCGCTTGCAGATGGGTTCCCACACGCTGGTACGCAATGCCCTTGAACTGGTGCTGGTCGGCCAGACCACCATCGCCGAAGCCATGACGGTTGCCGCCTAGAACTATGGATACTTACCAATACAAAGGCCGCAACAAGCGCGGTGAAGTTCTACAGGGCACGATTGAATCGCCCAACCCGCAAGCGGTTGCGCAGTGGCTCACTGACACGGGGATTTTTCCGATTACGATCACGGCCCAGACCGTAGAGCAAAAAGACCCAGAGTGGTTCGCGCGGCTGATGGGCGAAGGCAAGGTGTCGCAGGTTGAACTGCTGTTGTTCACGCGCCAGATCGGCAATATGGTGCGGGCCGGCCTGCCGATGATGGAGTCGATCGAGGGCATCCAGAAATCGACCGGGAGCAAGGCGCTGGTCAAGATATTACAGGCCGTGCGCGAGGACCTGGACAAAGGCTCTGTGCTCAGCACTGCGTTTTCGCACCACCCCGATGTGTTCAACGAGTACTACGTCAGCATGGTGCGGGTGGGCGAAGAATCGGGCCAACTGGAGGAGTCATTTCAGAGCCTGTTCAAGCAGATCGAGTTTGACCGGGAGATGCGCAAGAAGATCAAGTCAGCGCTGCGTTACCCGAGTTTTGTGATGATTGCGATCGCCATTGCCATCAGCATTTTGATGATTTTCGTGATCCCGGTGTTTGCCAAAGTTTATGACAATATGCATGTGCAACTGCCACTGCTAACGCGCATCTTGATTGGAACGTCAACCTTTATGGTTCAGTTTTGGTGGGTCATCTTTTTGGCGGTGGGGCTGATCTATTATGTGTTTCATTTTTGGGTGACTTCCCAGACCGGCAAATATGCCTGGGACAAATTCAAGCTCAAGCTGCCTATCATCGGCAAGATTCTGGTCAAGGCCACGGTGGCGCGTTTTTGTCGCAGCTTTGCCACGGCAAGCAAGAGCGGCGTGCCGATCATGCAGGCGTTCCAACTGGTCTCGCGGGTGGTGGACAACGCTTTTTACGAGGAACGCATTCTGCAAATGCGCAAGGGTGTGGAGCGCGGTGAGAGCCTGAGCCGGGTGGCGAGCACGGCTGGCATTTTTGCTCCGATGGAGTTGCAAATGATCAAAGTGGGCGAGGACACGGGAGAGGTTGACACCATGGTGGAACAGATTGCCGTGATGTACCAGGACGACGTGGAGTATGAGGTGGGTAAGCTCAGTGAAGCTATCGAGCCCTTGCTGTTGGCGGTGATGGGCGTGCTGGTGGGCATTCTCTTGCTCGGCATCTTTTTGCCCTTGTGGGAATTGGGCCAGGCTACACTGCATCCTGGCCGTCCTTGATAGCCAAGAATCGGGATAAGGCGGCCGGTTTCACTGGCCGATCGGTTGCCCGAGGTGAAATGCGCCAAGCCGGGAACGGTCATGGCTACTGCTGCAGATTGTTCCTGGAATAAAGACAAAGCCGTTTGGGCAGTAAACTGCCGCAGTGCCATGTCCCAAATACTTAAACTGATCCGCAACATCTTCAAGCATCGGGCCGCCGAAACGGAGCAACACCTACAGGCGCTTTCGGATGTTGGATCGACCTTGGCGCGCGATCCGGACAATCCATCTCTGTTGCTTGACGCGGCGCGCAAATATGCCGCAGCCGGTCAGCGCGCCGAGGCCATCAGCAGTTGTCGCACTGCACTGAGCATCCAGCCTGACTTCGCGGCTGCCAGCATTACGCTGGCTTTGCTGCTGCGCCAATCATTTAACGTAGATGAAGCCCTCCTCGTCTTGCAGCAAGCGCGTGCCGTGGCACCCAACGATCCAGAGGTGCTGGCCTATCTGCGCCAGATGCTTGGCAGTGGCAGGGTGCCGATGTGGCATTTCTCCATGATGAACGACATGCCGCGCAATCAGGCCTACGAGCAAGCGATACGCGCTACGGTTCGGCCTGGCGATCATGTTCTGGAAATTGGCACCGGTTCGGGTTTGTTGGCGATGATGGCAGCGCGCGCTGGCGCCGGCTATGTGAGTAGCTGCGAAATGGTCGTTCCGATTGCTGATAAAGCGCGCCAGATCATCGAGCACAATGGTTACGCAGAGCGCGTCACAGTCATCAACAAGGAGTCCACCGCGCTACAGATACCCCAAGATCTGCCCGAGCGGGCTGACGTTCTGGTGGCTGAAGTCATCTCGAGCGATTTGCTGGGCGAAGGCATGCTGGACAGTTACGACGATGCCCGCACGCGCCTGCTAAAGCCCGACGCCCGCATCGTGCCATGCGCTGCCGGCGTGATCGCGCAACTCGCCGGCGCCGACAAATTGGCGAGCTATACCCGAGTGGGGGAAATAGCTGGTTTCGATTTGCAGGGCTTTAACGATTTCACCCCGGTGACTTTGTATCCGGAAGAACTGGGCCTGCGCCTGACGATGTATTCGGCACCTTTCGAGGTTTTTGAATTCGACTTGCAATGCGATCGCCGTGTCGCCGCCGAGCGCAAGGCCATCGCCGTCGGAGTGATTGCCAGCGGCCTTTGTTACGGCGTGCTGCAGTGGCTAAAACTGGATCTGGCGCCAGGCGTCAGTTTTGAGAACGCACCCTGCGATATGGCAGGCGACATCAGGGCTGGACACTGGCGGCAGGTCTTGCACACTTTCCCGCAGCCGTTGCAAGTTCATCAAGGTCAGCTTCTGCAATTGGTGGCCTCTCATGACCGCAACAGCCTAATGTTCTACTGTGCAGTCTAAGGTTATGGGGCTCTGCCTCCAAAATCGCTCTGCCGCGCGGCTACTCGGTCTCAAAAATCTTGCCGTCCCCGCCGCCAGCCCTAGCGGGCATCGGATAACTGCGGTTTTTTGGTTGAGTCCTTGCGCTAGTAGAATTGCAAGTCAATCCGGGGATTGACTCACTGGCAAATAATCCATGGTAAACAGCAAAATCTTGGTGCAAACCCTGCTTGCCCAACCGCAACTGGAATTTGCGGTGCTGGTGGGCAGTCGCGCCACGGGCACTGCCAATGCAAACAGCGACTGGGATATTGCCTTGCAATGGTCACCGCAGCTTGACTGGCTCACCGTTTTGGGTAACACCGAAACTCTGCGTTGCACCCTGTCACGCAAGCTGAACATCGCACTAACGGCCATTGACCTGATTGAGCTACGCAGCGCCAATCTGGCCATGCGCGCAAGCGTCGCCGAAGAAGGCCTGCCGCTGACTGGCCAAGACACGCTCGCCTGGGCGCATTTTTTGCAGCGCACCTGGCGCGAGCTGGAAGACTTTTATTGGGACAAACAACATGCGGCTTGACCTTTACCAGGCCGAGACCGCGCGCATTGCCGCCGAGCAAAGCGCACTGCTGACGCAAGCCAAGGCCATCCTCAAACAAGGGCGTGCTCTGACACCACTGGAGCAAGGGGGTGTGCTCCACGCACTACAAATACTCATAGAAAACGCCATTGGCAAAGCAAAGCAATTGCTTAAAGCCAGTGAACAACCCATTCCTGTGTCTGGCTATGACGCATTCAAAGCGCTGGCTAACCGTGACCAAATCGCACAGGCCGACCTGCCGGCGTGGAATGCCATTATTGGGCTGCGCAACCGCATCGTGCATGACTACATGAATATCGACATGGATCAAGTCATCACCTTGGTGGCTACCGATAAAGATCAATTTGTGGTTCGTTTTTTGCTTAAAGAGTTTACACAATGAAAGCTGCTAACCGGGGCTACCAGACCTTTGTCGCGTACTTGCGCAGCTCCATCTTGGCAATCGCGTTGCGGTGCACTTCGTCCGGGCCATCGGCAAAACGCAGGGTGCGCGCGTTGACATAGCTGTAGGCCAGCGGAAAATCATCACACATGCCGGCGCCACCGTGCGCCTGTATCGCCCAGTCAATCACCTGGCACGCCATGCTGGGGGCCACTACCTTGATCATGGCAATCTCGTTTTTGGCGAACTTGTTGCCAGCCACATCCATCATCCAGGCCGCTTTGAGGGTCAGCAGCCGAGCCATGTCGATCTTGCAGCGGGCTTCGGCGATGCGTTCTTGCGTGACGGTTTGTGCCGCAATCGGTTTACCAAAAGTGACCCGGACCAAGGTGCGTTTGCACATCAACTCCAGCGCTCGCTCGGCCAGACCAATCAGGCGCATGCAGTGGTGAATGCGCCCCGGGCCAAGGCGGCCTTGTGCAATCTCGAAGCCGCGCCCTTCACCGAGCAAAATATTGGTGACTGGCACGCGCACGTTCTCGAACAAAACTTCCATGTGACCATGCGGCGCGTCGTCATAGCCCATCACATGGAGGGGACGCAGCACTGTGACGCCAGGCGTTTGGGTCGGCACCAACACCATGCTTTGTTGCGCATGGCGTTCGGCTTGCGGGTCGGTTTTGCCCATGGTGATCAAGACGGCACAGCGCGGGTCACCGGCACCCGAGGTCCACCATTTGCGGCCATTAATCACGTAATCATCGCCCTGGCGCTCGATGCGGGTCTGGATGTTGGTGGCGTCACTCGACGCCACCTCGGGCTCGGTCATGGCAAAACCAGAGCGGATCTTGCCTTCGAGCAGTGGCTTGAGCCAACGCGCCTTGTTTTCTGCGGAGCCATAGCGGGCGATGGTTTCCATGTTGCCGGTGTCAGGTGCCGAACAGTTGAACACTTCGCTCGACCACATCACGTGGCCCATGATTTCAGCCAGCGGTGCGTACTCCTGATTGGTCAGGCCAGCGCCTTGGTAGCCGGAAGCAGCGGCGCTGTCCACCGGCAGAAAAAGATTCCACAAACCGACCGCTTGCGCCTTGAGTTTGAGTCCCTCAATCAGTTGCAGCGGTGTCCAGCGTTTGCCGTTTGCGGTGTTGGCGGCGATTTCGGCATGCCAGGCAGCCTCGGCCGGATAGATGTAGTCGTCCATGAAAGTCTGCAACTTGCCTTGCAGTTCTTTTGTTTTGGGTGAGTAGTCAAAGTCCATGGAAACTCCGTGTGTCGGTTGAAAAAGGTGAGGGGATGCTGGCGCTATCCCTTAGGCATTTTGTGCAAATTTCCAGGCCAATTGTGCGAGCGGCTTGGCACCAGCGGCTGAACTTACGGCCTGCGCGCTGGCGGCAGTGCCCATTTCGACGCGTTTGGCAATGCCTTGCAAAATGGCAGCCAGTCGAAACAGGTTGTAGGCCAGATAGAAGTTCCAGTCGGCCTTGAGTGCCTCGGGTGTCGTCAAGCCGGTGCGCTCGCAATACAGCCTGATGTATTCTTTTTCAGTGGGAATGCCAAGACTTGCCAGATCGAGCCCGCCAATGCCGCGGAACGACCCTGGTGGTATGTGCCAGGCCATGCAGTGGTAGCTGAAGTCGGCCAGCGGGTGCCCTAGGGTGGAGAGCTCCCAGTCAAGCACCGCCACAATTCGCGGTTCGGTCGGGTGAAATATCAGGTTATCGAGCCGGTAGTCGCCATGCACGATGCTGACCAGGTGCTCGTCGCGCGCCAGCGCCGGAATATGCTGTGGCAGCCAGGCGATAAGCTGCTCCATCTCGGCAATCGGCTGTGACATCGGGCCTGCTGCGTCAGCGGAGGCTGCGTACTGTTTGCTCCAGCGACCAATCTGGCGTTCGAAATAATTACCCGGCTTGCCATAAGCGGCCAGGCCGCGCTCGGCAAACTTGACGCTGTGCAGGGCGGCAATGACACGGTTCATCTCGTTGTAAATCGCCGCACGCTCTGATGGCGTCATGCCTGGCAAGGACTGATCCCACAGGATGCGACCCGGCATGAACTCCATCACATAAAAAGCCCGGCCAATCACGGACTCGTCTTGACACAGACAGTACATGCGCGGCACCGGCACCGCCGTGCCGTACAGGCCGCCCATGACGGCAAACTCGCGCTCGACCGCGTGCGCCGATGGCAGCAATTTAGCCACTGGTCCCGGCTTGGATCGCATGACGTAGCTCTGCGACGGTGTGATGAGCTTGTAAGTGGGGTTGGACTGACCGCCCTTGAACGATTCCACGCTGAGTGGGCCGCAGAAACCTAGCAGGTTTTTTGTCAACCAGGCAGACAGGGCGGCAACATCAAACAACTGTTTGCTGGAAACGGCCTGGGTGCCGATGAATTGGTCAAAGTCGCTCATCGTGCTGGGCATTATGGGTGGCTTAGCTATCGGCTTCACTGATATGCATCAAGGCGTCGCGGTCGCAAATGACCAGGCCACCCGGTTCGATGCGAATAGTTTCCTCGCGCTCCATCGATTTGAGTTCCTGGTTGACGCGCTGGCGCGAGGCACCGAGCAACTGGGCCAGCTCTTCCTGCGCCAAATGCAGGCCGATGCGAACCTCTGAACCATCACTGAGCGAAGGCACGCCATAGCTGCGTACCAGGTGCAGCAACTGCTTGGCCAGGCGTGCGCGCAGTGGCAACGTGTTGAGGTCTTCAACCAGGCCGTAGAGCTGACGGATGCGCCGGGCGTGCAGGCGCAGCAAGGCCTCGTAAAGCTCAACGTGCAGCGCCAAGATTTTTTTGAAATCGGCTTTGGCAACACACAAAACTGAGGTGCTGCCGTGAGCGTAGGCATCGTGGGTGCGGCGGTCGCCGTCAAAAATAGCAACATCACCAAACCAGATGCCCGGCTCCACATAGGTCAGTGTGATCTGCTTGCCTGATATGGAGGTTGAACTGACCCGCACTGCGCCTTTGGCACAAGCAATCCACTGTTCGGGCGGCTCGCCGCGAGCGGTGATGAGTTCGCCGTCTTTGTATCGTTTGACGTAAGCGCATCGCAGAATGTCGTGTCTGAGTGAAGGTGAAAGGGCTGAAAACCAGCGACCGGAGTTGATCGCCTCGCGTTCCACGATGGTAAGAATAGGTTCATTCATGGGCTGTCTTGTGGGTGACTAAATCCGGTCCACTTGTCACACAGGGGACGTGTTACTTATGCAACCCTCTTTCATCGGGCTCTTCGGTCGAGATGCTGATGACGCTGGTCTGCTGACCTTTGGCCTTGCGCCAGACGTAAATGAAGTAGCCGCTGAAGCCATAGAGGACAAACAAACCAAAGATGACGGTAGGTGGGTCGATATTGATAATGGCAATGCCCAACGCGATCAGCACGATCACGACAAAGGGGACACTCTTCTTCACGTGAAAGTCTTTGAAACTGTAAAACGGCACATTGGTCACCATGCTCAGTCCAGAATACAGAGCCAGGCCGAACATCGGCCACGCCACGCTGGGGCCCTTGATGCCCAGGTCCGTCATGACCAGGACGAAGCTGGCAACCAATGCCGCCGCCGCTGGCGATGGAAGGCCCTGAAAATAGCTTTTGTCAATGACGCCGGTATTGACGTTAAAACGGGCTAGTCGCAGGGCGCCGCAGGCGCAATAGACAAAGGCCGCAATCCAGCCCCAGCGGCCCAGCCCCTTGAGCGCCCAGACGTAAGCGATGATCGCAGGTGCGGCGCCAAACGACACCATATCCGAGAGTGAATCCATCTGCTCGCCAAAGGCGCTTTGGGTGTTGGTCATGCGAGCGACGCGTCCATCAAGGCTGTCGAGCACCATGGCACAAAAAATGCCCCAAGCGGCCATGTCAAATCGGCCATTGATGGCCATCACAATAGCGTAGAAACCACCAAAAAGGGCCGCCAGCGTGAACAGGTTGGGCAAAATGTATATGCCTTTACGGCGCTTTTTGACCACCATGGCGTCGTCTTCAGTAAAGTCGGTTTCGTTACTGTCGTGCATAGAATTTACCTCCAGCGTTGCATAATAACAAAGGCCACCGAAGTGGCCTTTGTTGCATGCGCCGCAAGACTTAATTGCGGCTCTGGTCAACCAGTTTGTTCTTTTTGATCCAGGGCATCATGGTGCGGAGTTTGTCGCCCACTTTTTCAATCTGATGTTCCGACATCAAGCGCCGCCGACTCAGCAGCGTGGGTGCGCCGGCCTTGTTTTCCAGGATGAAGCTTTTGGCATATTCGCCTGTCTGGATGTCTTTGAGGCATTGCCGCATGGCATCTTTGCTGGCCGGGGTGATGATCTTCGGGCCCGTCACATACTCGCCGTATTCGGCGTTGTTGCTGATCGAATAATTCATGTTGGCAATGCCGCCTTCATAAATCATGTCAACGATCAGTTTGAGCTCGTGGCAGCATTCAAAATAAGCCATTTCAGGCGCGTATCCGGCCTCAACCAGGGTTTCGAAGCCGGCTTTGATCAGCTCCACCGCTCCACCACATAAAACCGCTTGTTCACCAAACAAATCCGTTTCGGTTTCTTCGCGGAAAGTGGTTTCGATGATGCCGGCTTTGCCACCGCCGTTGGCCATGGCGTAACTCAGCGCCAGGTCACGGGTGCGGCCTGAATTATCCTGATGAATCGCGATCAGTTGCGGCACGCCGCCGCCTTGTACATAGGTGCTGCGCACGGTGTGGCCCGGTGCCTTGGGCGCCACCATCCAGACATCCAGATCGGCGCGTGGGCTGACCAAACCATAGTGCACATTAAAGCCGTGGGCGAACACCAGGGACGCACCGACTTTGATGTTGGGTTCAATATCTTCGCTGTAAACCGCTGCAATATGCTCGTCGGGCAACAAAATCATCACCACATCAGCAGACTTGACGGCGTCCGCGACCGTCGCTACTTTCAGACCGGCTTTTCCGACCTTGGCCCAGGACGCACCGCCCTGGCGCAAGCCAACGACGACTTTGACGCCGCTGTCGCTCAGATTCTGGGCGTGGGCATGGCCCTGGCTACCGTAGCCAATGATGGCCACGGTTTTGCCTTTGATCAGGCTCAGATCACAGTCTTTGTCGTAATAAACTTTCATCTTCTTCTCCGTTAAAAAACTAAAAAACTTGCGGGACAGATCTTTAGCTCTGTCCCCAACTGACTAGACTTTCAGGATACGTTCGCCGCGCCCAATGCCGCTGGAGCCGGTGCGCACGGTTTCCAGAATGGCACCGCTTTCAATCGCTTCCAGAAAGGCATCGTTCTTGGATTGATTGCCGGTCAATTCTATGGTGTAGCTTTTCTCGGTCACGTCGATGATGCGGCCGCGAAAAATATCGGCCATGCGTTTCATTTCTTCGCGCTCCTTGCCGACCGCGCGCACCTTGACCATCATGAGCTCGCGCTCGGTGTAAGCACCTTCGGTCAGATCAACCACCTTGACCACTTCAATCAGGCGATTGAGGTGTTTGGTGATTTGTTCAATGACTTCGTCCGATCCGGTGGTTTGAATCGTCATGCGCGACAGGCTAGCGTCTTCGGTCGGCGCTACCGTGAGCGACTCGATGTTGTAACCACGCGCCGAAAAAAGACCGACCACGCGCGACAGTGCACCGGGTTCATTTTCAAGCAATACGGCAATGATATGTTTCATGAGATGAGGCTCCTCTTTTCGCTGCCCTCCCCCGCTGACGGTAATCAACGGGCTCGGCAAACAATAGATTCGTTCAGGTTTAAGGTGGTTTAAAGGTCTTCCGAGCCGAGCAGCATTTCAGTAATGCCTTTGCCGGCCTGCACCATCGGGAATACGTTCTCGGTTGGATCGGTGCGGATATCCATGAAAACGGTGCGGTCTTTGAGCTTGCGTGCTTCTCGCAGCGCTGGCTCCACGTCTTGCGCGCGCTCGATCAGCATGCCAACATGACCATAGGCTTCGGCCAGCTTCACAAAATTGGGCAGCGTGTCCATGTAACTGTGGCTGTAACGGCCCTCGTATTCCACTTCCTGCCACTGGCGCACCATGCCCAGATAGCGGTTGTTGAGACACAATATTTTGATCGGTGTGTTGTACTGCAAGCAGGTGGAGAGTTCCTGAATGCACATCTGCACCGAGCCGTCGCCAGTGATGCAAAACACCTCGCTCTCGGGCTTGGCCAGCTTGATGCCCATGGCGTAAGGAATACCCACACCCATGGTGCCCAGACCGCCCGAGTTGATCCAGCGGCGTGGCTGGTCAAAGCGGTAGTACTGGGCTGCCCACATCTGGTGCTGGCCGACATCGGAGGTGATGTAGGCGTCGGCATCCTTGGTCATGTTCCACAGTGTCTCGACCACATATTGCGGCTTGATGATGCCATTTTGACCGGGGTCGTATTTGAGGCAATCGCGCTGGCGCCAGCCATCGATGGTGTCCCACCAGGCAGCCAGTGCATTGGCATCGGGCTTGGCTGCGCTTTCCTGGAGCATGGCGATCATCTCGGAGAGCACTTCCTTGACATCGCCCACAATCGGAATGTCAACCCTGACCCGCTTTGAAATGCTCGAAGGATCAATATCAATGTGAATAATCTTGCGCTCGTTCTGGGCAAAGTGCTTGGGGTTGCCGATCACCCGGTCGTCAAAGCGCGCCCCCACGGCCAGCAGCACGTCGCAGTTTTGCATGGCGTTGTTGGCTTCGACTGTGCCGTGCATGCCGAGCATGCCCAGAAACTTGCGATCACTGGCCGGATAAGCGCCCAGCCCCATCAAGGTGTTGGTGCAGGGATAACCCAACATGTCCACCAGTGTGCGCAACTGCGCGCAGGCGTTACTCGCGATCACACCACCACCCGTATAAAAGTAGGGGCGTTTCGCGGCCAGCAAGAGCTGGAGCGCCTTGCGAATTTGTCCGCTGTGACCTTTGTGAACCGGGCTATAGGAACGCATTTCAACCGATTGCGGGTAACCAGAATAAGGTACTTTTTTAAAGGAGACATCTTTCGGGATATCGACCACGACCGGGCCGGGGCGACCGCTGCGCGCAATATGAAAGGCTTTTTTCAGGGTTATCGCCAGATCGCGTGCGTCCTTCACCAGAAAATTATGTTTCACCACGGGGCGCGTAATGCCCACCGCATCGCATTCTTGAAACGCGTCAAGCCCGATAGCGTGAGTGGGAACCTGTCCGGTCACAATGACCAGGGGAATGCTGTCCATGTAAGCGGTGGCAATGCCGGTCACGGCGTTGGTAACACCAGGCCCCGAAGTGACCAGCGCGACACCGACATCGCCAGTGGCGCGCGCATAACCATCGGCTGCGTGCACGGCGGCCTGCTCGTGACGGACCAAGATATGTCGGATGGTGTCTTGCTTGTAAAAAGCATCGTAAATATGCAGCACGGCACCACCGGGGTACCCCCAGACGTACTTGACACCTTCGGCCTGCAAGGCTTTGACGAGAATCTCGGCGCCCCGAAGCTCTGGCTGATTTGCAGTCTCGGCCAGCGCTTTCGGATTTGCGGCTGGCGGCGTTCTCTTTGCCACTGAAGTGATTTCAGATTTTGATATTTCCATGACGAACCTTTGCGAATTTCTCTGATGAAAAACCTTGGGTGCTCCCCTGCAAACACTTGTGGCATTGCGTCGGAACTTAAAGCCAAAACCATGGGCGCAGTGATTGTTGCGCCGGATCATGACCCGTTTGCTTTTTTGATTTGCAGTTCACATTATCACACTGCGCCCATTGAAACCATCAGGGAATACGAAATAAGTGCTGTACGGATGTCATAATTGACATGAAAAGTGTGCCTGTTTCCCTTGGGCACGCCAAAATGAAATGAGACAAACAATTTTTACCGCCGTTTAAGGCAGCAACCTTTTGGCAACCGAACAAGAACTCACTGATTTTCTGAAAAGCGTCGAAAAGCGCGCCTTCAAGCGGTCGGTCTATCACGTACGAAACACTGAGTCTGCGCTGGACATCGTGCAAGACAGCATGATGAAATTAGCCGAGCATTACGCAGACAAACCAGCCGCCGAGTTGCCGTTGCTGTTCCAGCGCATCCTGTCGAACTGCACGCTCGACTGGTTTCGGCGACAAAAAACCCGCAACGCACTTTTTTCAAATCTGAGCGATTTTGAATCCGCCGGGGAGGATGGTGAATTTGATCTGCTTGAAACTTTAAACGTACCAAGTCACTCAGAACAAACCGAAAGTGCCCAGAGCACAACAGAGCGGGCACAAACCTTGCAACAGATTGAGACTGAGATTGAGAAACTCCCAGGGCGTCAACGGGAAGCATTCCTGCTGCGTTACTGGGAGGAGTTGGATGTGGCAGAGACTGCTGCCATCATGGCTTGTTCAGAAGGCAGTGTCAAGACGCACTGTTCGCGCGCTGTTCAGGCCCTCAACAAAGCATTAACAGCCAAGGGAATAACGCTATGACCAATTCATACCAATACCAAAATATGCTGGCGCAGGATCGTTTTGCACTGCGCCTTACAGATCGACTGTCTGATGCTGCCGAGAACCTTCCGTACGACATTTCGGAGCATCTGCGGGCGGCACGGGTGCAGGCCTTGGGTCGAAGAAAAATCGTGTTGCGTCAAAGCACCGCCCAGGCGGCAATCTCGGTCGGTGGTGCCACGCTTGCCTTTGGCAATGATCATCTTAGTGGGTGGGGTCGCCTCGCCGCAGCACTTCCAATGTTGGCACTGGTGATTGGCCTGATTGCCATTAACATCATCCAAAATGACAAACATGCTAACGAGATTGCCGCAATTGATGCTGCCTTGTTGACCGATGACTTGCCGCCAGCGGCTTACGCAGATCCCGGATTTTTACAGTTCCTCAAGATCAGTGCCGGGCAGAATCAGTAGTTTGAGCAAGATGCTGTTGATGGCTGCCGTGAGTCAACTCAAACGTTTGTTTTACAGAACTACGCTGGTTGGTAGCGCTGTTGTTTGCTCGATTGCGGCTTTGAGCTTGCTGGCTCCACGTGTCCAGGCCCAAGTTGGCGTTGCCGCAGTCGCATCTACACCCTCTGCCAGCAAATTACCAAAACCAGCAGCTTTGGTAAAAAAATCGAGTGTCCCCAAGCCTCCCGCCAAACCAACTTGGCAAGACCTGACGCCTGCGCAGCAATTGGCGCTGCAGCCGTTGGCGGCCAATTGGGGCACTTTGGATGCAGCTCAAAAGCGCAAGTGGATCGCGGTTGCGACCAATTACGCAAGCCTTTCTCCAACCGAGCAGGCCAAAATGCACAGCCGCATGAACGAATGGTCTGCACTCAGCCAACAACAGCGCACGCAAGCCCGACTCAACTTTGCCCGTGCCAAAAAAATCAGCCCCGATCAAAAAACAGCCACCTGGCAAGCCTACCAATCACTCAGCCCTGAAGAAAAGAAAAAACTGGCAACTGCGGCCCCGCCCAAACCCGTCGGTGCAGCGGCAGCCACAAAACCAGCTTCCTCCAAAAAATTGACGAGCATTGCGGTGACCAGGCAAGCTTCAAAACCCATGCTTGCAACAAGCGCGGCCGGTCCGGCGGTTGATCGCAACACCCTGTTGCCAAAAGCCAAGCCGCCACTCAAACCGGCATCCGCGTCAAGTCGCTGACACCAGCGCTGCTCTGCTTCAGGTTCCTGGTATTTGCGCCTGGGCGCATTGGACTTGAATGAGTTGGTGCTGTTTGGCTGTAGTTTCATCCAGGCGCACGGCACTTAAGCTGCCGCCCCAGACGCAGCCGGTATCGAGCGCCAGGACATCACTGCGCGCAAGCCAGCCCAGCATCGACCAATGGCCAAATGCCAGCGTCATGCCTGCGGTCTTGCGACCCGGCACTTCAAACCAGGGCAGGTAACCCAACGGCGCAGCATCGGCTCCTTCATTGCTGGCAAATTCCATGCGGCCCTCCGTCGTGCAAAAACGCAGCCGGGTGAGCGCATTGACAATGACGCGCAACCTGGCGCTGCCGCTTAGCGCGTCACTCCACAGCGTGGGCTCATCACCATACATTTGATGCAAAAATTCGCCCAATGCCGGGCCACGCAAAACCGACTCCACTTCGCTCGCCAAGGCGATGGTTTGATCCGCACTCCAGCTCGGCAGGACGCCCGCGTGTACCATCAATACCTCATGCCCGCCGACTTGCTTCAAGATTGCCATGTGTTGCCAACGCAACCAGTCGAGCATCGCCTGCTGGTCGGGAGCCGCCAGAATGCCTTGCAGCGTGTCTTTGCGCCCAGGCTGGCGCACGCCCTGAGCGACGGCCAGCAAGTGCAGGTCGTGGTTGCCGAGCAGACACTGTGCCGCCGCACCATAGGACATCAGGCGACGCAGCACACCCGCAGAGTCCGGCCCACGGTTAACCAAGTCGCCCAGCAGATAGAGTGTGTCACGACTCGCCGAGAAAGAAATTTTGTCGAGCAAGCGCTGCAAGGCGCTGTCGCAACCCTGCACGTCGCCAATCAGGTAAAGTGCCATGGCGTTATTGTTACATTCGAGTCATGGAATTTTTGCTGATTGTCTTTTTAACCCTGCTCAATGGTGTTTTTGCCATGTCGGAGCTGGCGCTGGCGGCGAGTCGCAAGGTTCGGCTGGGCACCATGGCCGACGCCGGTGACAAGGGGGCTCAAGCGGCGCTTACGCTGCTGGGCAACCCGAACCAGTTTCTGTCCACCGTGCAGATTGGCATTACTTCGATCGGGGTGCTCAACGGCATTGTGGGTGAATCCGCCTTCAGCGCCGGTGTGGCGACCTGGTTGCACGGCTTTGGTGTGGCCGATAAAGCGGCCGCCATTTCAGCCACAGCGATTGTGGTCACGCTGATCACTTTCACCACCATTATTTTTGGAGAACTGGTACCCAAGCGTATTGGCCAGTTGCACCCCGAGTCGGTGTCGCGTTGGGTGGCGCGGCCGATGCTCTGGCTGGCCCAGGCCGCCGCCCCTTTTGTGAAATTGCTTTCTGGCACCACCGCTGCAGTTTTGAAATTGCTGCACATTGATACCAATGCGGCGCGGCTGGTGACCGAGGAGGAGATAAGCGCCAGCCTGGAAGAAGGTGTGGATGCCGGTGTGATCGAACAACACGAGCATCAGATGGTGCAAAACGTGTTTCAACTGGATGATCGGCCTTTGATTTCGCTGATGGTGCCGCGCTCTGATGTGCAGTGGCTGAAGGCAACAAATACTGTGGCGCAGAGTTTAAGGCAGGCGGGTAGAGGTGGCCGTGCCCATTCCTGGTACCCGGTGTGCCGAGGCTCTCTCGACGAGGTGGTCGGCAAGATCAGCATGGCCCGACTGCTTGAGTTGGGCATTGAGGCGCCCGGCAGCGTCGTGGATTACGCCACGCCTGCCACCTTTGTGCCCGAGACGCTCAGCGGCATGGCCTTACTTGAACAATTGCGTGCCAAGGCCGGTCGCTTTGTGTTAGTGGTCGATGAGTATGGTGTGGTGCAGGGGCTGCTCACGCCGCGCGACCTGTTGGAGGCCATTACCGGCGAATTGCAGCCCGGCGCGCAAATCGAAGCTTGGGCCACGCAGCGCGGCGATGGTTCCTGGCTGCTCGATGGCTTTATGCCACTGGGCGAACTTAAAGTGCGCTTGGCACTTGACGATTTACCGGACGAAGAGCGTGGCCGCTACAACACGCTAGCCGGGCTGTTGATGTCGGTATCGGGCCATTTACCGGCGCTGGGTGAGCACATCGAATGCAATGGTTGGTGCTTTGAAGTGATCGATCTCGATGGCAAACGCATTGACAAAGTACTTGCCAGTCGGCTGGCGCCCGAGGGCACCGACTATGGCTCTTTTCCAAAATGATGACATGCCAAACCCCAACCGGCATGTGTGGGCCGAAGGCGGCGTAGCGGATGGCTCCGCAGCCGGGCGGTGGCACACGCCGCCGTTCGTGTCACCCGGCCTTCGGCCTCCTTCTTTACCTCACTTTGGCATGTACCCCCACCCTGCTGCTCAGAAGTGTCGACTTGGTTTTTTGAACTCGAACTCAAACTCGAATACCAAATCATCGGGATCAGGTTGCCTGGGTGTTCTGCGTAGGTAAAGGAGGAGCCCGCAAGGGCGGGGGACACGAAGCAGAGCATCCAGGCAGCCTGATCCAGCGCAAATCGGGCTGCCCGGTTGTTCTGCGTAGGTAGAGGAGGCCAAAGGCCTGGGGACAGCCGCAGCGCTGAGTGCCCCACCGGCCTGATTTTCACCACATGCCAGACCGGGTTTGGCATGTCATTATTTTGGGAAAACCATAGAACTCAGACGACATCCCTGTCAGACACGCCCGGCCAGCAACTGTTCAATGCCCAGGGCCAGACGCTCGCTGGCACCGCGCTGGGTGCTGGCGAAAGCGTTTGCGGCCTGTCGCGCAAGCGTTAGTTTCGCGTCGTTACCAGCCAGCTCCAATGCCGCAGCAACCGCCTCTTGCAGGGTCGCCGCGCGCTGTGCGGCACCTGCTTCCTGCGCCAGTTCTGCCGCTTCGGCAAAGTTGAAGGTGTGCAGCCCCATCAGCACCGGGCAGCCGCAGGCGGCGGCTTCAATCAGGTTTTGCCCCCCCATCGGCTCAAAGCTGCCGCCGAGCAGCGCAATGTCAGCCAGACCATAGTACAGTGCCATTTCACCGAGTGAATCGCCAAGCCAGATACTGCCATTGGCGGCGGGGGTTACGCCGGCCCAGACACTGCGGCGCGAAACACCAAACCCATGCGCTTTTATCAACGCTGCCACTTCGTCAAAGCGCTGCGGGTGGCGCGGCACAATCAGCCATTGCAGCTCGTTGGCTGGTGAAGTTGCCCCTTTCGCCCCGGCCATGGCAGCGGGCCTGAGTGACACCAGGATTTGAAGCAAGGCGGCTTCTTCACCGACACGCGAACTGGCCAACAGCACGACCGGGATACCCAGTTGGCGACGCCAGGCGCGGCCCGTGGCGAGCTGCAACGCGTCGGGCGTGGCATCAAACTTGAGGTTGCCGAAAATGCCTTTTACTTCGACGCCGAGCTCGGCAAAACGTGCCGCATCATGGTGCGTTTGCGCCCAGACCGCGCTCAAACCGCGATACGCCGGACGCGCTAACCAGGCCAGCCGCTTGGCCCAGAGCAGGGACTTTTCATTCAAACGCGCATTGGCCAGCACCAGAGGCACATCGGCGCGCTGGCAGGCATTGACCAGATTGGGCCAGATCTCGGTTTCCATCAGAATACCAATGCGGGGCTGGAAGTGATCCAAAAAACGCTGCACCGCGCCGTTGCTGTCCCAAGGTAACCAGGCTTGGCGGTCGCCCGCTTGCAGCAGCTTGGCGCCTTCGGCGCGGCCAGTGGCCGTGCCATGCGTGAGCAACAAGCGCATCGCCGGCAGGTGTTCGCGCAGACGTTCGATCAACACCGCCGCCGCCCGTGTTTCACCCAACGAGACCGCGTGAACCCAGATAAAACCGGCACCGCCCGGGCCCGCTGTGTCCGCGTAAATTCCAAAGCGTTCTGCCACAGCTTGCCGGTAGCCCGGCTCTTGCACACTGCGGCGCCGGAGCTTGCGTCGCAGAAGCGGCTGTGCCAGCCACATCACGAGGGAGTACAGCAGGCGCGTCATGCTGGCGAGACCACCATCGATTCGGCGCTGGAGCCAGTCACCGTGACCGACTCCGAAACTGCCAGCCAGGCCTGCCAGACAGATTCCACGCTGGGTGTTGGCTGCGCGAATACGCTGCGCTGGCGCGCCGGGTTCATCGGCCCAGTGCGCCAGGCGCTGTCGAAGTTGTAAATTTGCACATGCGGCAAATCGAGTGCCACGGCAATGTGGCTCAGTCCGCTGTCCACGCCGATCACCCCGACGCAAGCGGCCAGGGCATCGGTCAGGGCATCGAGTGCCAGACTTGGCCAGACTTTTGCGTCGGGGATGTCTTTGGCGATTTCCAGCGCCAGCTTGTGCTCCTGATCACTGCCGTGCGTCAAAGCCACGCGGTAGCCCTGGGCATTGAGGCGCTGGCCCAAATCAATCCAATGCGACAGCGGCCACTGCTTGTCAGCGCGCGAGGTGCCATGCACCAGCGACACGGTAGCGTTTTGGCTGGAGGCCCTGCTCTTTTGAATAACGGCGGGTGCCGGATGTGCCACAACCCACAGCCCGTAAGTCAGGGCGTTTGGAACCGCATAGTCCAAAGCCAATGCGCACAACTCGCGTGCGCGAACGACGGCATGGCTGTGCGCTGCCAGCTTGATCGCCACATCCGCCACCCAGCGCGTGGGTGCTTCATAACTTGAGCCCTCGGTCTGGTTGGCCATGGCGTAGCGTTTGCCATTGGGTGCCAGCCGTGCCAGCCAGGAAATCAGTGCTGATTTGCCCAACCCTTGCAAGTCAATGACCGCGTCATAGCGCTCGCGCTGCAACTCGGTTCTGAAAGCGCACCAGGCGCTGCGTGTCTGGCGCGACAGGGGCGACTTGCGCCAGCGCCGCAACTCACACGCGATGACGCGGTTCACGCCAGCGCAGCGTTGCACCAGTGGCGCAAAACTTCGTTCCACCACCCAGTCAATCCGGGCCTGCGGGAAAGTTCGCCTGATGTCTTGCACGGCGGGCATGGCATGCACCACATCGCCCAGCGAAGATAGCTTGACGATCAAAATCTTCAATGTACCGCCTGGTCCAGCACGGCACCCGGCTTGACCGTGCGCAACAGCGCCAGCATGCTGGCTTCGATGCGTTGCAGCGCTGCTGGCGTGTGGCCCTCAAAGCGCAGTACCAGCATCGGCGTTGTGTTGGAGGCGCGAATCAGCCCGAAGCCGTCGCTCCAGTCCAGGCGCAGGCCATCAATGGTGGAGACTTGCGCGCCGGCTCTGATCGCTTCACGCAGGGTGTTGACACCTACAGCGTCTGCTTCTCCGCTGCCGTTCATGGCCTGGGCAGCGGTTTGCAACAGTTGGGCCACCAGCGTGTGCTGCTCGTCTTCAGCGCATTTCACGTTCAACTCGGGCGTGGAAAAACTCGTGGGCAAGGCGTCGAGCACAGCATTGCCATCGGCGTAGTGGCTCAATATTTCGAGCAGGCGGCAGGCGGCGTAAGTGCCATCGTCAAAGCCATACCAGCGTTCCTTGAAGAAGATATGACCGCTCATCTCACCGCCCAGAGGCGAGTTGATTTCTTTCATTTTGGCTTTGATGAGGGAGTGGCCAGTTTTAAACATCAGCGCCACGCCGCCGGCCGCCACAATCGCGGGTGCCAGACGCTGCGAACACTTCACATCAAACACGATGGTGCCACCCGGCACGCGGCTGAGCACATCCTGCGCGAACAACATCAATTGCCGATCCGGGAAGATGTTGTTGCCGCCTTTGGTAACGATGCCAAGCCGGTCGCCATCGCCATCAAAGGCCAGACCGATCTCGGCATCGCTGGTCTTGAGCGCTGCCATCAGGTCGCGCAGGTTCTCGGGTTTGCTCGGATCGGGATGGTGATTGGGAAAGTTGCCATCGACGGTGCTGAACAATTCCGTCACCTCGCAGCCAATCGAGCGCAATATGGCTGGCGCTGAAGCACCGGCAATGCCGTTGCCAGAATCGACCACGATTTTCATGGGGCGCGCCAGCTTGATGTCACAGACAATGCGGGCCTGATAAGCCGCCAGCACGCTGACTGATCGCAATGGGCCTGGCGTTTGCGGCGACTCGGTCTGTTCTTGCATCAGTGTGCGCAAAGCCTGAATCTCGGCACCGTAAATAGCGCGGCCTGCGAGGACCATTTTGAAGCCGTTGTGGTCCTTCGGGTTGTGGCTGCCCGTGACCTGTATGCCGCTTTGGCACAGCGAGTGGGCAGCGAAGTAGAGCATGGGCGTGGTCACCATACCAATATCAATGACCTCAAGTCCTGCTTCTTGCAGGCCGCGCATCAGCGCCCGCGCCAGCGTCGCGCCGCTCAAGCGGCCGTCGCGTCCCACCGCCACCGTCGTTTCGCCCTCGCGGCGGGCCAGCATGCCAAAGGCGCGACCGAGCGCTTGGGCCACGGTCTCATCGATGGTGCCAGGCACGACGCCGCGAATGTCATAGGCTTTGAAAATGGATGCTGACAGTTGCATGGCGTTCTCTTTGGAAATAGGCTGGTCCGATGGACAAGTGCGCTCGATTGTAGGGGGGCCTTGCAGCCCAGGGAGATGTCCGAAAACGGCTGGTTTGTGCCCGCTGCACAGGTATCATTGCCAGCATGACACTTCACCCCGCAGATCCGGTTGACGATGCTTGCTACCTTGCGCTCAAGGCAAAAGACGCGCGTTTTGACGGCTGCTTTTTCACCGGCGTGACCTCGACCGGGATCTATTGCCGCCCGGTCTGCCGCGTGCGCACGCCCAAACGCGAGAACTGCCGTTTTTTTGTCCACGCAGTGCAGGCAGAATTTGCCGGGTTCAGACCCTGCCTACGCTGCCGTCCGGAGCTCGCACCGCGCTTGCCCGCCAGTGGCACCCCCCCGCAAGGTCGGTCGTGGTCCATCCAGGATGCCTCCAGCATTCTGGCCGGCCAGGCCGCCCGCCTGCTGGACACGCCCGATGCCTGGATTGAAGCGGCGCCCACTGTGTCGCAACTGGCGCAGCGCCTGGGGGTGAGCGAGCGCCACTTGAGGCGGATTTTTGAGGCTGAGTTTGGCGTGTCACCCGTGCAATACCTGCAAACGCGGCGCTTGCTGAGCGCCAAACAAATGCTCAGTGACACCGTACTGCCCGTCACGCAGATTGCGCGCTTGAGCGGTTTTGCCAGCGTACGGCGTTTCAATGCGGCATTTGTCGAACGCTACGCGCTTAACCCCACGCAATTGCGCCGCCAAGGCGCAACGCGCAAAGCGCGCCCAGTTGACCAGGCGATACACGTCCGGCTGGCGTACCGCCCGCCCTACGATGTGGCTGCCATGCTGGGTTTTTTTGAGACACGGGCAGTCGCCGGCATTGAATGCGTCGAGCTGGACCCAGACAACCCAAGCTTGTGCAAAACCGTGGCGGTGCAATACGCTGGCCAGCGTAACACCGGTTGGCTGGAGGCGCGCTTCGATGCCGTTGGCAACCGGGTTGATTTGCGCTTGAGCGATTCGCTGCGCGATGTGCTGCCCTGGGTGATGGCGCGCGTGCGGGCCATGTTCGATCTGGACGCTGATCCGCGCGCCATCAACAGCCTGCTGCACCAGCGTTTTCCCTGGGGCGATGGTTTGCGTGTGCCCGGCACCCTAGACGGTTTTGAGCTTGCGGTGCGTGCCGTATTGGGCCAGCGCATCAGCGTTGCGGCAGCACGCACGCTGGCAACCAGGTTGGTGGCCCGCTTTGGTGAACCGGTTGACACCCCCTTTGCCGATTTGGATCGGCTTTTTCCAACGCCCGCAGTGTTGTGCGCTGCCAGTGGCGATGCGCTGGGACAATTGGGCATCGTCAGGCAAGGGCAAGCGGCTATCCGGGCGATCGCTGGTGCCGTGTTGAGCGAGCGCCTGCAACTGCACGCTGGCGCTCATGTTGCAGATACCCTGGCCGCTCTGCGGGCGCTGCCGGGCGTGGGCGACTGGACGGCCCAGTACATTGCCATGCGTGCGCTGCGCTGGCCGGACGCTTTTCCCGCAGGTGATATTGCCCTGCACAAGGCATTGGGGCTGCAAGACGCCAAGACGCCGGCCAAGCGGGCGCAAGCTCAATCCCTTGAATGGCAACCCTGGCGCAGCTACGCGGTGATCCGGGCCTGGGCTGGCCTGCCGGCTGCCGCGCACACTCGCAATGGCATTTCCATTGCCGCTAAAAATGGAAAACGTTTTACATCAATGCCACGGGGCCCACAAAGCCAAACGCCATGAAATTTTCAACCGATACCCAGCAAACAAGTTTCACCAGCCCGCTCGGTCGCATGGTGCTGGCGGCCACCGGCGAGCGCTTGGTAGGTGCATGGTTTGACGGTCAAAGCCACCAACCCGACACGTCACGCTGGCCTGCGGCTTGCGCGTTGCCCCTGTTCCAACGGGTCGAAACGCAACTCAACGATTACTTTGCCGGTAGCCGCAAGTCGTTTGATCTGCCACTCGACTTGAGCAGCGGCACTGCTTTTCAACAAACCATTTGGCGTGCCCTGCTGCAAATTCCATATGCCGCCACGGTCTCCTACGGGGCATTGAGCGCCATGATAGGCAAACCCACGGCGGTGCGCGCCGTGGCCGGTGCGGTGGGTCGCAACCCTTTTAGTATCATCGTGCCCTGCCACCGTGTGCTCGGTACGAGCGGTGCGCTGACCGGTTACGCTGGTGGAATCGAACGCAAGAGTGCATTGCTGCAACTCGAAGGCGCACCTTTCACCCGCGAACACAACCCCAGCCCAACGCTATCTACCTTATGAATTCACCTCATCCTGCCAAACCCTGGTTCGCCGAATTTGTAGCGTTGGCCGCCATCTGGGGCTCGTCTTTTTTATTCATGCGGCTCGGTACCGTGGAGTTTGGCCCAGTCGCAACGGCGGGCCTGCACGTGGCGATTGCTGCACTCTTTTTGCTGCCGGTGTTACTTTGGCGCGGACTCGGCCCACAACTGGCGCGCCACTGGAAAAAGACGTTTTTTGTTGGCATTCTCAACTCAGCCATTCCCTTTGCCTGCTTTTCCTATGCGCTGCTGTCGATCAGCACCGGACTGTCGGCCATTCTCAATGCCACGGTGCCGTTGTTTGGCGCGGCAGTGGCCTGGGTTTGGCTCAAGGACAGGCCGCATGGTTTGCGCATTCTCGGTCTGATCATCGGTTTTGCCGGTGTTGCCATGCTGGCCTGGGACAAGGCATCCTTCAAACCCGATGCCTCGGGCTTGGCCACCGGCTGGGCGGTACTGGCGGTATTGCTCGCCTGTCTGTGTTACGGCATCGCAGCTAGCTATACCAAACGCTACTTGACCGGCTTGCCCGCGCTGGTCACTGCCACGGGCAGTCAACTCGGTGCCAGTCTTGGCCTGGTGCTGCCAACGTTGTGGCTCTGGCCGCTGCGCTTGCCCAGCGCCACCGCCTGGCTGGCGCTGCTGGCGCTGGGTGTCATGTGTACCGGCATCGCTTATATCCTGTACTTTCGGATGATCGAGAATCTCGGTCCGGCACGCGCGCTGACAGTGACTTTTGTGATCCCGGTGTTTGCGGTGCTTTACGGCGTCGTCCTGCTGGGCGAAACCGTCTCGCTATGGATGGTGCTGTGTGCAATCATCATCGTGGCTGGCACGGCACTGTCGGCGGGGGTGCTTAGGGCTGGGCGCACGCCAAAGGCAAAGTAACCGGTGTTTAACCGAAATAATCCATTAGGCGGTTCTTCGAACCTGCACAGCGGCTGGCGGTCGATTTGCGGTCATTTTGAACAGTCATTCGTCGTCCATAGCCCAAGCTATGAACTCCTCATGCCAGTCCAAACTGCTTCGCAACTCGCCTCACCATCCATCTGTGCCCTAAGGGATTTTCTCGGTTTAACTCACCAATTGGCGCAACCAGTCGGGCATGGTTTTGGCTTTCTGCCTGGGGAAATCAACCCAGATCGTGGTGGCGCCGCCGGCGGCATAAATCACGCCGGGTTGATCCACTCGCTCCATCGTGGCCCAGCTCTCAAAAGTAGTGCGCGCCGGGTCGCTGACGTACATTTTGATCAGTACATCGCCTGGGTATTCGAGCTGTTTGTAGAAATTGCAAAAAGCGTTGACGATCACCGGACCTTCGCCATGAACATCTGGCGCACAACCTATGGATTGCATCCAGTCGATGCGACAAGTTTCCAGATAGCGGAAATAGATCGTGTTGTTGACGTGCCCCATGGCATCCATGTCGCCCCAGCGGATCGGGATGCACATCTCAAACATCAACTTCTTTTGTTCCGGGATTTCAAACTTCATGGTTTTTCCTGCTATTCAGACGCCGAACCCGTCATCGGCTGAAATGATGGCGCCGTTGATGAAGTGGCTCTCATTGGCGCACAGCATGACCAGCACGGCGTCCAGGTCTTTGGCTTGACCGATGCGTTTGCGTGGCAGCATTTGCACCAGCTTCTGGCCCTGCTCGGTCTGCCAATGCTGGTGGTTGATTTCGGTATCGATGTAGCCTGGGCAGATGGCGTTGACATTGATGCCAAAGCGGCCCCATTCGAGCGCCATGGCTTTGGTCATTTGCACCACTGCCGCCTTGCTCATGCAATAGACGCCGATTTGCGGCAGCACGCGCAGGCCCGCCATGGAGGCAATGTTGATGATGCGCCCGCCGGTATACGTGCCTGGCGCAGCGCCCTTGGCCCGCGCCAGCATGCGCTTGCCCACCTCCTGTGCCACAAAGAAAGCGCCTTTGACATTGGTGTCAAACACCAGATCAAAATCGTCTGGCGAAACGTCCTGAATGCGCTGCGTGGTGCTGACACCCGAGTTGTTGACCAGAATGTCGATCGAGCCGACTTCAGTTTCAGCGTGAGCCACGGCTGATTTGATGGCGTCATGGTCGGTCACGTCGAGCTCAACCACGTGGGCGTCGCCGCCCTGCCCCTCAATCTCGGCGCGCAGTGCCTTGAGCTTGTCCAGGCGGCGGCTCGCCAGCACCACGGCCGCACCGGCACCGGCCAGGGTTCTGGCGAACTGGGCCCCTAGGCCACTTGATGCGCCGGTGATAAATGCCACCCGGCCCGAAAGATCAATGCTGTAAGCCATTTGGTGAGTCTCCGCCAATATCAAAAAACGATCGCATTATGGAACCATTCAACGTCTAAAATGAACTTAGACATTGTTCCATTATCAACCGAGATAAACCATGACAAACCAGGAAATTCTGGCCAAGTTCGGCCCCCGCGAAGCAATGGAGTACGACGTTGTCGTGGTCGGCGCAGGCCCGGCTGGCCTGGCGGCGGCGATTCGTCTGAAACAACTCGCCAGCGAGAAAAGCAAGGAAATCTCGGTCGTGGTGCTGGAAAAAGGCTCCGAGCCAGGGGCCCATATCCTTTCGGGCGCCATCATGGATCCCATTGCCATGAACGAGCTCTTCCCCGACTGGAAGGCGCTGGGCGCACCGTTGAACCAATTGGTGAGCGACGATGCCATGCTGTTTCTGAGCAAGACATCGGGCTACCGCACACCTAATTTCATGCTGCCAAAATGCAGCCAGAACCATGGCAATTACGTCATCAGCCTGGGCAATTTGACGCGCTGGCTGGCCACGCAAGCGGAAAGCCTGGGTGTCGAAATTTTCCCAGGCTTTGCGGCGGCTGAAGTGCTTTACGACGAAGCCGGTGCCGTCAAAGGTGTGGCCACCGGCAATATGGGTATTGGCAAAAACGGCGAGCCGGGCGAGAACTTTCAGTTGGGCATGGAGTTGCTGGCTAAGTACACCATTTTTGCCGAAGGCTCGCGCGGCCACCTGGGCCGCCAGTTGATCGAGAAATTCAAGCTTGACGCAGGTTGCGACCCGCAAAGCTATGGCTTGGGCATCAAGGAATTGTGGGAGATTGAGCCGGCGCGCCACCAGCCGGGATTTGTCATGCACACCGCCGGCTGGCCGATGGACAACAGCACTTACGGCGGCTCGTTCATGTACCACATGCCCGACAACAAGGTCGCCTTGGGTTTCATCACCGGGCTCAATTACAGCAACCCTTACCTGAGCCCGTTTGAAGAATTCCAGCGCTGGAAAACGCACCCCAAGGTCCGTCACTACTTTGAAAATGACAAGGGCGAAATCACGGCCAAACGCCTGGCCTACGGCGCACGCGCGATCACCGCCGGCGGCCTGCTGGCACTGCCCAAAACGGTGTTCCCTGGTGGCGCGCTGGTCGGCTGCGAAGCGGGCTTCCTGAACGTGAGCCGCATCAAGGGCAGCCACACCGCGATCAAGACCGGCATGCTGGCAGCCGAGGCGGCGTTCGATGCCGTGCAAGCCGGGCGCGCGCATGATGAGCTCAGCGCCTACCCTGAGGCGTTCAAAGCCAGTTGGGTGTTCACCGAGCTCAACAAGTCGCGCAATTTCAAGTCCTGGTTCAAGTACGGCTTGACGGTGGGCACGCTGATGAATGGCCTGGAGCAGTTTGGCTTGCGCGCCCATATGCCCTGGACAGTTCACCGTGATAAACCCGACTATGCCTACCTTAAACCGGCCGCCGAGTGCGAGCCGATCGACTACCCAAAGCCCGATGGCAAGCTCACCTTTGACCGCTTGAGCAGCGTCTTTATCAGCGGCGCCAACCACGAAGAAAATCAACCGGCGCATTTGACGCTGAAAGATGCCAGCGTACCGGTGGCCGTCAACCTGGCCAAGTTCGCCGGCCCGGAAGCGCGTTACTGCCCGGCTGGCGTCTATGAGTTTGTCAAAAACGACGACGGCTCAGACCGCCTGCAAATCAACGCCGCCAACTGCGTGCACTGCAAAACCTGCGACATCAAGGACCCGACGCAAAACATCGTCTGGGTCACGCCCGAAGGCGGCGGCGGGCCCAATTACGCCGGGATGTAGCGTTAGAATCCACGCAGTCAGGAGAGAGCCACCCTTGCGGTGGCCGCCGAAGGCGCAGAACGGCTGATTGCAGCGGTTTGAACGCTCAGGCAAAAGGACTGACAGACGCTTGCTGGTGGCCATACCAGTGGGCGTATCCTCACTGGAGAGAGGTCTGCGCGGTATCGAAGCCGGTACAGACCCACCGAAGGAGCAACCCGCAACTGCGGCGAATCTCTCAGGTAAAGCGGACAGCGGGGGCAGACCATGGTATCGACACGAGTCGAGATCATGGAATTTTAAATGCCCCTTTGCCTTGACAGGAGTCCGCTGATGACGACCACGTCTGATCCTCTTTTAAACACACCGCTGAACGACCTGCACGTGTCGCTGGGCGCCCGCATGGTGCCGTTTGCTGGCTACTCCATGCCGGTGCAATACCCGGCTGGGCTGATCGCCGAGCATCGCCACACGCGCAGTGCTGCCGGGCTGTTTGACGTGTCCCACATGGGCCAGGTGCGTCTGGTCGGGCCGGATGCCGCCGCTGCTTTTGAGAGCCTGATTCCGGTTGATGTGATGGATTTGCCGATGGGCAAGCAACGCTACGGTTTGTTGCTCAACGACGCGGGCGGCATCATTGATGACTTGATGTTTGTTAACCGTGGCACTGATATTTTTGTCATCGTCAACGGCGCCTGCAAGGTCGGCGACATCGCCCACATTCAGACCAGGATCGGCATGCGCTGCCAGGTCATCCCGATGCCGGAACGCGCCTTGCTGGCGTTGCAGGGGCCGCAAGCGGTGACGGCTTTGTCCAGGTTGGCACCTGGCGTGCAGAAGCTGGTGTTCATGACCGGCGGCAATTTCAAAATACAGGCTGACGGCCAAACCATTGACGTGTTCCTCACGCGCAGTGGCTACACCGGCGAGGACGGCTTCGAGATTTCGGTGCTGGCGACGCAGGCCGATGCGCTGGCACGCACGCTGCTGGCCCAACCCGAGGTCAAACCGATTGGCCTGGGCGCACGCAATTCGCTGCGCCTCGAAGCCGGGTTGCCGCTGTATGGCAACGACATTGACGCCACCACCACGCCGGTAGAAGCGGCGCTGAGCTGGGCCATGCAAAAAGTGCGACGTGCCGGGGGTGCGCGTGCCGGTGGTTTTCCGGGCCACGAAAAAATATTGGCGCAGCTCGCCGGTGCCGCAGGCGCGATTGCCAGGAAACGTGTTGGCCTGATGGCGCTGGAGCGCATTCCCGTGCGTGAGCACACCGGGTTGCAGGATTTGAATGGCTTGCCCATTGGCGCAGTCACCAGCGGCCTGCTTGGGCCGACCATCGACAAGCCGGTGGCGATGGGCTATGTGCCGCCTGCATTTGCTGCATTGGGCTCACGTGTCAACGCCATCGTGCGCGGCAAACCAGTGCCAATGGAAGTCGTCGCCATGCCCTTTGTGCCGACCCACTATTTCCGCAGTTAATTTAATAGGAGAACCCCATGACCATCAAATACACCCCCGACCACGAATGGGTCAAGATCGACGGCAACAACGCAACCGTGGGCATCACGCACCACGCACAAGACGCTTTGGGCGATGTGGTGTTTGTCGATCTGCCTGAAGTTGGTAAAACCTACGTCATCAAAGATGCGGCCGCCGTGGTCGAATCGGTCAAGGCCGCCGCCGATGTTTATATGCCCGCTAACGGCGAAATAACCGAAGTCAACGAAGCCCTGCGTGCGAACCCCTCGCTGGCCAACAGCGACCCGCTCGGTGCCGGCTGGTTCTTCAAGATCAAGCTGTCCAACCCGGCCGAACTGGACGCGCTGATGGATGAGAGCAGCTACACCAGTTATTCGGCAGACGCGCATTGACCGGGGCCGCTCACCATGACCCACACCGCACTTTCGCCTTTGGGTGAACTCGAAAACGCGTCTGAATTCATTGCCCGCCACATTGGCGTGGATGCGGCTGACGAAGCCGTGATGCTCAAAGCGGTAGGCGCAAGCTCGCGGCGTGAGCTGATCGACAGCATCGTGCCGCGCACCATCGCCCGCAGCAAACCGATGGCCATCCCGCCTGCAATCACCGAAGCGGCTGCGCTGGCCGAACTCAAAGCCATGGCCGCCAAAAACAAGGTGTTCAAAAGTTACATCGGCCAAGGCTATTACGGCACTCACACGCCCGGCGTGATTCTGCGCAATATCCTGGAAAACCCGGCCTGGTACACCGCTTACACGCCCTACCAGGCCGAGATCAGCCAGGGCCGCATGGAGGCGCTGGTCAACTTCCAGACCATGATCATGGACTTGACGGCGCTGCCCATGGCCAATGCCTCCATGCTCGATGAAGCCACCGCTGCGGCTGAAGCCATGACCATGGCTTTGCGCCTCACCAAGTCCAGGTCCACTACTTTTTTAGTCGATAGCGAAGTGTTCTCGCAAACGCTGGCTGTGATCCAGACCCGAGCCGAGCCCTTGGGCATCACGGTCAAGGTGTGCAGCGGCGATGAAGCGCTGGCGCAGAATAGTTTTGCCGCGCTGCTGCAATACCCCGGCGTTAGCGGCGTGGTGCGCGACGAGCGCAACTGGGTTGCCAGCTACAAAGCCAAGGGTGGCATGGTCATCATGGCGGCTGACCTGCTCTCGCTCACGCTGCTCACGCCGCCCGGTGAGCTCGGTGTCGATATCGCTGTGGGCACGACGCAGCGCTTTGGCACGCCGATGGGCAACGGTGGCCCACACGCCGCTTACCTGGCATGCCGCGACGAATACAAACGCGCCATGCCGGGCCGACTGGTGGGCGTGAGTATTGATGTGCACGGCAGCCCGGCCTACCGGCTGGCGCTGCAAACGCGAGAGCAACACATTCGCCGCGAAAAAGCAACCTCCAACATCTGCACGGCACAGGTTTTGCCCGCCGTAGTAGCCAGCATGTACGCGGTCTATCACGGCCCACAAGGACTCAAGCGCATCGCGCAACGGGTGGCGGCTTTCACCGCCATACTGGCGCATGGCTTGCAGGATATGGGCTTTCGCATCAGCAACACCACGGCGTTTGACACGCTGACCATTCATACTGCAGGGGCCACCGATTTAATCGCCAGTCGGGCGCTTGCGGGTGGGGCCAATCTTCGACGGGTTTCCAAGAGCAGCCTCAGTGTGGCGCTGGATGAAACCACTACGCGCGCCGATGTTGAACAGTTGTGGGGTTTCTTTTCGCTGATGCGACCCAAGCCGGCCGATGCTGCCGCCAGCGCCGCAACCAGCGTAGGGCGAACGCTGGTTTTTTCTCGATTTGAGAAGGGCACAGAGACGCTGATCCCCAGCACCTTGCAACGCTCAACCCAATTTTTGACACACCCGGTGTTTAATAGTTACCACTCCGAGACCGGCATGCTGCGCTACATCCGTCGCCTGTCCGACTTCGACCTGGCGCTGGATCGCAGCATGATCCCGCTGGGCAGCTGCACCATGAAACTCAATGCCACCAGCGAGATGATTCCGATCACCTGGCCTGAGTTTGCCGCGCTGCATCCGTTTGCACCGGCTGATCAACGCCAGGGTTACAAGGAGCTTGACGAGCAGTTGCGCGCCTGGCTGTGTCAGGTCACCGGTTACGCAGGCATCAGCCTGCAACCCAACGCGGGCTCGCAAGGCGAGTACACCGGCATGCTGGTCATCCGTGCTTACCACGCGGCGCGCGGTCAGAGCCAGCGCAACATCTGCCTGATCCCCTCTAGCGCGCACGGCACCAACCCGGCCAGCGCGACTATGGCGGGCTTCCAGGTGGTGGTGACGGCGTGCGATTCAGAAGGCAATGTCGATATGGCCAACCTACAGGCCAAGTGCGAGCAGTACAGCGCCAACCTGGGTGCGGTGATGATCACCTACCCCAGCACGCACGGCGTGTTTGAGACCAGCGTGAAAGAGTTGTGCGCTTTGGTGCACTCGCACGGCGCTCGTGTCTATGTTGATGGCGCCAACATGAATGCCCTGGTCGGCTTGGCGGCACCGGGCGAATTTGGCGGTGACGTGAGCCACCTGAACCTGCACAAAACCTTCAGCATGCCGCACGGTGGTGGCGGCCCCGGTGTCGGCCCGGTGTGCGTGGTCGCGGACCTGGTGCCGTATTTACCGGACAGTGGCACGGCCCAGCGCGTCGGTGCCATCTCAGCGGCATCGCTCGGCAATGCCTGTGTTCTTCCCATTAGCTGGATGTACTGCCGCATGATGGGCGCTGACGGTTTGAAGGCCGCCAGCGAGGTGGCTATTTTGAGTGCCAACTACATCAGCGCGCGCCTCAAAGATTACTATCCGACGCTCTACACCAGCACCGATGGCCGCGTGGCGCACGAATGCATTCTGGACTTGCGCCCGCTGAAAGAAAGCAGCGGCGGTTTGCACGGCGTCACGGCCGAAGACGTCACCAAGCGCTTGATGGACTACGGTTTTCATGCGCCCACCCTGAGTTTTCCCGTGCCTGGCACGCTGATGGTTGAGCCCACTGAAAGCGAAACGCTGGAAGAACTGGACCGCTTCATCAACGCCATGATCGCCATCCGCCAGGAGATCGCCAAAGTGGAGCAACGTGTCTGGCCGCCGGGCAACAACCCGCTGAGTCATGCGCCGCACACGGCCGCCTCACTTGTGACTGATGCGTGGGATCGGCCCTATTCGCGCGAGCTTGCCGCCTTCCCGCTGAAGAGCTTGAAACAAAGCAAATACTGGGTGCCGGTGGGCCGCATCGACAACGTCTATGGCGACCGCAATCTGTTCAGCGCCTGCGTGCCGGTGGGGGAATAGTCCGATCCACGGGAGTCTTAAGATGGGTGCATACTTTGCCCATGTCAATTTTATCGCACTTGCTGAAAATGCCTGCCCTGACGGGTGCAGTCGCGCCCTCCTCTCGCTACCTGGCCTCGGCTATGGCTCGAGCCACAGGCGAGGTGCGCCATGTCGTGGAACTTGGCGCCGGCACGGGTCCGGTCACAAAAGCGCTACGCAGCCGACTGCCGCACGCCTCGCTTGTAGCCGTCGAAATACAGCCAGTTCTGGCCCAACAGCTCAGGAACAAGTTTGCTGGACTGGACGTGCGCCTGGGACTCGCCCACGAGGTTCTTGACGGCCTTGCCTATCCTGACCCGGCGGCAGTGGTGTCGAGCATTCCCTTTCGCTCACTCCCGCAGGGTATGCGCGAGATCACGATAGCCAGCATCGAGCAGTTCCTGCGCAGGGTCCCGGGTTCAAGGCTGGTTCAGTTCACCTACCAGCCGCGCGTGCCCTTTGAGGCCGCAGCGGATTTTCGGTGGCACAAGATGTGTTCGGTATGGCGCAATGCGCCTCCGGCGGGAGTGTGGGTGTTGCGAAGCTTGCCCGCGACCTGAGTTGCCGCTGCCGAGGGTTTAACCCCTTATCGTTTACCAATCGCTTCGAGAATGCCGCTCATCAGATCGAGCGGCGTGGGCGGGCAGCCGCGGATGACGGCATCGACCGGAATCACATTGGCGACGGCGCCGCAAGACGCGTAGCTAACGCCAAACTCGCCACCGTCCGCACCACAGGCGCCCACTGCAATCACCAGTCGGGGCTCGGGCGTGGCCGCATAGGTGCGGCGCAGCGCCTCCTCCATGTGACGCGAAACCGGGCCGGTGACGAGCAGCATGTCGGCAAAGCGCGGGCTTGCCACAAAATGCACCCCAAAGCGCTCGATGCTGTAATACGGGTTGCCCAGCATCTGGATTTCAAGTTCGCAGCCATTGCAGGATCCGGCGTCAACTTCACGGATCGCCAGACTGCCGCCGAAGCGTTCACCGATATGGGATTTAAGCTGTTCGCCGATCTCGCTCAGGACGCGCTCGCCGATCGTTGGCACCGGTTCGGTGATGATGCCGATACGTTGTATTTTTCCAAGTATGCGCAGCATGATTGATCAGCGTTAAAGGTCTTGCCCGGAGTACGAGCCGTTGACCGATTTGTTGCATACCGGAAAATCTGGAACGATGTTGTCGTGCATCAGCAGTTCCAACGCCGGCCAGAACGTCCAGGACGGATCGCGCGGGAAAAAGCGCGCGATCCGTCCGTCAGCGGCAAAGCGCACATAGCTCAAGATCTCGCCGCGCCAACCCTCGACCAGGCCCAGGCCTTCGGCACCGGCGGGTGGATTCTGCCAATCAACCCGAACTGATCCGGTCGGCAGCCCCGCCAGCAGCGCCTCGATCAGATCAAAGGAAGCAGCAAGTTCTTCCAGACGCGTGCGGGCGCGCCCATTGACGTCGCCATAGTGATGCAGCGGAACCTTGACGCTTAATTGGTCGTACGGTGCATAAGGCGCGTCGCGGCGCAGATCAAAGTCCAGACCGGAAGCGCGACCGACATAACCCATACAACCCAGCGCCTTGGCGTATTCCGGCGTGAGCACACCGGCGCCGCGCACCCGGTCTTCCACCGAAGGCAAATCGTTGATGATGCTCATCAGCTTGTTGACCTGCAGCCGCATGGCGTTGGCCTCCTCAATCAGCACTTGCATAAAGCGCTGTTCAAGATCGGTCTTCACGCCGCCGGGGACGACACAGTCCATCATGAAGCGATGCCCAAAGACCTCGCTCGATACGCGCTGCCAGCTCTCGCGCAGCCGCCCGAATTGAATGGCACCAAAGGCAAAGCCGATGTCGTTGAGCATAGCTCCCATATCGCCGACGTGATTGGCAACGCGCTCACGCTCGCACAGCAAGGCGCGCAGCCACAACGCGCGTGGCGGCACGGTCAAGCCCGCGGCGCGTTCCATCGCCATGCTGGCAGCCCAGGTGTGCGCCACCGTAGAGTCACCCGAGACACGCGCCGCCAGCCGTGCCAGACCCGCAGCATCGCGCCCCACGGCAATTTTCTCGATGCCCTTGTGGGTGTAGGCCAGGCGCTCTTCGAGCCGGAGCACCGTTTCGCCCACCGCCTGAAAGCGAAAGTGACCGGGTTCGATGATGCCCGCGTGCACGGGGCCGACCGGGATTTCATAAACACCGCTGCCCTGCGCCAACAAAAAGTTGTAGTGACAATCGGCCGGTGTCTGCGCCAGCGGCCGACCTTCCAGCGGGAAATCAGCGCGCAATGGATAGTCTGACTCGCTCCAGGCCTGATGGCGCGTCCAGCGCCGTGCGTCCGGGTGACCTGCGAACGTGATGCCCAACAAATCCCGAATGTGCCGCTCGGGACGATCAGCACCGGCATAAAAAGGACAATGCGAGGCCAGCTCCGGCTTGGTGCGAGGCACCTCGGTACGCGCCACCAGATAAGCCCCGCCTTTTTCGAAACAGGCGTTGACACGCAGCGAAGCGCTGCTCTGGCCAGCCGCGTCTTCACTCATGTCCTCAGCCCAGATTGCCACCCAGCGGTAGTCCAGTGCTTTGGCCTCACGCGCCACCGTGTCCCAGTCCCGGGCTTGAAACACGATAAGTTGCGCCGGTGCCAGCCCAGCCGATGCCTGCACCTCAAAGCGCAAGCCGGTCGCCGCAAGCTGGGCCAGAAACGCTGCCCGTGTGTCCGCTTGCGTCATAGCAGAGGAGACCCTGAGATCAGCAGCGTGGCCTGCTCGAACCAGCGTGACAAAAAGGCGGGAATCGACAGACCCAGCCATAACACCAGCAAGAGATGCACGACCACTGGCAGCATATTCGCCTCGACCGGTTTTTGCCCCGGCGGCGGTTCACCAAAAACCATCTTTTGCATGTGGCGAAACAAACCGGCAAAGGCCACGCCAAAACCGACCAACAGCGGAATCGTCAACCAGGGCCAGGCTTTCATGGTCGCCATCAGAAGCAAAAATTCACTGATGAAAACGCCAAACGGCGGGAAACCGGCGATTGCGACGACACCCAGCAAGAGACCCCAACCGATGGCCGGTTGCGTGCGAATGAGGCCGCGAATCTGGTCAATGCGTTGCGTGCCGGCCAACTGACAGGCGTGGCCGACCGTGACGAAAATGGCCGACTTGGTAAGCGAGTGCACGGTCATATGCAAGAGCGCACCGTAAGTGGCGAGTGGTCCACCCAGACCAAAACCAAAAGTGATCAAGCCCATGTGCTCAATCGAGGAATAACTGAACATGCGCTTGACGTCGTGCTGGCGATGCAAAAACAAGCCCGCCACCGTGAACGACAGCAGACCAAAGCCCATCATCAGGTAACCTGCCAGGTTGGTATGCAGGGACGCATCCACCAGCATCTTGACGCGCACCAGGGCGTACAGCGCCACGTTGAGCAGCAAACCCGACAGCACGGCCGACATCGGCGTCGGGCCTTCGGAGTGCGCGTCTGGCAGCCAGTTGTGCAGCGGCACCAGGCCGACTTTGGTGCCGTAGCCAACCAGCAAAAAAACAAACGCCAGTGTGATCACGGCCGGGTCCAGATTGGCAGAGGCGGCATCATGCAGCACCGTCCACAACAACGTGTCATCGCGACCGGCGCCGAGCTTGGCCTCCGCGGCAAAATAAATCAGCACGGTGCCAAACAGCGCCTGCGCGATGCCAACACCGCACAGGATGAAATATTTCCAGGCCGCCTCGATCGCCTCGGGTGTGCGGTAGAGCGACACCAGCAGCACGGTGGTGAGCGTAGCCAACTCCATCGCCACCCACAACACGCCCAGATTGTTGGTGGATAAGGCCAGCAGCATCGAGAACAGAAAGCACTGGTACATCGAGTGGTACAGGCGCAAGCGCTTGGCCGTCACGCGACCGCGCATGACTTCGTGGCGCATGTAGGGGCCGGAAAAAATAGACGTGGTCATGCCGACAAAAGCCGTCAGCACCACCAGGTAAACGTTGAAGGCGTCAATGTAGAACATGCGGCTCGGCGAGAGCTGCGGCCCGTGCGCAAAGACATCGAGCGCCATCGCCAGCGAAGTCGCAAAAGTTACCGCGCCAATGCCGACATTGATCCAGCCGGCAATCGGTTTGTGTCCAATGAGCGCCAGCAGCAAGCCGCCCAGCAGCGGTGCCAGCAAGGTCGCTTCCAGCAGCGTCATTCGTGCTCTCCCGCTGCGGGCAAGCCGGGCGCTGGCGGTGGTGAGTCGGCCTCGTTCATTTCCGACAGTTTGTTGAACTGACCCACATCGAGCGAACCAAAGGAATCACGCAAATGAAAGAAAAACACACCAAACAGGATCGAGGCCACCAGAATGTCAAAGGCCACGCCGAGCTCGACGATCAGCGGCATGCCATAGGTCGAAACGGAAGCGGCAAAAAAGATGCCGCTCTCCATCGACATGAAACCGATCACTTGCGCCACCGCTGATTTGCGCACGCACATCAAGAGCATGCCGAGCAACTCAATGGCAATGCTCACCGCAATGATGTTGCGGGTGGCCAGACCGGACAGGTGAATGATCGACTTGGCGACAAAATAGCTGAAGATCACCAGCGCCACACCGCCAATCAGCAGCAGCGTCGGGTGCGAAATCTGCTCGGCGTTATGCTGCATGTTCAGGCGCACGCTGAGCCGATACAGCAGCCACGGAATGATGATCACTTTCAGTGAAATGGTCAGCGCCGCCGAAATATAGAGGTCGGGATGCTTGGAAACGATGGCCACCAGCACCGTCACCGTCGCCAACAGAAAACCTTGCCAGGCAAAAGTAAAGATCAGCGGCAACATGCGCGTTTGCGCCAGCATCAAAAACGAGGTCAGCAAGGCGACCGCCGCGAACAGGACGATGGCCTGGTTGTAAAGGCCAAGATGGGCAAATTCCATTTAGTTCCCGCCTTCTAGCATCACATGCGTGAGCATCGCCAGCACTGACAACATGAAGGCAAAGCCCAGAAACTGCGGCACCCGAAACAGCCGCATTTTGGCCAGCACCGTCTCCCACACCACCAGCACGATGGCGAGCAGCATCAGCTTGGCCGTCACCGCGACCACTCCCAGTGCCAGGGCCTGGACGCTGAACTGGTCGGCAATGCCCCAGGGGAAAGCGAAATCAATGATCAGCACCGAATAGATCATCAGCTTGATTTGCGACGCCCATTCGATCAGTGCCAGATGGCGGCCGCCATATTCGAGGATCATGGCCTCGTGCAACATGGTCAGCTCCAGATGGGTGGCGGGGTTGTCCACCGGAATGCGGCTCGCCTCTGCCACCGCCACCATCGCCAGCGCCAGCAGGGCGAACACGAAGGACGGCCGCAGCAGCAAACCAGCCTCCAAAATGTAGTCAGTTGCCACCGAGAGATTGGTGGTGTGTGCCGTCATGGAGAAAGTAAACACCACCATCAGCATGGCGGGCTCCGCCAAGGCCGAGACCATCATCTCGCGCGACGCTCCCATGCCACCGAATGCGGTGCCAATATCCAGCCCGGCGAGTGCAGTAAAAAACCGCGCCAGAGCAAAAAAACCAACCAGCACAATCACGTCGGCAATCGCCGCCGTGGGCACTTGCACCACAATGAACGGAACCACTGTCGCCGCCAGCAGCATGGCACCAAAAACAATGTAGGGCGTGGCGCGAAACAGCCAGGAAGCGTTGTGCGCCAACACCATTTTCTTGCCCACCAGTTTGGTCAGGTCGCGGTACGGCTGCCACACCGACGGTCCGCTCCGATTTTGCATATGGCATTTGACGCGCTGCAACCAACCCGCCAACAACGGTGCAGCGGCAATGAACGCCAGCGTCTGCAAGGCGGCAAAAGCCCAGGCAATCAACTGACTATCCATAAGAACACCAGCAGCGTGACAAAAGAAAACTTCAGGTAAGTGTGAATGTTGCCGGTCTGGATGAAGCCGATGCGGTTGGCCGCCGCCAACACCAGACGACCAATCGGAACGTAGCACCACAGCCACGACCAGTCGTGCGCGTGCACGCTGTAATGCAGGCTCGTCACGCGCGCCAGCGGGCCGGGGCTGGCGAGCGTATCAATGTGTTCCTCCACTTTCCAGACCCCTTGAAAAACGCGCCGGATCGGCTGGCTGAAAGCGGTCGAGGTGTATTGCATCCGGGTTGTCAGGCCGCCAAAGCCGCAATCCCAGGGCTCGGAACGGCGCACCGGATCGGTCCCGCGCTTGAGAAAAACGTAACCCAAACCGAATACGACAAGGATCGCCACCAGCACAAACGGTGCCGAGTAAGACGCCACTTGTGCTGAAATCGGCGTCAACCAGAGCCAACCCTGGGCCGTGGCCGAAGGCAGCGCTGCGTGCACCAGCATTTGCGTGATCGGAGCCATGGTCTGGATCACCGTGCTCGGGAACACACCCAGCAGCAGGCACAGCAAGGCCAGCAGCCCCATGCCGCCCAACATGCCAATGGGCACTTCGCGCGCCAGCTCAACCCGGCGTGTGCGGGCTTTGCCTAAAAACGCAATACCAAAGGCCTTGACAAAGCAAGCCGCCGCCAGCGCTCCGGTGAGCGCCAGCAGCGCGGCGGCAAACGGTATCGTGGAGCGCAACAGGCCGTTCTCCAGTGCGGTTGATTGCAAGGCAGTCTGAAAGGTCAGCCACTCCGAGACAAAGCCATTGAACGGCGGCAGCGCCGAGATGGCGACGCAGCCAATGAGAAAAAAGAAGGCGGTAATGGGCATACGGTGAATCAAGCCACCCATGTGGTCGAGGTCATGCGCATGGGTGCGGTACAGCACCGAGCCCGCGCCCAGAAACAGCAGCGCTTTGAACAACGCATGGTTAAGCGTGTGGTAGAGCGCTGCGATCAAGCCGAGTGTGCCCAGCAGTGGATGGCCGCTGCCGAGAAAAATCATCGACATGCCCAGACCCATCAGGATAATGCCGATGTTCTCAATCGAGTGGTAAGCCAGCAAGCGCTTGAGGTCGTGCTGCATCAGCGCGTAAAGCACGCCCAGTACCGAAGAAATGGTGCCAATGATCAGCACCGCCATGCCCCATTCCCATTGCACATCGCCGATCAGATCAAAAATCACGCGAACCATGCCGTAAATGCCCATCTTGATCATGGCCCCGCTCATCAGCGCCGAAATGTGCGACGGTGCCACCGGGTGCGCCTCAGGCAGCCAGACGTGTAGCGGCACCATGCCCGACTTAGTGCCAAAACCAATGAAGGCACAGACAAAACCAATGGTGGCCCACAGCGGCGAGAGTTTGGCCGCGCGCATCACGTCAAAAGTGAGGCCGCCGCCAAAAGCGGCGAGCACGCCAAAAGACAGCAAAATCACCAGCGCACCGACGTGCGCCAGCAGCAGGTAAAGAAAGGCGGCGTCGCGATTGGCAGCGTGCTGATGCTGATAGACCACCAGAAAATAGCCGGCCAGCGACATCATTTCCCAGAAAATCATGAACACCAGTGCGTCATCCGCGATCAACAGCATTTGCATGCCCAGGATAAACAGCGCCGTGAAGATGCCCAGCGGGGGCAGCGGCTGCGTCGATGGGCCGCGTCCAAATTCACGCGTGTAGCTCGGTCCATAGAGCGAGACCGCGACCACCAGCGTGCCCAGCAGGACAAGAAAGAAGCCGCTCAGCGGATCGATGCGCAAATGCCAGGCCAGCCAGGGCAGACCCATGTCAAAACGGGCGGTCACGGTGAGATTGGCCAGCAGCGTCCAGGCACCGGCGGCGAAGCTGGCAGCACCGGAAAAGAACAGAAACAGGAAGGAACCGAAATGCAGAAAATCGGGGTGGCGATGCACGGCAAACACCGAAACCGCACCCGACAACAGGGTACACAGCACAGCGATATAGATCAAAAACAGCGGCGTCTCGATCATCGCGCTCATTACACTAGCAAATCAACATGAACGGCAGCCCGCACCGCCCGCCATCAGGTGCCAACAGCGACAGCCGCCTGTGCTGTGCCATTGCAGCTCTACCATCTTGCCTCAACGCTGTCATCAAAAGCCCTTATTGAACCGCGCCTTATTGATCACGCCAGCGCGCTCATTACCCAGCAAGTCTGGCGCGATCAATCGGCCAGACTTCGGTTGTCTCTTGCGTCAAATGATAGCAGATGCCACCGACCACCCGTCTCGACTCCAACCTTGCTGTCTGCGTTAGACTCGCGCCAGTTTTAGGAGATTCCCATGAACCCATCTGCGCCGCAAAGTGTCACTCCTTACGGCACTTTGCCCGCCAACCCCATGCCATCGACGCGCAAGCCAATGAGCCTGCCGCGGCTGCTGGAGATGCACACGCGCGGTGAAAAAATCACCATGCTCACTGCTTATGACGCCACCTTTGCTGCGGTCGCCGACGCCGCCGGCGTGGAATGCATTCTGGTGGGCGATTCACTCGGCATGGTCTGCCAGGGCCTCTCCAGCACGGTCGGTGTTTCACTGGAGACCATGCGCTACCATGTCGAAAGCGTGGCGCGCGGTCTGCGCCGCGCCCAAGCCACCGCCTGGCTGATCGGCGACTTGCCATTTGGCAGCTATCATGAATCGAACGAGCAAGCGCTGCGCAGCGCTGCCGTGCTGATGCAGGCCGGCGCCCACATGGTCAAGTTGGAGGGCGGTGGCTGGACCGCTGATACCGTGCGTTTTTTGGTGGCGCGCGGGATTCCCGTCTGCGCCCACTTGGGGCTGACACCCCAGACCGTGCACGCCTTGGGCGGCTACCGGGTACAGGGAAAGACACAGGAAGCAGCCGCTCTGCTCAAACATCAGGCACACGAACTGCAAGACGCGGGTGCTGCGCTGCTGGTGTTGGAGATGGTTCCTGCAGCATTGTCGGCCGAGCTCACGCTTGAACTGTTGCATTGCCCGACCATCGGCATCGGTGCCGGCAAGGACACCGCTGGCCAAGTGCTGGTTCTGCACGACATGCTCGGGCTGAACCTGGGCAAAATGCCGCGTTTTGTGCGCAACTTCATGGCCGACCCGACGGCCCCCGCCGGTATCAAGGAAGCCATGCAAGCCTATGTGGCGGCGGTGAAAAACGGCAGCTTCCCCGATAACGCACAACACGCCTGGTGAACTTTCAGTTGAGAACAGAACTGTTTCGCCACGGCCTGTCCCGCAAATCATTATGAAAATTGTCCACACCGTTGCCGAGCTGCGCGCACAGCTGGCCCGCTACCACCACCCGGCTTTCGTCGCCACCATGGGCAACCTGCACGAGGGTCACCTGGCCTTGATCGCCCAGGCAAAACCGCTGGGCGACGTTACCGTGGCGAGCATTTTCGTCAACCGTTTGCAGTTTCTGCCGCACGAGGACTTTGACACCTACCCCCGCACCTGGGAGTCGGACTGCGAAAAACTGCAAACAGCGGGCTGTGATGTGCTTTTTGCGCCGAGCGAGCAAGAGATCTACCCCGAGCCTCAAACTTTCAAAGTCCAACCGCCAACGGCCTTGGCGGACATTCTGGAAGGCCAGTTTCGGCCCGGTTTTTTTGTCGGTGTCTGCACCGTGGTACTCAAGCTGCTGGCCTGCGTGCAGCCGCACGTGGCGCTGTTTGGCAAAAAAGATTACCAGCAGCTTCTGATCATCGAGCGCATGGTGCGGCAGTTCAATTTGCCGGTGCGCATTGTGGCTGCCGAAACGACCCGGGCACCCGACGGTCTGGCGCTGTCATCGCGCAACGGCTACCTCAGCGAGAGCCAGCGCACTGAGGCGGTGCAGCTCTCGCTGGCGCTCAAAACCATGGCCGCTGCCCTGCGCGCTGGTGCCTGCGACATCACAGCATTGGAGCATCAAGCGCGTCAGGCACTGGCGGCGCGCGGTTGGCAACCTGACTATTTGACGATTCGGCGGCAAGCGGATTTACAAGCCCCCACTGCCGAAGCTGCCGTGGGCGAACCCCTGGTGTTGCTGGGCGCTGCCCGCATCGGCCGCACGCGGCTGATCGATAACCTGGAAATCTAAAGAACGTTGCAACAGGCCGGGTCTCGCCCCGGTGGGCGTACCGATGCGCCAGCGGCTGTGGAATCGAACTGTTTTTGGCAAAACCCCAAGTCCAGGGGGTCGGATTCCAATTCGGGGCACGGCCTTCGAGCGGGATCATGCTACCTGGGTGCTCTGCTCCGTGTCCCCCGCCCTGCGGGCTCCTCCTTTACCTACGCAGAACACCCAGACAGCCTGTTTCCCAGGTTGCATTGTTTGCTAGCCCGAAAAGAAAGCCACTCAAAGCAACGGGGTGGGGTTGCGCGCCAAAGTGAGGTAAAGGAGGAGGCCAAAGGCCGGGGGACACGAACGGCGGCGCGTGCCCCCGCCCTGTTGCGGCCTTCGAGCGGGAGCAGGTTGCCTGGTTTGCTCGCCCGAAAAGAAAACCATTCTCAGCAGCAGGGTGTGACCCCCCAAAACCCTGCAACCCAGTTCAAGCCGATTCTGCGACGGGTTCGCGCTCCATCAGCAGCGCCACGGCTTGTTGCGCTTTGATCTGACCATCCAGCAGCGCCACCACAGCCTGCGTGATCGGCATCTGGACAATCACAGCGCCGGCACGCTGCAGCACCGTGCGAGCGCAATAAACCCCTTCGGCGACGTGCCCCAGAGAGGACATGGCTTGTTGCAGCGACTGGCCCTGCGCCAACGCCAGACCGACTTGCCGGTTGCGTGACAAGTCACCCGTAGCGGTGAGCACCAGATCGCCCAACCCGCTCAAACCCATGAACGTCTCGGCACGCGCACCCAGCGCCACGCCCAGGCGCGTCATCTCGGCCAGTCCGCGGGTAATCAGCGCGGCGCGCGCGTTCAGCCCCAATTGCAAGCCGTCGCACAAACCGGCGGCAATCGCCAACACATTCTTGACCGCGCCACCCACTTCGACGCCAACCAGATCGTCATTGGCATAAACGCGCAGCGTCGGGCTGTGAAAAGCCTCAACCAGCGCGCTGCGTAGTTCAGCGTAGCCGCTTGCTGCCACCAAGGCGGTCGGTTTGCCCTGTGCCACTTCCTGCGCAAAGCTCGGGCCACTGAGTCCACCGGCCTTCAAATCAGGTGCCACCTGCGTTTGCACCTCGTGCGCCAACAGGCCATAAGCCTGAGCCGAAGCCGCCGCTTCAAAGCCTTTACACAGCCAGGCAACCGGCAAGCGGGTGTCGCGCAGCTGGGTCAACATCGAGCGCAAACCCGCCATCGGTGTGGCGATGACAAGCAGGTCTGCCCCTGCCACGAGAGAAGCCAGGGGTTGCGTACCAGCCAGACCACTTGAACCCGCCGTCACGCACCCGCCCAAGGCACAAACAGTCAACGACGCTGGCAGTTTGATGCCCGGCAAGTAGCGCACATTTTCACGTTGGGTCTGCAGGTCGGCGGCCTGTGCAGCATCGCGTGCACACAAGCTCACCTGATGCTGCGCCAGCGGGTTGGTGCTGGCACTGAGTGCCAGCGCCGTGCCCCAGGCACCGGCTCCGAACACTACAATTTTCATGCTGCGCTGGATCCGGGTTTGACGCTTGGATTTACTGCGTCACGATGGCCGGAATTTCGTCCGATGCTGGCACTGCAGCAGTGGCAGCAGCCTGCTGCTGCTCATACATCGCCTGAAAGTTGATTTCGGAAAGATGCACCGGCGGAAAACCACCGCGCTGGACCAGGTCGGCCACATTACCGCGCAGGTACGGATAGACAATTTGCGGGCAGGCGATGCCCATGACCTGACCCATTTGATCCTGCGGTATGTTGCGAATCTCAAAAATACCGGCTTGGGTGGCTTCCACCAGAAACACGGTTTTATCCTTGATCTTGGTCTGCACGGTGGCCGTCACCATCACTTCAAAAACGCCCTCGGCCACCGGTACGGCATTAACGCCCAACTGGATTTCCACCGTTGACGCATCCTGTTCGAGCAAAATGGCCGGTGAATTGGGTTGTTCGAGCGACGCTTCTTTGAGATAGACACGTTGGATCTGGAAAATGGGGTCTTGTTGCTCGGCCATAGGGGTTCCTAAATATTAAATTGCGCCCACTCCCGAATGGATTGAGCGGGGAAATGTCTGAAAACGGTGCCGATTATCTCAGGAGACAATCAATCGGCCACAAACGGACGTCAATCAATCCGCATTGAGCAGTGGCAACAAACCGCCCTTGGCATCGAGCGCAATCAGATCATCGCAGCCACCGACGTGGGTCTGGCCAATAAAAATCTGCGGCACAGTGCGCCTGCCGGTGATCTCCATCATCGTTCGAAGTTGCTGCGGATCGGTGTCGATGCGAATTTCTTCCAGCTTCTCAACGCCTTTTGCCTTGAGAATTTGCTTGGCCTGAGTGCAATAGGGACAAACGGCAGTGGTGTAAATTTTGACGGCTTGCATCAGGTTTTCTCCACCGGCAAATTGACGGCGCGCCAGGCATTCATGCCACCGTTCAAAGACTGGGCCTGTGCGTAACCGAGTTTTTTGGCAATGTCCAGTGCACGTTTGGAGCGCGCGCCCGACTTGCACACCAGAATCAGTGGCAGCGCCTTGTTCTTGACGGCACCCGGCAATTTGTCTTCAAACTGGGCCAGGGGAATGTTTTTGGCCCCCCCCACATGACCGGCCGCAAACTCATCGACTTCGCAGATATCAATAACCACCGCTTTCTCACGATTAATGAGCCGCACCGCCGCCTGCGGCGTCAACGCACCCCCCGTGGCGCTCTTGAACGCCGGCCAAAATAGCATGGCACCCGAGGCCAAGGCGATGGCGATCAGCATCCAGTTGTCGAGAATAAATTTCACATGATTCCTTCAAAATTACCGAGAGTTAAAGGTTCATTTTAGAATGAGACGCCAGCCGCGCCTTCAACCCCGGCTTTTCCCCGGATTTAATACACTATGCACAAACTCGTTCTCATCCGCCACGGTGAATCTACCTGGAACCTTGAAAATCGCTTCACCGGCTGGACCGACGTCGATTTGACGCCGACCGGCATTGAGCAGGCCCGACAGGCCGGACGTCTGCTCAAGACCGAGGGTTATGAGTTTGATGTGGCTTACACCAGCGTGCTCAAACGCGCCACCCGCACCTTGTGGCACGTGCTCGACGAACTTGATCGAACCTGGCTGCCGGTGCTCAACAGTTGGCGCCTCAACGAGCGCCACTACGGTGCGCTGCAAGGACTCGATAAGGCTGAAGTGGCAAAGCAGTATGGCGACGCCCAGGTGTTGGCCTGGCGGCGCAGTTACGACACGCCACCGCCCGCGCTGGCGACGACCGATCCGCGCTGTGAACGCGGTGATTTGCGCTACGCCAAATTGCAAACAGAACAAGTTCCCCTGACTGAATGTCTGAAAGACACGGTGGCGCGTGTCATGCCGTTCTGGAACGAAACAATGGCACCCGCCCTCAAGGCAGGCCAACGCTTGCTGGTGGCAGCGCACGGCAACTCAATTCGGGCGTTGATGAAATACCTCGACAACATCTCTGACACCGACATCATCGACCTGAACATCCCTAACGGCATTCCTCTGGTCTATGAACTCGACGACGATCTGAAACCGATCCGCCACTATTACCTGGGAGACGCCGCAGCGGTCGCCCAGGCCACTGCGGCCGTGGCGGCGCAGGCAAGCTCTGTATGTTCAGGGTAAAGCTTGGGTAAATTTGACAAGGCTACTCTATGGCAATCTGCAAACGTGTATATTTGCCAAGGCTAAAGCCGATTAGAAAGATTTATGGGTCACAAACTTAGAATTAGCGCTTGGATTTCGCTGGGTATCGTCGCTGGCGCCTTAACGACCGTCTCGCTTCAAACTGTGGCGCGAGGTGCCCTCGCACCGCTGCCGCTGGAAGAGTTGCAACAACTCGCCGCTGTCTTTGGCATGATCAAAAGCAACTATGTTGACCCGGTGGACGACAAGAAACTCATCACCGACGCCATCGCCGGCATGGTGGCGGGGCTCGATCCGCATTCGGTCTATCTCGACAAAAAGGCACTGAAGGAATTCAACGAGGGTACGACCGGAAAATTCGTCGGTGTCGGCATCGAAATTTCGCAAGAAGACGGCCTCATCAAAGTGGTCTCGCCGATTGAAGGCTCGCCCGCGTTTCGGGCTGGCATCAAGCCCAATGACCTGATCATCAAGATCGACGATACGCTGGTTAAGGGCCTGACACTGAGCGAAGGCGTCAAGCGCATGCGGGGTGATCCCAATACCAAGGTGCTGCTGACGATTTACCGCAAGTCCGAGAACCGCACGTTCCCGGTGCCCATCACGCGTGAAGAAATCCGCACCCAGTCGGTGCGCGCCAAAGTACTGGAACCGGGCTATGCCTGGATTCGCCTGAGCCAGTTCCAGGAACGTACGGTGGCCGACTTTGCCCGCAAGATGGAAGAGATTTACCAGCAGGAGCCTCACCTCAAGGGGCTGGTGCTTGACTTGCGCAACGATCCGGGTGGTTATCTGGACGCGGCAGTGGCGGTGGCGGCCGCATTTTTACCAGACAACGTGACCGTGGTATCAGCCAATGGCCAGTTGGCCGAGAGCAAATTCACTTACAAAGCAGCACCCGAGTTTTACCAGCGTCGCGGTGGCGCTGACCCGCTGAAACACTTGCAGGAAGTTACCAAAGGCGCCCTGAAAAAGGTCGACCTGGTGGTGCTGGTCAACGAGGGCTCGGCCTCGGCCAGCGAGATTGTGGCCGGTGCCTTGCAAGACCATAAGCGTGCCAAGCTGCTAGGCAATCAGACCTTTGGTAAGGGCTCGGTGCAAACCGCCGTCTGCCTGGAACCCGCATTTCGCATGGACAACTGCCCAACGGCAGCCCTCAAGCTCACTACCAGTCGCTACTACACACCCAGCGGCAAATCAATTCAGGCCAAGGGCATTGTTCCCGACGTCATGATTGATGAGACTGAAGCAGGCAACCTGTTTGCCGCGCTGCGCACACGCGAGGTCGATCTGGAAAAACATTTAAGCAGCGGCCAGGGCGACGAGACCAAGAATGCCGCCATTGAAAAGGCCCGTGACGAGGCTCGCCTCAAGCTCGAAGAGGAACTCAAGAAACCGCTGGCCGAGCGCAGCTTGCCCGAATACGGCAGCGACAAGGACTTTCAACTGGCGCAAGCGCTCAACCAGCTCAAAGGTCGCCCGGTGCCGGTGAGCAAAACCTTGGTGGAACGAGCCGAAGAGAAGAAAGAAGAGTGAAAGTCGGCGCATGACAGACGCCGAGCTCTTGCGCTACTCGCGCCACGTTCTTCTCGATGAGATCGGGGTTGAAGGCCAACAGCGCATCCTCCGCAGTCACGCGCTGATCATTGGTGCCGGGGGGCTGGGTTCGCCGGTGGCGATGTACCTGGGCTCGGCCGGTGTTGGTCAGATCACCATCGTCGATCACGACACGGTGGACATGACCAATTTGCAGCGCCAGATCATGCACGCCACGGCGCGTATTGGCCAGCCCAAGACGCTCTCAGCACAGATTGCCATTGCTGCCGTCAACCCCGAAGTGCAGGTGATACCCATCGTGGCACGCGCCGATGCCGCGCTGCTCGACACCCTGGTGGCGCAAGCCGATGTGGTGCTCGACTGCTCAGACAACTTTGCCACACGCCAGGCCATCAACACTGCTTGCGTGAAGCACCGTCAACCCCTGGTATCGGGTGCGGCCATTCGCTTTGATGGTCAGGTTTGCGTCTTTGACCCGCGCCAGGTCAGCTCGCCCTGCTATGCCTGCGTTTTTCCGCCCGACGCCGCATACGAAGAAACCCGCTGCGCCACCATGGGTGTGTTCGCGCCATTGGTGGGTATCATCGGCTCGATCCAGGCCGCTGAAGCACTCAAGTTGCTCAGTGGCGCTGGCCAGCTCCTCACCGGTCGTCTGCTGATGCTCGATGGCCGCTCGATGGAGTTCACCGAACTGCGCCTGCCGCGCAATCCGCTGTGCCCGGTGTGTGGGGTACGAGGTCAAGTCAAACCGCTGGGGCGCTCAACGTAGCGAGTTATTGGGGTCAGATTCCAAATCACGGATGTATATTGATGCCATGGTGCGACTCGAAGTCGCTTCTGTAGCTGGACCAACCAGCCATTCAAAGTGCAGTTTCCCTCGGGAAACTGCGGTCTCCTCCCCCGGGAAGAGGCTCAAAGGGAAAGTCGCGTCTTGCTTGCAAAACGACTAAAGTCCGCCTCGTGAGAGGTTGGATTTACATAACTGTTGCCTAAAAACGACTGGTTATGATCCAACATCCGTGTCAAAGTTGAAAAACTTTGTAAAGATGTATCGCTA
>PKWM01000008.1 GCA_003133245.1 Rhodoferax sp. | reverse complement strand
GCCATGCCTAATTCCCAGGCCCCTCGCCATGGAACCAAGCGTGGCGGTTCGATGCCCTTCTCAAGCCGACGAAATGCCGCCTCCATAGCCAGTTCTTCTATGTCAAGCAATGGCATCAACACTAGCCCGATTGAATAAGCCGGTCAATTTCTGTCAGAGCAAACTTGGCTCCGCTCCCCAGGCCCACATCCAAATTCGTCGGCACACTGGAATTCCTTGGATTGATTCGCACCAACCGTGCCGAATAATCATGAGCAATTAGGCTGCTATAGCCTCGAAGCGATGAGTTGACATTGTCTGCACCAATCTCAATAACAACTGGCTTCTTCACTCTCGTGAGCCACGTTGACAAGCGCGCAGCCTGATCGGCTTGTCGGTGTTCAAGCCATTGCCGATCTCCCCGCATCAAGACGTTGGGTCTCGCCGTCCCGCCGCAATAAGGGCATCTAGGTATTTCGTTGAGCAACAGGCACTGTTCTACATCCACTTCCGGCTCAAATTCATCCGCCGACCAGATAGCATCACAGCAGGGCAACAGGCATTGCAAATAGTGAATGGAGCCCTGGCGCTCTTGAATGTTGGTTTGATCAAAGCCTAGACGACTATTACGGAAAGCACATTGAGATGAAAAACATTCTGGCAGCAACGACATTTGGTCTTGGCTTACTTTTGAGCGGATGCAGCGGTGGCGCTGTCACTCCTGTGTCCACTGGACCGACAGCGCTCCAGATCACAGACACAACTGTTGGTACCGGTGCCACTGCTGCTGTAGGCCATACCGTGACCGTGAACTACACCGGGTGGCTGTACAACGCATCAGTTGCCAATTTCCACGGTACACAGTTTGATTCCTCGGTTGGCAAGGCCCCGTTCTCCTTCAAATTGGGTGCGGGTCAGGTGATCGCTCGGTGGGATCAGGGTGTTGCTGGCATGAAGGTCGGCGGAACACGCACCGTTGTCATCCCGAGTTCGCTGGGTTATGGCAGTGCTGGCGCTGGCGGCGTGATCCCACCGAATGCAACGTTGGTGTTCACGGTTGATTTGCTGGCGGTGCAATAGGCTGCGGCAAAGGCAGCAACGCGGATAATTCGCCAGATGAGAATCAATATGGTAACTCCGTTCGCAGAAAAAGATGCCGTGAAGGCACTTGGAGCCCGTTGGGACGCCACCAGAAAGATTTGGTACATAGTCGATGTGGCTGACCTCACCCCGTTTCTGCGGTGGATTCCAAACATGGAGGCAGCAATGGAAGACTCGACAGATGGGGCTACACGACCCACGAAGAGCACCTCAAAGGCTTCAATCAATCAGTTCAAAGGACTCACCACTGGGGCAGCCCTTGAAGTACCACACTGTGGATGCAATGTCCTGCCTTGGGAAGATTGCGAGCACACAGCAAAGGCAGCATGAACCATGAACGTCGAGTCCATCTCCAAATTCATCGGCCCTGCCGCAACAATGTGGGCACCGGCTCTTCAGTGCCCACTGTAGACATAGCATTAGCGAAACTGCCTGCTCGATACCAGACATTGAAATCAGCAGTTTGATAGGCTGCAATGCGGTGATCAATTCAACGTGAGGCGAGGTACCGTACAAAGCACGACGGTCGAAAACGGGTTCGACATTGTTCCAATATGGCCTCGACACCTCACATCATGGACGGTGATAGCCAAGGCGTTGCTATGAAAAGTGGGGCCGTTTAAGCAAGCCACACACAGGCTACCGAACTTTCATGCTAGTTTTCCAGCTGCTGCAACAGGTACAACCGTTGGTAGACCCCTTGAGGAATCGCCATCAACGCGTCATGGCTACCCTGCTCGTGAATCCGCCCGTGGTTGAGCACCACGATGCAGTCGGCGCTGCGGATGGTCGACAAGCGGTGGGCAATAGCTATCACCGTCACCTGGCCGTGCAGCTCTGACAAAGCCAGTTGCACGATTTGTTCGGTCTCGGAGTCGATGTGGGCGGTGGCCTCGTCCAGAAACAAAATGCGCGGCTTGCCCGCCAACGCCCGGGCTATGGCAATTAACTGCTTTTGCCCTACCGACAGGCGCGCCCCGCCTTCGCCAAGCAAGGTGTCATAGCCCTGCTCGAGTTGCACGATGAAGTCGTGGCAATGCGCAGCCCGCGCAGCCGTTTTCAGTTCGTCGTCAGCAATGGTTCGCCCCATGGCAATGTTATCGCGCACGCTGGCCGCCAGCAGAAACGGGTCTTGCGGCACAAACCCCACGTCGGCACGGAAATGCGCGTCGCTGAAATGAGCCAGGGGCACGCCATCCACGGTGATGTCACCCGATTGCGCCTGGTAAAAGCGCAGCAACAGGTTGAGCAAGGTGGATTTGCCACTACCCGTGTGCCCAACCAGCGCGTAAAAACCACCGGCGGGAATCTCCAGGCAAAGGTCGTGCAGGACCACGGTTTCAGGGTTGTAACCAAACCGGAGCTGCACAATGCGCACCGCACCCAGGGAAATCCGCTCGGGGCCAGCCACGGCCAGCGGGCGATCTTCCTGCAGCAGCGTGTCCACCCGTGCGGCTGCCACAACGGCCTGCTGCAGTTGCCCGAATTGCAAAGTAATCTGGATTAGGGGGTCCACCACACGGCCAAGGTAGCTGACAAAGGCATACAGCACGCCAATCTGCAGCCCGTTGATTGCACTTTGGCCAAAGCGGTAAATCACGGCGACGAGCAACAACACATTGATGAAGTCCAGCATGGGGCGCAGCAACCAGGCGTTGACACGCATCTCGGCCATGCGGGCACCGAGGTGTTGCTGGTTGGTGTTGTCAAACTTCTGGCGAAAGCGTGCCTGCGCGTTGCTGGCCTGTAGCACGGGCATGCCGGCAATTGACTCCGACATCTGCGCATTGATGTCACTGCGTTTCTGCCGTGCCCGTGTCACAGCGGGTGCGCTCCAGCGCTGGTAGAACCAGACGATAACCACCACCGCAGGCACCAGCGTGAGCACAATCAGCATCAAGCGCCAGTCCAGCCACGCCATGGCGACAAACGCGCCCAGTACGACGATGCTGCTGTCGAGCATCACAAAAAGCACCTGCACATAGAGGTTCTTCACCTGTTCGGTGTCATTGGTTACACGGCTCACCAGTTGCCCGGTAATGGCCTTGTCAAAAAAAGCGATGGGCAGGCGCAGCACATGGCCGTAAACTTCTTCGCGCAAGCGCCGCACTGAGCGCATGGCCACACCGGCCAGACGCGTTAATTGGGCGTATCGGATGACGCTGGCCACGGCACCCGCAAACAGGATGCCGCCTAACAGCGAACCCACTTCCAGCAGGTCAAAACGACGTGGCACCAACGTGTGGTCAATGAAATACTTGCCCAGCAAGGGCCCCGCTGCTTCGAGCAGCGCCGCCACAATCAGCCAGGCGCAGCCCTTCCAGACATGGTGCTGCTCTGATCGGGCAGCGCGTAGCAACAGGGCGATGGCCTGGCGCGTGTTGCGCGGCTGGGATGTGGTTTCAGTCTGCATCCAGGCTCGCTTGCAGTTGTTGGTAGCGCCATTGGGCGGCGTACCAACCGCCAAGCGCAATGAGGCTCGCATGGTCGCCCTGCTCATGGATGCTCCCGTCCTTGAGCACCAGAATGTGCTCGGCATCCATCACGGCGCTCAAGCGGTGGCTGACAATGACGGTAGTCTTGCTCCGGCTACCTTTGCGCAGCGCCTGCAAGTGTTGCAAGATGCTAGTCTCGGTTTGGGTGTCAACGGCAGACAATGCATCGTCCAGCAACAGCAGCGATGCGTCCGCCAGCAGCGCACGTGCAATTGCCACGCGCTGGCGCTGCCCGCCAGAAAGCGAAACGCCCTTCTCGCCGACCGGTGTGTCATAACCCTGCGGCATGCGTGCGATGTCTTCGTCGATGCAGGCCAGACGGGCGGCGTTTTCGATTTCGGCGCGGGTGGCATTGGCCTTGGCCAGCCCAATGTTCTCGGCAACCGACGCCGAAAAGAGAAAAGGCTCCTGCGGCACCCAGTTGAGGGCTTGGTGCAAGGTGTCCAGTGTGTAGTCAGCCAACGCATGCGCGCCCCAACTGATACGGCCATCGCTGGCGGTGTACTGGCGCAATATCAGACGCAACAGACTGGATTTTCCAGCACCAGTGACCCCCACCACGCCCAGCGTTTGACCGGCCATCACACGCACATCGATATCCGACAAGGCCCGCGCCTGATGGCCAGGGTACGAAAATGAAACTCCTTCGAAAAGTAACGCACCCACCGGCATCTGAGTCTGCGTTCCATGGTCATCGATTGACAAAGGCGTATCGAGCGCAGGCTGTAGGCGCCCCCAGGCAGCACGGCCCCGCTCTATCAATGACAGCACCCAGCCAGCGGCAAACATAGGCCAGATCAACTGGCCCAGGTACATGCTGAAGGCGGTCAGAGCACCGATGGTCAATGTGCCCTGCCAGATCAGCGCGCCGCCTAGCCCGAGCGTGAGAACCGTGGCACTGACCAGCGCAATTCCCACCGCCGGCTCGAACGCCGCCTCCCAACGTTGCGACCGCAGGCTGGCACTGGCTGCGTTTTCGGCCAACTCGGAAAAACGTGAGGCGCTGCGCGTCTCCAAGCCCAGGGCGCGCAAGGTGCGCACACCTGTGAGCGTCTCCTGCACATGGTCATTAAGCTTGCCGAAACACTCCAGGGAGTCTTTTGAAGCCTGGTGGATGTGCGAGGAGATGCGCCAGAACGCAAACGCCATGAAGGGAAACGGTAGCAAGGCCACCAAGGCCAGACGCCAGTCAACGCCGAGCGTCATCATGGCCACCACCATGATCAGTGTCAGCGTGCCGTCAAACCCGGCCAGCATGGCTTCGCCCGAGGCCATTTCTACCGCGTCAATGTCGTTGGTGGCCAGGGCCATCAGGTCGCCGGTGCCACGTTGGTGAAAGAAGTGCGGCCCTTGCAGACACAGGCGTGCATAGAGGCGTGTACGCAGCTCAGCCCCAAGACGGTAGCTCGCGGTAAACAACTGCAGCCGCCAAGCTACCCGTAGAAAATAAATCAGTATGCCAGCCAGTACCAACCAGACCAACTGCCGCACCAGCTCAACGTTGTCCAGCCGCCCGGCAGCCATGGCGTCCACGATATGGCCCACCTGGCGTGGAATGAAGACGGTGAGCGCACTCACCGACGCCAACATCAGCGCCGCAAGCAAATAGGGGCGCCAGTTCTGGCGCACGTAGCGTGCGATCAGGCTGGTCAGGGTCATGGGAGTGCGCCATCATGGCGTAAAGGACTGTTGGAAGAGACGAATTCTAGGGTCGAATCGCCAGAAGCCAGTGGCAGCAGTCTGATCGCGAACAAAATGGTATTCAGCCGTTGATCGTCAGCTGCAGAACTGGCAGTTTCAAAAAGCGCATCTTTATTTCTTCAGACAGCAGCCGTTCAAAAAAACAGCCTATCAGTCGATTCTCCACCTCTCGCATCCCATGATATGGCGAGGGTACCCATCCGCTTTAGTTCAAGGGGGTTCGCCGCACTGAGGGCTCGGCTTGATTTATCGGCAGAGCAAATGGGTTTGCTGCTGGGTGCATCGGGTCAGTCAGTCTACAAATGGGAACGAGGCGCCAGGCCAAGGGCCGACCAGTTGCCCAAAATTGCAGCGCTCAGGAAGATGAGCGCACAACAAATCGCGGGCATACTTAAATCTTTGTCTAAATAGACTGGCTGACAACGAAAAATGATTTTCAAAACCTTTTTTTACATCTTGATCTGACTGTCGAGCCGATGTCCCAAGTCATCCGCAAACCAGAACAATTGATAGAGAAGACCGATGAATACTCTGACCGACAACCTTCAGGCTTTGACGCTCGGCACAGGTCCGGGGTCGGGTTCGCTACTGCCCGCCCAAATGGTGGATTCAAACCACCCCGCTGTTCAGGCCTTCGCGTGTGAACACGCACAAGGGGCTGACGACCGCGAGCGCGCCGTGGCGCTTTATTACGCAGTACGCGACGGTTTCCGGTACGCCCCCTACCGCGTCGATCTGACCCATCATGGGATGCGGGCCAGCACCGTGCTCGAACAGGGGGTGGGCTGGTGCGTGACCAAGGCCACTTTGCTGACGGCGGCCTGCCGTTCAGCAGGCATTCCTGCCCGGCTGGGTTTTGCCGACGTGCGCAATCACCTCTCCACCGAACGTACCCTTAGTACTGAAAACGACCGACTCTTGTTGCAAGTGAGAAACGCGATCAGCCACCCGGAATCCGCCAGCCTGCGCCCAGAGCGGCAGAGCGGTCTTTAGAAGACGTGATACAAAGACAAATTATTGACGGGTCACACGCACGCGTGGCCGCAGTCACAAACAGCTTAAAGGAGCCAATTTATGTCAACCATTGCATTTCTCGGTACCGGCTTGCTAGGCAGCGCTTTCGCCGAAGCCGCTGCCAAACGCGGCGACACGGTGACCGCGTGGAACCGTTCACCCGACAAGCTTCAGGCTCTCGCGCGGTTCGGTGTGATTGCAGCGGCGAGTCCGGCCGAGGCGGTGCGCGGTGCGCAGCGTGTTCACCTGGTACTCAAAGACGATGATGTGGTTGAAGAAGTACTCGCCGCAGCGCGTGGCGGGTTGTTACCAAATGCGATCATCATCGATCACACCACCACGTTGCCGACACGCACCGCAGCACGTGCCCAGCGGCTTAAGACCGAAGGGGTGAAGTACCTGCACTGCCCCGTTTTCATGGGGCCGCCTGCGGCGCGCAATGCGCAGGGTTCGATGATGGTCGCCGGGCCTAAGCTGCTCTTCGAAGCTATCAAGTCTGACCTCTCCAAAATGACGGGCCGTCTGGAATACCTGGGTGAGCGCACAGATCTGGCGGCCGCGAATAAATTGTTTGGTAATGCCATGATCATCGGTGTGTCGGCGGTAATGGCTGACGTATTGACCCTGGCGCAGGCGAGCAACGTGTGCGGCGAAGACGCCGTCAAACTGCTCGGCTTGATTGACTTGAATGCGATTGTGAACGGGCGTGGCCTGAAGATGGCAAAAGGCGATTTCACGCCAAGCTTTGAGTTGACGATGGCGCGCAAGGATTTACGGTTGATGCTTGAAACTGCGGGGAACCGCCCACTGGCGGCCTTGCCGTCGGTGGCAGAGCGCATGGACCAGCTCATCGCGGCCGGGCACGGCACAGAAGATTCCAGCGTGTTGGGGATCAACGCAGTGCAGTCAAATTAGCACACAAAATCGCTCACCTATAACCCTCTTGATGCCACACTTCAAGTTGAAATAAGAATCTCTGGTTTATTCAATTTTTGGAGCGTTTGATCTTGGGTTGCCGTGCCGCCAACGCCGCTTGTAATGCCAGATGTGCCCAAGGTGCCATTTCTTGGGCCGATTCCATCGCCTCGTCCGGAGCACTGTAGTAGCCCATGCTTTGGGGCTTTCCTTTGACCAGATACGTGAAGCGTTTACAACCCGCGGACTCAAACATTGGAATTGAATCCGGATTGGCCTTGAGCCAAAGTTTTTCACCCTCCCCCAGGTCAGCGAGAATGGCAATAGTCAGACCATCGGTACTGATGCCATATCCGCCGAACATGCGACGCGCCACACACGGTCCGACGATGGACAACAGTTCACAGCAGTACTCGGCAAACTCACCAAGGCGCGCGGTCATGGCAAAAGTCTAGCATTTGAAGCTCTTGTAGGCTTGATAATAATTTCCACGCGAGAAAATTGCTTCACCAGTTTTCGAGTTCGAACTGAGTGTTTTGCCTGATTCAAGATGTCATCAAATTTTTGTCTGTCCCCAAGTCTTGACGCCCCAAGGCAGCCGTTGGTGAAAACCCTCAACTGGTCTTACCGGTCAGTGACTTCAATAATCAGGTGACAGACAGAGGCATCAATATCAACGATCAAGTTCTGCCAGTTTTCGCAGAGCTTGCTCAAACACTTCAGGTGGTTGTCCACCCGAGATCAGATGCTGGTCGTTAAGAATGATAGCGGGCACTGAATTGATGCCTTGGCTGGTATAAAAGGACTCTCTTTCTCGCACTTCGGCGGCAAAGGTATCGCCTGACAATATGGCGCGGGCGCGCAGTGGGTCAAGGCCGACCTGTTCAGCCAGAGCGCACAGCACATCATGCGAAGCAGGGCTTTGACCAAGGGTGAAGTAGACTGTGAACAACGCCATTTTGAGCGCCTTTTGCTGGCCCTTGCTGCCCTCCAGAGCGGCCCAATGCAGCAACCGGTGTGCATCGAAGGTGTTGTAGATGCGATCACGTTTGCCAACACCAAACTCAAAGCCCAGGGCTGCGCCGCGCAACCGGATGGCTTCACGAGTTTGTTCCATTTGCTGAGGTGTAGATCCGTATTTTTGGTTGATGTGCTCGTTAATATCCTGCCCCTCCGGTGGCATGTGGGGGTTGAGCTCAAAGGGTTGAAAGTGGATGTCAACCTGCACTTGGCCTTGCAGTCGGTCAATGGCAATTTCCAAGGCTTTGAGGCCAATCACGCACCAAGGGCAAGATACGTCAGAAACAAAATCGATTTTGATGGGAGTATTCATGCCCCGGGTTTACCACAGAACCGGCAGCGACTAGTCAAAGCCCACAATCAGCGCCAGCGCAAGTCCAAAAATCCTCGTCCGATTACCCCCAGTTGCCCTACGTTGCCCATCGTTTTGGAAAATTTTATTCATGATTTGTGGCCGTTTCAACTGCCCCGTACACCTCATGAAAACAATCAAACTCATTCCTCCCGAACAGATGTCCGTCTCGTTTTCGTCGCCGCGTACTCCCAGGCCTGCACATCTTTGTCGGGCATCAGCAACTCAATCTGCTCACCCGGCTCGTTCTTGGTTTTGCGACTCAGCGCCAAGCGAGTTGACGTCTTTTTGCTTCACCCATCTGGTGACCTCTGTCAGTCAGTTAAAACTGGCTCTCAGTCTAGCTTGCAGCCGGTTTACGCCCTGGGAACTGCCGAAAATAGGGTTATAACGGGCATCAGTAGTGTCCCAACGTT
>PKWM01000043.1 GCA_003133245.1 Rhodoferax sp. | reverse complement strand
CCCTGATTGCCGAAGATGCACCGTTGGTCGCATCGTGAAGCGTCTTGGATGACACCCTTATGTACCTGTCCGTCGTGACCGGGCTGGCGTGCGTAAGCAGTTGCTGGATGACATTGATCGACGTACCTGCATTGGCCAAGGTAGTAGCAAATGTCCTGCGCAATCCATGAATCTTGAAGGTCGGCACACCCGCTTTTTTACGCAGCACATCAAATGGCTTATTGATGTTCACGTACCGTTTTCCAGTCTTCGGATTGACCCAGACATATTCCGAGTCGCCCTTGGTTGCAAGTTGACTCTGTATCGCCTCTGCCGCCATATCGCTCATGGGGATGGACTTCAATCTGCGGCTCTTGGCATTGCTGGCTGGAATGCTGATCGTACGGTTGCCCATGTTCAGGTCGGTCCACCTGATGGACATGGCTTCGGTCATGCGCATTCCGCTGGAAAGCATGAACAGAATCAGGTTGGCTATGACTTTGTTTTTGCTGGCTTGGACCGTCTGAACAAAGCGCTGTAGCTCTGCATCCGTAAGAAAGTCATTCGACCGGTTATCAACATTGAACATGGGAAAGCGCGACGCCACATTCTTCTCCAGCATGGACCAATCGACTGCCAGCTGCAACGCGTGCTTGACGAAACGGATGTGCAGGTCACAGGTAGCGGGTGCCAGCTTCTCATCATTGAGCAGGGCCATGTGCAGGTTGGAAAGCATCAGCCGATTGATCTCCGTCAGCTTTTTGTCGCCAATCACTTTGTTCACTCGTACCGCCAACTCTTTGTCACGCTTGTGCGAACGTTTGCGATTCGTGACATACGGGTAGTAATGATCATCGAAAAACTTGGCGAAGGTCAGCTCTTCCGCCTTGGGTTCTTCAAGGGTATTGGGATAGATCCCTTGCTTGATCTGGACTTTGAGCAGAGTCGCGGTCCGGCGAGCAGCATCGAGCGTGACATCTTTGCTGTTTCCGAGCGGTGCATGGCAGGTCTTGCCTGATGCATCTTTATAGCGATAGCGGAACTCGCCCTGGGTAGGGGCAATGAAATTGACGTCGAGGTACAGACCTGGAACATCGCTGTCACAGGCCTCCATGCGCGTCCTTCCGGAAGGAAACGCAAAGCCCACGGCAATCATGGTTTGCGTAAGTTTGAATACAGCCATTTTGGTGGCACTCCTTGAATAGATTGGTTGCGTAAAGAAAAATGGCAACCGAGCCCTTGGTGGGGGTTAGGGTTGGTGTCGCTGACGACCGGGCAGATCTGGCCACCGGGTTCGCCACCTTCGCCGCCTTTGGACGGCCCATCGCTGAAAACTGTCGACGCGGCATCGGGACGAGTTGATGGCGGCTGTCCCGCAGCAATTCCTTTTGTGGAATGCAACGGCATCCCCGCATCAAGCCCCCGCCATACACCCGCAACTGACCCGCGCAATTCGCTCCGCAAGCCCCACGAATGCACCCCAAGAACTGCTAGAATCCCCGCTGGTGAAAAACGGAATCGACCCCGTCCGGGTCACCCAAATTCTCCGAATGGGAACTTAGCTCAGCTGGTAGAGCAGCGGACTCTTAATCCGTCGGTCGAGAGTTCGAATCTCTCAGTTCCCACCACTAAAAGCCATACCAAATATGGAAAGCCTGCTACTCAATCTGTAGCATGCTTTTTTCATTGGTGCTCTTGGTGCCAGTCTGGTGCCAGTTTTAAGCCGCATGCCTTTGGATGTTATTGGACATGCGTAGACAAAATATTCCCAAAAACGGCTAGGTTGCCCGGTTTCAACTTGGCACGATGTTCATCATAGGAAATGCTGGTCGGGGACGGTGTGGGTTTACCTTGAAGTCGGGCCTTGAATAGTACCGGGCCGAAGTAGTCGCTGAGAAAAACGCAAACTGCAACATACTGGATGCACAGCGAAAGCGCGACAAAGATGACACCCAGCAGGCCAACCAGCAAATTCCCCCAGTAGACGCAGGAAAAACATATGACCGCAAGACCGGTAGTCAACTCGGCTGCGGCGTTCAAAGACGGATTCGTGACCGAGGTCCTTCAAGAGAAGCATCTATCAAGTCCAGTTCTTTCTGGCGTTCTTCGATGGGTAGTCTGGCATCGATGGCAGGTGTCTTAGCTTTGGCTGTTTTGACTTGTCCTGCAAGGTCAGTGCTTCTCGCTGCGATTTCAAACACGCCGCGCAAAACCAGTCGAGAGAAGAACCAGCCAATGGCAATTGCTCCCAATGCAATCATGACATTGGCGAACGCCCGTTTCAAACTGATCGTGGACGGCGTTTCAGCGCCATCGTGGACGCGCGGGGATGCGCGCAAGCGAGTTCGTAATGTATCTAAAGAATCGGCGAATACGCCAGCCAGGGGTGTGCGCGAAGCGGTGGTTTTTGACTTCTGACTTTGACTTTTGGATTCTGTTTTTTGGAATTTTTAATTTTTTAGGCCCTTGCCAGGGCCGCCGGCAGGCCCCGGTTGTGCACTAGCAGCCTGTTCCGGTTTGCGTTGGCACAAGTCCCAACCATGCACAGAACTCTCGCCCAGACTTGAACGCGCTGGCTTCCCCCATGGTGGCTACAAGACCAGAGACGCGACCACCATCGACAGCGTGAGCAGCGCCAGTGTTGTCACAAAGCGCGTTGCCACAAAACCGTGCAAAGCCTGCGCCACGGATTGCATCGCAAAAAAGCGACTGTGCGAGCCTTGACACGATGTGAGATGCGCTCCCAGAGCTGACAGTTCCAGTGGCGAGGTCGCTGCGCTGGCGCCGAAAGATGCGGTGCTCCAACAGGGCCGGAAAACGATTTTGGTGTTCATAATAATAATCGGAAAAACAACCGAGCCAATTTGAAAGGCCCGGTTAATTTTTTATACTCTTGAGGCAAATATGTTTTCAGACTTTATGCGAGCTTGCGCTGGCAGCTTCCCGGGCGTGTTTGACAACTTCTTTGGCATCTCCGAAGGCTTCCTGCGCCCGCCCGAAAACCTGTTTATTCAAACCCTTGGCCTGTTGCTCTTTATTGCCAACCATTTCTCCGGTTTTCTGTTGAACTTGGCCCGCGATGTTTTTGACAGCGCCCTTGACTTGATCTTTGTTCATGATGGTTTCTCCTTGAAAAGAATTGAACGCATTACCACAAGCGTGAACCAATTAATGACTCACGGCTTAACTTTAAGGAGTCGTCAAGAATTCATCTGTGCGCTTGCACACATAGACTCGATTTTTCAGCATGTTCTTACGGTGAGGGCCGCCATAAATGACCGCTGACCGGTCGGGAAAACTTTGAAATTGAACTTCCAGAAAGCTGGCCTACCGTGCACACACCGGCCTGACCGAACTGGCTGATGGGCGACGGCTGTATGTCAGCCGAGGCGCCGGCACATGGAGTCCGCCGATACGCCTGTTTGCCGCGCCCGAGATCACACTGATCACCATCGAGAGTAGTGACAAATGACCTCGACCCAATTCTTGCAATAACGACCAATAATTTCTTCACTCCCGATCACGTAAGCCGTGTGGCGGTGTTATGAGAGCAAATTTGTGTCGACTACCCGATTCAAACGCCGCTTTATCGGCGCTGTGGTGGTCGGCTGTTTCATTTTGCTGGCGTCGGGTTGTGCCGTCACTGGTGGGGGGTACGGCTACAGCGGGGATGTAAGCGTGGGCGTCGGAGTGGATTACTATGAACCGTTCGGCTTCGACTACGGTCCCTGGGGACCGGATTACCAGGTTGCCCCCTATCGCGGCGGTGCCCAGCGGCCGCAACGGGGCGGCAGCACTGCGCCCGGGCATAGCTACCGGCCTGCGCCTGGATCGCACTCGGTTCCGTCGATCCCGTCAAGGCCACGATCCGGTGGCGGCAGAGCATCGGATGAGCAGCGCCGGTAGCCCGGTGCGGACCCACAAACGGACTATGAACCGGGAATTCGTCATTGCGAGCTTCCTGTTCCGACGCGGAACCGCATAGCCATATTTGGAAGTGGCACAAGCGGCAAGGCAGAACAAACGAATTGTTCGCTGCGCTTCCTTGGGCGCTGGTTCATGCATCAGACACCACGAACCTAACGCCCGGGTGCGGCGGGCCTGTTGCAGGTGCTGGAAGTCGAAGGCTGCGGGCACGCTCCGGCGCTCAACGTGCCCGACCAACTCGACTGCGTGGTCGCCTTCATCGATGCGGCACATTGAGACAGTAGCCACTGCCAGGCGACTCCATGTACATCTGCCCTTGATCTCAAGGATCAAGCTCGACGCGGTTGCGTCCATTTTCCTTGGCGCGGTAAAGCGCCCGGTCAGCCCGAGCGATGAGCGAGTCGGCGCTGTCGGCGTCGGCGTGAAAGGCAGCAATTCCAACGCTCAGTGTGATCGCAAGAGAGCCCCCGACAGCGCCCAAGCCAACCGGCGAAGTTGCCACCGCCAGACGAATTTTCTCGCCGATAGCCGATAGTGAATTTACATCAGCCTCGGGCAGGATCAGCATGAACTCTTCGCCGCCATAGCGCACGGCAATATCCGCCTTGCGAACGCAAGCAGCGATCCGGCGGCACACTTCCCGTAGGACCGCATCGCCCGCAGGATGCCCGTAAGTATCGTTGACCCGCTTGAAATGGTCGATGTCGCACATCGCAAGCGCAAGCCCGGACTTATAACGCCGCGTTGCAAACACGGCCTCTTCAAGTCGAGCAAGGCCATAGCGCTTGTTCTTGAGCCCTGTAAGCCCGTCGGTAATGGCCTCGGTGTAATTGCGGGAATTTGCCGCCGCCAGTGTCAGATGAGCCCCCAGATTGGTCAGCAGATCTTGATCCACGCGGGTCCGTTCTGAAATTCCGACGCAAACCAACAGACCAACCAAGCGTGTCTCCGCAATCACCGGAAGCGCAAAAGTCAGTTCACCGCCGACCCGCATGAACTGCAATTTTTGCGTGCGACAGGCCTCTCCGACAAACGGCAGCGTAGCGCCATCGAGCAGTTGCTGCATTTGCGCCGTGCCCGGTAGCAGCGCTGTCTCCAGAGCGTCGTCACCTTTGACCAAAGCCTCTTGCTGCTGCCTCCCGGCAGTGGCACAGATCCAGCCGCTGTCTGCCGCCTCCAGAAAGAAGGCCGTATGCCTCGCATGAAGCTTGTCCACGATTACCCTGGATACGCCAGTCGCGAAGTCGCTCATCTCCAGATTTTTTGAAGCCTCGACCACCAGCGTATAGAGCAGCGCCGACTCGGTGTGGGCAGCTTCGATGCGCGCGACCTGTTCCTCAATGCGTTCGGCCATGTGATTAAAATCACGCGCCAGCAGCGTAAGCTCATTGCGGCCCAACACCTGGGTGCGCTCTCCCAGGTCGCCACTGGCGAGGCGTTGCACGGACCCAATCAAGGCGCGGATCGGCCGCAGCATGAGCCGCCTGAATAGCAGCGCGGTCAACAGCAACATTGCAAGCGCCGAAAACAGGCCGACCATGAGGATGCTTAGGCGCCGCTCTTTCGCGCTGTTGTCGAGACGCGAGAGGTCAAAGTCGATCGTGAGATAGCCGCGCACTACCTCGTCCTGTGAGTGGCAGCCTTTGCAGGCCTGAGTAATGATGATCGCGTTGACGACGCGCAGTCGCCGAAAGCCCTGCGCTCTGGTGACAATCACTGACGCCGGAAAGTCTTCCACTCGTGCGCTGTCGCAGGCCGGGCACTCAGAGTTGGCCTTGGTCTCGATCCGGGTGCCGATCACGGTGCTGTCCGATCCGGCTTTGACGACGCCGTCCTTATTCAGCACGAGAATGCGCAATGCACCGGTCATCTGACCACGCTGCACTGTTTTAGCGGAGACGGCACGCCAGACCGCCGGGCCGCCGCCGGCCATCATTTGGTCGCCGAGATCGGCGACCGTGACGGCGGCGATTTTGTGCGCTTCGCTCAGATCCACGGCGGTGAAATCTCGTTCTTCCTGAGCGGCCACGATCAGCAGCGTGAGCACAAATGCAGCCAGGGTAATGATCAGCACCCCAAGCCCGAGCCTGACTGGAATGCTGTCCCACGGTCGTACGTTCAGATCATTGCTCATTTCTTGCTCAGTGGTGCGTCAGGTTGAAAAAGCAGACCGCTGCTGCGCGAACAGCCGGTTGCATGCATCGACTACCGCTGCATCATAGGCCGACACATCAGGATATCAGGCTCAAATTTGTTGCGAGGGGGTGCCTTTTAGGCGTGAGACGGAGCCAATGAATCTTCTCTAAGCCGCTTTTGCCCAATCGCCGCCCCATCCAAAAGGAACAGATGCCGCCCAGAAAACAAGCCACTCCTCCGGCCATCAAAGGTGGCCACAGCGTACTGGCGGACTTCCCCAAGATGAATCCGGCCCCAAGAAGCATCGTTTCCTCCGGCAGGGGAAAACCGACATTGTTCAAGAAAACGACAATGAAGACCAGTGCATAGCCGTAGTGATACATGGGGCAATAAAGACCGTAGCCACTCGAACATGTTCACAGCCCTTTCTTGACAATCGAGCACTTGAGCGGCTCGAAAAGGTTGAGCCGGATAGAAAGCCGGTCACCGTGTGCGGCGGTTTTTCGGCGGCGAGCCAAGTTGGTGCGTAGTCTCGAAAATTTTCACTTACACGTCGGTGCCGGGTCTGATAATACTCTCGCGGTCGCACTCGTTACACTAGGCACGTGTATTTTTGCACGTCTTAACTTATTCAAAAAGGTTACTTCTGAAGGGCGTCAATACTCTTGCGCGCAAGTGCTAGAAGCGCCTGCGACTGGGCGGTGCCTACGGGTGCGCAGCCACCGCGAGCCGGGCTGTGGTTCAATGAGCAGTGGTACTTGCATGGGGCCGGTGCAAGTCGCTTGGTGCGAAGCGCTGGCCTTATCGTTTTGGCTAGCACATTGATTTGACAGACTGCCAGGCCGCATTGACATTTCTCAAGGCAGTGGCTCCACCACCTATCGACACTCAGCTGATAAGATACCAGTCCCACATGATCGGCGGAGGTTTTCTATGTACCAGCGCATTCTTGTCCCCATCGACGGCAGCAGCACATCCACCCAGGGGCTGGACGAGGCCATCAAGCTGGCAAAGCTCACGGGAGCAAGCCTGCGCCTCATTCACGTGGTCGACCCATTGACCTTTGCAACGGGCATCGAGCTCTACGGGGCCTATGCGGGTGATGTGATTCCGTTGATGAAAGAGGCCGGCGAGAAGATTCTTGAGCAGGCCCGAACCCTTGTCGCCACCAGCGGCGTCAAAGTTGACACCTTGCTCTTCGACAGTTTGGCGACCCGCGTGTCTGATACCGTTGTCGAGCAAGCGAAGGCCTGGGACGCCGACCTCATCGTGATCGGCACCCACGGCCGACGCGGTGTGAAGCGCCTGATGCTGGGTAGTGATGCGGAGCAGATAGTACGCATGGCGCCTGTGCCGGTGTTGTTGGTCAGGGCGCCTGAAGTTAAAGAGAGTGACGTCACACCGGCGTAGGCAACTGCCCAAACTGGCCAAGGCTGCAACCCGCCCTCAGTCCACTTATAAATCGGGGAAAGTTGTTCAAACAAACGGGGCCACTTCTTCAGATCGTGGCTCGCTTCGCGATCACGATCTAACCTTACTCGTTAGGTGTAGGCGGTAACAAATCTGTGAATACAAAACCATCTCGATGAACTGTCTCTCCCAAGGATATTTCTATTGGGTTTTGAAACATTGGGCCATCGAATGCAAAGCTGTGGAATTCTCCATATTCGCCGCAAGGATCAATGCCTTCGGGAAGGTCGCTCAAAAAAGAGTCGTTGTACTCTCTCCCGGCAAATTTCTCTGACAGGCGCCTTGGGTCAAGGCATGTGATCACAGCCCTTAGTCCACTGGCTATCATTTCGCTGGACAGCTGCTTTGTCGGAATACCCCAAATCGGGAATATTGGAGTGATTCCCGTTCCATTTAGATTTGTTTCTCGATATTGCCGCACATCTTCGAGAAAGAGATCGCCAAATGCAAAGCACTCAATACTTTCCTTTCTTGCCGTATCAATGAACGAGGTCATGGCTTCGGCATATTCGCTATCGCTACAAGGAAATGGAATCTCAATGATGTATAGCGGGAGACCGGCGCTTTCCGCCTGTTGTTGGAGGAGCGCGACTCTTACGCCGTGCATGGCTACGCGATCAAACACCTTATTAACCGTGCAGAATAGGCCGACCACATCAATAAGCGGGTCTCGTTGCAGGACATGAAGCGCCCACGCACTGTCTTTGCCACTGCTCCAAGAAAGTAGAGTTCTTCTGCTCATTTGCACGTTCCTACACCTACGTGATGTAGCCGAGCGCCTATCTTGGCATTCCCAAGCTAGACGACGGGATATCCTGGGATGCCGCCCGCGGACGGTGTTGACAGAGAACGCGGCAAGGCGCATGGGGTCTCGGTTTGCGATCAACTGCACTAGATATTGAAGTCATTTCCGTCGCCTTGAAGCGTGTCGTCTATCCTGGCGAAATTCTGTCAAACGCCGAACTCGCTATTCCCGACGCATCATGTTGCCCGACTATAGCCCAGTAGACCACGCCCTCGAATATCGGCTCCCGCGAAGCCGAAATACAACATTTCAGCGGTTAACGGGTACCTGGAGCCCCATTGCTGCTGCCGAAGAGCTGCTGGCGCATTCTGGTGCGGTTATTCGCCATGGTGGCGACCGTGCGTGTTACCGGCCCGGCGACGATGTGATTCAACTGCCCTTGCCTGGGGTGTTTCCCGAGGCAAGCCGCTACTACAACGTGGCACTCCATGAATTGACCCACAGCACGAGTCATGCCTTCATTGGCCTCAATCCGGCGCTTGACTTGTGGCCAGGTTACCTGGGAGCCCTCATCCGTCGCCATCCTCATGCTGATGTAGGCGACGAAGCGGTGCCGCAGCGCGAGGCTCTGACGGGCTTATTTGGTCTGGTGCCGCACTGGTCGCTCGACACCAAGATCACCACACACCTACAACGCTCGCAGCGAGACCGTCGCAACGAAACCCAGTTTCAGGGAGGCGTGGAAGCGAAGCCAGCACTGCATCATTCCAGCGGAAGCCTTCTTTGAGCCTGACTGGCGCAGTGGCAAGGCCGTCCCAACGCGCATCGCACGCGCTGACGGTGAACCGCTGGGGATCGCCGGGTTGTGGTCAACCTGGAAGTCACCTAAGGGCGAGGTGGTGCACAGCTACACCATGCTGACCATCAATGCCGATGAGCACCCGCTGATGCGACTCTTCCACAAACCTGCCGATGAAAAGCGCATGGTGGCGATCCTTCCGTCGGATCGGTATCAGGACTGGCTGGAAGTGTCGGCAGAGCACAGCAAGGAATTCATGCGGGCGTATCGAGGCTGGCAGCTTCCACATCTGAAGGCCCGCTTTCAGTTTGAGCGTCACGACCTGGTCCGATGAGGATATAAATACCACCATGATGAAACTGCTACTTACGTTCCTGCTTTCGCTCTCGATCCTCGCTGGTGCCCAGACCACTGTGGTTATCGTGCGCCACGGTGAAAAGCCCGAGGCAGGTCTTGGCCAGATCACTTGTCAGGGCCTCAACCGCGCGCTTGCCTTGCCCTCAGTCCTGCGCCGCTACGGTCAGCCTTCTGCCAACTATGCGACCAATCCGGCTACCAAGAAGAAGGACAGCGGGGTTGATTTCTTCTACATCCGACCGTTGGCCACCATCGAGCCCTATGCGGTGAGCGTGGGAATGCCGGTGGACATCTCCTATGGGATGCACCAGACGGGCGATCTGGCTGACAAACTGCTCAAGACGCAAGGTTTGGTGGTGGTAGCCTGGGAGCACCACCTGGCGGCCGTACTGGCCAGAGATCTAGTTAAGAAGGCTGGCGGGGAGCCGAGTGTGGTGCCAAGATGGAATGATGCTGACTTTGACGGAATCTACGTAGTGCGCGTAAACGGCAACCAGGTGGAGTTCAAGCGGGAGCAGCAGGGGTTGAAAGATCTGCCGCAACGATGCCCAGGCTCTTGAGCTATCTGGCCCGCCAAAATTAGCTCTGTCGCACTTCAGGCTGAACCATAACAGTAGCTAAAGCATCACTACCACCGACATCAAAGCCACATACCGTTGTGAGGCATCTGGATCACTTGCGACTGATCACCACCAGCCACAAAAGCGCCGATCACAAAACTCAGCACAGTGATGAAGATGCTGGCAAAAAAGGCGGTCCAGAAACTTGAGACCTTGAACCCATTGACCAGTGATGCTACTAGCAAAATCATCAGCGCATTGATCACCAGCAGGAACAGGCCGAATGTCAGAAACGTCAGCGGCAAAGTCAAAACAATGAGTAGCGGCTTCACAATGGCGTTCGCAAAACCAAGCAGCAGTGCAGAGACGATCAAAGACGACGTATCGGTAAACTTGATCCCTGCAAAAATGAGACTGGCCACCCAGAGCGACAGTGCGGTAATTCCCCAATGGACGAGAAATGGCGTCAGGCCTTGCAGCATGGAGGTAGTTCTGTTTGGTGCGTTGAATGGCAAGCGGTAGATCATACCGAGCCAGATGCTCGGTCTGCCGTCGCATCATAGGCCGACACATCAGGATATCAGGCTCAGATTTGTTGCGAGGGGGCGCTCTGGACAGTAACTATCCGCGCCTTGAATCAGATAGCCTGGGCAGGCGGGATTGTTTTAAACAGCGGATAAAACTCGCGGTCTACTTTGAGCATGTGCCGTGCGACCACCTCGTCCGCAAGAAAATCCACAAATTCGCCGATCGTGACACCGCCTGCTGCTGCCGCGTCGCGCAGTCGTAGTGCGTGTTCTATCAACATTTTGTGGGCACGTACTTGGACATCAAGATCAGCGTAGTGATGCCGGGCAAGAATAGCCTCCTCGTCGGCGAAGTGCTTTACCACGTGCGCGAGCAGTTTTTTCAAGGCATCCTCGAATTCGTGTGGATTTGATTCGCGCTTAAACGCCGCATTGATCAGTGTATTGGCCAGCTCGAATAGTTGACGATGTTCCTGATCGATCGTGGGTTCGCCGCAATCATAGGATTCATGCCAGCTCAGGTGCAGGATCGTGGCGCTTTGATCCGCCGCCCAGGCATCACTGTTGCCGTGTTGATCGACCACGACGCGATTGCGACCGCCATTCTTGGCGGCATACATGGCCGCATCAGCGCGCTGCAAGCAGGAATTTTCGCTTTCGTCGGAAATATGTTCAGCAACACCCAGGCTGATAGTGATGTTTCCGGCGGTATCGATCTCATGTTGTTCGACCTTGACGCGCAGCGTTTCGGCAAAACTCGCGGCGGAGCGGTAACTGGTGGCCGGGGCCAAAACGACGAACTCTTCTCCGCCCCAGCGAAACAGCATGTCCGAGGCGCGAATGTTATCCCGGACGACCTTGACCAGTTCGCAAAGGACGACATCGCCGACGGCGTGGCCGTAAGTGTCGTTGATCCGCTTGAAATGATCGATGTCAAAAAAATCAGCGCCAGCGGCTGAAGATAGCGGACACTGCGACTTAATTCGATAGCGATGGTCTTGTCAAAGTGGGCGCGATTCCAGGCACCCGTCAAGCGATCGGTTGCACTCAATTTTTCCAGTTCGATTATGCGACTGTGCATTTCAGCCCGTTCTGCGTCGAATGCGGTTTCGCTTGACTTTTGGAGCACCAGAATCGTGTCGTCGCCGACATTCACGGTACGTACAAAAACCGGGGTCGTGCAGCCGTTGCAGACCAATGAAACCGGCGCGTGCGTGTGATCATGCGGTTTTTTCAGGACTTTTTGCAGGCTGTCCGACTTAAGGCAAGAGGCATCGAAGGCACCGGTAAAACTTCGGTTGACCAGCTTGATGCTGCCATCGCTCCCCACAATGGCGAGCGGCAAAGGGAACTGCATGAGCATGTCATGCGTGTGCGGTTCAACAAGCCATGAAATATCACCGTTTAACATTTATACCTCGCATCAGTAGTGTCCCAACGTT